>NZ_JBHVOL010000016.1:0-185134 GCF_042887925.1 Kitasatospora sp. NPDC057904
CAACGCCTCGAAGAACCTCGCCTTCAAGCCCTCAAAATCCACGATCCCCGCAACTCCCTGAACTCAGGGTGTTGCGGGGATCGCTAGAGCCCGCCTGGCAGGGAGAGGGCCCGTTGTGTTTCGCGCGTTGATCAGGCTGCGAGCAGCTCTCGGGCTCGGTCGTTGAAGTCGGCCACAAGGGCGTGGCGGCCGAAGGGCACCATCTGCTGCTTGAGGTTCTGGACGGCTTCGACGGCGCGGGACGACTTCACCTGACTGGTGAGTGTGAGGGTCCGAAGGCCGGCGGCGTGTGCGGCTTCGAGGTCCCGACGCTGGAGGTGGGACACGGCGAGCGCTGCCTGAGACATCGCTCCGCGGCGGGCCCGCTTCTGGGCCCTGGCGTGGTCGATCGACAGACGGGCGTACCGCTCGGACTCGGCGGCGTCGCCGATGTCCTGGAACGTGTTGGCGTGCTCGCCGTTGAGGTAGGCCGGGTCGATGAACCGGGCCCACTCGGCCTCGTTGCCGAGTTGGACGTTCTCGTAGGCCCTCTCCGAGGCGACGACGGCGTGAGCCGCCGCGCGCTTCTCGCCGAGCTTGGCAAGCGCGCGGCCTTCGAGTGCCCAGAGGTCGGCGAGGCACGCGTCCGATTCGGGCGTCCGGGACAGCCCGGCGCGTCCGGCCTGGGCGAGCCGTCGGCCCTCGTCGGGGTGCCCGAGCAGTGTGGCTTGATCGGCCATGCCAGCGAGCACGTGGGCGCCTAGCGCCACGTTCCCGGATTCCTCTGCCAGGCGGAGAGACTGGATCAGGTAGCGCTGCGCCGGTCCGTGCTCCCCGTTGTCGTACGCCATCCACCCGAGCAGGTAGGTCTGCTCCGCGGCAGCTTCGCACAGCGCGCGGCGGACGTCTTCGGTGTAGGTCTGCCGCAGCAGCGGGAAGACGTGCTCGTTCATGTAGGCGGCGAGCGCCAGTCGGCCCGAGCCGCCGCCCTGGAAGATGTCCATCTGCTGGAACGCGCCGAACATGTTCTTCACAGCGGTCACGTCTTCCAGCTGGACTCGCCGGCCAGGCTTAGGCGTCTGGTCGAGTGTCTGGAGCAGCCAGTCACGCGACGGCCCGACCGCAGCCGCGACGGCGAATGTTGATCCGGTCAGGAACTTGCGTCGATCCACGTCGGCCCTCCCAAGGTCTGCAACCGCCTCCACCGTAGCGGGGTAGGACTGGTTGTAGACAAGAGCCCTGTCCGCAACGGACGCAGCCTCAAGCCCGAGATCGTAGGCCGTGACCCGGTAGCCGAAGTGCGCCGAGAACACGTCCGACAGGATGTCCGGCACCGGCCAGCGGGGCGTCTGGCCGGCCAGCCATCGCTTGACGCTGGACGGGTCCGAGGAAATCTGGGGGTGACCCCACTCGGCGGCCTTCGCGCGGACACGGCGGGCGAGTTCGCCAAGTGACCAGCCGGTGCGTCCGAACCAGTCGGCGAGTTGAGCGTTCGGTGCGTTCAAGATCGTTCCCCTGTCGGTGGTCTGACGACCATTCACAACGGTTCAACACCCTCTACGACATTACTCCGACCCGTGCCCTCGGTGTTGTCTGAAGTGCAAGGCCGGGATGGCTGCTTCGTGGACCGAGTGAAGTCGGCGAGGGATGGGGCGGATGCGGTGAACAGGACAGGTGCAGTGACGGGAGCTGCGGCGACGACGCCGACGCGAGAGGCGTTCTTCGAGCTCCCGCGCCACCGAGCGTCGGTTCGCTCGGCTCGGTCCCTGCTGCGGGACTTTCTCGACGGCATGCCGGAAGGCGGTGTGCTCGCCGACGCCGGCGCGCTCGTGCTCTCGGAGCTGGTGACCAACGCGGTGCTCCACGCCCGGGTGCCCAAGGGGCGACGGATCGCCGTGGGCTTCGAGGACGTGCACGGCTTCCTGCGGATCGAGGTGCACGACGCCAGCAGCGAGAAGCCGGCGATCCGGCGGTCGACCGGGCCGGATTGCAGCTCGGGGCGGGGGTTGTGCCTGGTGGAGGCCTTGTCCGTGGAGTGGGGCTGCTGCCCTCGGCCGGGAGGTATCGGGAAGTTCGTTTGGGCTCTGGTGGGCCCGGAAGGCGGTGGTGGGCGATGAGGTTCGGGAGGGCGTCCGGGGTTGCGGGGACGCGGTGCTTCTACTGCGGTGCGGGGCTGCGGAAGGCGCTGGCGCGGTTCATCGTCGTGAACGGTCAGGCGGTGGGTGTTCACCGGTGGCACCCGCGTCGGGCGGGGGAGGTGGCGGCGTGATGGCCCTTCCTGTGGCGCCTGGCGCTGGCCGGCCTCGGCCGGCTGATCGGTTTCCGCACCTGGCGTTCAGCCTGGGGCAGTGGCGGGTGGATGAGGCGTACTGGGCCCTGGAGGCGATCAAGGCCGGGGCGCCGCTGAAGGAGATGGGTCACGCAGAGCTGCTGTCCACTGCCCGGGGCTCGCTGCTGCACGTGGAGTCCCTGGTCAAGCTGCTGGAGGCGGTGGAGTGCGCGTTCCCCGTCGACCAGCCGGCGACGCTCGCTGAGGCGATCGAGCCGATCAGTGACTACCTGAGGTGGGCGCTGGACACGGATGCGCCGCTCAGGGGCGGTAAGGCGGCGTTCGTCGGTGAGGTGCGTCGGGTGCGCCAGCCCTCGGTGCGAGTCCGGGTGGAACTGGAAGTGATGGAGCGCAAGCTCACTGGGCTGGGGTTCAAGCGCCGCGCGCGGAGGAAGGGGAGGTCATGACCGGAACCGGGCGCACCGCCCAGTTGAATGCGCCGTACCCGTTCCCGGTGGCAGTGGAGGTCCGCGGGGTCACGGAGACGGCGCGCTTCTCCCGGCTGTCGGACGCGCTGACCGCGCTGCTCGGCTCGCTGCGGGCGCTGCCGCTGGACGCGGAGCAGTGGAGGTACTTCGACGACCTGTTCGGGCCGGACGCGGTGCCTTCGATCGGGCACCGGCTCGCGATGTACGGGCAGGTACGGGCGCTCGCGTTCGTCGGGATCACGCCCTACGTGGTCAAGCTCTACCCGGCCGACCCGGAGGTGCGCCCGTGATCCGGCACGATCCTCGGACCTGGTGGGGCAGGGCCGTGTGGTGGTGGTCGCTGCGCGGTCAGTTCTCCTGGCCGGTGCGGGCCGTCTCCCCGAGCCGGCGTGCGGTCCACCGTGAGGTGGCGGCCTGGTTCGCCGAACTTCGGTCTGCCGACATCTCTCAGGAGCGGCTGGCGCGGCGGATCTGGCAGGAACGCATGGGAGTTGATGATCCGCTGGCCGGACTGGACGAGGCGGAGCTGTTCCGCCGGATCTTCGGCCGCGAACCCGACGAGAACGAGCCTGCGCGGTAGGGCCCTGGCGTGAGCAGGGACAACTGAAGACGTGCCGGACCACCCCGTGACCTTGGCGGGAGATGGGGTGGTCCGGTGGGTCGGAACCCGGTGCCGATGGTATCGGGCTCCTCGGCATGTGTGCGCACGGTTGGCCGGTTCGGTTGTTAACCAGGGGAGTTGAGGGACTGTTGTACGGGGACGACGACTTCAGTGCGGAGTTGGCGGCCGGCCTCGACCCGGACTCGTGGGTGTGGCTGCCGGGGGTGGACTACGCGGCCGGGTGGAGAGTCGCACGGCGGACAGCAGACGAGCTGAACGAGCTGCTGGCTTTGTGCGGCGTGAAGCGTTCCGCCCTCCGGGCGATCGCCGACACCGACGCCCAAGGTGGGCCGGTGGTGCGGCTGGAGGGGATCGCCGAAGGGTGGCTGAGCCTCGAAGAGCTTCTGTGCCTGGCCGCGTACGCGCGGCAGGGGTCCGATTGACAGGTGACCGGTGGCGGAGAGTGAGCGCTCGCACATCTTTGCGACTTGATCGAGAGGATTTGCCCCGTGGTAAGGAAGAGGCCCCGTTGCCATCTATGGCCAACTTGGCGTGTCAGAAGCCGTGTTGGGCCATCAGGGCGATTGGGTGTAATGTGCAGAGCGCGCTACCACTCCCGCAAGGGGGCGGGCTTGGACACACCGCAAAGCGGATTCAACCGAGTTCGTCCCGACTGGCGGAGCGGTTCTACGCCCTTGCTGAAAGGTCGTGCCTCATGGCATCTCCAAACGGTAAGCGTGCGTGGTGCACAGAGGTTGGCCAACAGTTCCTTAAGTCCCTTGTGGGCCGGGTTCTTGTTGAGGCCGTAATCTGGGCAGCGCACCACTGCGGCCACTAGCCGTAGTGTGAGGGCCCCTCAGGGGGCCCTCATTATTTATGCGGTAAAGAAGTTGCGGCGGGGGCACTGGCGTGGCTGGAGCACCGCAATGCTAGCTTTATGCGTCACCAACCGGCTTGGAGTTCGCCGCTGGCGCTTTACCTGAAATTCCGCGTTGCAGGCGACGCTCCTGAAACTTCTCAAACTGTGCCGCGTATACGTAGAGATAGTCAAGTAGCGCATCGCAAAGTGCTAGTGCATCTGCGGCGTCCTCTGGGGAAACCATCTTCCCGGTGTAGTGCGCGCCTTCGTTGCCCAAGACGCGGAGGGCCTGGGCCCAGGCAAGAAGACGTTCGTCGATCTTCCCCAGTTCCTTTAGTTGCTCCAGGCCCTTTACGAGGCCACCGCGGGGGCTCATCACATTATGCTCGGCACATACGCCTTCAAGCGTGCGGCGAACCATCACTACAGCAGCGGTGTAGGCCTTGGATGAGAAGCAGCGACGAGCTTCGTCTTGTTCTTGCCACAGCGCTGGCGGTATCAAGTGGTTTGTAGAGCGCGTCCTGCCCGGCCACACTGCGATGGGCTCCCCATCCCATCCGTCGCCGTAGTCCTCCTCCACTGCCAGAATCCCCCGGCCGCAGCGAGAGCACTGAGCAAGCTGTAGAAGTGAAGGCGGTCCGTGGTCTGGGTTACGGTCAGCAACTACGCCATGCACTTTGGCTATTACGGGTTGATCGCAGTCTCCGCAAGTGACCACGATTGCGCGTCCAGGGCGCTCGCTATCGACCATGACCTCAGGATAGAGACAAACCAGATCCCAAGTCATGGGCTCGCAACAAGGCGCTGGCGGCGGAGCGGTTTTGGCCGGTGTCCTGCCTGGTCTGGGGTCGGGCATGATCGGGGGGCCGTAAGCTGCTGCGACTCGGTCAGGGCTTTTGGGCCTGACCGCAGTTTGGCCGAGTGGCCCCCCGGTCTTGCCCGACTCGGGTCCCGGACCGGGGAGGTGGGTAAAACCGTGGAGCCGCCCATCCCTGGCCATCGCGCGGCAGCGAACGGGCTTGCGCGCCTTCGCTGTTGGTGGCCGTGTCTTCGTGGGCGGGCCAGGCGCCCGGCCGGGACCGGCCGGCAGGCCGCAGCCCGGCCGAGGCGGCAGGCCCGCCCGGCGGCGCTCGGCGCCGCCGCTTGAGTAAGTGAAGGAAAGATGCGACAGCCCCCGCGCCCTGCTCGGACGTGGGGGCTGATCGGTGTGGGCGGCGGCTATCGGCCTGCCTTGGCCGTTCGGGCGGTGCGCTTGGGCTT
The DNA here is from genome assembly GCF_042887925.1 of Kitasatospora sp. NPDC057904. Lineage (NCBI taxonomy): Bacteria > Bacillati > Actinomycetota > Actinomycetes > Kitasatosporales > Streptomycetaceae > Kitasatospora > Kitasatospora sp. NPDC057904. Next base: position 5,457 of record NZ_JBHVOL010000016.1, read on the forward strand.
CGCGGGCTCGATGTCGTAGGTGAGCGCGGTGGTTTCGGCCCCGAGCCTGGTCTCTTCGAGGAGCAGGGGCAGGTTCATGGCCTGGTCGTAGGTGATGCGGTGGGCGACCAGGAGGACGGCGGCCTCGGACAGGTGGAGGGCTTCGCGTTCGTCGGGCTGGGGGATGCGGGCGCTGACCCTCTCGCGCCAGGCGAGTTCGCGGCCGGCGGCGGCAAGCGTCGCGTACGCCTCGGCCGGGGTGGCGTCCGGCTGCTGGGTGAGGGGGGTGTCCTCGATGCGTTCCATCGGGAGTAGGAGGCGGTGGAGGGCGCGGCCGTCGCCGGTGGGGTTGGTGATCAGGCGGTCGACGCCGATCAGTAGCTCGTCGTGCTCCATCTCCAGCAGCGGGGCGGTGATGGCGTCGGTGCGGGTTCGGTAGACGGCCGGTTCCTCGCCGTGGCCGAACCAGGCGTCGGTGGGCGTCTCGTAGGTGCCGCCGCGGTGGGTGACCGTGCGTTCCATGGCGCCGGAGGGGCCGTTGACCGCGGTGCGGACGAAGGTGCCCCGGCCCTGCTTCACGTCCAGCAGGCCCTCGCTGCGGAGGGCGGCGACGGCGAGGCGGACGGTCGGGCGGGAGACGCCGTACTTCTCGGCGAGATCGGTCTCCGTCGGCATCTGGGTTCCGGGGGGCCACTCGCCGGCGGCGATGGACTGTCGCATCGCTGCGGCCACCTGCTTGTGCAGCGGCTCGTTCCGGATGATCGCCATGGTGTTGACCCCTTGGTGCGGGCGCCGGGGAGGGCCCGCTTCGTGTGTGGCGTGTGGTTTTCGAGGGTTCGTGTGTCGTCGTTTGCCCTGGTCGGGCGGCATCTGTAGGTCTGTCGTCAGTCGCTAGGCGTTAAACGTAAGCATGAATCGCTTGCGCCGGGGCGTCAAGGAGGGGCATCGTCGAAGCGCAAAGGTAAGTACGTTTGACGACCGACGTTAAGCGGCCTTTGCTCCATTGGAGCGTGCGCTCATGCAGTCCATTCCCGTGGACGGAACCCGGCTCGGCACGATGACCTGCATCGTCGCCCCGGAGGTGCGGATCGCGAACCGCGAGACCGGTGAGATCAGGAAGGACCGCGAGGGGCAGACCGTGTACACGGTTGGTGTCGCGGTGCGGCAGGACGGCCGGCGGGCCTCGATCATCGAGATCAGCGTGTCCGGCGAGCCGGTCGGCGTCGTGGAGGGCGTGCGGGTGCACGTCACCGGCCTGACCGCGTTTTCCTGGGCGATGGGGGACCGGCACGGCCTGTCCTTCCGCGCTGACGCCATCACCCCCGCCCCCGCGCAGACCACCGGGCGTAAGGGCGGTGAGGCCTGATGAGCACCGTGACCCGCGCCCGCCTGCGGCGTCTGCTCGGTGAGCTCGGAGACCTGGCCGACGAGGTCAACCCCTTCGCCGCCGACAGCAGCGGCGCCCAGCTCTTCGACCACATCGCCACCCTCGCCGCCAAGGCCGCCGGACAGGCCCGCGACCTGGAGACCGAGGCCCACAACACCGCGATGGAGAACGGGGGCCGGCCGTGATCCTCGCCCAACTTCTCTGGGTGGCACTGCTCGCCACGGTGCTCATCCTCCTCGCCACCGCCCCCGGGCTGCGGCGCAACTACCCCTACATCTGGTGGTGCCTGCTCGGCTACCCCGTCACCGTGATCCGGGTCCGGCTGACCTGGCGGCGGCTGACCACGAACCTCGGCCTCGCCGTGGCCAAGCGTCCCGGGCGGGCCCTGCTCGGCGACCTGGTCGTGAGGGGCGATCCCCTCAAGCCGGTCCCGCCCCGCCTGGGCATGCCGAAGCTACGGCGCGGCGGCCTGGACGTGGCGGTGCGGATGCACCCCGGGCAGGTGCCGGACCACTTCCTGTCCGCCGTGGAAGCGCTCACGCACGCCTGGCGAGTCCACGCGGTCCGGCTGTTCTCCGACGAGCGCGGGTTCGTCACCCTCTCCGCGCTGGCCTGGGACCCGCTCCGCGCTCCGATCGTGCCGTACCAGCTGAAACAGCGCGTGCTGCGGGCGGTCGTCGGGCTGCTGGAGGACGGCCGGGCCTGGGTGATCGACTTCCGGCGCGCGCCGCACTGGCTGATCGTCGGCGCCACCCGCTCCGGCAAGTCCACCCTGATCGCCTCCCTGGTGAAGGAACTCGCCCCGCAGCGCGTCGCACTGTTCGGCATCGACCTCAAGGGCGGCATGGAACTCTCGCTGTTCGAAGACAGGTTGTCGGCGCTGGCCTCGACGCGGGCGGAAGCAGCCCGGCTGCTCGGCGAGTTGGTGGCGGAGACGGAAGCGCGGATGCAGCTCTGCCGCTCGGTCGGGGCCCGGTCGATCTGGGACCTGCCCGCCAAGCTCCGGGTGTTGCCCGTCGTCCTGATCGTCGACGAGGTTGCCGAGCTGTACCTGATGGCGACGCGGGAGGACAAGGCGGAGGTCGGGGAGATCTCCACGAACCTCCTGCGGCTGTCCCAGCTCGGCGCGGCCCTCGGGATCCACCTGGTGATCGCCGGTCAGCGGGTCGGCTCCGACCTCGGCCCCGGCGTCACCGCGCTGCGGGCGCAGTTGGCCGGCCGGATCTGTCACCGGGTGAGCGACGCGGGCACGGCGGAGATGGCGTTGGGTGACCTCAACAAGGACGCCCTCGCCGCAGCCCAGCGGATCACGCTCGCGGAACAGGGCGTCGCCATCACCGCCGACACCGACGGCCAGTGGCTCCGGGCCCGCTCGATCCACGTCACCCCCGACCAGGCCCGCCGGGCCGCGAGGAAGTACGCCCGCCTCGCCCCCACCTGGCCCGGTCTGCACGTCGACGAGCCGGCCGAAGGGGTCTACCTCTGATGGGCAACGGCGCCGCTCTCGTCCTGATCGCCTTCCTGGCCCTGGCCACCTTCCTCCTGGTGCGCTCCGGCGAAATCAAAGCCTGGCACGTCGCCCTCGTCGGCGTCCTCGCCATCTACCTCGACCGCATCGGCTGGACCGACCCGATCGTCTACGCCGTGACCTGGATCATCCAGGGCCTTACCCACACCACCACCTGAAAGACGTGACCACCGTGCCAGCCAGCCCAGCCACCTCCGGCGGACCGACCCCGATCCGCCGGGCCCCCTCCACCCGCCCCCACGCCACCCCCGGCCGGACCACACACAGCTTGGCCCGGCCGGGGCCCGGCGAACCCTGGCCCTGGAGACACCCCCCATGACCCGCCCCAGCACCAACCCGTACACCGACCCCACCGCACGCCGCGCCTACCTCTCCCGGGAGGCGCGGCTACGCCAACTACCCTCCATCGAGAGGGACTTGATCCGCCTCGGACAGATGCCGGACCTGGACCGCTGGATCGAACAGATCCGCGCCACCGGCGGCTGCGCGGAACCGGTCTACCTCACCGGGCACACCACGACGTTGGACGGCACGACTGGTGAGGTCCTGCGGCACTACTCGACCGCCACCGAACCCGGCGGCCGGCTCGCCGTCCGCTGCCGCAACCGCCGGGCCACCCGGTGCCCGTCCTGCTCGCGCGAGCACAGCGGCGACACGTTCCACCTGGTCCGCTCCGGCCTCATCGGCGGCAAGGGAGTCCCCGAGGCGGTACGGACGCACCCTCGGCTGTTCGTCACCCTGACCGCTCCCTCCTTCGGCCCGGTCCACCGCGCGGGCGACTGCCACCGGGCCCGGCGCCGACGCTGCGAACACGGCCGCCAGCACGGCTGCGGCCGGACCCACTCCGATACGGACCCGCTCATCGGTCAGCCGCTCTGCGCCGACTGCTACGACTACCCCGGCCACGTCCTGTGGAACGCCATGGCCCCGGCGCTGTGGAAGGCCTTCCGTGACAACCTCTACCACCACGTCGCCACTCGGACCGGCCACGGCCGATCGCAGGTACGCACCCTGCTCCGGGTCTCGACCGCGAAGGTCGCCGAGTACCAGAAGCGCGGCGCTGTCCACTTCCACGCCGTCATCCGCTTCGACGGCCCCGACGGACCCACCTCTCCGCCCCCGCCCTGGGCCACGGCGGATCTCCTGATGGAGACCGTGCGTTCTGCGGCTGCCGCCGTGGCCCTGCCACGCCCCGAATCGGCGGCGTACGGCGACGGACGGCTCAGCTTCGGTACCCAACTCGACGCCCACCCTCTCACCGGCGGGGACGGCGCACGCCTCACCGACGACGCCGTAGCCGCCTACGTCGCCAAGTACACGAGCAAGAGCGCCGAAACCGCCGGCGCCGCCGACCGCCGCATCACGACCCTCGCCGAGATCCGAGCACTGCACGTCACGCCCCACATACGGGCTCTCATCACCACTGCATGGCGCCTCGGCGGCCTGCCCGAACTGGAGCACCTGCGCCTTCGCACGTGGGCCCACATGCTCGGCTACAGGGGCCACTGCCTCACCAAGACCCGCGCCTACTCCACCACCTACGGCCAACTCCGGGCCGCCCGCGCCGAACACGCCCGCACCCTCGCCGGCGCCCCCGCCCTCTACGCCGACTGGGACAACGAGACCACCACCGAATCCGCCTGGCGCTTCGTCGAAACCGGCCACACCCCCGCCGAAGCACTCATCGCAGCGGGAATCGCCGAAGACCTCGCCACGAATCGGGAAATCGCCAGGCAATCGGCGGGTGAGCGGTCATGACTGCTCCGGCGAGTGATCCGGTGGCGGACTGGATCGCGGAGATCCTCTCGCGATGGGTGCCCCCGGAGGACTACGACGCGCAGCTCTCCGGGGTCGTCGCCGGGTACGTCAGTGATCGTCGGCGGGCGCGTGCTCCTCAGTCGGGGGCCGCTGGCCAACCGGAATGACCCTGATCGAGTCGAGCTCCGGCGGCTTCCTCCGGCCGCGCCCGACGCTGTAGACCTCGACCTCCGAGATCACCGTTGCCACGATGGCCCGGCGGCGTTCGAGGTTCTGCATCGTGTCATCGCGCCAGACGGCAAGGGCGTCCACCTCAGTCTGCGACTGTGCGACGGCGGCGGCGGCCTCCTGGGCTCGCAAGGACTGCAACTCCGCGCGGAGGTGACCCAAGGCGTCGAAGTAGTCCTCGTCCTCCAACTTCTGGTCCTTCCAACGGAGGCGCAGCAGCCGGATTCGTTCCTCAAGCCGGGAGATGTCGCCGGTCAGGTCCACGCCGGACTCCGCAGGCGTGATCTTCGGCTGGCGGGCAATCAGCGCCGCTTCCACAACCTCGTTGAGCCGGTCCTCGATCCAGGTGTAGGCCCGGCTGACCTTGCCGCAGCCGGTCCGGCCCTCGGCTCCCGTCCGGCCGGTGTGGCATCGGGTCTGCCGGAAGGTCCGGGTCTTGTCGCTGGTCCACTGGATCGCCATCACGACACGGCAGTCGCCACACTTCAGGAAGCCCGAGTACAGGTGCTTCCGCTTGCCTGACCCTTGAGCCGCCGGGGTCGCTCGGCTGTCGAGGACGGCTTGGACGTTCTCCCACTCCTCCTTGGTGAGCGGGTGCGGGTAGACGCTGTCGCCGAGTACCTGCCCCTTGTAGGTGATGATCCCGCCGACGCGCTCGGACCGGTACACGCGCTTGACCTTGTGGGGCGTCCACATGGTTCCGCTGGCGGATGAACGCGACCCCTTCTCGTTCCACGTGCGGGCCACGTCGCCCGGGGTCTTGCGGTCCATGAGCATCTCGTAGCCGAGCCTGATCAGCTTGACCTCCTCCGGCACGATCCGCTGGAACCCGGAGTCGGCCTCGAAACCGAACACCCGGGGTCCGCCGGCGTGGGGCTTCCCCTTCTCCCGGCGCTGGAGAAGAGCCGAGTTGACCCGCTCCGCCATGCGTTCGGTTTCCTGCTGCGCTACCGCACCCTTGATGGTGAGGATCATGCGCCCGGAGGCGCTGGAGGTGTCCTCGCCCTCGGTGGTGGCGAAGGCGAACCCGTACTCCTTCTGTTCCTCCAGGAAGCTGGTCAGCTCGGTGATTCGCCGGGTGAGCCGGTCGATCGAGTAGACGACGATCGCGTCGATCACTCCGGAGCGGGCGTCTTTCATCATCTCGGTGTAGACCGGCCGGGGCTTCCGGCTGGTGGTGGACGCCGAGACGTCGTTCTCCGCGTAGAGCTTCAGGACCGTCCACCCGAGGCGGTCACACAGTTCCCGGCAGGCCTTCTCTTGGCGCTGGATGCCGAGTTCCTGTCCCTTGCGATCCTTGCTGATGCGGACGTAGATGCCGACCCGCGAAGCCTTGGGCATTGCCACCCCTTGAGCGCAGATGATCACCATGCGTAACGTAGGTGTTCACGGTACAGCGACGAACGTCGCCGGGCAGGCGCTGGTGCCGGTCATCGTGGCGGCGCGGGAGAAGACGCTCGACCTCGTCGCGTACAACAGCCCGGCCGGTGACCTGCTGAACGAGCCGGCCACCATCCCGGCGCAGGCCACAACGAAGGCTGCCGCTGCGGCCTGATGAGTCCAGCGAACGGGCCCTCTCCCGCCTCGGGGAGAGGGCCCGTTCGCTGGGCGTGCGCAGCGTGGCGAGCTGCGTGCGCTACTGGGCGATCAGAACCACCGGCCGGTGACCGGGGTGTCGGTGGTGGCCCCGAAGCGGAGGCTGTAGAGCACCGAGCCGGAGTCGTAGAGTGCGCCGTAGAAGCTCGCCGTGCTGGGCCGGAAGACGCCGACCTTGTCGATCCCGCTCCCGTTCCAGTCGCCCTTGATCGGGACGTCGCCCTGAGCGCCGAACAGGACGGTGTGGTTGATGGCGACCGAGGTGTTGGAGTTGCTCAGGTAGAACGCGCAGTCGCCCGGCCGGTAGATCCCGACGGTGTCCTTGCCCGTGCCGCTCCAGTTCCCGACCATCGGAACGTCCCCGGGGTTGCCCAGCTTGATGGCGAAAGCCACCGTCTGGTTGTCGTTGGTCAGGTAGAACGCGGAGTCGCTCGGCCGGTAGACGCCGATGGTGTCCCGGCCCTGGCCGGTCCAGTCCCCGACCAGGGGGATGTCGCCGGGGCTGCCGAACGGGGCCGCGACGGCGACGGTCGCGTTGTCGTTGGTCAGGTAGAACGCGGAGTCGCTCGGCCGGTAGACGCCGATGGTGTCCCGGCCCGGACCGCTCCAGTGGCCGGTGAGCGGAATGTCGTTCGGTGAGCCGAAGGTGACGGCTGCGGTGACGTTGCCGCTGCTGTCGGCCATCGCGAAGGTCTGGGCGCCCGGACGGTAGATACCCGCCAGGGTCGGCTTGCCGTTGGGCGTGGTGTTGACCTGGACGTCGAGGTAGTCGCGGTCGATGTTGATCGTGGCGCCGCCCCAGGTCTCGGTGACGTTGCCGTCGTACTGGTGGACGCGCTGGTGGTTGGCCCAGGCGGTGCTCGGGATCACCGGTTCGTTGACGTCCGCAGCGCCGTTCCACCGTGCGGTGAACAGCACGTCGGGCATGGTGTAACCCTTGCCGCTGCCACTGTTGTTGACCAGATCCGCGATGCCGGTGGAGGCACTGCTGTAGACACCGGAGTTGTAGCCCTGCGCGTGGAGTTCGGCGCTCCAGGCGGACAGGAACGGCTGAACCGTCGAGGAGTACGTCGCGACGTTGTAGGACTCCATGTCGTAGTACAGGACGCTCCCCGGGCCGAGACCGAGAGCCGCGGCGTTGGCCACGGCATCGTCGGCCGCGGCGGCACCCTGGCCGGCCGGCGCGGTGATCCTGGAGGCCTGGAGACCGACGTACACCGGCAGGAAGCGCCAACCGGCGGAGTACTGCTGCTGCATCCAGGACGCCGTCAGATTGGGCTGGCTGCAGGCTCGGCCGGCGCCCCCGATGTAGATGCCGAGGGCTTGGTAGGGCGAGTTGGCGCGCCAGGTGTTCATCGTGTTGGCGTCGGGTGCCGAACAGGCGTCGAAGCCCTTGCCCGTGTACTTGGTCGCATCGGCCGGCAGCGCGGGCGGGGTCGACGCAGTGGCGGCAGGAGACGATTGGACAGGTGCCGCCGCCGCGAACGACCGCTTGGTGGGCGGGGCGGCGATCGGCTCCTTCGTTGCGCCGGCGGGGAAGCCGGCCGAGGAGAGGACCGACCGGACGAGCGCCTGGTCATCGTCGTAGACTCCGGTGGCCGTGATCCCTGGAGCGGTGGCGTGGACCCTCCGCTCGATCTCCGACACGGTCGTGGCCGACGCGGCGTCATCGGCGCCGGGCTCGACGAGCAGTGCCTCGGTGGTGCCCACCACGTGTGCGGGGCAGTCCTGGCGGGCCCCGGGGGTGCCGAGATAGACGGCGTGCCGGTCGAAACGCACGCAGGCCGTCGGATTGGCCGCGAGATCGATCACCGGCCAGTCGGCGGGCACGTGAAACGAGTGGCCGAGGTAGGAAACATCCTTGGTGGGCGTCGCCGGCGCGCTCGGATCGGCCTGCGCGGATCCCAGGCTGACGACGGACAGCGCCGTCGTCAGCCCGAGTGCGGTGAGTATTCGACGACGGGGACTGGTCAGTGTGGTGATGGGGTTCTCCCGTGGGAAGCGTCCCGGGCGGTGCCCGGTTCGGCGGCCAGGTCCCGCGCCCAGGCCGTGCGGCCGAAAGCGCGTCAGCACAGCATAGAAATCCCGACTGACACGCCAGTAGCCGCTTACCCCTCGGGCGAACGTGGATCGCTGAGTGCCCATCACCCGAATCTCCGGACACTGGGTGACGCCCTGACGGACAGGGCTGTTGCGTGACCCGTCGAACCGGCTCCGGGCCGACGTCCCTCGGGTGCCACGGAGGGAGACGAAGCATGGCCGGCCCAGCGGCGATCCCGGCCCAGGCCCTTCGGGAACGTCGCCGGGCAGGCGCTGGTGCCGGTCATCGTGGCGGCGCGGGAGAAGACGCTCGACCTCGTGGCGTACAACAGCCCGGCCGGCGACCTGCTGGACGCCCGGGACTCCGCCGTGATCCCGGCCCAGGCCGGGGCGAAGGTCGCCGCCGCGGCCTGACGCAGCCGACGGGGCCCGGCCCCCGCGCCCGACCGGCACGGGCGCGGGCCTTCGCGCGTCCGTGGTGCGGGGGTGGGGAAAAGGCAGGGGGCCCGCCGTGTGGCGGGCCCCCTTGGGTGTTGCTCTTGTGCTCATCGTGGCGGCCGTCGGGAGCCGCCTGCGGACCCGTGGGGTCCCGAGCGATCAGATCATCAGAGGATGGTCAGATAGCGGTGACGTTCTCCGCCTGCGGGCCCTTCGGACCCTGGGTGACGTCAAAGCTGACCGCCTGGTTCTCCTCCAGCGAGCGGAAGCCGCTCGCGTTGATGGCGGAGTAGTGGACGAAGACGTCGGGGCCGCCGCCCTCCTGGGCGATGAAGCCGAAGCCCTTCTCAGCGTTGAACCACTTGACGGTTCCCGTGGCCATGCCGTTCTCCTTGCGAGGCGTGTCGGGGGCCACACCGTGTGGCTCCCGGTCCGCTGCGCTGATCGCCCTGCCTCCGGACGAGTCCGAAGTTTTTCGATATTGCTGAAAAACTACAAAAAGCCTGCGGTTACATGCTCCGCAGGCTTCAAGTACTGCAAGGGGAATCAAACTGCAACTGAGGGCAACGCTAGCATGCGGTTGCGGTGACGACCAGGGGTGAACTGCGGTGCGCACGGCGCGTGTCGGGAGGGCGGGTGCGAGCCGTTCACGACACCGGGCATACGCTGCGGGGAGGCGCACGAAGAGCAAGGGAGCGGCGCAGTGGAGCACACCCCGGAGGAACGCACCCCGGTCAGGCCGAGGGTCGGACACATTCAGTTCCTGAACTGCGTACCCCTCTACTGGGGACTCGCCAGGACCGGCAATCTGCTCGACCTCGACCTCACCAAGGACACCCCCGAGAAGCTCAGCGACCAGCTGGTCGACGGCACGCTCGACATCGGCCCGATCACCTGCGTCGAATACCTGCGGCACGCCGACGAACTGCTCGTCCTGCCCGACATCGCGGTCGGCAGCGACGGCCCGGTGATGTCCTGCGTGATCGTCAGCAAGGTGCCGCTCGGCGACCTCGACGGCCGCCGGGTCGCCCTCGGCTCCACCAGCCGCACCTCCGTCCGGCTCGCCCGCCTGCTCCTGGAGGAGCGCGAGGGCGTCCGCCCCGAGTACTTCAGCTGCCCGCCCGACCTCGCCCAGATGCTCGCCGAGGCCGACGCCGCCGTCCTCATCGGCGACCCGGCGCTGCGCGCCCACCTCGGCCAGGCGGCCGACCTCGGGCTCACCGTCCACGACCTCGGCGCGATGTGGAAGGAGTGGACCGGCCTGCCCTTCGTCTTCGCCGTCTGGGCGGTGCGCCGCGACTTCGCCGCGCGCCGGCCCGAACTGACCGCCGCCGTCCACCGGGCCTTCCTGGAGTCCCGCGACCTGTCGCTGGTCGAGGCGGCCAAGGTCGCCGAGCAGGCCGCCCGCTGGGAGGCCTTCGGCGCCGACGTGCTGGAGCGGTACTTCAGCGAGGCGCTCGACTTCTCGCTCGGCGAGCGGCAGCTGGCCGGCGTCGCCGAGTTCGCCCGCCGGGTCGCGCACGACAGCGGCTTCGCGCCGGACGTCGCCGTGCGGCTGCTGGAGCCGGTGGCGGGCCTGGAACCCGCGGTGGTCGGCTGAGATCCTGAGGCACCGACGTCCCGGGAAGCCGGGGCCGGTACGGTCTGCTCCCGGGCGCGCGCGGTGCGGGCGTCCGGGAGCGGCCCGGTGGAGGGCCGTCCGTCGGCGAGGGGAGCGTGCGGGGGATGCAGGCACTGGGGCCGGACGACCCGCGCCAGGTGGGCGCCTACCGGCTGTTGCGCCGGCTCGGCGCCGGCGGCATGGGCCGGGTCTACCTCGGCCGCACGGCCGGCGGGCGCACCGTCGCCGTCAAGCTCGTCCGCGGCGAACTCGCCGACGACGCCGAGTTCCGCGCCCGCTTCCGGCAGGAGGTCGCGGCCGCACGCCGGGTCGGCGGCAGCTGGACCGCGCCCGTCCTGGACGCCGACACCGAGGGCGAACAGCCCTGGGTCGCCACCGGCTACGTCGCCGGGCCCGCGCTCGGCACCGCCGTCCGCGACGGCGGGCCGCTGCCCGAGGCCGCCGTGCGCGCCCTCGGCGTCGGGCTCGCCGAGGCGCTCGCCCACGTCCACGGCCTCGGCCTGGTGCACCGCGACGTGAAGCCGTCCAACGTGCTGCTCACCCTGGACGGCCCGCGGCTGATCGACTTCGGCATCGCCCGCGCCCTGGACGCCGCCGGCGGATTCACCCAGTCGGGTTACGTCGTCGGCTCGCCCGGCTTCATGTCGCCCGAACAGGCGAACGGGCAGGGTGTCGGGCCGGCCGGTGACGTCTTCTCCCTCGGCGCGGTGCTCGCCTACGCGGCCACCGGCGTCCACCCCTTCGGCGAGGGCGTCAGCGCGGCCGTCCTCCTCTACCGCGTGCTGCACGAGCAGCCGGACGTCCCCGGGCTGAGCGGGCCGCTGCGCTCGATCGTCCTCGACTGCCTCGCCAAGGAGCCGTCCGACCGGCCCACTCCGCAGCAGCTCCGCGCCCGGCTCGACCCGGAGGGCACGGCGGCCCTGCGGCTGCGGCAGGGCGGCTGGCTGCCGCCGGCGCTCGCGGCGGGGGTGGGGCGCAGCGCGGTCGAACTGCTGGACCTGGAGGGGGAGTCGGGGAGCGCTCCGGCCGACGTGCCGCCGGCGGCCTGGGGGCCGGCCTCCGGGGCGGCTTCCGGGCCGGCCTCCGGGACGGGTGCCGGGGCGGGTGCCGGGGTGGAGCGGACGCCGACCTACGTGCCGCCGACGCCCGGGGGCGGCTCCCGGCCGCGCCGCGCGGTGCTGGTCGCGGCCCTGGCGGCGGCGCTGGTGGTGCTCGCGGGCGGCGGGTACGGGACGTACCGGTGGCTGGACCCGGCGGCTCCCGCGGTGACGGCCACGAGCAGCGGTTCGCCCACCGGCCCGTCCGGGAGCGGCAGCGCCGTGCCGGAGCCCGCGCCGACGCCGGACGGTCCGACCGCGGTAGCGAGCACCCCGAGCACCCCGGGCACTTCGAGCGGGCCGGGCACGCCGACCGGGCCGAACGCGGTGCCGGCCGCGTTCCTCGGCACCTGGACCGGCGACATGGCCACCGAAAAGGGCGTGCCCGCGGGCACCACCCGGCTCACCATCGGGCCGGCCGCGATCGGGCAGGAGAACACCACCAGCCAGAACGGCATGTCCGGCATCATCTCGATCAGCTGCGACGGCGTCTGGAAGCTGCGGGAGGCGGGCCCGAAGAAGCTCGTGTTCCAGTCCCGGCTGGTCCGCTCCAGCCTGCCCGGCGCGTGCTCCGGCGGCGCGTACACCGAGACGCTCACCCTGCAGGACGACGGGACGATCCGCTTCACCTCCGCCGACCCGGTGGCGGGCAACCCGGCCGGGACGATGCACCGCACGGGCGCGGCCCAGCCCGACGGCACCAGCCGGTGAACACGGGTGAACACGGGTGAACACCGGGGGACAGGAGGCGGGAAGGGGCCGGGCGGCGGGCTGGCGCAGGGGCCGGAATCGGCTGGCGTAGGCTGGTTCGGCCGTACCCGGAAACACCCGCGACCGGGGCCGACGCGCTGAGAACAGCAGTACCCGAGCAGTCCCGAGAGAGAGAAGGCCGCCAGGTGTCCGAGCTCGCAGCGACCACCCTCGATGCGCCCAGCACCGACCTGCAGGCCGTGCTCGACCGCGCCGCCGCCGGTGGCCGGATCACCCCCGAGGAAGCGCTGGAGCTCTACCGCTCCGCGCCCCTGCACGCCCTCGGCTCGGCGGCCGACGCGGTGCGCCGCTGCCGCTACGCCGGCACCGAGCACATCGCGACCTACATCATCGAGCGCAACATCAACTACACGAACGTCTGCGTGACGGCGTGCAAGTTCTGCGCCTTCTACGTGCCGCCCAAGAGCGACAAGGGCTGGTCCCGCGAGCTCGACGAGATCCTGCGCCGCTGCGCCGAGACGGTCGAGCTGGGCGGCACCCAGATCATGTTCCAGGGCGGCCACCACCCGGACTACGGCGTCGAGTACTACGAGCGCGCGTTCTCGGCGATCAAGGCGGACTTCCCGCAGCTGGTGATCCACTCGCTGGGCGCCTCCGAGGTCGAGCACATGTCGCGGATCTCGGGCGTCTCGATCGAGGAGGCCATCACCCGGATCCATCAGGCGGGCCTGGACTCGTTCGCGGGCGCCGGCGCCGAGCTGCTGCCGGAGCGCCCGCGCAAGGCGATCGCGCCGCTGAAGGAGTCCGGCGAGCGCTGGCTGGAGATCATGGAGGCCGCGCACGGCCTCGGCGTGGAGTCCACCTCCACGATGCTGATGGGCACCGGCGAGACCAACGCCGAGCGGATCGAGCACCTGCGGATGATCCGCGACGTGCAGGACCGCACGGGCGGCTTCCGCGCGTTCATCCCCTACACCTACCAGCCGCAGAACAACCATCTGAAGGGCTCGACGCAGGCGACCGTCTTCGAGTACCTGCGGATGATCGCGATCGCGCGCCTCTTCCTCGACAACGTCGCCCACATCCAGGGCTCCTGGCTCACCACCGGCAAGGAGGCGGGCCAGCTGTCGCTGCACTACGGCGCGGACGACCTCGGCTCCGTGATGCTGGAGGAGAACGTCGTCTCGGCGGCCGGGGCCAAGCACCGCTCCAACCTGACCGAGCTGATCCACCTCATCCGGGCCGCCGACCGCGTCCCGGCGCAGCGCTCGACCACCTACGAGCACCTGCGGGTGCTGGACGACCCGGCGAACGACCCGGTCGACCCGCGCGTCGCCTCGCACATCGCCTCCACGGCGATCGAGGGCGGCACCGCGCACCCCGAGCTGAAGATCCTGGACAACTGAGCGCCGCCGCCGTAGTCGCCACGCTCACGCCCACGCCCATGCCCACACCCGCCGCAGCCGTGCCGGGCGCCGTGGTGGCGCCGTGCTGACCCTGCACCGGGCGGGCTTCGTGCTGCCCGATCCGGCCGGGGCCGGCCCCGCGCCCGCCGACAGCGCCGTGCTCGTCGACGGCGCGGTGCTGGTGCGCGGCGAACTCGTCGAGGCGGTGGGCCCGTTCGGCGAGCTCGCGGCGGCGCACCCGGGCGCCCGGGTGCGGGACTGGGGCGCGGCCGTGCTCACACCCGGGCTGCGCAACCCGTACGGGCACGGGCTGTTGGAGCGCGCCTACCACCCGGACCCGCGCGAGGGGACCGGCGCCGAGCCGGTGCCGGGCGGGCTGGACGCGGAGGGCGACGACGTGCGGTGCGGGGCGAGCGCCCGGCGCGGGCTGCAGCGGATGCTGGGGTTCGGGGTGACGGCGGTGGCCGGGCCCTTCGAGCGGGCGTCGGTGCGGACGGCGGTCGCGCGGTCCGGGCTGGCCGCGCTCGCTCCCGGGGGCGGCACGGCTGCCGCCGATGGCCCGTTGGACCCGCTCGCCGTGCTGCCGCTCGCGCAGGCCGCGCACGGGCGGATCGCGGCCGGGGAACGGGCGGACTTCGCGGTGTTCGCGTGCGACGGGGACGTCCCGGCGCCGCTGCCGGGGGGCTGCCTGGCGACCGTGCTCGGCGGCCGGTTGGTGTACCGACGGCGCTGACGGCGCGGCCGGTGCGGGCCCCCGAACCGCTGTTGGCCCGCCGTCGGGCCGCCATCGGCCCGTCGTCGGCCGGCCTTCGGGCCGACTTCCCTGCGGCACAAGGGACTTCCTTCGTGTGCGGCCGAACTCCGGCTCGCGTGGCGCCGGGTGATTGCCCCTTCGCCGTGACCTGAGGGCCCGCCAGCGGATACGATCCCGGACAGCTCACTCCGTACCCCCACCACACCACCGCCCGTGCCCGCGGGAGGCGGGGCCGCGTCCCCGGCCCCGACGCAAGCCAGGACAAGGAACCATGCGATCCGCGACCGTCCCCCCGCCGCGCACCCCGCGGTTGGGCCGTGGCTGGTACCTCGCCGCCGTGCTCAGCGCCGTGCTCGCCGTGGGCATGTGCCTGCTCGGCTGGCGCCAGGCCGACCAGGCCGACCGGATCGAGGCCCACCCGGTGCGGGTCGAGGGCGTCGTCACCCAGCTCCCGACCGGGGGCGGTTCCTACAGCGCCGTCAGCTACCGGGTCGGCGGCCAACCGCACACGGCCGCCGCGCTGCCGCTCGCGGACGGCGCCAAGGTCGGTGACCAGGTCTGCCTGGAGCACGCCGCCGACGACGCGGGCGCGGTGCGGATCTGCGGCGACACCTACCCGCAGCCGGTCGGCGTCGGGCTGGCCCGGTACAGCGTGCCGGTGGCGGTCGCGCTCTTCCTGGTCTGCCTGTGGCGCATCCGCCGGCACCGGCGGGCGGTCGCCGTCCGCACCGGGCAGGGCCGGATCGCGACCACCGTCGCCTTCGCGACCGGGGCCCTGGCCGAGGGGATGCCGGCGATAACGGACGGCAAGCGCTCGCGCCGCAAGCGGCGTGCGGGCGGACGGCGCGCACTGCACTGACGGGGTGCGTCGGGAGGTGCGCCGACGGGCTCCCCGCGAGGTCCGTCGGGGGGCGTGCGGAGGGGCGCCTGTGAGCTCCGAGGGGCGCGGGCCGCGGGCGCTGCGCCGCCCCGTTGCTCCGGGCGCGGGCGCCAGGGTGAACAATGGGGGCGTGACCCGAGCCTCTCTGGACAAGCAGCCGCACGAAGTCGCCGCCATGTTCGACGACGTCGCGGCGAAGTACGACCGCACCAACGACGTGCTCTCCCTCGGCCAGGCCCGCGCCTGGCGCCGGGCGGTGGCCGAGGCGGTGGCCGCCGGACCCGGGGACCTCGTGCTCGACCTCGGAGCCGGCACCGGCACCTCCTCGCTGCCCTTCGCGGAGGCCGGCGCCAGGGTCGTCCCGTGCGACTTCTCCGTCGGCATGCTCGCCGAGGGCAAGCAGCGCCACCCCGAGCTGCCGCTCACCGCCGGCGACGCGACCCGGCTGCCGTTCGCGGACGACACCTTCGACTCGGTGACGATCTCCTTCGCGCTGCGCAACGTCCACGACACGGACGCGGCGCTGCGCGAGATGCACCGGGTCACCAAGCCCGGCGGCAAGCTCGTGCTGTGCGAGTTCTCCACGCCGACCTGGACGCCGTTCCGCACGGTCTACACCGAATACCTGATGCGCGCCCTGCCGCCGGTCGCCACCGCGGTCAGCAGCAACCCCGACGCCTACGTCTACCTCGCCGAGTCGATCCGGGCCTGGCCGGACCAGCCCGCGATGGCGGCCCGGCTGCAGGAGGCCGGCTGGTCGAAGGTGGCCTGGCGGAACCTGACCGGCGGGATCGTCGCGCTGCACCGGGCGTACAAGACCGCCGCCGCGTAGCCGTCGTCCCTCCCCGCCCCCGTGAGCGGACCCGGTAAGCGGACCTAGACTGCCCGAGGCGGCAGCCGTCGTTCCGACCCAGCCGTCGCCGTCGTTCCAGTCGTCGTTCCAGCCGTAGTTCCAGGAGAGTGCCCACCGTGTCCGAGACCGCAGCCGACCCGACGAAGCCGGACAGCACCGTCGAGAGCACGGCGGACGTCATCGTGGTCGGGGCGGGCCCGGCCGGTGCCACCACCGCGTACTACCTCGCGCAGGCCGGCCTGGACGTGCTGCTGCTGGAGAAGACCTCCTTCCCCCGCGAGAAGGTGTGCGGCGACGGCCTCACCCCGCGCGCCACCAAGCAGCTCGTGGACATGGGCATCGACGTCTCCACCGAGAACGGCTGGCTGCACAACAAGGGCCTGCGCATCGTCGGCGGCGGCGTGCGGCTGCAGCTCGACTGGCCCGAGCTGTCCTCCTTCCCCGACTACGGCCTGGTCCGCAAGCGCGCCGACTTCGACGAGCTGCTCGCCCGTCAGGCCGAGAAGGCCGGCGCCCGCCTGTACGAGCGCTGCAACGTCAGCGGCCCCGTGCTGGACGACCGCACCGGACGCATCGTCGGCGTCACCGCCAAGCTCGGCGAGGAGAAGCGGGAGGTGACCTTCCGCGCCCCGCTCGTCGTCGCCGCCGACGGCAACTCCACCCGGCTCTCCCTCGCCATGGGCCTGCACCGGCGCGAGGACCGGCCGATGGGCGTCGCCTACCGGACGTACTTCACCTCGCCGCGCCACGACGACGACTACCTGGAGTCCTGGCTGGAGCTGTGGGACACCCGCGGTGGCCAGCGCCGCCTGCTGCCCGGCTACGGCTGGATCTTCGGCATGGGCGACGGCACCTCCAACGTCGGCCTCGGCATCCTCAACTCCTCGCCCGCGTTCGGCGAGCTGGACTGGCGCGAGGTCCTCAAGGCCTGGTGCGCCGGCATGCCCGAGGAGTGGGGCTACACCCCCGAGAACATGACCGACCCGATCCGCGGCGCCGCACTGCCGATGGCCTTCAACCGGCAGCCGCACTACACCCGCGGGCTGCTGCTCGTCGGCGACGCCGGAGGCATGGTCAACCCGTTCAACGGCGAGGGCATCGCCTACGCGATGGAATCCGGCAAGATCGCCGCCGGCGTCATCGTCCAGGCCAACGCCCGCGTCACCGACGGCGGACGCGAGCGCGCGCTGCAGGCCTACCCGCGCATCCTCAAGGACGTCTACGGCGGCTACTACACGCTCGGCCGCGCCTTCGTGAAGCTCATCGGCAACCCGCAGGTCATGCAGATCGCCACCCAGCGCGGGCTCACCCACCCGATGCTGATGCGCTTCGTCCTCAAGCTCCTCGCCAACCTCACCGACCCCCAGGGCGGCGACGCCATGGACCGCGTCATCAACGGCCTCGCCAGGGTCGCGCCCAACGCCTGACGGACGGCCCCCGCGGGCGGACGGCACACCACCGTCCGCCCGCACCAACAAATTTGATCAAGCATCGCCAAGAACCGCCCGCGAGCGAAGGCCAATTGCTAGCCTGACAGCCATGCGGATAGGCGTGAACGTCCCCAACTTCGGTCCCGGAACGCACCCGGAACACCTCGCCCAATGGGCCAAGACCGTCGAGGGCCTGGGCTTCGACCTCCTGATGGTCTCCGACCACGTCGCGGTCACCCCGGACGTCGCCAAACAGTATCCGGCGCCGTTCTTCGAGCCCTTCACCACGCTCTCCTGGCTCGCCGGCATCACCACCCGGGTCCAGCTGGGCACCACCGTCCTCATCGTGCCCTACCGCCACCCCCTGCTGATGGCCCGGATGGCCGCCAACCTGCAGCAACTCAGCGGCGGACGGCTGATCCTGGGCGTCGGCGTGGGCTGGGCCAAGGAGGAGTTCGCGGCGCTCGGCGTGCCCTTCGAACGCCGCGGCAAGCTGACCGACGAGTACCTGCGCACCATGCGGGCCGCCTGGGACGACGAGGCCGACTACGGCAGCGGGCAGATCCCGGTCTGGGTCGGCGGCAACAGCGACGCCGCGCTGCGCCGGGCCGTGCGCTTCGGCGCGCCCTGGCACCCGCTGCGGTTCACCATGCCGTGGTTCACGGAGGCGGTCGGCCGGCTGAAGACCATCGCCGACGAAGCGGGGCAGCTGGTGCCGGAGCTGGCGCCGCGCATCCTCCTGAAGCTGACCGACCGGCCCGTCGACGGGCCCGACCGCAAGGCCGGCGAGGGCACCATCGAGCAGATCCTCGGCGACATCGAGCAGCTGCGCCTGACCGGCGCCGGCACCGTGCTGCTCGACCCCTACCTCGGCGACCCGGACGAGACGCTGCGGCCCGAGGTGGCGTGGCAGGCCCTGGCCACCGTCGCCGCGCACAGGTCCTGATCACCACCCCCTAGAGACGGAGTACCCGTGGCCAGCAACGCCCACGACCTGCACGAGAGCGACGTCGCCGGCGCCGCCGCCGTCACCGAGTCCGACCTGCCCTACCTGCGCCGCTGCGTGGAGCTGGCGACCGAGGCGGTGGAGGCCGGCGACTACCCGTTCGGCTCCGTGCTCGTCTCGGCGGACGGCAAGATCCTCGCGGAGGACCGCAACCGCGAGTCCAGCACCGGGGACCCGACCCGCCACCCGGAGTTCGAGCTGGCCCGCTGGGGCGCGGTCAACCTGAGCCCCGAGGAGCGGGCGGGGGCGACCGTCTACACCTCCGGCGAGCACTGCCCGATGTGCGCGGCCGCGCACGGCTGGGCGGGCCTCGGCCGGATCGTCTACGTGAGCTCGACGCGGCAGTACCGCGGCTGGCTGGGCGAGTGGGGCGTGAAGATCACCTCGCCGCTGAACCCGCTGTCGGTGCGGGACGTCGTCCCCGGGCTGGAGGTGGCCGGCCCGTCGCTCGAACTGGCCGGTGAGGTCCGCGAGTTGCAGCGCCGCTTCCGCGGCATCGACGCGGCGCTCTGAGCTTTCGCCGTTCTTCTCCGCCGCCACCGGATCCCGGTGGCGGCGGAGGTCTGTTCGGAGCCCGCGGCGGCGGGGCGAAACGGAGCCGGGCCCGACAGCGGATCGCTGTCGGGCCCGGCTCCGTCATCCGGCCGGCTGCCGGGGATCAGACCATCCGCTGGTCGTACTTCGCCATGTGCTCCTGCAGCTCCTCAAGGCTGGGGTTGCGGCCGTTGGCCGTGAGGCGCTCCAGGCCGCGGAAGTAGTCCTCCCGGCTGAAGATCGGGTAGAACATGATCAGCAGGGTGGCGTCCTCCTTGCCCCGGTTGGTGAAGCCGTGCGGCGCACCCTTGGGGACGTAGGCGAAGGCACCGGGCTCGCCGACGACCTTCTCGTCGCCGATGGTGAACTCGATCTCACCCTTGACGACGTAGAACATCTCGGTGGACTGGTCGTGGATGTGCGGCGCGGCGCCGTTGGCCTCCGGGGCCATGTGGTGCTCGAAGAAGCCGAACTCCCCGTTGGACTGCTCGGTGGTCAGCTTGAAGTAGGTCTTCTTGCGGCCGTCGCGGATGCTCGCGAACTCGCCGCCACCGGCCGGAACATACAGGGGGATGGACATGTCTCTCCTCAGTGTGTTTCACAAGGGCCGGCCCGTCGGAAGGGCCGGGTCTTTCGGTGGTCGGTTGCTTCGGTGGTCAGGTGCCGCGGTGGTCAGGTGCCGCGGTGGTCGCGGTGCCGCGGTGGTCGCGGTGGTCGGTGGCCGCGGTGGGTCGGTCGGGTGCCGCGGTGGTCGGTCGCCGCGGGGCTAGCCGGCCTCGGCCAGGGCGGCCTCTTCTTCCTTCGGGGCCCGGGCGTCCGCCTGAGCCTGCGCCCACCGGCCGATCGCCGGCGCGGCGAGGCCGCAGGCGGCGAACAGGGCGGCGAGCACGACCCACCCGACGGCCCCGGTCGTGACGACCAGGCTGACCAGGACCGGTGCGGCGATCTGCTGAACGGCCAGGCCGAGCCAGAAGACCGAGAGGTAGACGCCCTCCTGGCCGGGCACCGCCAGCAGGTAGGAGGCGCCCCAGCCGCCGGCGGACTGCCACAGCTCGCCGCCGGTCAGGGCGACCATGGCCAGGAGCAGCACGCCGATCGCCAGGATGGCCGGGAGTTCGGGCGCCGCGGTCAGCAGCAGGCAGCAGATGGCGAGTGAGAACCCGGCACGGACCAGGGCCTTGGCCGCGCCGCCGATGGTGTCGGTCCCGCGGCTGGCCCGCACCTGGAGGGCGACCGCGAGGACGGTGTTGACCGCCACCAGCGGGGAGATCAGCGCGGACGACACGCCGGTGTGGCCGGTGATCCACATCGGGATGCCGATGCTCAGCAGGGTCATGTGCATCGTCAGCACCGCGTTGATCCCGGTGAACGACAGGAACGACCCGTCCCGCAGCACGCTCATCGAGAACCGCCGCCGCAGGCTCGACGCCGGCGCGTTCAGCACCGGGAGCCGGGAGGCCAGCAGGGCGAGCACCGCGAGCGTCGTGGCGTTCAGCAGCAGGATCCCAGTATACCCCGCCCGGGTATCGATCAACAGTCCGATCCCACCCGCGAGGGCGCCGACGGTGAAGCCGACGTTGCGGATCGACCGCAGGATCGCGATCATCTTGATCCGCTCGTCGCTCGACACCACCTGCCCCACCAGGGCCTGCTCCATCGGCGCGGCGGCCTTGTCCACCAGCCCCAGGACGCAGACCACGGCCAGGAATTCCCAGAGGTTCTGCACGAACGGGTACACCACGAAGCAGGCGCTGCGCCACAGGCTGACCCCGACCAGCACCTTCTTGGGGCCGATCCGGTCGGCGAGGATGCCGATCGGGATCGCCGTGCCGAGGGCGATGGTCGCGGACAGGGTCAGGCCGAGGCCGAGGTCGCCCTCGGACAGGCCCACCGACCTGGTGATGAAGGGCACCGACACGGACAGGAAGGCGCCCGTGCCGACCGCGTTGATCGTCGCCATGACGGCGAGGCGCCAGCCGACCGAGCCGCCCGGCATGGACCCGCGCAGACCGCGGATGCGCTGCCACAGAACAGACATGTCGTTCCTCAGTCGGTTGCGATGCGAATGGCGGCGTCCGCGTCCAGCACGCGCCGGAGCGTGCCGTCCGCGTCCGGCCCGGTCACGATGACGTGCCCGGCGCGGTCCCAGGACGACGCCCACGGGCGGACCTCCTGGCCGACCACGACGTCCACCTCGGCGTCGTGCACGCCGGGCAGCGCCCTGGCCGTCTCCAGACCGGAGATCTCCGTGACGGTGCCCGGCTCGGCCGCCAGGAACCTGATCGCCGACGTCCGCCGGGACGTGTCGGGCAGGCTGACCGGCCGGCCGGCGAGCAGGTCGATCAGGGTCAGCCGGATCTTCGTGTCGTAGGCCAGGTCGACCAGGTCGATCAGGTAGTCGCCCGGGCAGCGGCCCGCGCACTCGACCAGCGTCGGGCCGTCCTCGGTGAGGATCCACTCGGCGTGCAGGATCCCGGTCCGGAAGCCCGTGGACGCGACGAGCTGACGGATCGCCGTGGCGAACGCGGCCTGCGTGTCGTCGTCGAGCGGGGCGGGCAGCAGGTGGCCGAGCTCGACCGGGTGCGGCCCCTCGATCACCGACTTGGCGGTGACGTTCTCGAAGATGACCTCGCCGTCGCGCACCAGCGCCTCGATGCTGAACTCCGGCCCCTCCAGGCGCTCTTCGGCGAGGAAGCGCCAGCGCAGCTCGCGGTCGGGCACCTGCTCGTACTCCGAGGCGGACGAGGTCCGCTCCCAAGCCACCGCCGCACTGGCGGCGTCCACCGAGTCCAGCAGCTGCACGCCGACGCTCGCCTGCCGGTTCGCCGGCTTGACGACCACCGGGCCGTCCCCGGCGAAGTCGAGGATGTCCTCGGGCCCGAACACCTCCCGCCAGCGCGGGTTGCGCACGCCGCCGGCGCCGGACACCTCGCGCAGCCGGGCCTTGTCGCGCAGCGCCTGCGCGGCCTCCTCGGTGGCGCCGGGCAGCCCGAGCTTCTCGGCCAGGGCGGCCGTCGCCGGGACGGCGTACTCCAGGCCGGGCACGACGGCGGCGACCGGACGCTCGGCGGCCAGCTCGACCGCCAGGTCCAGGGCCTCGGTCGACTGCTGGTAGCCGGCCGCGACGATGCGGTCCAGGCAGTCGAAGCGCGAGGCCGCGTCCTGCAGCTCCCGCTTGCGGATGATGTCGGGTTCCTCGATCACCACGACGGACCCGCTCGGGACCTTCCCGTCGATGGCGCGCAGGTACGCCGCGTTGTAGCCGACGAACACCACCTGTGCGTTCGGGTCGGGGGCGGTCATGCCAACCTCCTGGTTGCTGGAGCGGTTGCTGGGTGGGTTGCCGGGATGGTCGGCGGCTCGGCTGCCGGGGCGGAGCACCGACCGGGCACTGCGCGGCGATCCGCGCCGGGGCCGCGGCTCACGCGGGGGCCCCGACCGCGCCGGTGTGGCCGGCCGCGCGCGACGGCACGCCGTCCACGACGACCTCGACGGTGGCGAGCACCTCGGCGAGCCGGGCCCGCGCCTCCTCGGGGGAGGCGCCGGACACCACCACGTGCCCGTGCCGGCTCTTGGAGTCGCGGACCTCGGGAGCGGTGTCCCCGGGCCGCAGGCGGACGTTCAGCTCGTCGACGAAACCGAGCCGCTTCGCCTCCTCCACGCCGCGGACCTCGTCGACCCGGCCGGACGGGAAGGTGAAGAAGTGGACCAGGGCCGTCGCTGTCGGGGCGGGCACCTTGGTCGGCGTGCCCGCCATGCTCGCGAAGACCGCCCGCTCGACGTCCAGGCCGGTGGCCAGCTGGACGAGCCGCGGGATGCGGTCGCCGCCCAGGCGGGCCTGCGACTCCACGATGCGCGGGCCGCGCGCGGTCAGGATCACCTCGGTGTGCGCCGGGCCGAACCGGTAGCCGCAGGCCGTGAGGAAGTCCGTGGTCAGCCGCTCGATCGCCGCGCGGTCGCCGTCGGACAGCGGCGCCGGATGGACGTGCCCGGCCTCCACGAACAGCGGCGGCGGGCCGAGCAGCTTCTCGGTGATGCCGACCACCTGGTGGCGGCCGTCCTCACTCAGCGTCTCGACGCTGAACTCGGGGCCGCGCAGGTACTCCTCGACCAGGAACGGGCCGTCGTAGCCGTACTCGTCGACCAGCGCGGTCCACGCCGCCAGGTCCTCCGGGCCCTGCCACAGGAACACGCCGCGGCTGCCGGCGAGCGCGGAGGGCTTGACCACCACCGGGTGGCCGATCCGCTCGACCGCGCCCGGCACCTCCCGGCGGGTCGGGGCGGCCTCGAAGGCCACGGGGGAGAGGCCGCGCCCGGCCAGCAGGTCGCGCATCGCGTGCTTGTCGGCCAGGTAGCGCACCGCCGACGCCGGGTTGAGCTCCGCCCCCAGCTCCTCGGCCACCTCGTACGCGGTGACCATCGTCTCCTCGCGGCCGATGTGGTACACCACCGAGGCGCCCTGCTCCTTCGCCACCTCGCGGATGGTGCGGCCGAGTTGCTCGTGGTCCTCGAAGTCGGCGAGGACGAAGAAGTCCGCGAGCCCGCGCACGTCGTCCAGGTACCCGGGGGACTCCAGGCGGGCGTCCCAGATCGCACCGACCCAGTAGCCCTCGGCCTGCGCCTTCTGGACGAACTGGCGGTACGGCATCACCATCAGCAGGCGCGGCCTGCCGTCGGTCCCGCTGCTCAACGGGCACCGTCCCCGGCAGCGGTGGCAGCGGTGGCAGCGGTGGCAGCGGTGGCAGCGGTGGCGGCGGGCGCGGCGGGCGTCGACGCGGCCTCGCGGTTGAGCAGGCTCAGGTAGCGCTCGCCGGTGTCGGGCAGCAGGGTGACGATCCGCTTGCCCCGGAACTCCGGACGGCTCGCGACGACGCTGCTCGCGTGCACGACCGCACCGGCCGAGACACCGACCATGAGACCGGCCCGCAGGGCGAGTTCACGGGTGGTGCGCAGCGCGTCCGCGTCCGCGACCGGGATCACCTCGTCGATGAGCTCGCGGTCCGTCGTCGGCGCGATGAACCCGCCGTTGAAGCCGGGGATGCAGTGCGTGCCCGGCTCGCCGCCCGACAGCAGCGGCGAACCCGCCGGCTCCACCGCCACGATCCGCACCGCGGGGTTCTTCTCCCGCAGGTACTTGCCGGTCCCGCTCAGCGTGCCGCCGGTGCCTACGCCGCACACGAACACGTCGACCCGGCCCTCGGTGTCGGCCCAGATCTCCGGACCGGTCGACTCGTAGTGCGCCCGGACGTTGTCCGCGTTGTCGTGCTGGCAGCAGAACCACGAGCCCGGCGTCTGCTCGTGCAGCTCCTGGGCCTTGTCCACCGCCGCCTGGTAGCCGCCGGTGTGCGGGGTGCGCACCACCTCGGCGCCCAGCGACCGCAGCATCGTCACCCGCTCCTGGGTGGCGTTGTCCGGCAGCACGATGACGCAGCGGTAGCCGCGGGCCGCCGCCAGCGCCGCCAGCGAGATGCCGGTGTTGCCCGACGTCGCCTCGATCACGGTGCCGTCGCCCGGGGTCAGCTCCCCGCGCTCCTCGGCGGCCTTGAGCATCGACAGCGCGGCGCGGTCCTTGCTGCTGGACCACGGGTTGAACAGCTCCAGCTTCGCGAGCACCGCCGCCCCGGCCGGGGCGCCGTCCACGATCCGGTCCAGCGGCAGCTCCAGCAGCGGCGTGCCGCCGATCAGGTCCACCAGCGACCGCGCGACCGGGCGCGCCGCGACCGGCTCGGTGCGGATGATGATCTCGCGGGCGGCGGCCTCGGCGGTGCGCGCCGCGAGCTGCGCGCTCTCGGCGATCACCAGGACGTGACCGGCGCGGTCGCCGTTGCGGCGCACCTCGTGCAGGACGTCGCCGGGCTTCGGCTTGACGACGACCTCCTCCACGCCGGGCTGCGCGGCGGCGCGGTCCTGGCCGCCGACGGACACGACCCGGCCGGCCGGGGCGGTCAGGTAGCGGATCGCGGCGCCGCCGACCGGCTTCGCCGGCACGACCTCGGCCGGCAGCGGCTCGCCCAGGTACTGGCGCGACACCAGCTCCAGCGAACGGATGCCGAGGGCGCGGTCGACCAGGTAGGTGATCTTCCCGCCGGCGGGCCGCGGGTTGATCTCCACGAGCTTCGGCCCGGACGGGGTCACCTTGATCTCGACGTGCGCCATGCCGAGGTCGAAGCCGACCGCGCGCAGGGACTCCACCGCGAGGTCGCCGATCGCGGCGACCGTCGCCTCCGGCAGGCTCGACGGGAAGCTGTGGCCCAGCTCGACGAAGTAGCCCTGGCCGGTCACCGACTTGTCGGTCACGCCGAGCACCACGAAGCGGTCGCCCTCGGCCAGCACCTCGACGCTGACCTCGGGGCCGGTGATGAACTCCTCGACCATCAGCTCGTGGTAGCGGCTCTGACCGCGGGTGTTCTCGACCCGTGACCGGATCAGCGCCACGTGCTCGGCCGCCTGCTCCGCCGTCTCCACCAGCCTCACGTCGGCGCTGCTGGTCTCGTCGGCCGGCTTCACCACGCACGGCAGGCCGATCTCGGCGGCGGCCGCGGCGGCCTCCTCCGGGGTCCGCACGGTGCGGAACGCGGGCATCGCCACGCCGAGTTCGGCACAGCGGCGGCGCATCAGCGCCTTGTTGCGGGCCGTCGCGACGCC
Organism: Kitasatospora sp. NPDC057904; assembly: GCF_042887925.1. Taxonomy (NCBI): domain Bacteria; kingdom Bacillati; phylum Actinomycetota; class Actinomycetes; order Kitasatosporales; family Streptomycetaceae; genus Kitasatospora; species Kitasatospora sp. NPDC057904. Next base: position 31,348 of record NZ_JBHVOL010000016.1, read on the forward strand.
GTCCACGCTCACCGTCGGCAGCCCGAGCAGGATCGCGACCTCGGCGGCCACGACCACGTCGTACTCGGCCAGCGTCAGGAACGCGTTGAACGGGTACTGCGCCGAGGCCGCGCGCACGTGGGGCATCAGCTCGTCGAGGACGTTCGTCTCGCAGTGCACGATCTCGTCGACGTACTTGTCGAAGTAGGCCGGGCCGCCCGGCACTTCGAGGTACCGGTCCAGGTCGCGGGTGAAGAAGGTCACGCGGCAGTCGAGTTCCTTGAGGATCTGCAGACCCTCGAAGCCGGAACCGGAGAGGTTGCTCTCCAGGACACCTACATGGATCACGTATGCCTCCGTTGGCATGCCGACCTGCGGTCCGGGGACCGGCGGTCGGGCTGACTTGCGGTCGGGCTGACTTGCGATGAATGGGGGGAGGGGAGGGGAGGGCCGGGCGGCCGATGGGGAGCGGGCCGGGCGCTCGGGCGGGCTACCAGTACCCGGACGTCGCCAGGGTGCGCAGCAGCTGGGAGGTCTCCTCGGTGGGCGGCCGCTGCGAGACCTTCGCCGCCGGGGCCATCACCCGCGCACCGGCCGGCACGTCGGCCAGCACGAGGGCGCCGGCACCGATCAGCGCGTCGTCCCCGACCGTGACCGGGCCGAGCACGATCGCGTTCGTGCCGATCACCACCCGGTCGCCGACCACCGGGTGGCGGCGGGCACCGGGCTTGCGCCAGGAGTCCCGCCAGAACCCGACCGCGCCGAGCGTCACCTGGTGGAAGATCGTCACGTCGTCGCCGATCACGGCGGTCTCACCGATCACGACCGCCGCACCGTGGTCGATGAACACCCGCCGGCCCAGCCGGGCCCCCGGGTGGATCTCGATGCCGCCGGTCACGGCGCGCGCCACGTACGCCAGCACGCGCGCCGTCTGCCGGTGCCCCCCGGTGTGGAGGACGTGCGCCGCCCGGTGGGCCCACAGCGCCGGCAGGGCCGGGTGCAGGAGCGCCTCCTTCCGGGTGCGGATCGAAGGGTCCCGCTCGACGATCACGGCGAGGTCCTCCTTCGCCCTGGCGATCGTCCTACGCATGCCGTCCTCCGTCTGTCATGGCCTGCTCCCCGCTGCTCCGTCGGATGTGGTGGCCCGGCCCGGTGTCCGGTGTGACGCCCGGTGTGGTGGACGGGCTCGGTGTCCGAGGTGGTGTCCGGTGTGGTGGCCGGGCCCGGTGTCCGGTGTGACCGGTGTGGTGTCCGGGCCCGGCGTCCGGTGTGGTCGACGGGCTCAGTAGTTCGGGACCTTGACCAGCGTTCCGGTGCCCTCGACGATCTCCGGCAGGTAGACCCGCTCGTTCCAGGCCTCCTGCTCGACCGGCTCCAGGGCGATCGACACGGCGCCCTCGTCGACCGAGAACGCGGTCTTCACGGCGCTGGTGATCGCCTCGACCAGGTCGGAGATCTGCTGCGGGTCGAGATCGTTCGGGAAGTGCTTGATGTTGACGTGGGGCACGCCGGTGACCTTCCTCATGAGCCGTGCGGACTTGATCGCGGAGGTGAGTTCGTCGATTCCGCCGGAGCGGATCAGGCCGTAGTGGTCGGCCTTCAGCTGGGTGATCGTGGGGGCCTGCGCGGTCAGCGCGTAGCCCGAGTCGATGAACGAGGGCTGGTCCGCGTCCGCCCGGAACACCGTGACCGGCGCCGAGACGGTGCGCTCGGCCAGCTCCTCGGGGGCGTACTCGAACAGGAAGGTCCGCCACACCACGTCGGTGATCCGGCGCACCAGGTCGCGCTCCAGGTGCTCGAAGCGGCCGCAGACGAAGTCGACGAAGCTCGCCCCGTCGCGCGTCGCCGCGATGCACTCCTCCACCGCCGACTGCTCCAGGTTCCCGGAGAAGACGGAGTAGAGGATCGCGACGAACGTCGGGTCGGTGAAGCTGGCCGCCGCGTCGGCGGGCGCCTCCAGGTGCGCCTCCACCGGGGGCTTGCCCGGCGCCAGGAGGATCACCTCGTCGACCTGCTCGCCGGCGCGCTCCAGCTGGTAGGCCACCTCGAAGGCGACCCGGGCACCGAAGGAGTAGCCCCACAGCGTGTACGGGCCCTGTGGCTGGACCTCGCGGATCAGCTCGATGTCCCGGGCGACCATCTCGTCGAACGTCGGGTAGGCGGTCTCGCCGGCGTTGATGCCGTGGGCCTGCACACCGAGGAACGGCGACGTCAGGCCGAGCCGGCTCGCCAGCAGGCGCAGGCTCATCGGGTAGCCGCCGAGCCCGGGCCAGCAGAACACCGGCCGGCGGCCCTCCTCCCCGGCGCGCAGCCGCACCAGGCGCGACGACGCCGTCGACGGCTCGCGGTCCACCCGCCGGGCCAGCTCGGCGATGGTCGGCGCCTCGAACAGCACCTGCAGCGGCAGCCCCGCGCCGAGCTCCTTGTTGATCCGGCTGATCAGGTTGACCGCGGTCAGCGAGTGCCCGCCGGAGCCGAAGAAGTCGTCGCGGATCGAGACCCGCTCGTGCTTCAGCACCGTCCGCCACAGCGCCGCGATCGCCTCCTCGGTGGGCGTGCGCGGCAGCACCACCGGCGCATCGGTGTCGTCCACCGCCGCCTTGTCCAGCTCGCGCAGCGCCTGGTGGTCGACCTTGCCGTTCGGGGTGAGCGGGAAGGCGTTCAGCACGGTGACCCGGTTCGGCACCATGTACGGCGGCATCGCGTCGGCGAGGTTGTCCTTGACGATCTCGGCCGGCCCGCGCATGTGGACCGAGTCCTCCTTCATGCCCTCGCCGAGCCGCTGCTCCTCGCTGATGCGGCCGCCGACGGCGAAGTAGGAGGCGGTCTCCGCGCCGAGCCCGACGATCTCCGCGATGCGGCGGGCGGCCGACAGCGGGTTGCCGGTCTCCGAGCTGTAGCCGGAGGACATGAGGCCGAGGCCGACGTCGTTCATCTGCAGGCGCTGCAGCTCGCGGCCGAGGTCGGTGTAGCGCTGCCAGGGCTCGTCCGCGCGGCCGAGGATGCTGACCCCGAAGGCGGCGCGCTGGTACACCTCCTGGTTGATCGCGATGACGTGCTGCTTGCGCACCAGCTCGTCGGACACCTTGACCAGCTCGCCGTCCGCGTAGCGGTACTGGCCCGCGGGCAGGTCGGCGATCCGGCCGGGGTGGGCCTGCACGTAGAGCTCGACCGGGTCGGCGACGGCCGGGGCCGCGGCGCTCTCCACCTCGTAGGTGGCCAGGTAGTAGTCCTCGCCGGGGCAGCCCAGGAGGTCCTTGACGGCGGGCTCGCCGGCCCGGGCGGTGATCCGCAGGCCGTAGCCGGGCAGCACGTGGTCGAACAGGCCGACCATGTGACCGGCCTCGAACTGCAGGACCTCCTGGACGTTGTTGAGGTAGACCGCCTCGATGGCCGACCGGCTCCCGACGAAGTGGGCCTTCAGCCGCGGCTGCCCGGCGGGGGCCGGGGCGATGAGCACGAGGCTGTGGTCGACCGGGTGGAAGTAGTAGTAGCCCGGTTCGAGGCCCGCGACGCCCGACAGCTCCAGGTAGAGCTGGGTGGCGTACAGCGAACCCGGGGAGGCGTAGCCGTACTTGGGCAGCAGCCGCTCGGCGCTGGTGAACCGGCCGAAGTTGCGCAGCAGCGCGCCGAGTTCGGCCGGCGTGAGGGTGTCCGGCGTGCGGGGCGCGGACGCCGTCGCGCCGACCGGGCGGGCGAGCAGGTCCAGGACGTCGTCCCTGGTGACCTCGCCGCCCTCGTAGAAGCGGTACGTCTTGCGGGCGAACGCGGTGCGTCGCTGCTCGGGCGTCTCCTGGCGACCCTCCAGCGCCACGGCCGGCAGGCCGGGCTCCTCGCGCACGCCGAGGCCGGCGAGCTGCGCCTTGAGCTGCACCTTGCTCTTCTTCGACTGGTGGTGGGCGCCGTGGTTGCCCTGGTCCATCAGCGAGGCCTGGTTGGGGTCGAGTTCGATGAACGCGATGAGGTTGGCGCCGGTGCGCTGGTCGTTGCGGACCAGGACGGCGGCCCGCTTCACCCAGTCGTGGGACTCGATGGACACCTTGATCTCGTCCAGCTCGACCCGGAACCCGCGCAGCTTGACCTGGCTGTCGGTGCGGCCGAGGAACTGCACGGTGCCGTCGTCGTTCCAGCGGGTGAGGTCGCCGGTGCGGTACAGGCGGTCGTGGGCGGGGTCGTCGGAGAACGGGTTCGGGAGGAACCGTTCGGCCGTCAGGTCGTCGCGGTTCAGGTAGCCGCGGGCCACCTGGACGCCGGATATGTACAGCTCGCCCGACTCGCCGGGCGCCACCGGCTTCCGGTCGTGGTCGAGGATGTGGAAGTCGAGGCCCCGCACCGGGTGCCCGATCGAGATGTGGTCCGGACCCTGGCGTACCGCGTCCCGGTCGACCGTGAGCGCCGAGGAGTTGATGGTGCACTCGCTCGGGCCGTACAGGTTGATCAGGTCGCAGTCCGGCAGCGCGTCGAAGACCTCGACCGCGAGGCTCTTGGTGAGTGCCTCGCCGCCGCTGAAGATCTGCGTCAGGGACGTGCAGCCCGGCAACCGGCCACTGTCCACCAGGGCCTGAATGAGCGTCGGGACGCCCTGAATGGTCGTCACCTCGTGGGCGGTGATCAGGTCGAGCAGGCCGTTGGGGTCCGCGTAGACCCCGCGCTCGCTCATCAGCACGCTCGCGCCGCAGGCGGGCGCGAGGATCTCCCACTGGGCCGCGTCGAAGCTCAGCGGCGTCTTCTGCAGCACCGTCCGGGTCCGGCCGAGGCCCTGCTCGTCGGCCATCCAGCGCATCTGGGCGACGATGCTGTGCTGCTCGACGCCGATGCCCTTCGGGTTGCCCGTGCTCCCGGAGGTGTAGATGACGTACGCGAGGTCGTCGCCCCGGGTGGGGCGGCGGGCTTCTGCGGCGGGGATGGCCGTGTCCGTGCCGGTCTCGTCCGTGCCGGTCTTGTCCGGGCTGCCGAAAGCGCCGGCGGCCGCCTCGGCGAGGGTGATGATCCTCGTTTCCGGCGGTGCCATCGCGGCCAGTCTGGATGTCAGCGCAGCGTCGGCCAGGATGACCTTCGTGCGCGAGTCCACCACCATGTACCGAACGCGTTCGTCCGGATACTCGGGTGACAACGGCAGATATGCGGCGCCGGCGTGCAGCACGCCCCACACACTGGCCATCAGATCGACCGACGGTTCCATGTAGATGCCGACCGGCTCGTCCGGCCGTACGCCGAGTTGCCGCAGGTGGTCGGCGATGTGCTCGCTACGGTCGCTGAGCTGCTGGAAGGTCAGTCGATCGGTGCCGCAGGAAACGGCGGTCCGGTCGGGCTGGACGAGCGCGGCCGCGCGCAGCATGTTCGAAAGAGTCAATTCCTCGGACCCCGTGAATATCGCCATCATTCCTCGAATTCGTCATTCTTCGAGCACATAGCCGACAAGGGTGCATGCCAAATAAGGCCGACGTCATAAAATGCGGGCGCGGCCGACCGCCTGTTGTCGCGACGCACGGACCCGGCGAAGAGGGCATGCGAAAGCGCGCCAACAGGATGCCAAAAAAAGAATTACGTGGGCATGACACTAGCTCGAACAGTCGCGGTCTCTAAGGCAGTTCCCGTGACCGCGCGGCGTCCAGCTGCTGCTCAGGCTGAAACGGATCGCGTACAACAGAGGTTCGGACGCTCCCCCGCGCCCACTTCAAGACACAACACTACGCCTCCCCCTCGACAGTTGATGGCCGGCAAGTGAATAGTCGGATCCGTGGTGGTTGCATCCGCTATCCGGGCCGGTCAAACGTCCCCCGTCGGCCGTGACTATAAAACCGGAAGACTCGTGTTGTAAATCCCCGGAGACGCTCCGTGGTCGGCCTTGGCGGATCGCCCGCGTGCAGCTCAAGCCCGGCGAGCTGCGCGGATGCCGCGCCCGGGACGCCCCTGCGGTGGGTGTCCGCAGTGTGACCGTCCGGAGCCGTTTGCCATGGTCATGGGGGATGGCCGTCGGCCGCCGGGGATGGTTGGGAGCCCCTCCGGGGTGGTCGCGACACGCCTTCCGTGCTGCGGAATCCTCTTACGCGCAGTCGTGATTCGATGACTTTCCGTCAGGATTTCACCGGCTCAAAAGCCCATGTGTGATCGTCGCCACATTCGTTGAATGGTGGCCGATCCATCCGGGTGGCCCCGCATTGCCTTGGCGGTTTCTTGATGGCCGTGATGATTGCGCCATGCTGATTGCCGTGGAGGCAAGTGCCGGCGGGGTGTCGGCGGGCTATCCGGTGGGCCGGATTGACTGCCGGTCAGATGTTGAGCATGTACATGCTTGATCCTGCCCTGGAGGGGAGGGATTCACCCAATGTTGGTCTGGCGCAACAGTTTTGAAACGCAGTCGGGTGGAGGGTGCTGGGGTGGCGGCGATGGCGGGGGCGGGGGTGATGGCGGGGGCGGGGGTGATGGCGGGGGCGGGGGTGATGGCGGTGATGGTGGCGGCGATGGCGCGGGAGGGGGCGGTGCTGGGGTGGCGGGTGGTGCCGCGGTGGCGGGTGGCGCCGGGGAGGGTGCGGCCCTCTGCTCGCTGGCCTGCCCTGCCGCCGCTCGCGAACGGGGAGTGTTCGCCGTGGCGCGCGGGAGTGGGCGAGAGGTCGCGAGGCTCCGGGGCGGTGGCGGTGGCGGCTGCGGGGGCGGTGGCCGTGAGGGCTGCTGGGTGAAGGGGGTGGGTGTCGGCGCGTGTCGGCTCGAACGCCGGAGGTCGCTGAGACCCGATCACCGCCATCCCTCCTCGCCCTTGTGGCACTGTCGCTATTGCAAGTTACTCGCAATAGCGAGTTGGGTGCAATCGTTGACCCCTCGATGGAGGGTGTCGATGCGGGGTGTGCTCGCTCCTGCCGTGCTCGGTGTGCGCGACGGTGCTGTGGTGCCGCGGTGCTGTGGTGCCGTAATGGTGTGCGGCGGTGCCGTGCGGGACGGAGTGCGATGGACGTGGGACGCGCTGGCGCGAGGTGGCGGCCCGCCGGGTGCGGCGGCGCTTGGCGCGGATGCGGCCCGTGTCGGCGGCGAGCGCGTCGAGGTGTCTGGCGATGTGCGGCGGTCGGAGATGTGGGGCGCGGCGCTGCGACGGTGCGGTGCCGTGGTGTGCGGTGGTGCGTGAACGTGAACGCGGCCCCTACGAGGTCGACGGGCGGCGGGTGCAGCGGCGGTGCGGCGTGCGGCGTGCGGTGGCGCGGCGTACAGCGTGCGGTGCGGCCTTCAGTGGCGCTCGGCGCGGGTGTGGTCCGCGTGGGGCCGGCGTACGACGGCCGGTGCGGTGGTCCGGGTCGGCTCGTGCGTACGTTTTCGCCTGCGGGATGGCAGGGCGCGGCGGCGCTTGGCGCGGTGAGCGCCGGAAGGGCCGCGGGCGGTACGGGTCGAACGGTGTGGAACCGGCGCCTCCGCCGACGGCGCAGGTTAGGCGCACTCTCGGCGGACGGGGCCGCGACCGCTCGCCGGTGAGGCGATGGGGCCGGGCCGTTGGCTCAGGTTAGGGACCGGTGGTCCGGTCGTCAACGGGGTTGACGGAAACGCGGCAGAAAAATATGACGTGGCATCAACTTGCCTCAGGGGTTGCGCGACTGGCGGCCGAGCGCTGCTCGACGTAGGCGAGCCGGTCGGCGAACACCCGGGCCGCGTCCGGGGTGAGCGTCCGCAGGGCGACGAGCGCGGCGAACACGACGTCGCAGAGCTCGTGCTGGACGTCCTCCCAGTCGTGGGTGACCCCCTTGCGCGGGTTCTGGCCGGTGGCGCCGATCACCGCGGCCCCGACCTCGCCGACCTCCTCGGAGACCTTGAGGATCCGCAGCAGGCGCTCCTCCTGGGGCGACTGCGTGCCGTTCGCGTCGAGCCAGGCGACCAGGTGGTCGACGCTCTCCCAGATCCTGCTGTCCATGCGGCGCTGCTCCCGTCGCTCCCGTGCGGTGTCGTTGGTGCTGCCACCGTACGGGAGCGGCGGAGCGCCACCCGGGCTGCTGGCCGTCAGCGGTCGCTGATCTTCACGTGGCGGATGTCCACCGGCAGGGTGGGGTAGCCGTCGCCGGGCCCGTTCTGGTCGTCCTCGCCGCCCGCGGCGATCTTCTGCAGGACGTCCAGGCCCGCGGTGACCCGGCCGAACGGGGTGTAGGCGGGGGAGAGCTTGGTGTCCTTCCAGACGAAGAAGAACTGGCTGCCGTTGGTGTTCGGCCCGGCGTTGGCCATGGCCACGGTGCCGGCCGGGTAGGTGGCGCCGGTCAGGTTCTCGTCGGGGAAGGAGTAGCCGGGGCCGCCGCTGCCCGTTCCGGTCGGGTCGCCGCACTGGAGGACGTAGATCCGCTGGGTGGTGAGACGGTGGCAATGGGTGCCGTCGAAGTAGTCGTTCTCGGCCAGGAACCGGAACGAGAACGTGGTGCAGGGGGCCTTGTCGGTCAGCGCCTCGAAGGTGATCCGGCCCTGGTTGGTCCGCAGGGTCGCACTGTAGGGCTCGGCGGCCTCCTCGGGGTCGAAGGCCGGGATGCCCTTGAAGTTGTCGGCCGGAACGGCCGGGGTGTAGGTGCAGGCGGCGCTCGGGGCCGGCGAGGGGGTGTCCGCCACGGCGGTGCCGGTGCTCGCGACGAGCGGGAGGACGGTGGCGGCGGCGACCAGCGCCCACTGCTTGCTCTTCACGTGACGGGCCTTCCGGGGGGTGGTGGACGGCAGGATTGTCATGGAGGCATCATCCACGGGCCGGTGGGGTTCCGGTAGGGGGTGGTGTGGCTCCGGTTTCGATGGCGGCTGCTGTGCCGGCGTGGTGCTGGCGCAGCGTCAGTTTCCATTCGGGGTTTGATGGTTGGTCGCTGGCAGATCGATGGTCGGGGGCGCGGTGGTGTGGGGCGTCGCGGTTCGGGTTGCGGTGGTGCGGGGCGTTGCGGTTCGGCTCGCGGGGGCGGGGGCGGGGGCGGCCGCGAACAAGCCGGCGCGGGCCGCCAGGGCGGCGGCGTCTGCGGCCCGCTCGGCGGTGAGGGCGTCGAGCGGCTCGCCGGTGACGAACAGGCGGTAGTAGAGCGGGGCGGTCGCGGCCCGGACCACCTCGGCACCGTCCGTGCCGGCGGGCAACTCGCCCCTGGTGACGGCTCGTTCGGCCACCTCGGCGGCCTGTTCGTGGTGGGCCGCGAAGAAGGCGCGGAGGGCGGCTGCCCCGGTGTCGGAGCGCTGGGCGGCCGCGATCAGCGCCGTGGGGGTCTGGCCGAGCTCGGGGTCGGTGAAGACGGCGAACACCTCATGGGTGATCCGGCGGAGGTCCTCGCCGAGGTCCCCGGTGTCCGGCAGAGGCCAGGGCTGGTCGGCGGAGGCGGTCAGGGCGTCCGCGACCAGTCCGTCCACTCCGCTCCAGCGCCGGTAGAGGGTCGCCTTGTGGACGCCGGAGCGGGCTGCGACCGCCTCGACGGTGAGGCCGTCGTACCCCTTCTCGGTGACCTCGGCCAGCGTGGCCGCGACCACGTCGGCCCGCACCCGGGCGCTCCGGCCGCCGGGGCGGGCGGCCGGCGTGCGCAGGGTCGCAGTGTCCGGGGCCGGGGTTGAGGTTGGGGTCTCGGGAATCTCGCTCAAAGTCGACTCCAGTCGCGTTAATGCTTGCCGGGCTGGTGTGGCCGTGCCATGCTCATCGTAATGCGACGGGAGTCGCATTACGAGAGGAGCTCACATGCCCGCCGTGACCACCCCCGACCCGACCGCCCTCCACCCCCTCCCCGGCCACGACCGCGTCGTCCTGCTGCGCCCCCTCGTCAAGGACCCCAGGATCGAGGTCGGCGAGTACACCTACTTCGACGACCCCGACGGAGCCACCCGCTTCGAGGAACGCAACGTCCTCTACTCCCACGGACCCGAACGCCTGGTGATCGGCAAGTACTGCGCCCTCGCCACCGGCACCCGCTTCCTCATGGCTGGCGCCGCCCACCCGGCCATCGGCGTCTCCACCTTCCCGTTCACGATGTTCGGCGGCAGCTGGACCGAGCAGACCCTCGACATCGTCACCGCCCTCCCCAGCCGGGGTGACACCCACGTCGGCAACGACGTCTGGTTCGGCTACGGCGCCACCGTCCTGCCCGGCGTGCGCATCGGCGACGGAGCGATCATCGCCGCCGGAGCCCTCGTCACCTCCGACGTCGACCCCTACACCGTCGTCGGCGGCAACCCCGCCCGCCTGATCCGCCGCCGCTTCCCCGACGCCGACATCGAGCTCCTCCTGCGCGCGGCCTGGTGGGACTGGCCCGTCGACCTCGTCACCGCACACGTGCGCACCATCATGTCCGGCACCCCGGCCGACATCGCCGCGATCGCCGAGGACCGCGGCCTGCTCGCAGCCTGACCCGCGGCCCGGCTCCCCCTGCTCACCGGCGGCGGACTCCGCCCACCCGCCCTCAGTGGCGTTCCGGTGCTCGGCGCAGCCGCCGTCGGCTCCGCATACGTTCCGGCGATGGTCCGCTCCCGGGCCGTCCGGAACACCGACGCGCTGGCCGTGACCTGGGGGCAACCCGCCACCGCCACCGGGGTGTTCGCAGTGGCCGCGCTGTCCGTCGGCCCCGCGCCGTGGACCGCCGCCGCCTCGTACGGGCCGGCCCGGTGGGCCTGGCTGCTGCTTCTGTCCTTGTTCTGCACGCTGTTCTCCTTCTTCCTCCAGATGTGGGCCGAGCGGGCCACACCGCCGTCCTGGGGGAGCCTGCTGCTTGGCACCCAACTGCTCCGGGCCGCCGTCTTCGGCATCACCATTGCCGGGAACCGGATGGGCCCGCTCGCACCCTTCGGCGGAGTCCTGGCGCTCGTCGTGACCGAGTGGGGCCGGCGCACCGCCCTCGTGCCGCGCCCGGCCGCGGGGGAGAGGGAGGGAGCGCCCGACGCGGCGGCGCCGAGCCCGGAACCGGCCCGGGGCTGACCCGCTGCCCGCGTCATCGGTGCCACCGCACCGTCCGGCGGGCGTAGTCGATGGCGACCGCGCCGAGCAACGGGCCCCACGCGACCAGGGGCAGATAGGCGAGCGTCATCACGACGGCGGCGACGCCGTGCGGCGAATCCGCCTCGGCCAGGTTCCGCGCCCACCCGCCGAACAGCGCCGTTGCCCCCAGGTCGGTGAGTATCGCCGAACCGAGCAGGGCCGGCACGACGGCGGCGAGCGGCCGGACCCGGCGGCCGCCCAGCAGCGGAACCCACCTGGGCGCCACCAACCCCCAGGGCCGGACCAGGCCCAGGGTCAGGAAGGCCAGTGCCTCGGCCAGGAGGCTCAGCACCACGCAGTAGACCGTGCCCCAACCCGGCTGGTGCGCGTCGAACGCCGCGGCCGTCGCACCGCTGAAGCCGACCGGGGCGCCGAAACCGAAGGCGATCCGCCACAACCCCGAGGGGACGGTGGAGAGGACGGCGGCCTTGGCGGCGAACCGGGCCCAGCGCGGGGCGGGCGGGACGTCCGGGGCGGCGACCGGAGCCCGGTGGGCGGTGCCGCGGGCGTTGATCACGAGCTTCGACACGAGGGTGCCTCCCTTCGGCACCGACCCCCGTGGCCGGTGCGACGACTCAAGACTGGAGGCCCGCCAGGGGTCCGCAACAGCTGCCGATCGGCAGGTTCTCCCTGCTCAACCGGCCTGCGAAATATGCCGATCGGCACAGGCGCACCGCCTCGGCGGCGTCGTAATGTGACGGCAGTCGAAGAGCCGAGGAGAGGTGGTGACGATGACTCAGATCCTGTCCGGGGTCGTCCTGGTCCTGGCACTGCCGGCCTGGGCGGCGCGGGGGCGGTACGGGGCCGCGGCCGTGACCATGGCACTCGGAGCGGCGTCGCTCGTGGTCACGTTCGCCGTCTGGCTCCTCGGCCGGTGGGCGGAGGGCGATCGCTGGGCCGGGCTGGCCGGCCTGGTCGAACTGGCTGTCCTGCTCCTGGCGGTGGTCCTCGGCCTGCGCACCGAGGACGGGCCGCGCTGCGCGGTCGCGGCCTGGACGGCCTGCGGAGCCGTCGCCCTCTGGCTGACCCGTTTCGCGTTCCTCGAAGGCCCGGGGGACGTGCTCACGATCTTCGGCTTCGGCTCGATGCTCTCGCTGCCGGCCGTCCTGATCGGGCTCTACCTGCGGGGCCTGGACGAGGGACGCGCCAATGCGGTGGTCGAGGCCAGGCGCGCCCAGCGGCTCGAACTGGCCCATGACCTCCACGACTTCGTGGCGCACGACGTCAGCGGCATGGTCGCCCAGGCCCAGGCCGGGGCGTACCTGGCCGGGATCGATCCGGCCCGGGCGGCCGAGATGTTCCAGCGAATAGAGCAGGCCGGGCAGCGGGCCCTGGCCTCGCTGGATCGGACGGTGCAGCTGCTGCGCAGCGAGGAGGGCGGCGGCCGGGCCCCGCAGCCCGGACTCCTCGAACTCGCAGAGGTGGCCGAGCGGTTCACCGCGACGGGCGGCGCCGAGGTCACGCTGGAGCTGCCGGAGGAGCCGGTGCCGCGCGAGGTGGAGGGCACCGTCCACCGGATCGTGGTCGAGTCCCTGACCAATGTCCGGCGACATGCTCCGGCCGCGCGGGCGGTCGAGGTGCGGGCCCGGCGTACCGGTGGACGGCTGGAGCTGACGGTGACCAACGACGGTCGGAACCCGGGCCAGGCCGGGCGGCCGCGCCACGGCGGCGGCAGCGGACTGCCGGGGCTGGTGGCCCGGGTCGAGGCCCTCGGCGGCTCGCTGGAAGCGGGCCCGCACGAGACGGAGACCTGGCGGGTGACGGCGGTGCTGCCGTTGGAGGAAGCCGGCACGGGGCCGGCGTGATCGTGGAGACCGACGCGGGTCGGCAACGGGGAGGTACGGGAATGGGCAGTAGCGCAGGGCCGGTCCGGATCCTGATCGCGGACGACCAGGCGGATGTCCGGAGCGCGTTCCGGATGATCCTGGACGTCCAGCCGGACATGGTGGTGGTGGCGGAGGCCGCGGACGGCGCCGCAGCGGTGGCGGAGGCACGGAGGCTGCGACCGGACGTGGTGCTCGCGGACATCCGGATGCCGAAGCTCGACGGGCTGGAGGTGACCCGGCAGCTGGCCGACGAGTGCAAGGTGATCGTGGTGACCACCTTCGACCTGGACGACTACGTGCACACGGCACTGCGGTACGGGGCGGCCGGGTTCCTGCTGAAGCGCTCGGGGCCGGTGCTGCTGATCGAGGCGGTGCGGGCCGCGATGGCCGGGGACGCGTTGATCAGCCCACAGATCACCGTCCGGCTCCTGAAGCACATGGCGCTTCCGGGCGCGGAGCCGAAGCCGGGCCCGGGCGCCGCGGCCGCTGCGGCGGCACTGACGACGGTCGGCCCGGCCGAGGAACTGACCACGAGGGAAAGGGAGATCGCGGAACTGGTGGCGGACGGCGCGACGAATGCCGAGATCGGAGCAGGACTGTTCATTTCACCGGGCACGGTGAAGAACCACCTCGCCAACATCCAGCGCAAGCTCGATGCCCGTAACCGGGTGGGCATCGCGGCGTGGGTCTGGGAACAGGCAGCCGGCATCCGGTAGCCGGGGCCAGAGGCAGAGGCAGAGGCAGAGGCAGAGGCGAGGGCGCAAGGGCGCAAGGGCGAGCGGGGCACGGGAGCGCGGGACGCGGGCCCGGGGCAGAGGGAGCGCGCGGAGGTCGGGGTGCCGCGCGCTGGGCCAGGCATGGCCCAGCGCGAAACGGGCGAGGGTTGGGCGGGCGGCGGGCGGCGGGCGGCGGGCGGCGGGCGGGGTGGGGGGAGGGGGAGGCCCCAAGAAGGCATTCGCGCGCTTGTGAACGAAGGGTCAAGCGAGCGTTCACCCCCCGGCCACCCCTGCGAGTGAGCCGCTATAACACGTCAACATGGCGCCCGGAAATTTGCCTCTGCCGGAGCATAGTTGATATAGGAGCGAGGCTCTGACCTGCCGCTTCACAAGTAAATGCGACTGGTTGTGACCATTTGACTGCTTTGCGTTGACAAAACTGGGCATGTTCGCATTCACCCTCATTCCAGGGGTGTCGTAGATCACAAAGATCCCGGCGAACTGCGTGTCGCAGATCACAAGCCGACAGGCATAGGATGCGCTCGTTCCAGGCTTTGTGAACTGCCTCACATGAGGTGGATCTCGGGAACTGGAGCGCGGGTTCACCTCAGCGTGACCCGCCGGTTCCGATCTGCAGTCAAGGACGACTGGACGGAGGGAGCGGGGGCTATGAATGCCTACGCGCCGATCCTCGTACTCGGTGCCATCGCGGCGGCGTTCGCGGTCGGCTCCGTCGTGATGGCCTCACTCACCGGCCCCAAGCGCTACAACCGGGCCAAGTTGGAGGCGTACGAGTGCGGCATCGAGCCGACCCCGCAGCCCGTGGGCGGCGGTCGGTTCCCGATCAAGTACTACCTGACGGCGATGCTCTTCATCGTCTTCGACATCGAGATCGTCTTCCTCTACCCGTGGGCGGTGACGTTCGACGCCCTCGGGATCTTCGGACTGGTCGAGATGCTCCTGTTCATCGCCACCGTCTTCGTCGCCTACGCCTACGTGTGGCGGCGCGGCGGCCTGGAGTGGGACTGAGCGCGGGCCCGCCCACCCGTCGGCGGTCCGCCGGGCGTCCTCGCGACCCCTTGTGAACGAGCGGACAAGCTCCGTCGGACGAACGACCTCCGCCGAGCGGACGAGCCAGAACCGGCCGATGAACCACCGGACTTGAGGCATTGAGAGGGATCTGATGGGAATCGAGGAGAAGCTGCCGAGCGGCTTTCTGCTCACGACCGTGGAGGCGGCCGCGGGCTGGGTGCGCAAGGCGTCACTGTTCCCGGCCACCTTCGGCCTGGCCTGCTGCGCGATCGAGATGATGACCACCGGCGCCGGCCGTTACGACCTGGCCCGGTTCGGCATGGAGGTCTTCCGCGGCTCCCCGCGGCAGGCCGATCTGATGATCGTCGCGGGCCGGGTGAGCCAGAAGATGGCCCCGGTACTGCGCCAGGTGTACGACCAGATGCCCAACCCGAAGTGGGTCATCTCGATGGGCGTCTGCGCCTCCTCCGGCGGGATGTTCAACAACTACGCGATCGTGCAGGGCGTCGACCACATCGTCCCGGTGGACATCTACCTGCCCGGTTGTCCGCCGCGCCCGGAGATGCTGCTGGACGCGATCCTGAAGCTCCACGACAAGATCCAGCACGAGCCGCTGGGCGTGAACCGCCGCCGGGCCGAGGAACTCGGCGAGGCGCTCGCCCTGCAGGCCACCCCCGTCAGCGAGATGGGAGGGCAGCTGCGATGAACGACCAGGTACCCGAGACACGCCGCGAGCAGCCGGTGCGCGAGATCCCGGTCGAGGTGGTCGGCCGCCGCCAGGGCATGTTCGGCGCCCAGGGCAGCGGCGACACGTCCGGTTTCGGCGGCCTCGCCGCTCCGGTGGTGCTGCCCGGTCCGAGCGAACGCCCGTACGGGGGCTGGTTCGACGAGGTCGCCGACGAGCTGGAGGGCGCCCTGGAGGAGCAGGGCCTGGACCCGGTGGACGTGATCGAGAAGACGGTCGTCGACCGGGGTGAGCTGACCTTCCACGTCGAGCGCGAGCACCTCCTGCGCACGGTCCGGGTCCTGCGCGACGACCCGGCGCTGCGCTTCGAGCTGTGCCTCGGCGTGAGCGGCGTGCACTACCCCGGCGACAAGGGCCGCGAGCTGCACGCGGTCTACCACCTGCGCTCGATCACCCACGGCCGGCTGATCCGGCTGGAGGTCACCGCGCCGGACGCCGACCCGCGCGTCCCGTCGGTGGTGAGCGTCTACCCGACGAACGACTGGCACGAGCGCGAGGCCTACGACTTCTTCGGCCTGGTCTTCGACGGCCACCCGGCGCTGACCCGGATCATGATGCCCGACGACTGGCTGGGCCACCCGCAGCGCAAGGACTACCCGCTCGGCGGCATCCCCGTCGAGTACAAGGGTGCCCAGATCCCGGCGCCCGACCAGCGGAGGTCGTACAGCTGATGAGCACTCAGCACCACGAAGAGGCCCGCGAAGAAGCCCGCAAGGAAGCCCGCGGAGAAGCCGGCGAAGAAGCCCGAGAGGCAGCCCACGCCGGGGCCCGCGAGACCACCGAGGGCCGCGTCTTCACCGTCACCGGCGGCGACTGGGGCGAGGTCGTCGAGGCGGTCGGCCGGGCCGACGACGAACGCATCATCGTCAACATGGGCCCCCAGCACCCGTCCACGCACGGTGTGCTGCGGCTGATCCTGGAGATCGACGGCGAGACGGTGAAGGAGGCCCGCTGCGGCATCGGCTACCTCCACACCGGCATCGAGAAGAACATGGAGTTCCGCAGCTGGGTCCAGGGCACCACCTTCGTGACCCGGATGGACTACCTGACGCCGCTGTTCAACGAGACCGCCTACTGCCTCGCGGTGGAGAAGCTGCTCGGCATCACCGCGGACGTCCCGGACCGGGCGAGCGTCATCCGCGTGATGATGATGGAGCTGAACCGGATCGCCTCGCACCTGGTCTGCCTCGCCACCGGTGGCATGGAGATCGGCTCCACCACCCTGATGATCTACGGCTTCCGCGACCGCGAGCTGATCCTGGACGTCTTCGAGCTGGTCACCGGCCTGCGCATGAACCACGCGTACGTGCGCCCCGGCGGCCTCGCCCAGGACCTGCCGCCCGGCGCCGTCGACCAGATCCGCGAGGCGGTCAAGCTGCTGCGCTCCCGGATGCACGAGTACGACAAACTGGCGACCGGCAACCCGGTGTTCAAGGCGCGCCTGGTGGACGTCGGCTTCCTGGACCTGCCCGGCTGCCTGGCCCTCGGCGCCACCGGCCCGATCCTGCGCGCCACGGGCCTGCCGCACGACCTGCGCAAGACCGACCCGTACTGCGGCTACGAGGACTACGACTTCGAGGTGGCGGTCGCGGACACCGCCGACTCCTACGGCCGCTTCCTGATCCGCCTGGAGGAGATGCGCCAGTCGCTGCGGATCGTCGACCAGTGCCTGGAGCGGCTGCGCCCGGGCCCGGTCATGGTGGCCGACAAGAAGATCGCCTGGCCGGCCCAACTGGCGGTCGGCCCGGACGGGATGGGCAACTCGCTCGACCACATCCGCAAGATCATGGGCACCTCGATGGAGGCCCTGATCCACCACTTCAAGCTGGTCACCGAGGGCTTCAGGGTCCCGGTCGGCCAGGCGTACGCGGCGGTCGAGTCGCCGAAGGGCGAGCTGGGCGTGCACGTGGTCAGCGACGGCGGGACGCGTCCGTACCGGGTCCACTTCAGGGATCCGTCGTTCACCAATCTGCAGTCGATGGCGGCGATGTGCGAGGGCGGCCAGGTCGCCGACGTGATCGTCGCGGTGGCCGGGATCGACCCGGTGATGGGAGGCGTGGACCGGTGACCAATGTCGAGCTCGGACTGCCGGCGCTGCCGGCGAAGCCGTACCCCGAGGAGGTGCGCGCCCGGCTGGCCGCGGACGCCGCGGAGCTGATCGGCCGCTACCCGGTGGCCCGTTCGGCGCTGCTGCCGCTGTTGCACCTGGTGCAGGCCGAGGAGGGCTTCGTCAGCCCGACCGGCATCCGGTTCTGCGCCGAGCAGCTGGACCTGACGACCGCCGAGGTCACCGCGGTCGCCACGTTCTACACGATGTACCGGCGGCGCCCGGCCGGGAAGTACCACGTCGGGGTGTGCACCAACACGCTGTGCGCGGTGCTTGGCGGCGACCAGATCTTCGACGAGCTCCAGGAGCACCTGGGCATCCGCAACAACGAGACGACCGCGGACGGCGAGGTCTCGATCGAGCACATCGAGTGCAACGCGGCCTGCGACTACGCGCCCGTGGTGATGGTCAACTGGGAGTTCTTCGACGACCAGACCCCGGAGAGCGCCCGGCGGCTGGTGGACGACCTGCGCGCGGGCCGCGAGGTCAGGCCCACCCGCGGCGCCCGGCTGTGCGGTTTCAAGGAGACGGCCCGCATCCTGGCGGGCTTCCCCGACGAGCGCCTGGGCGCCAATGACGAGTCCGGTGCCGGCGGGGCGCCGTCGCTGGTGGGTCTGCGCCTGGCGAGGGGCGAGGCCCTGCCCGGCAACGGCGGCACCAGGGTCGTCTCCCCGCGCCACGAGGAGCCCGAGCGCAACGACCCCGACCACCCGGAGGCCGGCCACGGCGACCCCGGCCACGGCGACCCCGACCGCGGCGACCCGGGCCGCGGCGACCCCGACCGCGGCGACCCGGGCCACGGCGACCCCGACCGCAACCACCCCGGCCAGGAAGGGACCGAAGCGTGATGACCTCCGCCGAGCCGGCCGAGAAGCTGCTCACCCCCGTCCTGTCGGCCTCCTGGGACGACAGCCGCCCGTGGACGCTCGCCACCTACCGCCGCCACCACGGCTACGAGGGCCTGAAGGCCGCCCTCGCGATGCCGCCGGACGACGTGATCGCCCTGGTCAAGGACTCCGGCCTGCGCGGCCGCGGCGGCGCCGGCTTCCCGACCGGCATGAAGTGGCAGTTCATCCCGCAGAACGACGGCAAGCCGCACTACCTGGTGGTGAACGCGGACGAGTCGGAGCCGGGCACATGCAAGGACATCCCGCTGCTGTTCGCGAACCCGCACTCGCTCATCGAGGGCATGATCATCGCGTCCTACGCGATCCGCTGCGACCACGCGTTCGTCTACCTGCGCGGCGAGGTCGTGCCGGTGCTGCGGCGCCTGCACGCGGCGGTGGCCGAGGCGTACGGGGCGGGTCTGCTGGGCCGCGACATCATGGGCTCGGGCGTGAACCTCGACATCACCGTGCACGCGGGCGCCGGCGCCTACATCTGCGGCGAGGAGACGGCCCTGCTGGACTCGCTGGAGGGCCGCCGCGGCCAGCCGCGCCTGCGCCCGCCGTTCCCGGCGATCGCGGGCCTGTACGCGTGCCCGACGGTGGTCAACAACGTGGAGTCGATCGCCTCGGTGCCGCCGATCCTGGCCCGGGGCAAGGAGTGGTTCAAGGGCCTGGGCACCGAGAAGTCCCCGGGCTTCACGCTCTACTCGCTGTCCGGCCACGTGACCAACCCGGGCCAGTACGAGGCGCCGCTGGGCGTCACGCTGCGCCAGCTGCTGGACCTGAGCGGGGGGATCCGCGCGGGGCACCGGCTGAAGTTCTGGACGCCGGGCGGCTCGTCGACCCCGATGTTCACCGACGAGCACCTGGACGTCCCGCTGGACTACGAGGGCGTCGGAGCGGCCGGGTCGATGCTCGGCACGAAGGCGCTGCAGGTGTTCGACGAGACGACCTGCGTGGTGCGGGCCGTCACCCGCTGGACCGAGTTCTACGCGCACGAGTCGTGCGGCAAGTGCACGCCGTGCCGCGAAGGCACCTACTGGCTCGTCCAGTTGCTCAAGCGGATCGAGGCCGGCGAGGGCGTCGAGGGGGACCTGGAGAAGCTCCTCGACATCGCCGACAACATCAACGGCAAGTCGTTCTGCGCCCTGGGCGACGGCGCGGCGAGCCCGATCGTGTCCTCGCTCCAGCACTTCCGGGCCGAGTACGAGCGGCACCTGGCCGAGCGCCGCTGCCCGTTCGACCCGGCCGCGTCCACCGTCTGGGCCGACGGCCCCCGCCCCGGCCACCAGTCCGCCACCGAGAGGGAGGTGCACGCGTGACGATCACGGAGCCGACCGCCTCCGACACGGCGGTCGAACTGGTCACGCTCACCATCGACGGCGTCGAAGTGCAGGTCCCCAAGGGGACGTTGGTGATCCGGGCGGCCGAGACGATCGGCACCCAGATCCCGCGCTTCTGCGACCATCCGCTGCTGGATCCGGCCGGCGCGTGCCGGCAGTGCATCGTGGAGATCGAGGGCCAGCGCAAGCCGGTGGCCTCCTGCACGATCCCGGTGGCCGAGGGCATGGTGGTGCGCACGCAGCTGAGTTCGCCGGTGGCGGAGAAGGCGCAGCGCGGCGTGATGGAGCTGTTGCTGATCAACCATCCGCTGGACTGCCCGGTGTGTGACAAGGGTGGCGAGTGCCCCTTGCAGAACCAGGCGATGAGCAGCGGCGCGGCGGACTCCCGTTTCGAGGGGATGAAGCGGACGTACGCGAAGCCGCTGCCGATCAGCAGCCAGGTGCTGCTGGACCGGGAGCGCTGCGTCCTGTGCGCCCGCTGCACGCGTTTCTCGCAGCAGATCGCGGGTGATCCGTTCATCGATCTGGTGGAGCGTGGTGCGCTGCAGCAGGTGGGGACGGGCCAGGGGGACGACTTCGAGTCGTACTTCTCGGGGAACACGATCCAGATCTGTCCGGTGGGGGCGCTGACGTCGGCGGCTTATCGTTTCCGCTCGCGTCCGTTCGACCTGGTGTCGTCGCCGAGTGTGTGCGAGCACTGTTCGGCGGGGTGCGCGCAGCGCACCGATCACCGTCGGGGCAAGGTGTTGCGCCGGCTGGCGGGTGAGGACCCGGCGGTGAACGAGGAGTGGAACTGCGACAAGGGCCGGTTCGCGTTCCGGTACGCGCAGCTGCGGGACCGGTTGTCGACGCCGCTGGTGCGGGTGGACGGCGAGTTGGTGGCGGCGTCGTGGCCGGAGGCGCTGGCGCGGGCGGCCGAGGGTCTGCGCGGTGCGCGGGCGGGTGTGCTGGCCGGTGGCCGGGTGACGGTCGAGGACGCGTACGGCTACGCGAAGTTCGCGCGCGTGGTGCTGGGTACGAACGACGTGGACTTCCGGGTGCGTCCGCACAGTGGTGAGGAGGCGGATTTCCTGGCCGCGGCCGTCGCCGGGCGTGGTGTGGACGTGGACGGCGGGGGCGTCACGTACGAGCAGTTGGAGCAGGCGCCGGTGGTGCTGCTGGCGGGTCTGGAGCCGGAGGAGGAGTCGCCGATCGTCTTCCTGCGGTTGCGGAAGGCGAGTCGCGCCAAGGGCTTGAAGGTGTACTCGGTGGCGGCGTTCGCGTCGCGGGGGCTGGCGAAGCTGCGTGGTGTGCTGCTGCCGGCGGCGCCGGGGACGGAGCCGGAGTGGTTCGGGGCGCTGGCGGCGGACGAGCCGTTGAGCGACGAGGCGGGGCAGGCGCCGGAGTTGTTGCGCCGGCCGGGTGCGGTGGTGCTGGTGGGTGAGCGGTTGGCCGCGATCCCGGGGGCGCTGACGTCGGTGCTGCGGCTGTCGCACGCGACGGGGGCGCGGATCGCCTGGGTGCCGCGCCGGGCCGGTGAGCGGGGTGCGGTGGAGGCGGGCGCGCTGCCGGGGTTGTTGCCCGGTGGGCGTCCGGTGGCCGCTCCGGCGGCGCGGGCGCAGGCGGCGGCGTTGTGGGGCGTGGCGGAGCTGCCCTCGCGGGTGGGCCGGGACACGGACCAGATTCTGGCGGCGGCGGCGCGCGGCGAGCTGGACGCGCTGCTGGTCGGCGGGGTGGATCCGGACGACCTGGCGGATCCGGCGCTGGCGGACGAGGCGTTGGCGGCGGTGCCGTTCGTGGTGTCGCTGGAGCTGCGCCCGTCGGCGGTGACGGCGCGTGCGGACGTGGTGCTGCCGGTGGCGGCGGTGGCGGAGAAGGCCGGGACGTTCCTGGA
Source organism: Kitasatospora sp. NPDC057904 (assembly GCF_042887925.1). NCBI lineage: Bacteria > Bacillati > Actinomycetota > Actinomycetes > Kitasatosporales > Streptomycetaceae > Kitasatospora > Kitasatospora sp. NPDC057904. The sequence continues at coordinate 52,804 of NZ_JBHVOL010000016.1, forward strand.
CTGGGAGGGCCGGGTGCGGATGTTCGAGCCGGCGCTCAAGGCCGATCAGTTGACGGGCCGCCACCTTCACTCGGACGTGCGGGTGCTGACCATGCTGGCGGATGCGCTGGGGCACCGGCTGGGCCTGCCGGACGTGCGGGCCGCGCGCCTGGAGCTGGACGGGTTCGCGCCGTGGGCCGGGGACCGGGCGGCCGATCCGGCCGCGCACCCGGGCCTGCTGCCGCGTCCGGCGACGGGGCAGGCGGTGCTGGCGGGTTGGCGCCAGCTGCTGGACAACGGGACGCTGCAGGAGGGTGATCCGCACCTGGCGGGCACCCGGCACCGGGCGGTGGCCCGGGTGTCGCCGGTGACGGCGCGGGAGGTCGGCGCGCGGCAGGGCGGCGCGCTGCGGCTGACGGGCCCGGCGGGTTCGCTGACGCTGCCGCTGGAGGTCACCGAGTCGCTGCCGGACCGCACGGTGTGGATCCCGCTCAACTCGACTCCGGGCGGTGCGCACCGCACGCTCGGGACCGCCGTCGGCCATCTGGTCACGATCGCCGCCGCCGACGCCGTTCCCGCCGCGGCGGGCTCGGACGCCGAAGGGGAGGACCGATGAACAATCCGCAGCCGTACGAGATGCTCCGGTTCTTCGGCCACGACCCGTGGTGGCTGGTGCTGCTGAAGGCGGTGTTCTGCTTCGCGTTCCTGGTGCTCACGGTGCTGATCGCCATCGTGTGGGAGCGCAAGGTGGTGGCCTGGATGCAGTTGCGCATCGGGCCGAACCGGCACGGGCCGTGGGGTCTGCTGCAGTCGCTGGCGGACGGCGTGAAGCTGGCGCTGAAGGAAGACCTGGTGGTCAAGGGCTCGGACAAGGTGGTCTACGTCCTTGCTCCGATCGTGTGCGCGATCCCGGCGTTCATGGCGTTCGCGGTGATCCCGTTCGGGCCGGCCGACAACGAGGTGTCGATCTTCGGGACCCGGACGGCGATGCAGCTGACGGACTTCCCGGTGGCGCTGCTGTACATCCTGGCGACGGCCTCGGTGGGCATCTACGGGATCGTGCTGGCGGGCTGGTCCTCCGGTTCGACGTACCCGCTGCTGGGCGGGCTGCGCTCGTCGGCGCAGATGATCAGCTACGAGATCGCGATGGGCCTGTCGTTCGCGGCGGTGTTCATCTACTCGGGGTCGATGTCGACGTCGGAGATCGTGGCGCAGCAGCACTCGACGTGGTTCGCGGCGCTGCTGCCGGTGTCGTTCATCGTGTACATCGTTGCGATGGTGGGTGAGACGAACCGGGCGCCGTTCGACCTGCCGGAGGCCGAGGGCGAGCTGGTGGGCGGGTTCAACACCGAGTACTCGTCGCTGAAGTTCGCGATGTTCATGCTGGCCGAGTACGTGAACATGGTGACGGTGTCGGCGGTGGCGTCGACGCTGTTCCTGGGCGGCTGGCGGGCGCCGTGGCCGGTGTCGGTGTTCTGGGCGGGCGCGAACCACGGCTGGTGGCCGATGCTGTGGATCACGCTGAAGATCCAGTTGCTGCTGTTCTTCTTCATCTGGCTGCGCGGCACGCTGCCGCGGTTGCGCTACGACCAGTTCATGAAGCTGGGCTGGAAGGTGCTGATCCCGGTCTCGCTGGTGTGGCTGGTGCTGATCGCGAGCGTGCGGGCGCTGCGCAACGAGGGGTACGGCTTCGGCGAGGTGGTGCTGTACGTGGGCGCGCCGGTGGGCGTGGTCCTGCTGCTGGCGCTGCTGCGGGACTTCGTGCGCAAGCAGCCGGAGCCCGAGGTTCCCGAGCAGTCCGGCGAGTTCGACCCGATGGCGGGCGGGTACCCGGTGCCGCCTTTGCCGGGCCAGGTGCTGCCGCCCGTTCCGCGCCGGCGCAGCCGGGCGCCGAAGCAACTCCAGGACGCCTTGAACGGGTCCGACCATTCCGAGGGGAGCTGATCCGCGATGTCGTCCGACCACACGGACCGTCCGGAGAGGACCGACCGGCCGTCGGTCCTGGGCCCGGCCGCCGGTTTCGGCGTGACGTTCCGGGCCATGTTCAAGAAGCGGCTGACGGAGCAGTATCCGGAGGAGAAGAAGCCGACGGCGCCGCGCTTCCACGGCCGTCACCAGTTGAACCGTCATCCGGACGGGCTGGAGAAGTGCGTGGGCTGCGAGTTGTGCGCGTGGGCGTGCCCGGCCGACGCGATCTACGTCGAGGGCGCGGACAACCGGGACGACGAGCGGTACTCGCCCGGTGAGCGCTACGGCGTGGTGTACCAGATCAACTACGCGCGCTGCATCCTGTGCGGGCTGTGCATCGAGGCGTGTCCGACGCGGGCGCTGACGATGACGAACGAGTACGAGCTGGCGGACTCCTCGCGCAAGGACCTGATCTTCACCAAGGAGCAGCTGCTGGTGGGGCTGTCCGAGGGCATGGTCGATTCGCCGCACGCGATCTTCCCGGGCGCCGACGAGGGCGCGTACTACCGGGGCGAGATCACGGCGGCGGCGCCGGGGACGGTCCAGCAGGAGCGCACCGACCGGGAGAAGGAGGTGCGGCCGTGACGACGGTTCTGGCGGATGCGGCCGGGACGACCTCGACGGGTGAGGCCGTCCAGTTCTGGGTGCTGGCGGTGGTGGCGGTCGGTGGCGCGCTCGGCATGCTGCTGATGCGCAAGGCGGTGCACAGCGCGCTGTGCCTGGCGGCCACGATGCTGGCGCTGGCGGTCTGTTACATGGCGCAGGGCGCGGTGTTCCTGGGTGTGGTGCAGATCGTCGTCTACACCGGCGCGATCATGATGCTGTTCCTGTTCGTGGTGATGCTGGTCGGCGTCACGAGCGAGGATTCGCTGAAGGAGCAGTTGAAGGGCCAGCGGTTCGCGGCGGTGGTGTGCGGGCTGGGCTTCGGGGTGCTGCTGGTCGCGGGCATCGCGAACGCGAAGCTGGACCACTTCACGGGCCTGCAGGGCGCGAACGCGGAGGGCAACGTGCCGGGTCTGGCGCGGCTGATCTTCACGAAGTACGTGTGGGCGTTCGAGGTCACCGGCGCGCTGCTGATCACGGCGGCGATCGGTGCGATGGTGCTGACGCACCGCGAGCACGTGAAGGCGCCGAAGACGCAGCGCGAGCTGGCGGCGCAGCGGGTGCGGGACAACATCCAGGTGCCGCCGCTGCCGGCGCCGGGCGTGTACGCGCGGCACAACGCGGTGGACGTTCCGGCGCTGCTGCCGGACGGCTCGGTGGCCGAGGACTCGGTGATGGCGACGCTGCGCGAGCGCGGCCAGGTGCGGGACGTGAGCCAGGACATGCTGCGCCGGATGGCGGAGCTGGAGAACACGACCGCGGACTGGCTGGGCCGTCCGTCGTCGGAGCGGCCGGCGGTGGCCGGTCCGCGCAAGTCCCTGGAGCCGGTGCCGAACCACGAGGCCGAGGAGGGCGCGGAGTGAATCCGGTCAACTACCTGTATCTGGCGGCGCTGTTGTTCACCATCGGCGCGGCCGGGGTGCTGATCCGGCGCAACGCGATCGTGCTGTTCATGTGCGTGGAGCTGATGCTGAACGCCTCGAACCTGGCGCTGGTGACGTTCTCGCGGCTGCACGGCACGCTGGACGGCCAGATCATCGCGTTCTTCACGATGGTGGTCGCGGCGGCCGAGGTCGTGGTGGGCCTCGCGATCATCGTCTCGATCTTCCGGACCAGGCACTCCGCTTCGGTCGACGACAGCAATCTGATGAAGCTGTAGGCGGAGGGCCTCGGTGAACTCTCTCATTCCGCTGCTGGTGGCAGCCCCGCTGGCCGGCGCCGCCCTGCTGCTGCTCGGCGGGCGGGCGCTGGACCGGTTCGGCCACTGGCTGGCCACGGCGCTCGCCGCGCTCTCGTTCGGCTTCGGCCTGGCGCTGTTCTCGGACATGCTCGGCCGTGACGCCGAGCACCGGGCGGTGACGACGCACCTGTTCAGCTGGGTGCCGGTGAACGGCTTCCAGGCGGACGTCTCGTTCCGGCTGGACCAGCTGTCGATGACGTTCGTGCTGCTGATCACGGGTGTCGGCACGCTCATCCACCTCTACTCGGTCGGCTACATGGCGCACGACGAGCGCCGCCGCCGCTTCTTCGCGTACCTGAACCTGTTCGTCGCCGCCATGCTGCTGCTGGTCGTCGCGGACAACTACCTGCTGCTGTACTTCGGCTGGGAGGGCGTGGGCCTCGCGTCCTACCTGCTGATCGGGTTCTGGCAGCACAAGCCGAGTGCGGCGACGGCGGCGAAGAAGGCGTTCATCGTCAACCGCGTCGGCGACATGGGCCTGTCGATCGCGATCATGCTGATGTTCGTGGAGTTCGGCTCCTTCGCCTTCGACCCGGTCTTCGCCGGGGCGGGCCGGGCGAGCGAGGGCCGGCTGACGGCGATCGGCCTGATGCTGCTGCTGGCGGCCTGCGGCAAGTCGGCGCAGGTGCCGCTGCAGTCCTGGCTCGGCGACGCGATGGAGGGCCCGACCCCGGTGTCGGCGCTGATCCACGCGGCGACGATGGTGACGGCCGGCGTCTACCTGATCACCCGCTCCGCGGCGATCTTCAACCTGGCGCCGGACGCCCAGACCGCCGTGGTGGTGGTCGGCGCGGTCACGCTGCTGTTCGGTGCGGTGGTCGGGTGCGCGAAGGACGACATCAAGAAGGCGCTGGCCGGGTCGACGATGTCGCAGATCGGCTACATGATCCTCGCGGCCGGCCTCGGTCCGATCGGCTACGCCTTCGCGATCATGCACCTGGTGACGCACGGCTTCTTCAAGGCCGGGCTGTTCCTCGGCGCCGGGTCGGTCATGCACGGCATGAACGACGAGGTGAACATGCGCCACTACGGCGGCCTGCGCACGTACATGCCGGTCACCTTCGTGACCTTCGGTCTGGGCTACCTCGCGATCATCGGCTTCCCCGGGCTGTCCGGCTTCTTCTCCAAGGACAGGATCATCGAGGCGGCGTTCGCCAAGGGCGGCACCGAGGGCTGGATCCTCGGCCTGTGCGCGCTGACCGGCGCGGCCGTCACCGCCTTCTACATGACGCGCGTGATGGTGCTGACGTTCTTCGGCGAGAAGCGCTGGCAGCCCGACGCCAACGGCGACGCCCCGCACCCGCACGAGTCGCCGAAGACGATGACGGTCCCGATGGTGCTGCTGGCCCTCGGCTCGGTGTTCGCGGGCGGGCTGTTCGTCCTGAACGACTCGTTCCTCACCTGGCTGGAGCCGGTCACCGGCCACGCCGAGGGGAACTCCCCGCTCACGTCGCTGACCGTCACGCTGCTGACCACCGCCTGCATGCTGGCCGGCGTCGGCCTCGCGTACGCGATGTACGGGCGCGGCCCCGTCCCCGTGGTGCCGCCGGTCGGCTCCCCGCTCACCCGGGCCGCCCGCCGCGACCTGCTCCAGGACGACTTCAACCACGCCGTCCTGGTGCGGCCGGGCTCGGCGCTCGCCGCGACGCTCGTCTACTTCGACAGCCGCGGCCTGGACGGCTTCGTCAACGGCCTGGCCGCCACGATCGGCGGGATCTCCGGGCGGCTGCGGCGGGTCCAGAACGGCTTCGTCCGCTCCTACGCGCTCTCCATGTTCGGCGGCACGCTGGTGCTGGTCGCCACGACTCTCCTGATGAGGTCCGTCTGATGACTCGTCCAGAACACCCTCGGGGAGGCGGGGCATGAGTGTCCTCCTGACCGCCACGTGCGCGGTCCCGGCGGCCGGCGCGGTGCTGACCGCCGCGATGCCCGCCGGGTCCACCGAGGCGCGGCGCACCACGACCAAGGCCGTCGCGCTCGGCACCTCGGCCGTCGCGCTGGCGCTGGCCGCCCTGGTGGCCGTGCGGTTCGACCCGCACGGCGACCGCTACCAGCTGACCGAGTCCCACAGCTGGATCCGCTCCTTCGGCATCACCTTCTCGCTCGGCGTGGACGGCATCGGCGCGGTGCTGGCCCTGCTGACCGCCGTGCTCGTGCCGATCGTGATGCTCGCCTCCTGGCACGACGCGGACCCTGCGCCCGCGCCCGACGGCACGTTCGACCCCGACACCTTTGAGCAGCGGCGCCGCACCCAGGGCTTCTTCGCCCTGATCCTGGCCGTGGAGGCGATGGTCCTCGTCTCCTTCTACGCCACCGACGTGTTCGTGTTCTACGTGTTCTTCGAAGCCATGCTGATCCCGATGTACTTCCTGATCGGCGGCTTCGGGGACCGGGCGGGCGGCCCCGACGCGGCGCGCCAGCGCTCCTACGCGGCCGTCAAGTTCCTGCTGTACAACCTGCTCGGCGGCCTGGTGATGCTCGCCGCCGTGATCGGCCTGTACGTGATCGCGCAGGACCAGGGCCTCGCGACCTTCGACCTGCCGACCCTCGCCTCGGCCGTGGCCGACGGCAAGCTGCAGTTCAGCGGCACCGCCTCCAAGGCGCTGTTCCTCGGCTTCTTCTTCGCCTTCGCGGTGAAGGCCCCGCTGTGGCCGCTGCACACCTGGCTGCCGAACGCGATGGGCGAGGCCACCGCCGGCACGGCGGTGCTGATCACCGCCGTGGTCGACAAGGTCGGCACCTTCGCGATGCTGCGCTTCTGCCTCGGCCTGTTCCCCGACGCCTCGAAGACCTTCGCCCCGGCGATCCTCGTGCTGTCGGTGATCGGGATCGTCTACGGCGCGCTGCTCGCGATCGGCCAGAAGGACATCAAGCGCCTGGTCGCCTACGCCTCGATCTCGCACTTCGGCTTCATCATCATGGGCATCTTCGCGCTGACCAGCCAGGGCCAGAGCGGCGCCACCCTGTACATGGTGAACCACGGCATCTCCACCGCCGCGTGGATGCTGGTGGCCGGCTTCCTGATCTCGCGCCGCGGCTCGCGCCTGATCGCCGACTACGGCGGCGTGCAGAAGGTCGCCCCGGTGCTCGCCGGGACGTTCCTGCTCGGCGGCCTCGCCACCCTGTCGCTGCCCGGCCTCGCCCCGTTCGTCAGCGAGTTCCTCGTCCTGGTCGGCACGTTCACCCGCTACCCGGCGATCGGGATCGTCGCGACCTTCGGCATCGTCCTGGCCGCGCTGTACGCGCTGCTGCTCTACCAGCGCACGATGACCGGCCCGGTCAAGGCGGAGGTCACCGGCATGCCGGACCTCAAGGTCCGCGAAGTGGCCGTCGTCGCCCCGCTGGTGGCGCTGACGATCCTGCTCGGCGTCTACCCCAAGCCGCTGACCGACATCGTCAACCCGGCGGTGAACGCGACGCTCTCGCAGGTCCACGAGACCGACCCGGCGCCGGCCCACCCGGTCGCCGCCACCTCAGGAGGTGAGCAGAAGTGAGCACCACCGGCATGCTCGCCGCCGCCGGCGGCTCCACCCCGAGCATCCCCGCGCCGCACCTGGAGTACGGCCAACTCTCCCCGATGCTGGTGGTGTTCGGCGCCGCCGTGGCCGGCGTCCTGGTCGAGGCCTTCGTGCCGCGCCGCTTGCGGCACTGGACGCAGGTCGTCCTCGCGCTCACCGGCCTGGCCGGCGCGTTCACCGCGATCGTGGTGCTCGCCGCCCAGGGCCACGGCACCACCAGGATGGACCTGCTCGCCATGGAGTCGGTGGCGATGGACGGCCCGGCGCTGTTCCTCCAGGGCGTCATCGTCCTGGTCGCCGCCGTCGCCGTGCTGACGTACGCCGAGCGGCGCCTGGAGCCCAGGGCCGGCGGACTGCCGGCCGACGCGTTCGCCGCGCAGGCCGCCGCCACCCCCGGCGGCGAGCAGGAGCGGGCCGCGGTCCGGGCCGGCTTCGCCACCAGCGAGGTGTTCCCGCTGACCCTGTTCGCCGTCGGCGGCATGCTGCTCTTCCCGGCCGCGAACGACCTGCTGACGATGTTCGTCGCGCTGGAGGTCTTCTCGCTGCCGCTGTACCTGCTGTGCGCGCTGGCCCGGCGCCGCCGGCTGCTCTCCCAGGAGGCGGCCGTCAAGTACTTCCTGCTCGGCGCCTTCGCCTCGGCGTTCTTCCTGTTCGGCACCGCCCTGCTGTACGGCTACGCGGGCAGCGTGAAGCTCGGCGACATCGCCGACGTCATCTCCGGCAAGGCCATGACCAACCCGGCGCTGCTCAGCAGCACCCGCACCGACACGCTGCTGCTGATCGGCCTCGCGATGCTCGCCGTCGGCCTGTTCTTCAAGGTCGGCGCCGTGCCGTTCCACGCCTGGACCCCGGACGTGTACCAGGGCGCGCCGACCCCGGTCACCGGGTTCATGGCGGCGGCCACGAAGGTCGCGGCCTTCGGCGCGTTCCTGCGCCTGTTCTACGTCGCCTTCCCCGGGCTGCGCCTGGACTGGCGGCCGGTGCTGTGGGGCGTGGCGATCCTGACGATGGTGGTCGGCGCGGTGCTCGCGGTCACGCAGCAGGACGTCAAGCGCCTGCTCGCCTACTCCTCGATCGCGCACGCCGGGTTCATCCTCACCGGCGTGATCGCCACCAACAAGCAGGGCCTCGGCTCGGTGCTGTTCTACCTGCTCGCGTATTCCTTCGTGACGCTCGGCGCGTTCGCCGTCGTCACCCTCGTGCGCGACTCCAAGGGCGAGGCGACCCACCTGTCCAGCTGGGCCGGCCTCGGCCGGCGCTCCCCACTGGTCGCGGCGGTGTTCGCGCTGTTCCTGCTGGCCTTCGCCGGCATCCCGCTGACCTCCGGGTTCACCGGGAAGTTCGCGGTGTTCCAGGCGGCGGCGGCCGGCGGCGCGACGCCGCTGGTCATCGTCGGTGTGCTGAGCTCGGCGGTGGCCGCGTTCTTCTACATCCGGGTCATCGTCCTGATGTTCTTCTCCGACCCGCAGCCCGGCGGCCCGACGGTCGCGATCCCGAGCGCCTTCACGGCGACCGCGATCGGCGTCGGGGTGCTCGTCACCGTCGTCCTCGGGGTGCTGCCGCAGTACTTCCTGGACCTCGCTTCGAAGGCCGCGCTCTTCGTCCGCTGAGGCCGGGAGACTCCCGCGGCGTCCGGGCCGCCCCCCGCGGGGCGCGGCCCGGACGCGGTTGTCCCGCCGCCGCCCCGGAAGGTGCAGCAGCCTTTATTTCCAGCCGCATTCACATCCGGCGCCCGAGCGCTCCCGCAGCCGCCCTGACCTGCAACTCCGGCCCGATCACGACAGGATCCGCACGCCCGTGCAGTGATCCACTCGTGACCGGATACCCTGCCTGTATGGCCAGCGGCGGCACTCAGGGACCAGGCCGCTAGATCGACCAGGGACAGAGGAGTGGTCTTCGTGACCGTCGTGGGACCCTTCGGGCTCAGCGTGCAGGACCGCGACCTGACCCGGGACGTCCAGGCCGGACTGGACGCGGTGGAGACGGCGCTCGCCGAGGCCGTCAAGAGCGACGTCCCGTTCATCACCGTCACCGCCAGCCACCTGATCGAGGCCGGCGGCAAGCGCTTCCGCCCGCTGCTGCTCCTGCTGTCCGCCCAGTTCGGCGACCCCGGCGCGCCCGGCGTCGTGCCGGCCGCGGTCGTCGTCGAGCTCACCCACCTGGCCACGCTCTACCACGACGACGTCATGGACGAGGCCCCCGTGCGCCGCGGCGCCCCCAGTGCCAACTCCCGCTGGGACAACTCGGTGGCCATCCTCACCGGCGACTTCCTCTTCTCCCGCGCGTCCCAGGTCCTGGCCGACCTCGGCCCCGAGGCCGTCCGGCTGCAGGCCGACGCCTTCGAGCGCCTCGTCACCGGCCAGATCCTGGAGACCCGCGGCCCCGGCCCGGACGGCGACCAGCTCGCCCACTACCTGGCCGTCCTCGCCGGCAAGACCGGATCGCTGATCGCCGCCTCCTGCAAGATAGGAGCGCTGATGGCCGGCGCCGAGGCGCGCGTGGTGGAGACCCTCAGCGAGTTCGGCGAGCGCATCGGCATCGCCTTCCAGCTCGCCGACGACGTCCTCGACATCGCCAGCGACGGCCACGAGTCCGGCAAGACCCCCGGCACCGACCTGCGCGAGGGCGTGCCGACCCTGCCCACCCTGCTCCTCCAGGGCATGCCCGCCGACCCCGCCGACCCCGAGGACACCCGGCTGCGCGAACTGCTCGACCAGGACCTCGCCGACGACGACCTGCACGCCGAGGCGCTGCGCCTGCTGCGCCGCCACCCGGCGCTGGAGCTCGCCCGCCGCGAGACCCTGCGCCAGGCCGAGGACGCCCGCGCCCTGCTCGCCCCGCTGCCGGACTGCGCGGCCAAGGCCGCCCTCGAAGCCCTCTGCGACTCGGTGGCCATCCGCACCATGTGACGCACCGGGACCGCCGGGACCGTCGGGACCGTCGGGACCGTCGGTCCGGGGCCGCGAGCCCCGGGCCGGGCCCGGCAACCCCCGGCGCGCCGCCGCCCCGATAGGGAAGACTGGGCCCGTCAGCTCACCCCTGCCGGAAGGTCGCCATGCGCCGCGTCGTCATCGCCGAGGACTCCGTACTGCTGCGGGAGGGCCTGACCCGGCTGCTCACCGACCGCGGCCTGGAGGTCGTCGCGGGCGTCGGGGACGGCGACGCCCTGCTCAAGACCGTCCACGACCTGGCCGACGCCGGCGACCTGCCCGACGTCGTCGTCTCCGACGTGCGGATGCCGCCCTCGCACACCGACGAGGGCCTGCGCGCGTGCGTCGAGCTGCGCGGCCGCTACCCGCAGCTGGGCGTGCTGGTGCTGTCACAGTTCGTGGAGGAGCGCTACGCCTCCGAACTCCTGGCCGGATCCACCCGGGGCGTCGGCTACCTGCTGAAGGACCGCGTCGCCGAGGTGCGCGAGTTCGCCGACGCGGTGCTGCGGGTCGCCGAGGGCGGCACCGCGCTCGACCCGGAGGTCGTGCAGCAGCTGCTCAGCCGCAGCCGCAAGGGCGACGTTCTGGCCAATCTGACCCCGCGCGAGCGCGAGGTGCTCGGCCTCATGGCCGAGGGCCGCACCAACGCGGCGGTCGCGCGCCAGCTCGTGGTGTCCGACGGCGCGGTCGAGAAGCACGTCAGCAACATCTTCCTCAAGCTCGGCCTGGCCCAGAGCCCGGAGGACCACCGCCGGGTGCTCGCCGTGCTGACCTACATCAACTCGTAGGGCCCGTCCTGCGGATCGGGCCGGGGCCGGCCGGCCGGAATGATCTCCGGCCGCCGCGCGTTGATGGTGCTGTGGGCCCGTACCGGTCATTTCCCGCCGCACGCGGGAGTTCCGGCCCCGGCCGGTTGCGCGCGCATAGGATGCCAGAGGTGCACCAGGCGGACGGGGCACAGGGTCGCGCCCGCGGTGGCGTGCCCACGAGGAGGTCCGCGGCAGTGACCAGTCAGGTCGATCAGTCAGAGGCAGTGGACGGCTCGGACGGCGACGAGAACCGTTCGGGTCCCGGTGACGGCCGCTCCGGCGCGGCCGTGCCGGCCAGTGCGCAGCGCAGACACGCCAAGCCGGTCCGCCGCCTGGACCGGGTGATCATCCGGTTCGCGGGCGACTCCGGCGACGGGATGCAGCTGACCGGTGACCGGTTCACCTCCGAGACGGCGTCCTTCGGCAACGACCTCTCCACCCTGCCGAACTTCCCCGCCGAGATCCGGGCCCCCGCCGGCACCCTGCCGGGCGTCTCGTCCTTCCAGCTGCACTTCGCCGACCACGACATCCTGACCCCCGGCGACGCCCCGAACGTCCTGGTCGCGATGAACCCGGCCGCGCTCAAGGCGAACCTGGCGGACCTGCCGCGCGGCGCCGAGATCATCGTCAACACCGACGAGTTCACCAAGCGGGCCCTCGCCAAGGTCGGCTACGCCGCGGACCCGCTCGCCGACGGCTCGCTGGAGGCCTACCACCTGCACAAGGTGCCGCTGACGACGCTGACGCTGGAGGCGCTCAAGGACAGCGGCCTGGCCCGCAAGGACGCCGAGCGGGCGAAGAACATGTTCGCCCTCGGCCTGCTGTCCTGGATGTACCACCGGCCCACCGGCGGCACCGAGAGCTTCCTGCGCGGCAAGTTCGCGAAGAAGCCGCAGATCGCCGAGGCCAACATCAGCGCGTTCCGGGCGGGTTGGAACTTCGGCGAGACGACGGAGACCTTCGCGGTCTCCTACGAGGTGGCGCCGGCGAAGCTGCCGGCCGGCCGCTACCGCAACATCTCCGGGAACCTCGCGCTGTCCTACGGCCTGATCGCCGCGGCCCAGCGCTCCGGGCTGCCGCTGTACCTCGGCTCGTACCCGATCACCCCGGCCTCGGACATCCTGCACGAGCTGAGCAAGCACAAGAACTTCGGCGTGCGGACGTTCCAGGCCGAGGACGAGATCGCCGGCATCGGCGCGGCGCTGGGCGCGGCCTTCGGCGGCGCGCTCGGCGTGACGACGACCTCGGGTCCCGGCGTCGCGCTCAAGAGCGAGACGATCGGCCTGGCCGTCTCGCTCGAACTGCCGCTGCTGGTCGTGGACATCCAGCGCGGCGGCCCGTCCACCGGCCTGCCGACCAAGACCGAGCAGGCGGACCTCCTCCAGGCGATGTTCGGGCGCAACGGCGAGGCGCCGGTGCCGATCGTCGCCCCGGCGACGCCGGCCGAGTGCTTCGCGGCGGCGCTGGAGGCGGCCCGGATCGCGGTCACCTACCGCACCCCGGTGTTCCTGCTCTCGGACGGCTACCTGGCCAACGGCTCGGAGCCGTGGCGGATCCCCGAGGTGGACGAACTCCCGGTGATCGAGCCGGACTTCGCGACCGGTCCGAATCGCGAGGACGGCGCCTTCTGGCCCTACCAGCGGGATCCGAAGACGCTCGCCCGCCCGTGGGCGCTGCCCGGCACCCCCGGCCTGGAGCACCGCATCGGCGGCATCGAGAAGCAGGACGGCACCGGCAACATCTCCTACGACCCGGCCAACCACGACTTCATGGTCCGCACCCGGCAGGCCAAGGTGGACGGCATCGCGGTGCCGCCGGTCGAGGTGAACGATCCGAGCGGCGAGGCCCGGGTGCTGGTCCTCGGCTGGGGGTCGACGTACGGGCCGATCACGGCGGCGGTGCGCCGGGTGCGGGCCGACGGCGGCGAGATCGCCCAGGCGCACCTGCGCCACCTGAACCCGTTCCCGGCCAACCTGGGCACGGTGCTGCGGAGTTACGACAAGGTCATCGTCCCCGAGATGAACCTCGGCCAGCTGGCGCTGCTGCTGCGCGCCAAGTACCTGGTGGACGCGGAGTCCTACAACCAGGTGCGCGGTCTGCCGTTCAAGGCGGCGCAGCTGGCGGACGTGCTGTGGGCGGCGATCGGCACCCTGGACGAGGAGGACCACCGATGAGCGAGCGCAGCGAGCGAACGATCAAGGGGTGCGTGTTTCGCGAAGCGACCGCCGAGCGCAGCGAGGTGGGCGCATGAGCGAGCAGCAGTTCCCCTCGTTGCGCCTGGTGCCGAAGACCGAGGAGCGGCAGACCGCGAAGGACTTCAAGACGGACCAGGAGGTGCGCTGGTGCCCGGGCTGCGGGGACTACGCGATCCTGGCGGCCGTGCAGTCGTTCATGCCGGAGCTGGGGATCAGACGGGAGAACACCGTCTTCGTCTCCGGCATCGGCTGTTCGTCGCGTTTCCCCTACTACATGAACACCTACGGCGTGCACTCGATCCACGGTCGGGCGCCGGCGATCGCGACGGGCCTGGCCTCGTCGCGGCAGGACTTGAGCGTGTGGGTGGTGACGGGTGACGGCGACGCGCTGTCGATCGGCGGCAACCACCTGATCCACGCGCTGCGCCGCAACGTCAATCTGAAGATCCTGCTGTTCAACAACCGGATCTACGGCCTGACCAAGGGCCAGTACTCGCCGACCAGCGAGCTCGGCAAGATCACCAAGTCGACGCCGATGGGTTCGCTGGACGCCCCGTTCAACCCGCTGTCGCTGGCGATCGGCGCGGAGGCCTCGTTCGTCGCGCGGACGATCGACTCCGACCGCCAGCACCTGCAGTCGGTGCTGCGGGCGGCGGCGCTGCACGAGGGCACGGCGCTGGTGGAGATCTACCAGAACTGCAACATCTTCAACGACGGCGCGTTCGAGGTGCTGAAGGAGCCGGGCACCCGGGACGAGGCGCTGATCCGGCTGGAGCACGGCGCGCCGGTGCGCTTCGGCGCGGACGGCGGCCAGGGCGTGTTCCGGGGGCCGGACGGCGAGCTGTTCACGGCGGCGGTGACGCCGGACAACGAGGGTTCGCTGGTGGTGCACGACGCGCACGCGGCGAGTGCGACGGCGGCGTTCGCGCTGTCGCGGATCGCGGACGCGGACACGCTGCACCACACCCCGATCGGGGTGCTGCGGGACGTGCGGCGCCCGGTGTACGACGAGCTGATGGCGAACCAGCTGGCGACGGCGGTGGCGCACCGCGGCCCGGGCGACCTCGCCACGCTGCTGGCGGGCAACGACACGTGGACGGTCGACTGACGTCCTCCGCGCGTGCGACGGCGCCCCCTCGACCCGGCCGGTCGAGGGGGCGCCGTCGCGTGTGCCCGCCGCCGGTTACTGCCGGACCCACTCCACGACCTCGATCACGACCCCGTTCGGGTCGGTGACCTGGAACAGCTTCTCGCCCCACGGTTCCTGGCGCAGTTCCATGGTGATCCCCACGCCCTCGCCGCGAAGGCGCTCCTGCTCGGCGGCGGCGTCGGCGACGGTGAACGCGAGGATCACGCCGGCCGCGGTGTCGTCGCGGTAGCTCTCCGGCAGGACCTCGATGCCGCGCCGGAGGAACACCACGTTGACGCCCCCGCCCGGGTGGCCGAGCGAGACGAAGCCGTCGGCGGACATCAGCTCGGTGTAGGCGAAGTGCCGTTGGAGGAAGGCGGCGGACGCGGAGACGTCCGGGACGGTCAGGGAGACGACGGAGTCGGTGATCTGCACGGCGGTGGACCTCTCCTCGGAACAGGGCGCACGGTTATCCCGTACGCAGTACACTATACATAGTACGGAGAAAGTGTCGAGGGGTCGGCCGCAAACGCCCGAAGGCGGGACTCCCGGGTGGGAGCCCCGCCTTCGGCGCGGTGGGTGGGGTACGTCAGTAGACGCAGGGGATGCCGCCGTCGGACTGGGCGTCGACGCCGGGGCCCTGCATCGGCAGGGCGGCGGCCGGGTCGGCCGGAGCCTGCGAGGCGCCGGCGCCCGGGGCGGCGGGCTTGTCGCCGGCCGCGCCCGTGAAGGAGGTGCCGAGGGTGACGGTGACGTGGCCGGGCGAGGAGGAGGCCGACTCGGTGGCGGTCACGCCGTAGCGGGCGGCGATCTGGTCGGCGGCGTCCTTGGCACCCTTGCCGTAGACCACGGTGGTGGTCTTCGGCTTGGACGTCGCCTGGAGGACCTTGCCCTCCTTGAAGCCCATCGCCACGAGCGCCTTGGACTCCGACGCGCCGGCGCCCTTGACGGGGGAGGCGTCGTAGACGTTCACCGTGGCGGCCTCGGCCGCGGCGGGCGTCGTCGGCGCCTGGGCGGGCTGGGCCGCCTCGGTGGTGGGCGAGTCACCCGGGCCGCCGCCGGGTGCGGGCGCGGGTGCGGAGGCGTCGGCGTAGCCGAACACCTGCTTGACCACCTTCTGGATCTTGGACGGGGTGACGAGGTTGACGTCCTGGCCGTTCTTCTTGCCGAAGCCGTCGAAGGTGAGGGTGTTGAACTCGACGTTGCCGCCGGTCAGGGCCGGCGCCTGCTGGGCGAAGTCGAGGACGTTCCACTGGTTGTCGATGACCAGGTCCTTCTGCACGACGCCGAAGAGGTCCTTGAGCTTGCCCAGGTCGCTGATGATGCCGTCCTGCTTGAGCTTGTGCGTGACGGACGAGATGAAGGCCTGCTGGCGGTGGGTGCGGGCGAAGTCGCCGGAGTTCCCGTCCGGGCCGTCCAGGTTGTGCCGCTGGCGGACGAAGGACAGCGCCTGGGAGGCGTTGAGGTGGTTGATGCCCTTGTGGAAGTCGGCGCCGGAGCCCTGGCCCTCGATCGCCGGGTCCTTGGTGTCGTGGGTGAGGCACACGTCGATCGGCTGCACCGCCTTGGCGATGTCGTAGAAGCCCATCAGGTTGACCTCGGCGACGTGGTCGATCGGCTGGTCCAGGAAGGTCTGGACGGTGCGGATCGTCGCCGCGCGCCCGGCGTCGCGGCCGGCCTTCTCCAGGTCCGCGCCCTTGAGGCCCTTGGCCTGGAGCGCGGGCGTGGCCTTGTCCTTGGCGTTGCCGTAGGCCTCCTTGATCTTGGCCATGCCCATCTGGGTGCCATCGCCCTTGAACGTCATGACGTAGTCGTCGCGGGGGATGGAGACGGCCTGGACCTTGCCGCCGCCCGCCGGTATGTGCAGCAGGATCAGGGAGTTGGTGTTGTAGCCGCCGATGTCGGAGCTGTGGCCGGCGTGCAGCTCGTCCTGGACGAACTCCGGGGGCAGGTCGGTGCCGTCCATGTTCTTGCGGCTGTCGAGGCCGATCAGCAGCAGGTTGACCGAGTTGTCCAGGTGCTTGGGCGCGTCCTTCTTCGTCTCGGCGATGGCGTTGGACGTCGTCATGCCGTCGGTGAGGGACGTGTACTCGTACCAGACCACGCCGCTGGACACGAAGACCGCGAGCGCCGTGGAGACGGCCGCCGTGCGGCCGGCGATGAGCAGCGGCGACCGGCGCGCGGCCGGTGCCTTCGGGGTCTGCGCGGCGCGTCGGGCCGCGCCGCGGCCCTCGCCGCCGGCGGGGTTCTCAGCCATGGTGCTTCCTCCCGTCCAGGACCACCCGGACCACGATCACCAGCACGGCCGCCCCTGCGGCCGCGGCCATCACGGGAAAGCCGTGGACGACCCACTTCGCGGAGCCGGTCGCCAGCGCCTTGCCCTTGTACGCGTCGCCGTCGGCCGCCAGTTCGGCGGCGGCCGTGACGCCGAGGACGACCAGCGGCGAGGCGCACAGCACCCACCACCAGCCGTTGCGGGTGCTCAGCGCCGCCGCCAGGCCCGTCCCGAGGACGGCGCCGGCCGCGAACGCGAAACCCATGCCGGGGCCGGAGAGCTCGTCGACGGCCGCGCCGAGCGCGGGCAGGACGAGGGCCAGCGCCGCGGGCAGCAGGGCGCCGCCGGGGCGGCGGCTCCGCGCCGGTGCGGCGCTCCGGCCCGCCGCGGCGGACCGTCCGGCCGCCGCGCCGCGCCCGGGGGCCGCGGACGGCTCGGGAGCCGCGGGCCGTCCCGGCCGCCGTTCCGGTTCCTGGGCGGAGGACGTCCGTCCTCGTCTTCCAGCCACGCACTCACCCCCGGTGTCTGCCGCGCCCGTGTGCCACGGCGGCGGCCTCACCCGGTCCCTCGGCGGGACGGCGTCGTGGTCGCTGTCGATGACTGGACGTCGGCGTTCGGCCGGCCGGTTCCCGCTGTCGGTCGGGGGCAGGCTCGCGTACAGGTTTCCTCTACACGGGTGTAGAGATCGAGCGCAGCATATAGCACCCCTGTTCGGCGCAGGTTTCGGGCCGAGGGCTCTCCGCGGTCTCCCGGCGACTTCCCCGCCCGGGCGCCGTCGGCCGTGGCGCCGATTGTCGCGGATGAGAAGGCGGTGAGAAAAGCGCTTCCCGAAAAGACGCTCCTGACCTGCGGTGATGCCGGGCTTTCCGGGTCGTTCGGGGGCGTTCGCGGGCACGGCGGACGGCGGGCTCAGGCCTCGTTGAATTCCCGCCAGCACAATGGCGCTCCCCGAGAGGCACCCGGAGGCGAGAGGAGGGGCACGCAATGGCCGCCACCGTCACACGGCCGCCCGCGGCGGTCCGGCACCGGGCTCCGGAGGAGCTCGTCCCCGGCGCGGTGCTCGCCGCCGTCGCCCTCGGCGCGCTCGGCGTGCTCGCCCTGTGGTGGCGCGACACGGCCTTCGTGTCCGGCGCCGCGGGCTGGCTGAGCGGGGCCGGCCGGATCTCCGGCCTGCTCGCCGGGTACGCCGCGCCCGTCCTGCTGCTCCTCATGGCCCGGATCCCGCTGCTGGAGCGGGAGGTCGGCGCCGACCGGCTCGCTCGCTGGCACGCCTTCGGCGGCCGCTACCTGGTCGGCCTGGTCACCGTGCACGTCCTCACGATCGTGTGGGGCTACGCGCTGACCGACGGGCGCGGGGTGGTGGGGGAGGGCGTGGACATCGTCCTCCACTACCCCGACATGCTCAAGGCCACCGCCGGGACGCTCCTGCTGTTCGCCACCGGCGCGCTCTCCGCCCGGATCGCCCGCCGCCGCCTCGGCTACGACGCCTGGTACTACCTGCACCTGGCCACCTACCTCGCCGTCGCGCTCGCCTTCGGCCACCAGCTCACCACCGGCGCCGACCTCGGCGACGGCCCCGCCCGCCCGGCCTGGTACGCCCTCTACCTGGGCACCCTCGCCGTGCTCGGCTGGTGCCGGCTGGCGCTGCCCTACCTGCGCGACCGGCGGCACCGGCTGCGGGTGGCCGAGGTGCGGCCGGAGGGCCCCGGAGTCGTGTCGGTGTTCCTCGTCGGCGAGCAGGTGGAGCGGCTGCGGGCCGAACCCGGGCAGTTCTTCCGCCTGGAGTTCAAGGCGCCCGGCCTGCGCTGGACCGCCAACCCGTACTCGCTGTCCGCGCCGGTGCGCCCGCCCTTCCTGCGCTTCACCGTCAAGGACCTCGGCGAGCACAGCGCCGCCGTCGCGAAGCTGGAGCCCGGCACCCCGGTGCGGGCCGAGGGCCCGTACGGCGCGTTCACCGGGCGGCGACAGCGGCGGCGCAAGGTGCTGCTGCTGGCGGCCGGGGTCGGCATCACCCCGCTGCGGGCGCTGTTCGAGACGCTGCCGGGCCAGGTGACTCTGGTCCAACGGGCCCGCCGCTCGGAGGACTTGCTGTTCCAGGACGAGCTCGCCGCGATCGCCGCCCGCCGCGGCGCCGCCGTCCACCCGGTGGTCGGCACCCGCGCCGAGGTCGGCGACCTCGGGGCCGTGCTGCGCCGGCTCGTCCCGGACCTCGCCCGGCACGAGGTGTTCCTCTGCGGCCCGGAGGAGTTCTCCGCGGACGCCGTCCGGGCCCTGCACGCGGCCGGCGTGCGCCGGATCCACCACGAGGCCTTCGGCTTCTGACCGTCCCTGCCCCGAAGTCCCCGAAGCCCCAAGTCCCTGACCGTTCCCGACCGTTCCCGACGAGCAAGGGGAGTACCCACCGTGCGCAGAGCCGTCGTCGTCGGCAGCGCCACCGCCGCGGGCGTGATCCTGCTGCTGTCGCTCAAGCCGCACCAGGGCGCCGCGAGCGCCGCCGCCCCGATCAGCTCCGGCAGCTCCGGCAGCTCCGGCAGCTCGGGCGGCTCGGGCGGCTCCGGCGGTACGTCCGGCACCTCCTCGGCGCCGCCCGCGCAGGCCTCGGACACCTCGGGCACCCGCGCGATCACCGGGGACTCCGTCGACACCCGGTACGGGCCGGTCCAGGTCAAGGTGACCCTCGCCGGCAAGAAGATCACCAGGATCGACGTGGTCAGGTACCCGAGCGAGAGCGGGCGGGACCGGTCCATCAACAGCTACGCCCTGCCGGTGCTCAACCAGGAGGCCCTCTCGGCCCAGAGCGCCGCGATCGACGTCGTCTCCGGCGCCACCTACACCAGCGACGGCTACACCCGCTCGCTGCAGAGCGCCCTCGACAAGGCGGGCTCATGACAGCGGGGGTGCGCAGGCACGCCGAGCACGTGATGGGGACGGTCTTCTCCTTCGCCGTCCACGGCGGCGGCCGGGAGCTGGAGGACCTGCTCGCCCGGATCGTCGTGCGGCTGCACCGGATCGACGAGGTCTTCTCCCCTTATCGGGAGGACAGCGACATCAACCGGTTCGAGCGCGGGGAGATCGCCCTCGGCGCGTGCGACCCCGAGGTCGCGGAGGTGCTGGCCCGCTGCCGCGAGGTGGCGGCGCAGACGGACGGCTTCTTCACCATGCGGCCCGGCGGGGTGCTCGACCCGAGCGGCTGGGTCAAGGGCTGGGCGGTCGAGGAGGCCTCGCGGGCCCTGCGGGAGGCCGGCTACGGGCGGCACTGCGTGAGCGGCGGCGGCGACGTCCAGACGGCGGGCGGGCCCTGGCGGGTCGGCATCGCGGACCCGCTGCGGCCGGGGGAGGTGGTCGCCGTGGTCACCGGGAACGACGTCGCGGTGGCGACCTCGGGCACCGCCGAGCGCGGCGCCCACATCGTCGACCCGTACCGGGGGAGACCGGCACAGGGGCTCGCCTCGCTGACCCTGGTCGGCGAACGGCTGGCGCGCGTCGACGCGTGGACGACGGCGGCCTTCGCGATGGGTCCCGACCGGGGCCTCGCCTGGGCGGCCGCCCAGCCGGGGATAGAGGCGCTCGCCGTCCTGCCGACCGGCGCCACCCGGTGGACCCCGGGCTTCCCGGCCCGCACGGACGCGGCGAGGGCGGTCGGATGACGGGGGAGGAGCGGCCCGAAGCCCGCCGCCGCAGGCGCACCTGCCGCCCGGCGGCACCGGTGGCCCCACCGCCCGCCCCGGCCACACCCCGCCCGGCCGGGGCCCCGCCGCGCCGCGCGGCCGGTCCCGTCGGGCCGGCTTCCGGCCGCGGCCCTCGCCCTCGTCCGGCCCCCGCCCCCGCCCGGCCCTCGCCCCCGGCAGGGCTTTCCCGGCCGGCCGCGTCCGGGCCCTCGCCCCACTGCTATACACTGCACCGGCTAGTTTCCCATTCAGGACAGGAGTCGCCGTGGCGGTGACGAGCGGAGCAGGGCGCCCTGAGAAGCGGGTGGCCATCACGCGGGCCGCGACGGCGGTGTTCGGGCGCGAGGGGTACGTCCGCGCGAGCATGGACGCGATCGCGGCGGAGGCCGGCGTCTCGAAGCGCACGGTGTACAACCACTTCGCCGACAAGGAGACGCTCTTCCTGTCGGTCGCCCTGACGAGCTCCGCCGAACTGACCGGCACGATCCGCGAGTTGGCCGACCGCCGCCTCGGGAAGATCGTCGACCTGCGGCAGGACCTCACCGACTTCGCCGTCGACCGCGCGCACGCCGTCCTGTCCGCGGGCGATCACGGCGCGCTCGGCCGCGCGATCCGCGCCGAGGTGGCCAACATCCCGGCGGACGTCCTCGAGGCGTGGCTGGAGGCGGGCCCGATCGCCTCGCTGCGCGACCTCGCCGAGAGGTTCACGGCCCTGGCCGCCCGCGGGCTGCTGGCGGTCGACGATCCGGCCCTGGCCGCCGAGCAGTTCACGCTGCTGACCTTCCACGGCGTGGCCGACCGCTCCTTCTGGGGCGCGCTGCCGGTGCCGGAGCAGGAGGTCGGGCGGATCGCCGCCGTCGGGGTCGACGCGTTCCTGAAGGTCTACGGGGTGCCCGCGGGCACCCCGTAGACCGGGGGCGTCACTTCCAGACGACGCCCTTGCCGATGGTGTACGGGTCGGCCGAGTACTCGGCGCCCGCGACCTTGGAGGCCGCCGGCGCGAGCGACACGAAGCAGCCGACGGCGGACTGGCCGTTGGTGAAGCCCGGGGGCATCGGGCTGGCCGTGCACTTCGGGAAGGACGTGAAGATCGCCACGCCCTGCGCCCCGGAGCCGTCCGGCTGGAGTCCCCTGATGTGGGTCAGGGTGCTGTTGGACAGGTCGGTGGTGCCGACGTTGGTGAACTTGTAGTGGATGTAGTACGGCACCATGCCCGCGGCCTTGTCGCCGAGCTTGAGGCTGTCCAGGTCGGCCTGGGTGCCCTGCTCGATCGAGGTGACGGCCATGGCGATGCTGCCCTTGGTGCTGCCGGAGCTGAACGGCACCTGGACGGTGTCGCCGATCTTGGCGGTGGTCCCGGCTGCGGCGTCCTTGCCGGTGCCGGCGGCCGGGGCGCCCCCGGGCGCGGAGGCGGTGGGCGCGGCGGCCGGGGTCGTCGGCGCGGCGGCGCTCGGGGTGGCGGACGGCGCGGCCGCGGTGGTCGCCGGGGCCGCGGTCGTCGGGGCGGCGGGTGCGGCGGTCTTCGCCGTGTCGGACGACGAGTTGTCGTTGCAGGCGGTGAGCGTCAGCACGCCGACGACGGCGAGGCCGGCGAGCGCGCGCATGCCCGTACTGGAGGCGGAGCTGTTCACGTGTCGTTCCCCCGTGCTCGTGGACCGTCGGTCGGCGGTCCTCTCGGTGAACGTTGATAGCGCACGCCGGCGCACGGGCACCACGGCTTTGACGGCCTTTTGACCACGCCGTGACAGCCCGGCGACCATACCGGGACACGGCCCGGTGCGGGGGAGCGGGGTGCCGAACACCCCGCTCCCGCCGCGTTGTTGGACATCTACGGCAGCGCGGCGTGCTCGGCCCGGCTGGCCGCGAGCCGCTGCGCGGCGAGTGCGCCGGCCCGCGCGCGGTCGCCCCCGGTGAGCCGGGCGAGGATCGCCGCGAGGGGCCTGACCTGCCCGGCGGTGCCCCAGTGCCCTTCCGGGACCTCGGTGGGGAACACCCAGATCCGGCCGGGGTCGCGCGGCCAGGCCCCCTCCTCCGCGTCGAGGATCGCCTCGGTGACGTCGGCGACGCCCGGCGACCGGCAGCGCTTCGAATACCGGCTGACACCGAAGGGCACGGACCTGCGGCCCACGCTGCTCGCGCTGCTGGAGTGGGGCGACAAGTACCTCGCCGACGAGGAGGGCCCGGGCGTCGTCGTCCGGCACGCGGCCGCGGGCGACGAGGAGCCCTGCGACGAGCCGGTCGCCCTCGTCCTCGAATGCGCCGCCGGCCACACCCACCTGCCGTCCGGCGAGGTCTACCGGGCCCCGGGGCCGGGGGCGCGCTTCCTCCCGGCGTGACGCGTGCGAACCCGACCGAGCGGGTGCGGCGGTTGTCCGTATCCTCACCGGGTGCCCCTCATCAGCCTGCACGACCGGTCCGCCCTCGCCGCCCGCTTCCTGGCCGACCCGGCGCTCCACCTCTTCGAACTCGGCGACCTCGACGACACGTTGTGGCCCAACACCACCTGGTACACGACCGGTGGCCCGGTGGCCCTGCTCTACACGGGCGGCGGCATCCCGGTCCTGCTCGCCTTTGCCCGCCCGGCCGAAGTCCCGGCGCTCGAAGCGCTCCTGGGCGAGCTGCGCCCGTTCCTGCCGCGCCGCTTCACGGCGATGCTGCCGGTGGGGGCTCACCGCGCCCTGGCACCGGACTACGGTGTCGAGCACCGTTCGACGCTGCTTCGCATGATGCTCCCGGACGGGCCTTCGCTCCCCGAACCCGCCTTCGAGCCCGCGTTGTTGACCGGCGACGACGCCCCCGACCTCCGCACGCTCCTCGCCGAGGCCTACCCCGAGTCCTGGTTCGACGAGCGACTCGTGCTCGGCGGCGGCTACGTCGGCCTCCGCGGTGCGGACGGCCGGCTGCTGGCCACGGCCGGCGTGCACGTCCACTCCGCCGCGTACGGCGTCGCCGTCCTCGGCAACGTGACCACCCGCCCGGACGCCCGGGGGCGGGGCCTCGCCCGCGCCTGCGTCACCGCGCTGTGCCGCCGCCTCGCGAAGACGACCGCCCACATCGGCCTGAACGTGCGCACGGACAACGCCCCGGCGATCCACCTCTACGAGCAGCTGGGATTCACCACCACCGCCACGTTCGAGGAGCTGGTGGTCGCGGCGCGCTGAGCTGCGGGGGCCGTGCGGGGGTGTGGGGATCGTCACCGTTCCGGGGGGATGTTCGGGCGCCTACGATCGCGAGCGTGAACGACAGCTACTTCGAGCGCACCGGCGAGCGTCGCTTCAAGCCCACCGTCCACGCGGGCGGCGCCTGGAACGACGACGAACTGCACTTCAGCCCGGTGGGCGGCCTCGTCGTCCACGCGATCGAGCGGCACCGGGCGCAGACGGGCGCGGCGGGCGGACTGGCGCTGTCGCGGATCGCCTTCGACATCCTGGGCCGGCTCGCCGTCGACGAGTGCGAGATCACCGTCGAGACCATCCGGCCGGGGCGGACGGTCGAGCTGGTGGAGGCGGTCCTGGTCATAGGGGAGCGGGCGGTGATCCGCGCCCGCGCCTGGTACCTGGCGACCTCCGACACGTCGGCCGTGGCCGGCAGCCCGGTCGAACCCCTCGCCGGGCCAGGGGAGTTCGAGCCGTGGCCGATGAGCGAGCTGTGGGACGGCGGCTACATCGCGTCGATCGACGTCCGGCGCCGGGAGCTGGCGCAGGGCCGGGCCCAGGCCTGGATCGGCAGTGAGGTCGGGCTGGTGGCGGGCGAGGAGATCGGCCCGCTCGCGTCGTTCGTCGCCCTGGTGGACACGGCGAACGGGATCGCGGTGCGGCAGGACCACACGGAGTGGATGTTCCCGAACGTGGACCTCACCATCCACCTGCACCGGCAGCCCGAGGGCCGCTGGACGGGGATGGACACGACCGTCACCTTCGGCCCGACAGGGCACGGCCTGACCAGCACCGTCCTGCACGACGTCCACGGCCCGGTGGGCTCCGCGCAGCAGTCGCTCACCGTGCGGTCGCTGGGGGTCTCGCCGGGGGCGTGAAAACCGCTGGGTGTTCGGTCGGCGGAGACCTACCATCGCGCGAATGACCACTCATGAAGCGATACTCGACGCCGCCCTCGCCCGCATCACCGCCGGCTACGTGTACCCCGAGAAGACGGCGGCGATCGAGGCGGCGATCCGCGGCCGGCTGGCCGAAGGCGCGTACGAGGGCCTGGCCGAGCAGGAGCTGTGCGAGCAGGTGACGCGGGACCTGCAAGCGGTGTGTCCCGACAAGCACCTGCGGCTGCTGTGGAGCGAGGAGCCGCAGTCGATGGACGAGGAGCCGGAGAGCGTCGCCCGGGAGCGGTTCGCCCAGTACGCGCGGGCGAACAACTACGGCGTGCGGCGCGTGGAACAGCTGGACGGCAACATCGGCTACCTCGACCTCCGGATGATCGCCCCGGCGGAGCTCGGCGGCCCGGCGTTCGCGGCGGCGATGCAACTGCTGGCGCCGACCGAGGCGTTGATCATCGACCTGCGCGAGTGCGCCGGCGGGGCGCCGGAGGGCGTGCAGCTGTGGTGCAGCTACCTCTTCGCGAACGACGAGGTGCACCTCAACGACATCTACGAGCGGAAGACGGACAGCATCCGGCAGTACTGGACGCTGGGCCACCTCGCCGCGCCGCGCTACCTGGACCGCCGGGTGGTCGTGCTGACCAGTGACTTCACGTTCTCGGGCGGAGAGGAACTGGCCTACAACCTGAAGACACTGAAGCGCGGCACGCTGGTCGGCGAGACGACCAGGGGAGGCGCCCACCCCACGGCCCGCATCCCGGTGGCCCCGCACGTGATGGTGACGGTCCCGACGGCCCGCTCGATCAACCCGGTGACGGGCACGAACTGGGAGGGCGTCGGCGTGGAGCCCGACGTGAAGGTCCCGGCCGAGGATGCCCTGGAGGCCGCCCTGAACCTCCTGCGGTGAGGTCCCGCGCCCCGGCTGTCGGCCGGCCGCCGACGCCCGGGGCGTAGCGTTCACCTGCGTCGCATTGCAACGATCCGACCTGTTCGTTGCATTACTCTTCAGGGGCTCTGCAACGATTTATTGGCTCTGACCTGCTGTGATGGCAGCTTCTCGCAACGAATGTGTTGCCGCTAACTAGAAAGCAACGTAGCTTTTCCATCGTCAGAAACGGCGAGGGCAACCAGGCCCCGCCGCTGATCGAAGGAGAAGACGATGCAGACGTTCGCCACCCCCGCCCCGGTCGCCGCCGTCCTCGATGTCCCCGCGGGCCGCATCCGTCTCATCGCGGCCGACCGCGCCGAGACCACCGTCGAGGTCCGGCCGGCCGACGCCGCCAAGGGCCGTGACGTGAAGGCGGCCGAGCGGATCGAGGTCGGGTACGCCGACGGTGTCCTGCGGATCGCGGCCCGGGAGGCGGAGAGCCGGATGCTCGGCAACTCCGGCTCGGTCGAGGTCACCGTCCACCTGCCGTCCGGATCCCGCGTCGAGGTGAAGGCGGCCGACGCCGAACTGCGCGGCGTGGGACGGCTCGGCGAGGTCGCGTTCGAGGGCGCGCGGGCCACGGTGGAGCTCGACGAGGTCGCCGAGGCCCGGCTCACCGTCCAGGCCGGCGACATCACCGTCGGCCGTCTGAACGGTCCGGCCACGGTCACCGCCCAGCAGGGCGACATCCGCGTCGGCGAGGCGGTGCGCGGCGAGGTCGTGCTGGAGACGCAGTCCGGGGAGATCTCGGTCGGTGCCGCCCGTGGGGTGTCCGCCTCGCTGGACGCCGGCACCTCCTACGGCCGGATCCACAACTCGCTCCGGAACACCGAGGGCACCGCCGACCTGCGCGTCCGGGCGACCACCGCCTACGGCGACATCACCGCCCGCAGCATCTGAACCGCCCCGCCCGTCCCGACCACGTCCGAACTTTCCGAAACGAGGCACACCATGAGCATCAACCACACTGCTTGGACCGGCATGGTGCAGGTCGAGGACACGGCCCTGGCCGTCACCGACACCGGCGGGTCCGGCACTCCGGTGGTCTACCTGAACGGGTCCTACGCGGACCAGTCGCACTGGCGGCGGGTGATCGCCGAACTCGGCCCCGGCTACCGGCACATCACCTTCGACGAGCGGGCCCGCGGCAAGTCGGCGCGGTCGGCGGACTACTCGTTCGAGGCGTGCCTGCGCGACGTCGACGCGGTGCTGGCGGCGCGGGGCGTGGAACGGCCGATCCTGGTGGGCTGGTCGTACGGCGCACTGGTCGCGGTGAACTGGGCCGCCCGCAACCCCGGGCGCGTGGCGGGCGTGGTCTCTGTCGATGGCGCCATGCCCAGCCCGAGCGGCTGGCTCGACGACGCGGCGCGGGCCAAGATCCGCAAGCTGTTCCGCCGCCTGAGCCCGCTCTTCCCGATCTGCCGCCCGCTCGGCATGGCCGCCCGGATGAACGCCGCCCAGCACGCCGACATCAACTTCCAGGCCATCGAACTCTGCGCGCCGACCGCCCTCGAACCGGTCCTCGACCGCCTGACCGCACCGACCCGCTACGTGGTCGCCACCGGCGGCAACCTCGGTGCCAAGGAGAAGGACATCGAGCAGTTCCGCGCCAACCTCGAACCGGTGCTCGCCCGCAACCCGAACATCGAGGTCAGCGCCAAGGTCCCGAGCAACCACTCCAAGATCCTCCGCAAGGACTTCCGTGCCGTCGCCGCCGCGGCCCGCGAGCTCGCCACCACCCGCGACCGCCAGGCTGCATGAGCGGTGCGAGCGGTCCGCCGTCCATCCAGGACGGCGGGACTCCAGCGCCCCGACCGAGCGGTTCACACCCAGCGCCTTCGGCTTCAGCACTTCTTGGAGAAGAGGGCGAGTCCCTAGCTCGGTTGAGGCCGGCTGGACCACCAGACCGAGGCGAAGAGGAACACGCCGGGGAGGATGCCGGCGACGGTGGAGACGGCGGCTGCGGGGGCGCCGAGGAAGGCCAGGGTCATGCCGATGGCGCCGCAGGCTGCCATCGAGCCGCCGAGGACGCGGAGTTGGGGGCGGCTCCAGGCGGTCGCGAGGCCGAAGAAGTGGACGCCGACGACGAAGGCGATCCAGCCGACGGTGGCGGTGGGCGTGTGGAAGGCCTTGTTGATGACAGCGAGGCCGGCGGCTATGCCCACCACTTCGGCGGCGGCGACGAGCCAGTAGCGACCACCGAACCGGGGTGCGGGGGCGGTGGCTGCCTCGGGAGCGGGCCGGCGGTTGAAGAGACCGAGGAAGAGGAAGGCCGCGACCGCGAGGACCCGGAGGGGGATGGAGACGGGTTCGGGGAGGGCGCCGGCGTTGGCCTGGACGAAGACGAGCCCGAAGCTCGACCCGATGAGCCTGGTGGCTCGGACTCTGTTCATGATCGGGAAGATACCCCCCGGCTGTGCGGACCGAGGGGCGGGCCTCAGGTCAGGTGGTCGAACTCCCCGGCCTCGGCCCCGAGGACGAGGGTCCGGAGCCTGGCGGTGGCCCCGCCCCGGCCAGGCCGACGGAAAAGCGCAGGAAGTCGATCCAGCCGACTTCCTGCGCCGTCGAAAGATCGGGGCGGATGCGGGAACCGGTGGGATTCGAACCCACGGGCAGACTCGGAGCAGGGCCGCTCCTCCTCCGCGGATCGATGCACGGGGGGCCTCCGGTGCATCGATTGCAATGGGCCGCTCTGCCACGGGCCGCATCCTGCGGGATTGCGCGGTCCCGCTGTCCGCGATCCTACGAAGTTCCGCACCGGGCACGCGACCGGTTTGCCGGGGCGGCGCTCCGCCCTCCGGCCCGATAACCGCTGTACTCCCCACCCCAGGCCCGATATCTTCGCGCCGCCCCCGTCCCGCACCCGGATCGGAACCCCTTGAGCGATCAACTCACCGCCGGCCTCATCGGCCTGGGCGTCATCGCCGTCGACGTCCTGACGCCCCTCGTGGGCGCCGTCGTCGCCGCGAACCACATCCGCAAGAGGGGCCGCAACGCCCGCCTCGCCATGGCCGGTTGCCTGGTCATGGCACTCGCGCCGGTCGTCTCCACCATCGCCCTGACGCTCTGGTTGGAACCGCTGATCCGCGCCACCGATCCGGTCCTGGGGGCCAACCTGGTCCCGCTGTTCACCCTGCCCTTCCAACTGGTCGGGTTCGGACTCCTGCTCGCCGGCGCCCTGTCCGAGCCGAAGCCCCGCCCCGCGCAGCCCCTCCCGCCGATCCAGGTCGAGGTCGAGGTCGAGGCCGCGCAGGGGTGAGTCGCTACACGGCCCGCAGCAGCAGGTGCCCGCGCCGGAAGCGCTCGTTCTCGCCGGGCTCCCGCAGCATCCGGCCGACCTCCGTGAACCCCGCCTCGCCCGCGAGCCGCGCGAGTTCGTCGATCGGCCACCGGTAGGCCGTCGTCACCTTGTGGTCGAACGGCGTCACCGGGTCCCCCTCGGCTTCGAAGAAGCCGAGCAGGACGTGCCCGCCGGCGGCCACCACCCGCCTGAACTCGCCCAGGTACGAGGGGACGTCCGCCGGAGGTGTGTGGATCAGCGAGTACCAGGAGACGGCCCCGGCCAGCGACCCGTCCGCCGCCTCCAGCGCGTCCATCGGCCCGACGTCGAACCGGATGCCCGGGTACGTCTCGCGGGCGATCCCGACGAGCGCGGGGGATAGGTCGACGCCGAAGACGTCGAGGCCGAGCCCGCGCAGGAACGCGGACACGTACCCCGGCCCGCAGCCGAGGTCCGCGACCGGGCCCGGAACGCCGCCGGACCGCACGACGTCCGCGAAGGCGGTGACGAACGAGCGGTCCAGCGGGAGGTGCGCGAGCCCGTCGCGGACGAGGTCGGCGTAGCGGACGGCGACGGCGTCGTACGCGCCGGCGGTGGTCTGGTGATGTGACGAGAGTTCAGGCACGGGCGACGACCCTAGTGCCGCTCAGCGTCGCGCGTGCCGGATCCTCAGCCGCCCGTACCCCATGGCGCCGGAGAACCGGATCGTCGGCCCGCCGCCGGAGGTGCTCCGCGGGGGCCGGTAGACGGTGTCCTTCCAGCCGCTCGTCAGGCCGTCCAGGTCGACGACCGCGTCCCTGGGCACGGTGATCTTCGCCCGGCCGGTGCCGAGGCCCAGCACGATGTCGATCACCGGATGCTCGATGACCGCCTTGGAGAGGTCCAGGTGCACCCGGGCGAACGCCGATTCGACCCTGAGGGTGCGCGGCACCCGCCACGAGCCGCGCCGGACGATCCGCCCGCCGAGGGCGCCGATCGTGGCGGTGGTGCCGGGCTTCTCCGGCGGGAGCGGGCCCAGGGCCTGGACGAGGTCGCCCTGGGTGCGGGCGACGAGCAGCCGGTCGAGGCGCTCGTCCATCTCCTCGTGCGTGATGTGGCCTTCGGCGTACGCCTCTTGGAGACGCTGGACGGCGGTGTCGCGGTCGCTTTCGCGGGCCGGGGGCGAGGGTTCCTGCGGCAGGGAGCTCACGAGTCCCACTCTAGAACGAGCCTGGCGCCGGAAGTCGGCCCTCCGGGTACGTCGCGACGCCCCGTCGGGGTGATCGTCATGTCGTCGGACAAGCGGGATAACCTCGTTCGCGCATATTCGCGCGTACCGCGCACAGCGGAATACCGGGCACGACGGGGGATCGGACCATGGAACGCAAGGACGGCGGCGACGAACGCCTGGCAGCCGAGGGTGAAGTGGCGGTCGCCCGCCTGGCGATCGATTCCGGGGACCTGCCGCACGCCGCCGACCACCTCGCCGACGCGATGATCACCGACCCCCAACTGCCCGAGCTGCACGAGGCCCTGGCCGAGCTGTGCGCCGCCGCCGGAGGCCCGGCCGCCGCCCGCGAGCTCTTCCCGCTCGACGGCCAGGTCTTCCTCGGCACCGTCGTCTGCCGGGCCCACGTCGAGGCGGCGGCCGGCGACTGGGACGCGGCGATCGGCATGCTCGCCTCCGCCGTCCAGTTCGACCCCGGCAGACCCTGGGCGCCCGCCTGGCTGGCCCGCGAGGACCTGCCGGGCCTGGTCGACCCGGACGCCGTCGCCCAGGCCGTCGCCCGTGCCTCCGGCGGGCTGCCCGACCCGCTGCCCGCCGAACTCGCCGACGCCGTCCGCCCGTTCGACACCTTCGTGCGGGCCGTCGTGGACCGCCACCCCGACCACGCCCTGCTCCTCGCGATGGCCTCCGGCCTGACCCGCCGCCTCGGCACCACCGCCCGCGCCGTCGAACTCGCCGAGCACGCCCACCGCCTGGCCCCCGGCTACATGCCGTCCGTCATGCTCGGCAACGCCCTGCGCGCCGACGGCCGCCCGGAGCAGGCGCTCGCCGTGTGGGAGGCCGAACTGCGCCGCGTCGCGCCGGACCAGGACGACTCCAGCAGCTACCTCGCCGTCGACGTCGCCGAGCTCTACGGGACGCTCGGCCGCCCCGCCGAGGGACTGCCCTGGCTGGAGCGCGTCCTCGCGGCCGACCCCGCCCACCCCAAGGCCGGACCGGCGATCCACGGGCTGCGCCACGCCGTCGACGGGGACGCCGCCCACCTGCTCGCGCTCGCCGACCACCACCGCGCCCACCCCGACCACGACTACGCCCAGGACCTCCTCGAACGCCTCGGCCACCGCGCACCCTGGCTCGGCCTCGTCCCCGGCGCCACCGAGGCCACCGTCAACGTGCTCCACCAGGTGCTGGAGGCGCCCGGCACCACGCGCGACACCGAGATCGACTGCACGGCCTCCACCGTCGAGCCGCCCAGCTCGCTGCTGGCCGTCCACCTCGCGCTGCCGCGCACCACCGTCGGATACCAGTCGGTCGGCACCCCCGACCCGCGCCTGCCGCTGGCCGAGCCCACCACCACGCTCTGGACCTGGGACGGCACCGA
The DNA here is from genome assembly GCF_042887925.1 of Kitasatospora sp. NPDC057904. Taxonomy (NCBI): domain Bacteria; kingdom Bacillati; phylum Actinomycetota; class Actinomycetes; order Kitasatosporales; family Streptomycetaceae; genus Kitasatospora; species Kitasatospora sp. NPDC057904. Next base: position 83,962 of record NZ_JBHVOL010000016.1, read on the forward strand.
CCCGCGCCCCGCCGTCGCCCCGCCCGCCGCCGCGAGCGCCGAACTCGTCCGGGCCACCGCCGAACTCGTCTGGCCGACCGTCCCCGCCGCCTACGACCACGCCGTCCGGCTCGCCGGGCTGCCGCTCGACGACCTCGTCGGAGTCCTCGCGCACCCGCCCGCGCCGCGCGAGGACGAGCTCGGGCGGGCGCTGCTCGCCCACCAGCCCGAGCTGTGGGTGCGCGCCGTCCAGACCTTCGCGTGCCTGGGCATCGCCCACCACCGCACCGACCAGCCGTGGGCCGGGTCCGACCGCCGCCGCGTCCTGCTCGACCTGCTGCTCGGCCCCGAGGACTGGGTGGTCGAGGCGGCCGGCTTCGCGCTCGTCGCGATCGGCTGGACGCACCCCGGGACGCGCGCCGACATCGCCGCCCAGCTCGGGCGGCGGCTGCGCTACTGCGCGGAGGCGGACCGCACCCGGGTGGTGACGATCCTGCGGTCCGTGGGCCAACTGGCGCTCGCGGCGCCGTGGTTGCCGGCGGAGGAGCTCGACCGGGCGCGCCGCTTCGTCGCCGGCGAGGCGGACGGGACGCCCGAGCCCGCGAAGCCGGGACCTTCGAGGCCCGAGGCCGCACCGCGGCCGAAACCGGGCTTCCTGCGCCGGCTCTTCGGACGCGGCTGAGGCGCGCTCGGCCGCTCCGGGCACACGTGCGCGTCGGCGGCGTCGAACCGCCAGTAGCCCGCCGACCCGCAGGCGACCCCGCAGGTGCCCCCGAACGTGCCCCCGAACGTGCCCCCCGCACGTGCTCCCGGACCGCGGACTAGACGCCCGGCAGCGGATCCTGGTCGACGTCGTGCCGCGGGACGCGCTCGGCGGGGTCGCGGCACTCGGGGCCGAGCCGCAGGATGCGGGACTCCGGGTCGTGCAGCGGCCGGTGGCAGCGGCGGCAGGTGACGCGGTGGCGGACGGCCTCCGGGGTGTCCGTCCCGGGCAGCGGATCGGGGGAGCTGGTCATGGTGAGACCGTAACGAAGCGGGCGCCGTGAAAGGATCCCCCCATGGCCACCGACCGCACCAGCGCAGGAGACCCGGCGCGCACCCTCGCCCTCCTCTGGGGCCTGACCGCCGAGGAGAAGCCCGGCCGGCGCGGCCCCCGGCAGGCCCGCTCGACCGGCGAGATCGCGGCGGCGGCCGTCGCGCTCGCCGACGCCGAGGGCGTGGACGCGGTCACCATGCGGCGCATGGCGCAGGAGCTCGGCCTGTCCCCGATGGCGCTCTACACGTACGTGCCCGGCAAGGCCGAACTGCTCGACCTGATGCTCGACACCGTCTACGCGACGGTGCCCCGCACCGCCCCCGCCGGCGACGGCTGGCGCGCCCGCGTGACGGCCGTCGCCGACGACAACCGGGCGCTGCACCGGGCCCACCCGTGGATCGCGGCCGTCTCCACCAGCCGCCCGCCGCTGGGCCCGGGCCTGATGGCCAAGTACGAGTACGAGCTGCGCGCCTTCGAGGGCACCGGCCTGCCGGACGTCGACCTGGATGCGGCGCTCACCCACGTGCTCGGCTTCGTCCAGACCTGCGCCCGGATGGCCTCCGACGAGCGGGCCGCGCAGCAGGACAGCGCGATGACGGACGAGCAGTGGTGGGCCGCCAACGCCGATCTGCTGGCCCGGGTCTTCGACGCCGAGCGCTACCCGGTGGCGGCCCGCGTCGGCGCCGCCGCGGGCGCGGCGCACGGCGGCGCCTACGACCCGGACCACGCCTACGCGTTCGGCCTCGCGCGCGTGCTGGACGGCCTGGCCGCGTTGGTCACGAAGCGGTAGGCCGCCCGTCGTACTCCTCGCGGGCGGCCAGCACCTCGGGCACCCGCCGCTCCGACCACAGTGCGAGCCCCGCGACCAGCTCGGCGGCCTCGTGCCCGAGCGGCGTGAGGCTGTAGTCGACCCGGGGCGGGATCACCGGGTGGGCCTCGCGGAGCACGAAGCCGTCGCGCTCCAGCGTCTGGAGGGTCTGGGCGAGCATCTTCTCGCTGACTCCGGTGACCCGGCGGCGCAGCTCGCTGAAGCGGTAGCCGCGCTCGCGCAGCGCCCACAGGACGAGCACGCCCCAGCGGCTGGTGACGTGCTCCAGCACGCCCCGGGACGGGCACATGCGGTCGAAGACGTCGGCCGGGGGGAGCTTCTCGATTACCTTCACGTCAGTACCCTACTTTGAAGTGCGTACTTTCGAAAGGTTAGTGCAGTCCCTAGGGTGAGTTCCGAGGGCAACACCACCGCATCCCTGAGGAGCACTCCCATGTACGTCGTCACCGGTGCCACCGGCCAGCTCGGCCGCCTCGTCGTCGAGGGCCTGCTGGCCGCCGTCCCCGCGGGCGAGGTCGCGGTCGCCGTCCGGTCCGCCGAGAAGGCGGCCGACCTGGCCGCGCGCGGTGTCGCCGTCCGCGTGGTCGACTACGACGAGCCCGGGACCCTGGCCGGCGCCTTCGCGGCCGGCGACCGGGTGCTGCTGATCTCGGGCAGCGAGGTCGGCCGCCGCATCCCGCAGCACCGTGCCGTGATCGACGCCGCGAAGGCAGCCGGGGTCGCGCTGCTCGCCTACACGAGCGCGCCGGGCGCGGCCACCTTCCGGCTGGCCGACGAGCACCGGGCGACGGAGGAGCTGATTGCGGAGTCCGGCCTGCCGTCCGTCCTGCTGCGCAACGGCTGGTACACCGAGAACTACCTGGGCGACGCGGCCGGTACGGTCGCCCGCGGCGTGGTGCTCGGCAGCGCGGGCGAGGGCCGGGTGGCCACCGCCCCGCGCAAGGACTACGCGGACGCGGCCGTCGCCGTCCTGCTCGGCGAGGGCCACGAGGGCCGGGTCTACGAGCTGAGCGGCGACACCGCGTGGAGCCTGCCCGAGCTCGCCGCCGAGCTGGCCGCGGCATCGGGCGAGCCGGTCGCGCACCGCGACGTGACCCCGGCCGAGCACCGCGGGGTGCTGGTCGGCGCGGGCCTGCCGGAGGGCTTCGCCGAGGTGCTGGTGGACGTCGACGCCGGCATCGCGCGCGGCGAGCTGGCCGGCACCCCGGGCGACCTCGCCCGCCTGATCGGCCGCCCGACCGTTCCGCTTGACGAGTCCGTCCGCGCGGCGCTCAAGGCGTGACCCGCACCCGCCCTGACCTGGGCGTTCTCGCCCCTTGGGCGCTGTCATGACCAAAATCCGGAAACGGAGATGACAGCCCGCCCTCCCGCCCGCTACCGTCACCTCGACATACGCGCGCGCGGAGGGCAGGCGGCAGATGCCGGACACAACGAAGCAGGAGAGCGGCAACGGCATCTGGTACGGAGCCGCGGCCTACGGCATCTGGGGGCTCTTCCCGCTGTTCTGGCCGCTGCTGGAGCCCGCCGCCGCCGACGAGATCGTGGCCAACCGGATGGTCTGGTCCCTCGTCGCGGTCGTGGGGCTGCTGGCCTTCCAGCGGCACTGGGGCTGGATACGCCCGCTGCTGCGCCAGCCCCGCCGGGTCGCGATGCTGGCCGGCGCGGCCACCGTGATCACGGTCAACTGGGGCGTCTACATCTGGGCGGTCAACAGCGGCCACGTCGTCGAGACCAGCCTCGGCTACTTCATCAACCCGCTCGTGACGATCGGCTTCGGCGTCCTGGTCCTCAAGGAGCGGCTGCGCGTCGCCCAGTGGACGGCGGTCGGCGTCGGCGCGGCGGCGGTCGCGGTGCTCACCGTCGCGTACGGGCAGCTGCCCTGGATCGCGCTCACCCTGGCGCTGTCCTTCGCCACCTACGGCCTGCTGAAGAAGACGGTCGGGCTGAGCGGCGTGGAGAGCCTGGCGGCGGAGAGCGCCTTCATGTTCCCGTTCGCCCTGGCCTACCTGGTCTACCTGGAGGTCAGCGGGCGCGGCACCTTCGGCCACGCGGTGGCCGGCTCGTACGGCTGGGGCCACTCCGGCCTGCTGGCGCTCAGCGGCGTCATCACCGCGATCCCGCTGCTGTGCTTCGGCGCGGCGGCCGTGCGGGTGCCGCTGACGATGCTCGGGCTGCTGCAGTACCTGGCGCCGGTGTTCCAGTTCCTGATCGGCGTCGCGGTGTTCCACGAGTCGATGCCGCCCGCGCGCTGGGCCGGCTTCGGCCTGGTCTGGGTGGCGCTGGCCGTCCTCACCTGGGACGCGCTGCGCCGGGTGCGGGCCGACCGCGCGGAGCGGGCGGCCGCGGCACGCACGCCGCGACCGGCCCCCACCCCGGCGGCCACCCGGTAGGACATCCCTGGTGCCACGGCACCAGGGAGACGCGGTCAGGCGCTGATGTCCCGGCTGGAGAACCGCGCCCAGGCCGCCGAGCCGAACACGGCGACGTAGCCGGCCTGCAGGGCGAGGTTCTTCAGCACGCTGTCCCAGTACATCGGCTGGCGCAGCAGGTCCGCGAAGCTCAGCCAGTAGTGGGTGAACAGGAACGGCCGGATCGCGTCCAGCTGCGGGAAGTTGTCCAGGATCTGGACGGTGATCACCAGCACCACGGTGGCGGCCATCGCCGCGATGCCGCTGCCGGTGAGCGTCGAGACGAACAGCCCGATCGCCACCAGCCCGGCCAGCGAGAGCGCCACCACCGCGGCCACCAGCAGCGCCCGCGGCAACGCCTCGCCGAGGCCGATGGTGTCGCCGGACAGCAGCGTCACCTTGCCGAGCGGGAACAGCGCGGCGCCGGTGGCCAGGGCCGTCAGCGCGACGGCCGCGGTGGCCGCCAGGCAGAAGGCGAGCCCGGCGGTGAACTTGGCGGCCAGCAGCCGCGTCCGCCCGGCCGGGGCGACCAGCAGGTAGCGCAGCGTCCCGGTGGCGGCCTCGCCGGCCACCGAGTCCCCGGCGACGACGCCGACCGTCATCGGCAGGAAGACCGGCAGCGCCACGGCGAGCGCGGTGAACACCAGGAACAGGCCGTTCTGGGTGGTCTGCGCGATGAAGCTCGGACCGCCGTCCCCGTGCGGGCCGTCCGTGTTGACCTTGATGACCACGCCGATCAGGACCGGCAGCGCCGCCAGGATCGCCAGCAGCACCAGGGTCCGCATCCGGCGGAAGGTCAGGTGCAGCTCGTTGCGGAACAGCGCCAGGAACCCGGACGCCGTCTGCGGCCGCCGCCCGGCGGCCCGTGACCCGCCTCCGGGCGCGACCGCCACCGCCTCAGCCCGCGACATCGAAGCCCTCCCCGGTCAGCGCCACGAAGGCGTCCTCCAACGTGCCCCGTTCCAGGCCGAACCCGTGCACCCGCACGCCGGCCTCCACCAGCGCCGCGCACAGCTTCGGCAGCGTCGAGTCGTCGACGGCCGCGAGCTCGGCGTCCACCCGGTCCTCGCCGCGCACGACGTCGGCGACCTGGTGGGCCGCGAGCACCTCGGCGGCCCGGTCGGCGTCCGGCGTGCGCACCACCAGCCGGCCCTGGGCCCGGGCGGCCAGCTCGGCGACGGTGCCCTGCACCACCAGCCGGCCGCGGGACATCACCGCGGCGTGCGTGCAGACCTGCTCGATCTCGTCCAGCAGGTGCGAGGAGAGGAACACCGTGGTGCCCTCCGCCGCGACCTCCCGCACCAGCGTCCGGATCTCCCGCATGCCCTGCGGGTCCAGGCCGTTGGTCGGCTCGTCCAGCACCAGCAATTCGCGCGGCTGGAGCAGCGCCGAGGCCAGGCCGAGCCGCTGCTTCATGCCGAGCGAGTACGCGCGGGCCTTCTTGCCCGCCGCCGCGGTGAGCCCGACCCGCTCCAGCGCCTCGTCGACGCGGCGGGCGCGGGTGCGCGGGTCGGCCGTCGGGTCGGCGGCGTCGAACCGGGCGAGGTTGTCGCGGCCGGACAGGAAGCCGTACAGCGCGGGGCCCTCGATCAGCGCGCCCACCCGGGGCAGCACGGTCGCGACGGACTGCGGCATCGGCTCGCCGAGCACGGTGGCCGCGCCGGAGGTGGGGACGATCAGGCCCATCAGCATGCGGATGGTCGTGGTCTTGCCGGAGCCGTTGGGGCCGAGGAAGCCGAAGACCGAGCCGCGCGGGACGGCCAGGTCCAGGCCGTCGACGGCGAGCTGGCCGCCCCGGAAGCGCTTGGTGAGCCCGCGCGTGCGGATCACGTCGTCGGAGTGGGTGGGGGCGGGGGCGGCAGCGGGAACGGGGGCCGGGCGCGCCTCGGCGCCCCGGCCCCCGGCCGACTCCGTAACGTCCCCCGTTACGGGAGTCTTCGTCACCCCTACTTCACCCCGGCCGCGTTCTGCAGGACGGACTGCGTGACGGCGCCGGCGAACATCCGGCCGTCGTCGGTGATCAGGACGTTGAGCACCTTGGTGCTGATCAGCGTGCCGCCGGCGACCGGCTTGCCGAGCGCCTTGGCCAGGGCCGCCGGGTTCTGGAACGAAGCGTGGCCGCCGTGCTTGCCGTCCTTGGCGCCGTTCGCGCCGCCCGCGCCGCTCGCCGGCGTGCCCTCCGGACCGCTCGGCAGGTGCGCGGCGATCACCGAGGTCCAGCCCTCGCCGATCACGTTCGTCCCGCCCTGCTCGCCGGCCTCCTTCTTGCCGTCCGGGCCGCGCTCGGCGTCCGCCTTCCCGCCCGCCTGCTCGCCCGCCTGCTTGTCGTCCGCCTTGTGCTCCGTCACCTTGGCGCCCTTGGGCACGGTGAAGTCGAAGGTCTTGGCGGCCGGCTTCGCGAAGGAGACGTCGGTGAAGCGCACGTCCAGTACGGCGCCGCCGTCGGTGCCCAGCACCTTGACCGCGAGCGGCACGCCGTTGTCGGCGGCCACCGCGATGCGGACCTCGGAGATCGTCGAGCCGGACTGCTTCGGCTTGACGCTCAGCTGGTAGGCGTTCTGCCCGGCCACCTTGGCGGTGCCGGCCACGGTGACGGAGGTGGTGCTCGCGCTCTCCGTCAGGAACTGCCTGGCGGCCTCCTGCGGCGTCGTCGGCACACCGGCCAGCGGGGCCTTCGGGTGCTCGGCGCCCTGGTGCTTGGCGGCCTGACCGGTCAGGTGCACGGCCTGGTTGGTCGAGCTGTCCCAGGCCCAGCCCTGGTCGCCGTTGTGGACCAGGGTGTAGCCGGCCATGTTCTCCAGCAGGTCGAGCCGCTGGTGGTCCGGCCCGTCCACCGCGATCCGCAGCGTCTGGTCGCCGCCCAGCAGACCGAGCAGCTTGGCCTGCGGATCGGCCGACGAGCCGCCCTGCCCGCCGCCGCGCCCGGCCGCGGCACCGAGGCCGCCGGCCGCCGCCCCGAGCAGCTGGCTGGGCACCCCGAGGTCGGTCGAGAGCGAGACCGTGCCGGAGAGTGCCTGGGTGTCCGAGGCGAGCGCCTTGGCCACCACCTGCTCCGCCGTCAGCGAGGGGAGGTCCGGCGGGGAGTCGGCGGCCAGTGCGGGCACCAGCCCGATACCCGTGGCGACCGCCGCGGCCACCGCCACCGGCACGCCCGCGCGCATCAGGGTGCGCCGCCGTGAGCGGTACGGCGCGCCGCCGTCCACGTTCTCCCCCGCCGCCGTCTCATTCGTCATGGCGTCATCAACTCCTCTGCGAACCCGCCCGATTGCCTTGCCCTTCCATTAGAGGCCCGGCCCGCGCGCGCGTCATCGCCCTGTGGGGCCACTTCGGGGTAAACCGCCGGGGTACGTCAACCCTGAGACGTCCTCAGGGTTGGCTCCTCCCGGTGTACGACTCCTGGCGTAGTGTCGCCGCATGGACGCAACCGCCGCCGACCGCACCGACTCCCCGACCTCGCCGCCCCCCACCGCCAACGCCATGCGCCGCGCCCTGCGCCGCGCCCGGGACGGCGTCGCGCTCGACGCCGCCGAGGCGGCCGTGCTGCTCCAGGCCAGAGGCGAGGACCTGCGGGACCTCTGCGCGAGCGCCGCCCGGGTGCGGGACGCCGGCCTGGAGGCCGCCGGCCGCCCCGGCGTCATCACCTACTCCAAGAGCGTCTTCATCCCCCTCACCCGGCTGTGCCGCGACAAGTGCCACTACTGCACCTTCGTGACCGTCCCCGGCAAGCTGCGCCGGGCCGGGCACGGGATGTACATGTCCCCCGACGAGGTCCTCGCGGTGGCCCGCCGCGGCGCCGAACTCGGCTGCAAGGAAGCCCTGATCACGCTCGGCGACAAGCCCGAGGACCGCTGGCCCGAGGCCCGCGAGTGGCTCGACGCGCACGGCTACGACGACACCGTCGCCTACGTCCGCGCGATGTCCATCCGCATCCTGGAGGAGACCGGCCTCCTCCCGCACCTCAACCCCGGTGTGCTGAGCTGGACGGACTTCCAGCGCCTCAAGCCCGTCTCCGCCTCCATGGGCATGATGCTGGAGACCACCGCCACCCGCCTGTGGAGCGAGCCCGGTGGCCCGCACCACGGCTCCCCGGACAAGGAACCCGCCGTCCGGCTGCGGGTCCTGGAGGACGCGGGCCGCAGCTCCGTCCCCTTCACCAGCGGCCTGCTGATCGGCATCGGCGAGACGTACGAGGAGCGCGCCGAGTCGCTGTTCGCGCTGCGCAAGGTCTCCCGGGCCTACCACGGGATCCAGGAGCTGATCCTGCAGAACTTCCGCGCCAAGCCGGACACCGCGATGCGCGGCATGCCCGACGCCGAACTCGACGAGCTGGTCGCCACGGTGGCCGTCGCCCGGCACGTCCTGGGCCCGGCCGCGTGCCTCCAGGCGCCGCCGAACCTGGTGGACGGCGAGTTCGAGCGGCTGATCGGGGCCGGCATCGACGACTGGGGCGGCGTCTCCCCGCTCACCCCCGACCACGTCAACCCCGAGCGCCCGTGGCCGCAGATCGAGCGCCTCGCCGAGCGCTCCGCGGCGGCCGGCTTCGAACTGCGCGAGCGCCTGGCCGTCTACCCCGAGTACGTGCAGCGGGGCGAGCCCTGGCTGGACCCGCGCGTCCTGCCGCACGTGCGCGCCCTGGCCGACCCGGCAACCGGCCTCGCGAACCCGCACGCGCCGGTCGTCGGCCTGCCCTGGCAGGAGCCCGAGGACCTCCCGGAGTCGTACGGGCGGACCGACCTGCACGCCACCATCGACACCGAGGGCCGCACCGGCGACCGCCGGGCCGACTTCGAGGACGTCTACGGCGACTGGGAGGTCCTGCGCGAGCAGGTGCTCGCCGAGGGCGCGCCGCAGCGGCTCGCCGGGGACCTCCGCGAGGCGCTCGCGGTCGCCGCCGACGACCCGGCGAGGCTCACCGACGACCAGGCCCTCGCCCTGTTCCACGCCGACGGCCCCGCCCTGGACGCGCTCTGCCGGATCGCCGACGACGTGCGCCGCGACGCCGTCGGCGACGACGTCACCTACTGCGTCACCCGGAACATCAACTTCACCAACGTCTGCTACACCGGCTGCCGGTTCTGCGCCTTCGCCCAGCGCCGCACCGACGCAGACGCCTTCACCCTCTCGCTCCAGCAGGTCGCCGACCGGGCCGCGCAGGCCTGGGACGTCGGCGCCACCGAGGTCTGCATGCAGGGCGGCATCCACCCGGACCTCCCCGGCACCGCCTACTTCGACATCGCCCGCGCGGTGAAGGAGCGCGTGCCGGGCATCCACGTGCACGCCTTCTCGCCGATGGAGGTCGTCAACGGCGCCACCAGGACGGGCCTCTCGATCCGCGACTGGCTCCAGCGGGCGAAGGAGGCCGGCCTCGACACCATCCCCGGCACGGCCGCCGAGATCCTCGACGACGAGGTCCGCTGGGTGCTCACCAAGGGCAAGCTGCCCGCCGCCACCTGGGTCGAGGTCGTCACCACCGCGCACGACCTGGGCATCCGCTCCTCGTCCACCATGATGTACGGGCACGTGGACACCCCGGCGCACTGGCTCGGGCACCTGCGGCTGCTCGCGGAGATCCAGCAACGCTCGCTTGAATCCAACAGCAGTGGCGGCTTCACGGAGTTCGTCACCCTGCCGTTCGTCCACACCAACGCGCCGGTCTACCTCGCCGGCATCGCCCGGCCCGGCCCCACCGCCCGCGACAACCGCGCCGTGGTCGCGATGGCCCGGCTGCTGCTGCACCCGCACATCCCCAACATCCAGACCAGCTGGGTCAAGCTGGGCGCCGAGGGCGCGGCCGAGATGCTGCGCTCGGGCGCCAACGACCTCGGCGGCACGCTGATGGAGGAGACCATCTCGCGCATGGCCGGTTCGGCGTACGGGAGTTACAAGTCGGTGCGCGACCTCCAGGCGATCGCCGAGGCCGCGGGCCGTCCGCACCGCCAGCGCACCACCACCTACGGCGAGGTGCCCGCCGAGCGCCGGGCCGCCGCGCTCGCCTCGGACGGCCACCTGCCGGAGCTGCTGCCCGTCCTGGACTGACGCTCTCCGCACGGCGACGAGGGGTCCGGCACACCGCCCGCACGGTGTGCCGGACCCCTCGCGGCGTCAGCCGGCCAGCAGCTGGCTGCGCAGGTCGCGCAGGTCCCGCTGGTCCAGGCCGAGGCCGTCCTTCAGATAGCCGTCGAACGAGCCGAAGCGCTTGCGCACCTCGTCGAAGCCGGCGTCGAGGTACTCCGGCCGCACGTCCAACAGGGGCTTGTAGACGGCCTGGTAGGCGGGCGGCAGCTTGGCCAGGGTCGCGGCGTTCTCGGCGGCGCGGTAGGCGTTGCTGGCCAGGTAGTCCGCCTCGACCGTCTCGCGCGGCACGCCGAGCGCGGTCAGCAGCGCGGCCGAGGCCCAGCCGGTGCGGTCCTTGCCGGCCGTGCAGTGGTAGACGACGTTCTCGTCGTCGCGCTCCACGAGGCCGGTGAACACCGAGCGGTACGCCGCCCTGGCGCTGTCCGCGGCGACCATCGTGCGCTCGGCGTCCACCATCGCCTGCACGGCGGCCTGCGGGGTGGTGACGTTGAACGCGCCGGTGTCGGCGGCGCCGAGCACGTTGGCGTCGACGGCGGTGGCGCCGGCCGGGACGCGGTCCGGAGCGGCCTTCCGCTCGGCCGGGGTGCGCAGGTCGAAGACCGTCCGGATGCCGAGACGGCGCAGCTCGGCGAGGTCCTCGTCGGTGAGCCGGGAGAGGTCGCCGGAGCGGTAGACGACGCCCATCCGGACCCAGTGGCCGTCGGCGGTGCGGTAGCCGCCCGCGTCGCGGAAGTTGGGGGCCGAGGCGAGGTGCAGCGAGCGGTCGGCGATGACCAGCGGGGCGCCGCGGTCGGGCACGAGCTCGAAGTAGCGACGGTCGGCGGCGGCGAGGCCGGAGACCGTCACGGTGGCGCCGCCGGCGCCCCGGGCGACGGCGTGGTCGCGCTCGACGGCGTCCGGGTCGGTGCCCGTGTAGACGGTGACGTGCCGGACGCCGGGGGCGGTCCAGGCGATCGTGAAGCCGCCGTCGGCCTGCTGGGTCACGGTGGCGGCGGTGAACGGGATCGCGTGCGCGGCCCGGCGGGCGGCGGCCGGCGCGTCCGCGGCGGGGGCGGCGGAGGCCAGCGCCGGGGTGCCGAGGAGGAGCGCGCCGGTGAGGGTCGCCACGGCGGCGGCGCGGGTGCGGGAGGTGGTCATGGCCCGGCACGGTAGGCAGCGCGGGGTGGTCGTCCGTGGCCCCGGGATGGATACGTAGCAACAATTTGTTGAAAGACTGGTGTGCGACGGAACCCGTCGAGCCGCACGGGTCTTCGCATAAGGTGCCAGGGCGCGCGACCGGCCCGAGCGTCGCGCCGCCCCGTACCCCCGCCGATTCCGGACGAAAGGCGCACCCGTCGTGATGCCACTGTGGTCACGCGCACAGCAGCAGGACTTCCGCAGCCGGGTGCGGGGCTGTCTGCTCGGCGGCGCGATCGGGGACGCGCTGGGCGCCGCCGTCGAGTTCGAGGCGCTGGACAAGATCCTCGCCCAGCACGGCCCGCACGGCGTCACCGGCTACGTCCCCGCCCACGGGCGGACCGGCGCGGTCACCGACGACACCCAGCTGACGCTCTTCACCGTCGACGGCCTGATCCGCGCCCACATCCGTCGCGACACCGGCAGCTGGCACCCGCCCACCGACCTCCACCTCGCCTACCTGCGCTGGGCCGCGACGCAGCGCGACTGGGGCCCGGACGAGCGCCGCCCCGACCTCGGCTGGCTCGGCCGCGAGGAGTGGCTGTACGCCCAGCGCGCCCCCGGCCAGGGCAGCCTCACCGCCCTCGGCGGGCCGGACGGCGAGCGCCTGGGCACCCTGGAGCACCCGAAGAACCCGCACTCCAAGGCCTGCGGCACGGTCGTGCGGGCGGCGCCGTTCGGGCTGCTCACGACCTGGGAACCGGGCCTGGTGTTCCAGCTCGCGGTGGAGTGCTCGGTGCTCACCCACGGGCACCCGACGGGCTACCTCGCGGCCGGCGCGTTCGCGGTGATCGTCCAGAGCGTCGCCCGCGGCGGCACCCTGGAGGAGGGCGTCCACCTCGCCCTGGCGCTGCTCTCCGAGCGGCAGGGGCACGAGGAGACGACGGCCGCGCTGCGGGCGGCGCTGGACGCCGTGCGGGCGGGCGAGCCGTCCGCGGCCCGGGTGGAGGCACTGGGGGAGGGCTGGGTCGCCGAGGAGGCGCTGGCGATCGGGGTGTACTGCGCGCTGGTCGCGCACGACGTCCGGTCGGGCGTGCTGCTCGCCGTCAACCACTCCGGGGACAGCGACTCCACCGGCGCGATCTGCGGCAGCCTGCTCGGCGTGCTGCACGGCGACACCGCGCTGCCGCCGGGCCTGGTGGCCGGGCTGGAGGGGCGCGGCGCGATCCTCGAACTCGCCGACGACTTCGTGCTGGAGCTCGTGCACGGCGCCGAGCTGCACGGCCGGGACACCCCGGAGGGCGCCGCGTGGACGGCCCGCTACCCGGTGGTGGGCTGAGCGGTCCCGGTGTGGACGGGCCCCGGGAAACACAGTTGCCCGTAGCCGTGTCCGCCGCCGAGGGAGCGACGGGCACCGCTACGGGCAACTGGGCCGAGAGCGGCCCGGGTTCAGGCTGCGCCGAACTGCCCTGCGCCGAACTGCCCTGCGCCGAACTGCCCTGCGCCGAATTCGCCCGGGCCGAACGCCCCCGCTCCGGCGGCGGCGGCGAACGCGTTCCAGGCCTCGGCGGAGAAGCGCAGTTGTGGGCCGTGCGGGTCCTTGGAGTCCCGGACGGCGACGGCCCCCGCGGCCGGCGTGGCGATCTCCACACAGGCGCCGTTGCCACCGCTGTGACTGCTCTTCCGCCAGGGTGCGCCGCTCTCGATGGTGGTGCTCATGGGTGGAATCCCTCTTCAATCTCTGCTATCAGTGTCCGGCTTTCCGCCACACCGAGCGCCGCCGCCCTCAGGTGGTCGTAGAGACTGGTATAGCGGCGCACGTCGGCCTCCTTCTCCAGGTAAAGATCGCTCGTCACCCCTTCGAAGTAGACAACCGTGGAATCGGCTGACTCGGGGAACTCCAGCAGGGAGAATGTCCCGGTCATACCGGGGTGGGCACCGGCGGCGAACGGGATCACCTGGATCGTGATGTTCGGCCGCTGGCTCAGCTCCAGCATGTGCTTGAGCTGGTGGGCCATCACCTCGCGGCTGCCGACCTCGCGGCGCAGCACCGCCTCGTCTATGACGGTCCACAGGCTGCCCAGCTGGTGCTCGCCGTGGACGCGGTCCTGGCGCTTCATCCGCACCTGCACCCGGCGCTGGACGGCGAGCGCGTCGGTGTCCGGCTGGGTGCCCTCGACGACGGCCTGGGCGTACTGTTCGGTCTGCAGCAGTCCGGGGACGAAGGAGGACTCGTAGGCGCGGATCGAGGAGGCCTCGGCCTCCAGGCCGATGTAGACGCTGTACGGCGTCGGCATGTCGTTGAAGTCGTGCCACCAGCCGCGCTGGCGGGACTCCTTGGCCATCTCCATGAGGCTGTTGCGCATCTGTTCGTCGGACACGTTGTACACGTCGCAGAGGTCGCGGACGTCCCGCTGGCTGATGCTGCGGCGGCCGTTCTCCAGTCGGCTGATCTTCGACTGGGAGACCATCAGCCGGCCGGCCACCTCCTCCGCGGTCATCCCGAGGCCCTCGCGGAGCTTGCGCAGCTCGGAGCCCAGGCGCCGTCGGCGCACGGTGGGATTGATGTTGGCGGACACGTCGACCTCCGGCCGGACCTCTGGTGATCGTTGGAACGGCAGTCCTCGGAACACTTCGGACATTGGGACCAACCCCCCTGACTCGGAGCAGCATGACACCTTGGGCCAGGTCGGCGCCGGGGATTCACAGCAGCGCAATAGAACTGATCATCGGAAAAGCGCTTCTGTGAGACAGCGAAGCCCCCCAGGTGGTAATGCGGCTCAGCGGCTCGAACCGGTACTGCTACCGGCGCTGATTCGTGTGGGCTCCCGGCGGTGCACGTGCTGGTGGCACATGCTGCGGCAGGCTCCGCCGGACGTCCCCGGGCGACCCGGGGGCCCCTCGGGGACGGCAGAGGGGCGGTCGCCGGGCGACTTCCGTCGCGGGCGACCGCCCCTCCTCGCTCCTGGTACTGCTGGTGGTGCGGGTACCGCTGGTGGTGCGTCGGGTCGTTCAGCGCTCACGGACGGCGCGAACGCCGCGGCGCGCGCTGCCGGGTGTGAAGCCGGACCTCACGCCGGACGTCTCGCCGGACGTCTCGCCGGACGATCCGCCCGGCGTGCCCGGGTGCGCCCCCGGACCCCGGACCGGGCGTCAGCGGACGCCGACCCGGGAGGCGGCCACCCGGCCGCCGGTGCCCCGGCCCGCCGCGCGGGCGCCGGAGGAGCCGGCGGACCGGCTCGTGCCCGTCGCGGACGAACCCTGGTCCGAGCGGTTCTGCTGTGCCGGCAGGCCGTTCTGCACGTCCATCACGGCGTGCGCGACCATCCCGCCGAGCGGGTCGTACCGGATCAGGTCGCGCAGCCGCGACCGCGAGGACCGGCCCTCGTTGCCCGGGTACAGGTGCTTGCCCAGCCCCACGGAGTGGGCCAGCGCGGCGAGCGCGGCCGTCCGGGGGTCCGGTGGCACACCGGTGCGGATCGCGGTGTCCAGCCGCTGCTTGATCGCGGCGTTGGTGCAGTCGTCGGACGCCTGGTAGCGCGTCGTCGGCAGCACCCCGCACACCTGGCCCGGCACGGCGGTCACCATGCCGCAGCGCTCCAGGTGCGCCAGGTAGGTCTGGCGCAGCCCCAGCCGGGGCCCGCCGATCCAGTGCGCCGCGCGGACCGGACTGCCGCGCCGTCGCAGCAGTTCCAGTGCGTGGTCCAGGGTCGGGTCGCCGGTCGGCCGTGCGAGCACGACGGCGATCCGGTCTCCCTCCGGTACGATCCGTCCGGCCAGGGACAGCTCGACGAGCTGCGCCCCGGCGAGTCCGAGGTCGAGGGTCTGCGGCTGCGCCGTGGTACCCGTGGTCGGGTCCAAAGCGAGCAGCAAGAGTTCCTCGGGAACAGTTCTGCGGCTCTTGCCCATCCAAGCCTCCCCGCGTGGATGAGAGACAGGGTGACGCCTCTCACACGGGCTTGTCGAGTACGCCTCCGAATCGTGACCTTGCGGTGAAGGCCTGGAACCAGGGGGTGCGGGCCGGGCGTCTGTTCGATGAGCGAACCGCGATACCGCCGTGTGACGGCAATAAGGGCCGGTCGGGCGGGGTGTGCGCGGCCGGTCGCCGGTCGGTGGCGGAGACTGTACAGGTACACGGGGCGGGGCGTCGGCTTCCCGAAATCGGGTCTGCCGGTGCCCCGCCGGGCGTTGAGGAGGCTGGGTTACGTGGGCGAGTCCCCCGACAGGGTGCTGCGGGACGGCGGGAGCGGGCAGGACCGGGAGCGCGAACGGACCGGATCGACCGCCGTCGGAACGGCCGCTGACGGCGCCTCCGCCGACACTCCGGCCGACACCTCGGCCCCGGTTCCCGCCTCCGCTGCCGCCTCCGCTTCCGGCGACGCGCCGAAGGCGGGGGGCAAGGGCGGTTCGACCGTGCAGCTCCGTGTCCGGGATGTGGACAGCAAGACCACGATGCTGCGGCTGCCGGTGGACAACCGCACCACCGCGCTGCGGCTGCCCGACGAGCTCGTGAAGCCGTCCGGCGCCGGGAGTTCCGAGGCCGATGCCCCCGAGGCACCGGACGAGGTGTCGGATGCCACCCCGGAGGAGGACGCGAAGCCGTCCGGCAAGCCGGCGGGCGCCGACCCGCGTCTCGGCATGCGGACGACCGTCGCGCAGCCGGCGGACGAGGCGGGCGAGGCGGACGAAGCCACCGCCGACGGCGACGCGCCGGGGGAGGACGCCGAGCCGACGGCCGAGGACGACACGCCCGAGGGCGACGCTCCGGTGGAAGAAATGGAAGAGGGCGACGCGGAGGAGGCCGTCGAGGACGCCGCCGAGGCGGACGCTCCGGTCGTGGCGGTGCGGCTGAGCAAGCCGGAGAAGCCGGCTTCCGCTGCTTCTGCGGAGAAGCCGGAGCCCGCCGAGAAGTCCGAGGACGCCGAGAAGTCCGGTAAGTCCGGGGACGCCGACGAGTCCGGCCCCGCCGAGAAGGCCCCGGGCCGGGTGAAGTCCGAGAAGCTGGAGAAGCCGCGCCTCACCCCGCTCAAGGCCGCCCCCGCCGCCGGCACGGTCCCCGAGCCGCCCGCCCCCGGCCCCCTGCCCGAGCCCGAGCCGCAGCCCGGCCCGGAGCCGCTGCCGAAGCCGGCCCCCGCCCCGGAGCCCGGCCCGGCCCCGGCGCCCGAGCCGCTGCCCGCGCCGGACCCGCGGCCGGTGCCGCCCGTCCCGCCGCTGCCGAAGCCCGAGCCGCTGCCCGTCCCCGAGCCGCTGCCCTCGCCGGAGAACACCGCCGAGGCGATGGAGGTCCTGGCGGCCCTCAACGCCCGCCCGGTCTCCCCGCTGCGGCGCGCGCTCAAGCGGATCACCATCTGGACGGTCTTCCTCGCCGTGGTGCTCGGCGCGGCGGTCGTGGCCCAGCTGCTGCGCCCGCTGCCGGACGCGAAGGTGCGGATGTCCGCCGCCGGCAGCTACAGCTTCCCGGGCGACCCGCTCGACCTCGCGTGGCCGGCCAAGGGCCAGTCCGCGGCCGAGGTGGTCGGCGTCGGCAGCCTCGGCAGCTCCGGCCCGGAGACGCCGGCCTCGATCGCGAGCGTCACCAAGGTGATGAACGCCTACCTGATCCTGCAGAAGTTCCCCCTGAAGAAGGGGGAGAGCGGCCCCAAGATCGTCGTCGACAAGCAGGCCGCGCAGGAGTCCGGCAACGTCGACGAGTCGAAGGTGACGCTCACCGAGAACCAGGTGCTGACCGAGTACCAGGCCCTGGAGCTGCTGATGCTGCCCTCGGCCAACAACGTGGCCCGGCTGCTCGCCCGTTTCCACTCCGGCTCCGAGGCGGAGTTCGTCAAGCTGATGAACGAGACCGCGGCCAAGTTCGGAATGACCAACACCACCTACGCCGACCCGGCGGGCTACAACGCGGACACCAAGAGCACCGCGAAGGACCAGCTGAAGCTGGCCGAGCAGGTCATGCAGGACGAGATCTTCCGGCAGATCGTGTCCACCCCGGACACCACCTTCAACAACCAGAAGATCCCCAACACCAACAACCTGATCAACCCCAAGACCGGCGTCATCGGCGTCAAGACCGGCTCCAGCACCCCGGCCGGCGGCTGCCTGATGTGGGCCGCCTACAAGGAGGTCGGCGGCGTGAAGCGGCTGATCCTCGGCGTCACCCTCGGCCAGCAGGCCACCTCGCCCAACCCCGGTGACGGCATCCTGCCGACCGTGCTGAAGGTCAGCGGCAAGCAGATCCAGGCCGCGCAGAACGGCGTGACCGGCCAGACCGTGGTCAAGAAGGGCGACGTCGTCGGCTACGTCGACAACGGGCTCGGCGGCAAGGTCGCGGTCGTCGCGACCAAGGACCTCGTCGTGGCCGGCTTCCCCGGCATCGGCGGCACCGTGACCCTGGACGCCGGCAAGGTCGACCACCACGCCGCGGCCGGCACCGAGATCGGCACGCTGCGCGTCGGTGACGGCGACAGCAAGAGCGAGGTGCGGGTGGCCCTCCAGGCGGACCTCAACCCGCCGTCCATCCAGTCCCGGCTGACCCGGATGCTCTGAGTCCACGCCGTAGGACACGAAGGTGAAGGGGGAGCCGGGCCCACCGGCTCCCCCTTCACCGCGTCCGGGCCTTCACCGCGTCCGGGCCCTCAACCCGTTCCGGGCCCGAGCCGGCGCGCGAGGGGTTCCTCCTCGGCCAGTACCCGCCCGAGCGCCAGCGCCAGCGTGTACGCGGTGAAGCTCGCGATCAGCCAGGACAGGCCGGTGAACACCACCCCGTACGTCCCGAACCGCGCCACGCTGTGCGCCATCGCGCGCGGCAGGTAGACGTGGCCGGCCACGCGGAGGCCGACCACCGCCACCCCGCACAGCAGCGCGCCCGGCAGCAGCGGCGGCCAGCGCACCCGGCCGCCCAGCAGCAGGTACTGCGTCCACCACCACAGCGCCGTCGAGGCCAGGAAGGTCAGCGGCAGCCCGAGCCAGCGGCCGGCCCCGAAGCCGTCCCACAGCGCCACCTGGAAGACCAGGGCGGCCAGCCACACCAGCAGCCAGACCAGCCAGCGCCAGGCGGCCAGCCTGGTCGCCGCCCGCGACAGCTCCCAGCAGCGCTCGCACACCCGCTGGATCGCCCGGCTCAGCGCCGTCGCCGACAGCAGCGTGAACAGTGCGCCGAGCACGCCGAAGCCGGCCTCGCCCGTCCCGTTCGCCAGCAGCTGGTCGACCGACTGCTCCGCCGCCCCGCGGATCCCCAGCTCGCTGCGCAGTGCGCGCAGCACGTGATCGCGGAAGGACACCGGGGTGAACACCGCCACCACGAACAGCGCCGGCAGCGCGCTCAGGAACGCCTGTGCGGCGAGCCGGGTGGCGCAGTCCAGCAGGTTCACCCGGACCAGCTGGTGGACCGCCCGGCCGACCAGCGGCACCCGGTCGGGCAGGCCGCGCGCGTACCGGGCCGCCCCGGCGCCGCGCTCCCTGAGCCGGGCCGTCCGTCCACCGCGGTGGCCGCCGTCGTCGGGCGGGCCGCTCGGCCGGTCGGTCACGGGCGCCCTCCTCGGTCACGAGGCTCCATGGTCGCCCGGGCCCGGTCGGGCCGCATCCGGGGTCGGCGCGGATCAGCCCCGGCGGTCGAGCAGCGCCAGGGTGGCGCCGTCCAGCGGCGTCACCCGGGTGGGGGCGCCGTAGCGGGCCCGCAGCGCCTGGGCGTCGTCCGGCAGCATCGCGGCGAGCGGGTCCGTGGTCTGCCCGAGGACGACCAGCCAGATCCGGTCGGCCCGCCCCAGGCAGTCGGCCGGGACGGCGCACGCCGTCGGCGACAGCTCCGCCGCCTCGACCGCGCCCTGCGCGACGAACACCGGGTACGGGCGGACGTCCGCCGGCAGGTAGTAGGCGACGCCGGGGCCGATCATCGCCCAGCTCTGGTCGCCCAGCGGGACGGCGAGCCCGTCCCCGGGCCGGTAGCCGGCGGCGATCAGCCCGGCGGCCGCGCGGAACGGCTCGTGCGCGTGCGCCGACTCGTACCGCACCGTGGCCTGCCGCGGCAGCGCCGCCCAGGAGGGCACCGCGAGCAGCGCCAGCGCCAGCGCCATCCCGGCCACGCGCAGCCGCTTGCGCCGCGGGCCACGCCGGGCGAGGCCCGTCAGCGCCTTGTAGACCGCGGCGACGCCGCCCCCGCCGAGCGCCGCCCAGGCGGGCACGGTGAACAGCAGGTACCGGTCGACGAAGTACGACGTGCCGCCCTGCGACACCAGCCAGACGCCCACCACCGGCACCACCGCCAGCAGCAGCGCCTGCAGCGCCTGCACCCGCCGGCCCGGCAGCACCACGGCCGGGACGGCCAGCAGGACGACGGCGATGAACACGTCCGGCGCCCCGGCCAGGGTCTCCCCGAAGTGCCACAGCGCGTCCAGCGTGGGCGTCCCTATCCAGCCCAGCTGCCGCTCCGACTGCCGGGCGCCCAGCACCACCACCGGCACCAGCGGCAGCGCCGCCACCAGCACCGCCGCCGGGTACTGCCACAGCAGCCGCCGGTCCGCCGTCCCGCGGGTGCGCCACAGGTGCAGCAGCACCACGGCGGCCTGCCCGGCCACCGTGCTGAACGAGACCAGGTGCAGGACCCCCGCCACCGCCATCGCCACGCAGTACGGCGCCCACCGCCGCCACCCGGGCCGCTCCAGCGCCCGCAGCAGGAACCAGGTCGCCGCCGCGATCGCGCAGGTCACCAACGCGTAGGCGCGCGCCTCCTGGGCGAACCGCGACACCTGCGGCACCGCGCAGAACAGCAGCCCCGACCCGACCGCCGTCACCCGCCCGCCGAACAGCCGCTCGGCGGCGAGCCCCACGAACGCCGCCGCCCCGGCCATCGCCAGCACCGACGGCAGCCGCAGCGAGACCGCCGAGTCCCCGAACACCGCCGTCCAGGCGTGCATGAGCAGGTAGTACGCGCCGTTGCTGGCGTCCACGTGCTGGAGCAGGCGCAGCAGGTCCGGCAGGGAGCGGGTCGCCACCGTCCACGTCGCGACCTCGTCCCGCCACAGCACCGGCGTCCCCAGCCGGAACAGCCCCAGGCCGAGCATCACCACCGCCGGCCACAGCCACACGGACCGCAGGAGTCGGCCGAGGGGGTGCACAGCAGGGCGCATCTGGACCTTCGATCGGAAAGCCGAACTTCGAACACGTTCCTTGAAGGCTACTTGCCCCACCCTGACACCCCGTCGGCGCCCGTACCATCCGCCACCGCCACCGCCCCCACCCCTGATCCGGTACGCTGTGGACGGCCTTGTGACCACACGGCCCGCCTCAGTAGCTCAGGGGATAGAGCACGGCTCTCCTAAAGCCGGTGTCGCAGGTTCGAATCCTGCCTGGGGCACGTAGCAGCGAGAGGCCCCCGACCCGTGTGGTCGGGGGCCTCTCGGCGTTCCCGGGCCGCTCGTGCGGCTCCCGCGGCTGAGGCGGGATCAGGCGAGGACGTGCCCGGCGCGGGCGGCGGGCGTGGGGTGGGCGGCCAGGTCGGCGAGCAGGGTCTCGGCCTCCCGGGCGCCGCGCAGGACGGCGGGGTCGAGGTCGGCGAGGACGATCTCGCGGCGGTCCTCGCCGGCCTCGGCGATCAGGCGGCCGTCCGGGCCCCAGACCGCGCTGCCGCCGCAGGTGTGCCAGCCGCCGGTGACGCCGATGTGGTTGGCGAGCACCGTGTAGAGGGTGTTGTCGAGCGTGCGGGCCGGGAACCAGGTGCGGGACTCGTGGTGGCCGTGCCCCGTGCTGAACAGGGCGCCGACCAGGTAGGCGTGGCAGCCGTCCAGCGCGGCGGAGCGGGCGTGCTCGGGGAAGCCGGAGTCGTAGCAGATGCCGAGACCGAGCCGCCAGCCGTCGAGCTCCAGGCTGCAACCGACCGTCCCCGGGCGGTAGTAGGACTGCTCGGTCTTGAAGAGGTGCTGCTTGTCGTAGCGGGTGACGACCGTGCCGTCCGGGCCGAACACGAAGGCGGAGACGAGCAGGTCCAGCCCGTCCTGGGCGGCGGCGCCGACCACGGCGGCGGTGCCGGTCTCGCGGCAGGCCTCGGCGATCGGCGCGAGACGCGGATCGCCGGGCTGGACGGCGCACTTGAGCGGATCGGCGCTGATCAGCCCGGGCTCGTAGCCGGCGAGGAACTTCTCCGCGAACAGCACCAGCCGGGCGCCGGCCGCGGCGGCCTCGCGGATGAGCCCGGCGGCGGTGGCCGCGTTGGCGGGGATGTCGCCCGCGACGGCCTGGTCCTGGACGGTGGCGATCCGCAACGGACGCTCGGGGTAACGGGCGTGGGCGGCGGACTCGTGGGGGGCTTCCTGGATACGGGACATGCCCGCCACGCTAGTGCCGTGGCCCTGGACGGCGGTCAGAGGGCGGCCCCGTCGGGGTGGTCGGCGCCGTCGGCCGGACGGTCGCCGCGGGCGGGCCGGAAGGAGGGCGCGATGACACGCTGAACCCTGGGCCTGGTCCGCCAGTTGACCCGCCGGATGTCGCGGGCCAGGGCGCCCGGGCGCCAGAGCTCGACCGCCGCGGTGACGGCGCCCAGTACGAAGCCGGCCGCCAGCCAGCCGGCCAGCACGTCGCTCGGCCAGTGCACGCCGAGCGCGATCCTGGTCCAGCCGACGGTCAGTACGGCCGCGGTCGCCACCGCGCAGGCGGCGATCCGCCCGGAGCGTCCGGCCCGGGGCCAGAACAGCCCGACCAGCACCGCGCAGGTGATCGCGGAGGCCATCGCGTGCCCGGAGGGGAAGGCCGGCCCGCCCGCGTGCGAGACCGGGTCGGTGAAGGACGGCCGCTGGCGGCCGAAGGCGAGCTTCAGCGCCCACTGGGCGCCCCACCCGACCAGGGCCTGCGCGACGGCCCACCCGGCGAGCACCCGGGCGCCGATCAGCCAGAGCCAGCAGGCCGCGATGGCCAGCAGGACACGCATCGTGACCGTGCCGCCGATGTCGGAGAGGGTCTGCACCGCGGCCGTCCAGGCCCGGTGCCCACGGGCGTAGGAGTGCGTCTCCGCGATCCAGCCGTGGTCGAACCGGTAGAGGGGTTGCCAGTGGCGGGTCACCAGGACGGCCAGCAGGCCGAACAGCAGGGCGCAGCCCACCGCCAGCGCCGTGCCCCGAAGGGCCCGGCGGTGACGCACAGTGGCGGCAGTCGCGCTGTTGGTCAGGTGCATGCCTGACACCTTCCCAGCGTCCTGTGCTGATCGGGCGCCCAGGTGATAGCGATTCCGCATCTTTTGTGCGGAGGATCTGCGTGCGCAGGGGTGCGGGAGCGGGTGGAGAGTGGGGCGTGCGGGAACGAGCGGGGCGCCCGGGGGGTTCTCCGGATATCCGCTCCGAAATGGTCGCGTCGCGCGCACCCGACGCGCCCGGCCGGTCACCCTGCGTTCAGAACCGGGGTGAAAACCGGCAGGATACTGCATCGCGGGGAAGAATCTGAGTAACTTGGGAATGTTGTCCGGAATCTGTTCGTTGGATCGTTACGTGTGAGCCCCCCGGGGCCCGCATTCTTGCCCTCTCGGGGCAGGCAGGCATTCCTCGGCAACACCAGCAAAGGGAGCAAGCATGGCCACCCGTGCCGTCGTTCGCGACAGGGCCGACCGGACTCGCGCGGCCCGCCCGACCAACCTTGAGGCCGACCGTGACCTGGTCGGCATGTACCTCGACGAGATCGCCAGGACGCCCCTGCTCGATGCCGCCGAGGAGGTCGAGCTCTCGCTGCGGATCGAGGCCGGTGTGTACGCCCAGCACCTGCTGGAGGAGGGCGGGCTCCCCGAGGGCGCCACGCGTGAGGAGCTGGAGGCGATAGCCGACGACGCCGAGCGCGCCAAGGACGTCTTCATCCGTTCCAACCTCCGGCTCGTGGTGGCGGTCGCCCGCCGGTACCCGCGCAGCGGCCTCCCGCTGCTGGACCTCATCCAGGAGGGCAACGCGGGCCTCGTGCGGGCCGTCGAGAAGTTCGACTACGCCAAGGGTTTCAAGTTCTCCACCTACGCGACCTGGTGGATCCGGCAGGCGATCACCCGCTCGATCGCCGACCAGTCCCGCACCATCCGGCTGCCCGTGCACCTGGTCGAGGAGCTGGGGCGGATCCGGCGGGTGCAGCGCGAGAAGTCCAAGGAGCTGGGCCGCGAGGCCGAGCCGGCCGAGATCGCGGCCGAGCTGGACACCACCGAGGCCCGGATCAAGGACGTGCTGGACTGGGCGCGCGACCCGGTCAGCCTGAACATGTCGGTCGACGACGAGGGCGAGACCCAGTTCGGCGACCTGGTCGAGGACACCGGGGCGACGTCCCCCGAGGACGCCGTGATGGTCATGCTCCGCCGCGAGGAGCTGGACGACCTGATCGGACGGCTGGACGACCGCACGGCCTCGATCATCCGCTCCCGCTACGGGATGGAGGACGGCCGCGAGCGCACCCTCACCGAGGTGGGCAAGCAGCACGGCCTCACCCGGGAGCGGATCCGGCAGATCGAGAAGCACGCGCTGGCCGAGCTGAAGAAGATCGCCGACCACGCCGGCTTCGAGGCGGCGTAAGGCGTAAGGCGTAAGGGGAGTTAGGGCGTACGGGGAAAGGGACGTGAGGGGATCGGGGAGCGGGGACCGAGCCCTGGACCGGGCCCGGGTGCGGAGCGCTCCGCACCCGGGCCCGCGGTCCGTCTCGGGCTCTTAGGCTGGAGGGGCAGGACGACCGGGTCGAGCAGCGGGGTGAACAGGGTGAGCGAGCAGGGACAGGGCCAGGCAGGTGGCCGGGCGCAGGAGCAGGAGGCGCCGGATCAGCCGGAGCAGGCCGCGCGGGAGCGCGAGGCGAAGGAGCAGGCGCGGGCGAAGGCGCGCCTCGTCTTCGGGGACCCGCTGGACCGGCACTCCCGGGACGACACCGACTCCGGCTGGGGCGACCGCCCCGGGGCCGGGAGCGGGCGGGGGCTGGACTGGTACCTGAGCCAGCGCCCGCCGCACCACGGCGACTGAGCGGGACGAGGAACGAGGGACGAGGGCAGGACGGGACGGGACGGGCCGCGCTCAGCGCAGCGGGGCGACCAGTGCGTCGCGGATCTCGGTGAGCAGCTGGACCTCCTTGGCCTCGGCCTCCGCCACCTCCTCGGCGAGGGACTTGCGCCGGGCGGCCATGCGGTTCATGGGAATGATCAGGACGAAGTAGACGACGGCGGCGGTGATCAGGAACTGGAGCACGGCGCTGAGCACCGAGCCCCAGAGGATGAGGATCCCGGACACGACCTCGCCGGTGGGGGCCACCTCGCAGGGCCCCTTGAGGCAGGAACTGTAGGACGCGAGGTCCTTCGTCCCGAATACACCGACGATCGGGTTGATGACGCCCTTGACGAAGGCGTTGACGATGTTGGTGAAGGCCGCGCCGATGACGACGGCGACGGCGAGCTCGACGACATTTCCACGCAGCAGGAATTCCTTGAAGCCCTTCATGCCGCCTCGAACGACGAAGTCGTCGGCCGGTTACGGGTGATCATCCGAAGCCCAGGATTGACAACCCGCCTGGCCCAGCGCGCCACCGGACGGCGGCGGCAGCCCGGCCCGTGCGGGCCCGAACGCGAGCGCCGCGGCCACCGCGAGCAGCACCAACGCCGGCACCCCGGCCCGCCGCCGGACGGCGCGCCACCAGCGGTGCCGTCCGCCGGCCCCGCGCCGGATCGGCCGGAAGCTCGGCACGGCCCGTCGGGGCGGAACGGCGGGTGCGGGCAGCGGGACGGCGTGGCTGAGGGCGTTCATCGGGAACCACCTCCGGGGTCGGTCGGTCTCTGGTGACCCCACGATGAGCGTCCGCCGCGAAAGCCGGAAGATGTTATCCGCAGCCTGTGGAAAACCCCGGCCCTGTGGACGATTCCGTACACCCGTACGAGCTGGCCGGGCCCGTGAACGTTGACGCGCCCGGCGATGAGGGAGCTGCCCCGAGAACGGCGGAAGGCCCGCCGCCACCGCGTGGAGCGGGGCAGCGGGCCTTCCGGTGCGTGCTGGGGTCAGCCGGCGGCCGGAGCCGGGGAGGACGAGCCCGAGGTGGACGACGCCGGGGTCGAGGACGACCCGGACGACGAGGACGTCGTCGACGAGCCCGACGACGAGGAGCTCACCGAGCTGCTCGACGAGGAGCGGCTGTCGGTCCGGTAGAAGCCCGAGCCCTTGAAGACCACGCCCACGGCCGAGAAGACCTTGCGCAGCTTCCCCTGGCAGTCGGGGCAGGTGGTCAGCGCGTCGTCGGTGAACTTCTGCACCGCCTCCAGGCCGTTGCCGCACTCGGTGCACTGGTACTGGTACGTGGGCACTTGTCTTCCTCCTGGCACTCGCGCCTGATGAGTGCTAACGATGGTCAATGATGCGGTATTCCGCTGGATGAGTCCAGCGACTCCGGTGTGACATGGGCCCGGTCGGGCCGCCGTCAGCCCTTGGCGGCGCCCACCAGCTGCGGCTCGGCGGCGGCCGGGACGGTGCCGGCGCCGGATCCGGCGACCACCGTGCTCGCCCCGCCCGACGGCGCCAGCAGGTGCCGCAGCGAGACCAGCGCGGCCAGGCCCAGCCCGGCGCCGACGGCCGGCACCAGGAACCCGGCCGACGGCCCGTGGCTGTCGATCAGCCCCCCGGCCACCATCGAGCCGACCGCCAGGCCGAGGCCGATGGCGCCGGTCAGCCAGGTGAAGGCCTCGGTCTTGGCGCCGTCCGCGACCAGCGTCTCGACCAGGGTGTAGCCGCTGATCAGGGTCGGCGCGATGGCGAGGCCGCAGACCAGTCCGGCGATCGAGAGGGTGACCAGGTTGGGCATCGCCCACAGCGTCGAGCAGCCCAGCACCAGCAGGGTGTAGCTGGTGATCATGCGCTGCTGCACCGCGCGCCGCCAGGCGATCACGCCGTAGAGCACGCCGGCCACCATCGAGCCGCCGGCGAAGATGCCGTACACGGTGCCGGCCGCGGCGTGCTGCCCGACCGAGTCGGCGAAGGCGTTGACCGAGACCTGCATGCCGCCGAACACGGCGCCGACGCCGAGGATGGCGCCGGCCAGCAGCCGGACGCCGGGCGAGGCGAGCGCGGAGACGCGCTGCGCCCCGGGCCGCGGCACGATCCGGGCCGGCGCGGTGCGGCGCTGGGCGGCGAAGGCCAGGCCGCCGACGAAGGTGAGCGCGGCCTCCGTGATCAGGCTCGCGGAGGGGCTGACCGAGGTGGCGATCTTGGCGGCCAGGATCGGGCCGACGACGAAGGTGAGCTCGTCCGTGACGGACTCGAACGCGAACGCGGTGCCGACCTTGGCGGCGGAGGAGGCGGAGGCGCCCTCGGCACCGAGCTTGGCCACCCAGCGGGCGCGGACCATCGCGCCGATCTGCGGCACGCTGGCCCCGGCCGGGACGGCGGCCAGGCACAGGCTCCAGGCCGGCGCGTGGCCGTTCGCGAGGACGATCAGCGCGGCGACCGAGGCGGCGTGCACGAAGACGGTCGGGACGAGGACGGTGGCCTGCCCGTACCGGTCGGCGAGCCGGCCGGTCTGCGGGCCGATCAGGGCCTGGGCGACGGCGGCGACCGCCGTGACGGTGCCGGCCGTGCCCCACGAGCCGCCGGTGCCCGTGACGAGCATCAGGATGCCCATGCCGAGCATGGCGTAGGGCAGCCGCGCGACGAACGCGGGTGCCAGGAACGTCCAGGCACCCGGGGTGCGCAGCAGCGCGCCGTACCCGACGCGCGCGGGTGCGGCGTCCGGGGCGGTGGGGGTGTTCGTGGCGTCGTCGACCGTTCGGCGGGCCGTCACGGTCGTCCTTCCTGCTGCCTGGTAGCGCGGCAAGGGCATGGGGTGGCCCCGACGGCGCCGAGAGTCGTCCTCTCGTGCGTCGACCGGGGTAGATACCGGGCCGCTCCGGCGTGGTTGCCGAGAGCCGGGCCGCAGCCGCCGAGCGGTCGCGCCAACTCTGCATCAGGCAGATGCTGGGTTGGTCAAAAAGCGGTGTTCTTCCACCATACAGTTACGCGCGTAGATAGCGCTAGGCCCCAACGGATCCAAGCCGGAACGGGCTTCCAGGCCCCGAAAGGCCCGGTACGCCACTACTGTACGGCTCACTTCCCGTACAGCCACCCCGCGAGCTTGCCGCCCTTGTCCACGGCCCGCAGCCGCTTCTCCGCCGCCTCGCCGACCTCGTCCGTCGTGACGACGAGCAGCTCGTCGCCGCCGCGCAGCACCGTCGCCCGGTCCGGCACGAAGGAGCTCCCCTCCCGGACGACCAGGGTGACCGCCGCCCCCTTGGGCAGCCGCAGCTCGCCGACCTCCACGCCGGACATCCGGGACTCGGGGGAGAGCGCGACGGACAGCAGGTGGCCGTGCAGCTTCTCCAGCGGCGCGGACTCGATGTCGAGGTCCTGGCCCATCGCGCCCTCGCCGATCTTCAGCTGCCTGGCCACCCAGGGCAGGGTCGGGCCCTGGAGCAGGGTGAAGACGACGACCAGGATGAAGACGATGTTGAAGACGTCCTCGGCCTTGTGCGCGCCCGAGACCACCGGGATGGTGGCGAGCACGATGGGCACCGCCCCGCGCAGCCCGGCCCAGCTCAGCAGGGCCTGCTCCTTGCCGGGCACCCGGAACGGCGTCAGCGTGAGCACCACCGACAGCGGCCGCGCGAGGAAGACCAGCACCCCGCCGATGACGAGCGCCGGGATCACCGCGTCGCCCATCGTCTCGGGCGTGCACAGCAGGCCGAGCAGGACGAACATCCCGATCTGCCCGATCCAGGCCAGGCCGTCCGCGAAGCCGCGCACCGCCGGGCCGTGCGGCAGCTTGGCGTTGCCGAGGATCACGGCGCTGATGTAGACGGCGAGGAAGCCGGAGCCGTGCAGCAGCGCGCCGCCCGCGTAGGCGAGCACGGTCAGCGCCATGACGGCGATCGGGTAGAGGCCGGAGGACGGCAGGGCGACGTGCTTGATCCCGAACGCGCCGAGCTTGCCGACCGCGAGGCCGATCACCGCGCCGATCGCGAGCTCGGCGGCGATCGTGCCGAGCAGGACGTACCAGGAGTCCAGCTCGCCGGTGGTGGCGAAGGCGACGACCAGGATGACGACGGGCGCGTCGTTGAATCCGGACTCGGCCTCCAGCAGGCCGGTGAGCCGGTGCGGCAGCGGGACCATCCGCAGGACGGAGAAGACGGCCGCGGCGTCGGTGGAGGAGACGATCGCGCCGAGCAGCATCGAGGTGCGCCAGTCCAGGCCGACCAGCCAGTGCGCGCCGGCGGCGGTGACGAACACGCTCACCCCGACGCCGACGGTGGCGAGCACGGTGGCCGCCGGCATCACCGGCTTGACCTCTCTCCAGCTGGTCTTCAGGCCGCCCTCGGCGAGGATCACCACGAGGGCCGCGTAGCCGATCACCTGGGTGAGCTCGGCGTTGTTGAAGGTGACGCCGATGCCGTTCTGGCCGAGGGCGATGCCGATCCCGAGGTAGATGAGGAGGCTGGGTAGCCCTGATCGGGTCGATATCCGCACGGCGACCACCGCGACCAGGAGGATCACGGAGAACTCGAGAAGCAGCTGGTTCAGGTGGTCGACGTTCACGCAGGGGCACCTCGTGCAGGCATGGGGGCGGGCGGGGTGTCTCTCGGTGGTGCTGGTGTCTCTCGGTGGTGCTGGTGGTGCTGGAGTCTCTCGGTGATGCAGGTGATGCGGGTAGTGCTGGTGGTACCGGGGTGAGCCGCGGACCCGTTAAGAAGCCGTCAATACTCCTCTTGCGGATCGTTACTCATTCTAACATTTTGCCATATCTTTAGTTGGGCTCCTCACACAGGCCCCGTTCCGGGCCGTCCCCGTGCACGCCGTCCCATGGACTCGGCCTAATGTGGTGCCCTGTCACGGCCGCAGGCCCTGGACACGCCCGCCCGCCCCGAAGTCGAGGACCGCAAGGACCCAGATGCCCCGCTCCAAGAAGTTCCGGCGCGCCCGTCTGATCGTGATCGTGCTGGTCGTGCTGCTGGTGGCCGGCGTCGGCTACGGCGGTTACCGGGGGGTCGCCGCGGTCCGCGCGTCCTTCCCGACGGTCGACGGCACCGTGAAGATCGCGGGCCTGAGCGCGCCGGTCGACGTCAAGCGCGACGCCAACGGCATCCCGCAGATCTACGCCGACACCTCCGAGGACCTCTACCGCGCCCAGGGCTACGTCCAGGCGCAGGACCGCTTCTGGGAGATGGACGTCCGTCGGCACATCACCGCCGGCCGCCTCTCCGAGATGTTCGGCGACTCCCAGGTCGACACCGACTCCTTCATCCGCACCATGGGCTGGCGCCAGGTGGCGCAGAAGGAGTTCGACACCAAGCTCTCGCCGGAGACCAAGAAGTACCTCCAGGCGTACTCGGACGGCGTCAACGCCTGGCTGGCCGAGCACCCGGGCGGGGAGAAGGCCTCGCTGGAGTACGCGATGCTCGGCGCCGTCAACAGCGGCTACAAGCCCGAGCAGTGGAGCCCGGTCGACTCGGTGGCCTGGCTCAAGGCGATGGCCTGGAACCTCTCCGGGAACCTCCAGGAGGAGATCGACCGCTCGCTGCTGTCCCAGGACTTCACCCCGGACAAGATCGCCGAGCTGTACCCGGACTACCCGTACGCCCGCAACGGCACGATCGTGAAGACCGGCACGGTCTCGGGCGACACCTACCGCCCGGCCGACGGCTCCACCGCGCCGGGCGCCGGCAACCCCGCGGCCCCCACCGCGCAGGGCGCGGCCACCACCAAGGCGCTCCTGCAGGGCCTCACCGACCGGGTCGACGCGATGCCGCAGCTGCTCGGCCGCCCGGGCCAGGGCATCGGTTCCAACTCCTGGGTGGTGGCCGGCTCGCACACCACGACCGGCCAGCCGCTGATGGCCAACGACCCGCACCTCGGCCCCGGCCTGCCCTCGGTCTGGTACCAGACGGGCCTGCACTGCCGCACCGTTTCGCCGACCTGCCAGTTCGACGTCACCGGCTTCACCTTCGCGGGCATGCCCGGCGTGGTGATCGGCCACAACAAGGACGTCGCCTGGGGCTTCACCAACCTGGGCGCCGACGTCACCGACCTGTACCTGGAGAAGGTCACCGGCCCGGACACCTACCAGGTGGACGGCAAGGACGTGAAGTTCGACCTCCGCAAGGAGACCATCAAGGTCGCCGGCGGCGAGGACCGCACCATCACCGTCCGCACCACCCAGACCGGCGCCCCGCTCATCTCCGACCAGAG
This sequence comes from Kitasatospora sp. NPDC057904, assembly GCF_042887925.1. Lineage (NCBI taxonomy): Bacteria > Bacillati > Actinomycetota > Actinomycetes > Kitasatosporales > Streptomycetaceae > Kitasatospora > Kitasatospora sp. NPDC057904. The sequence continues at coordinate 114,589 of NZ_JBHVOL010000016.1, forward strand.
CACCGAGCAGCAGAACGTCGGCAAGTACGCCCCGAACGGCAGCGCCGCCCCCGACCGCGGCACCGGCGGCTACGGCGTCGCCCTGCAGTGGACGGCGCTGAACCCCGGCAAGACGATGGACGCCGTCTTCGAGCTGGACAAGGCGAAGAACTGGGACGACTTCCGCAACGCCGCCAAGGACTTCGCCGTCCCCGCGCAGAACCTGATCTACGCCGACGCGAAGAACATCGGCTACCAGGCCCCGGGTGACATCCCGGTCCGCGGCAAGGGCGACGGCACGCTCCCGGCCCCGGGCTGGGATTCCGCCTACCAGTGGAAGGGCTCGATCCCCTTCGCGGCCCTGCCGTACAGCTTCAACCCGTCCGCCGGCTACATCGTCACCGCCAACCAGGCCGTGGTCGACCCGACGTACAAGTACGGCCTCACCAAGGACTGGGAGTACGGCACCCGGGCCAAGGAGATCACCGACCAGATCGACGGCCTGCTCAAGAACAACGGCAAGATCTCGCCGGACGACATGCAGACCCTGCAGCTGGACAACACCAGCGTCATGGCCAAGACCCTCGTCCCGCTGCTGCTCAAGCAGCAGATCGACGACCCGTACGTGCGCGAGGCCCAGGACCTCCTGAAGGACTGGAACTACCACCAGGACGCCGACTCGGCCGCCGCCGCGTACTACAACGCGGTCTGGCGCCAGCTGCTCACCCTCGCGTTCGGCCAGAAGTTCCCGGCCGACATCCGCGCCAAGGGCAACTGCCTGCTGGTCCGCCAGCAGGACGACCCGACCAAGCCGGACAGCTCCAGCAAGATCGTCACCGAGTGCGGCACCCGCGACCCGGACAAGGCCCAGCCCGACGGCGGCGACCGCTGGACCGAGGTCGTGCGCCAGCAGCTGAGCAAGCCCGACAGCACCTGGTGGACGTACATCGACTCGCAGCACAAGGAGCAGAAGGGCCTGGACAACCTGCTCCAGGAGGCGATGAAGAACGCCCGCCAGGAGCTGACCTCGCTGCTCAGCAAGGACGTCTCCAGCTGGAGCTGGGGCCGCCTGCACAAGCTGACGCTGCGCGAGCAGACCCTCGGCACCGACGACTCGTCGATCGCCTCCGGCGTCGTCCACAAGCTGCTCAACCGCGGCCCGTACCGCCTCTCCGGCAGCTCGGCGGCGGTCGACGCAGCGGGCTGGAACGCGGCGGCCGGCTACCAGGTGGACTGGATCCCGTCGATGCGCATGGTCGTCGACCTGAGCGACTTCGACTCCTCGCGCTGGGTCAACGTCGGCGGCGCCTCCGGCCACGCCTTCCACGAGAACTACAACGACCAGACCGACCTCTGGCTCAAGGGCAAGCTGCTGACCTGGGCCTACACGCCGGACGCGGTCGAGAAGGCGACCAAGCACAAACTGGTCCTGACCAACGGCTGACGCCCGGAGCACCGGTGGCCCCGCTCGAACGCGAGCGGGGCCACCGCCGTCTCCGGGCCCGCCGCGCGGTCCGGGATCACCCGAGCGGGTGGCGCCCCGACGGCGTGACCGCCACGTCCACCGGACGGTCGTGCGGCTCGGCCGGCACCTCTGCCAGCAGCTCGTGCTCGTACAGCAGCACCGCCAGCACCGGCCGCGCCCCGGCCCGCTCCAGCCGGGCCAGCACGCGGTCGTAGCTGCCGCCGCCACGGCCCAGCCGCAGCCCGCGCCGGTCCACCGCCAGCCCCGGCAGCAGCACCACCGACGCCCCCACGACGGCCTCCGGCCCCAGCCGCGGCCCGACCGGCTCCAGCAGCCCGCGCCCGGCCGGGGCCAGCGCGTCCACGCCCTCGTACACCGCCCAGTCCAGGTCGTTGTCGGCCAGCAGGACGGGCAGCAGCACCCGCACGCCCCGCGCCCGCAGTCCGTCCAGCAGCGGCCCCGTCCCCGGCTCGGCGCCGACCGAGACGTACGCGGCGACCGTGGCCCCCGGCGCGGCCAGCCCCCCGGCGTGCACGGCCAGCGCGTGCGCCGCCTCCGTGCGCTGTTCCCCGCTGAGTGCCCGGCGATCGGCCAGCAGCCGTGTCCTCAGCCCGCTCTTCTCGTTGTGCATGGGATCTCCCCTGCTCTGCTCCGAGGTCCTCTGAACCCCGCCATGGCCCCCGCCACCGACGGGCCGAGCCTGACACGCGAAAGGGCGCCCCGATTGCCCACCCCGCTGCTGGTCCACGCCCTGGCCGCGCTGAGCGTCCCCGCGCTGGCCGGCACCACCGTGCTCGGCCTGCGGCTGCGCCGGGCGCACGGCGAGGCCGCCGACCGGGAGGCGCTGCTGCACGAGCGGGTCGCCGAGCTGGAGGGCCGCTGCGCCGAACTGGAGCGCACCGCCTCCTGCGACCCGCTCACCGGCGTGTGGAACTACCGGCACCTCCAGCTCACCCTGGACCGCGAGATCGAGCGCGCCCGCCGCGCCGAGCAGTCCGACCAGCACGAGGGGCCGCGCCCGCTGGCCGTGCTGCTCCTGGAGATCGCCGGCTTCGACGCGATCGTCACCGAGCACGGGCGCGCGCGGGCCGGCGCCATACTGCGCGACCTCGCCCAGCGCCTGGCGATGGAGATCCGCCGGTCCGACACCCTCGGCCGCTACAGCGGCGAGGAGTTCCTGGTGATCCTGCCGGACACCGGCGCCGAGGGCGCCGCCCAGGTCGCCGAGCGGCTGGTCTGGTCGGTGCGCCGGCACCTGCTGCTCGACTGGTCCTCCGGCCCCCGCGAGCCCCGCCCGGCGGGCGGAAACGGCCTCACCGCCGCCGTCGGCGTCGCCGTGCTCCCCGAGGACGGCACCCACGCGGCCGTCCTGCTCCGGGCCGCCGACCGGGCGCTCGCCGGGGCCCGCGCGGCGGGCGGCGACTGCTGGCGCGGCAGCCTGCCGGCCGGGCACCGCGCGCCCGTCACTTCCGGTACGGAGGGCGGTCCGACTGCCGAACGTGACCGTTCGGAAAAGCCGGGTAGTCTGTCGCCCTGTGCCGGCGGGGACCCCCTCTCCCAGCCGGTCATTTCCCAGACGCCTGCCACCGCGGCCGGCCCCGGCGACGGGCTTCCCCAGCCGCCCGACCGCGCCCGGACGGCTGAAAACGTGCCTTAGTAAGGTTTGCGCATGACGACGACCAACACTCGAATTCCGGTAACCAAGGCCGTGGTACCCGCGGCCGGACTGGGCACCCGCTTCCTCCCGGCCACCAAGGCCACGCCGAAGGAGATGCTGCCCGTCGTCGACAAGCCGGCCATCCAGTACGTCGTCGAGGAGGCCGCCGCCGCGGGGCTGTCCGACATACTGATGGTCACGGGCCGCAACAAGCGCGCCCTGGAGGACCACTTCGACCGCGCCTACGAGCTGGAGGAGCTCCTCGCCCGCAAGGGTGACGAGGACCGCCTGCGCCGCGTCCGCGAGTCCGTCGAACTGGCGAACATGCACTACGTCCGCCAGGGCGACCCGAAGGGCCTCGGCCACGCCGTCTCGGTCGCCGAGCAGCACGTCGCCGGCCAGCCCTTCGCCGTCCTCCTCGGCGACGACCTGATCGACCCCCGCGACCCGCTGCTGGCCCGCATGATCGAGGTCCAGCAGGAGCTCGGCGGCTCGGTCGTCGCCCTCATGGAGGTCGACCCCTCCCAGATCCACCTGTACGGCTGCGCCGCCGTCAAGGCGAACGGCTTCGGCGAGGACATCTTCCAGGTGACCGACCTGGTCGAGAAGCCCGACACCGCCGACGCCCCGTCGAACTACGCCGTCATCGGCCGCTACGTCCTCGACCCCTCGGTCTTCGACGTGCTGCGCGAGACCCCGCCCGGCCGCGGCGGCGAGATCCAGCTCACCGACGCCCTGCGCGAGCTGACCACCCGCGACGCGGAGTCCGGCGGCCAGGTGCACGGCGTGCTCTTCAAGGGCCGCCGCTACGACACCGGCGACCGCGCCGACTACCTGCGCGCTATCGTCCGACTGGCCTCCGAGCGCGAGGACCTGGGCCCGGAGTTCCGCTCCTGGCTGCGGGAGTTCGTCGCCACCGAGCTGCAGGACTGACACACCGACCGAGAGCGAGCCGCCGATGACCGGGTCCGAGCACAGCCACAGCGCCGCCGCAGCCTGCTGCGACGCCACCGCGGACCCGGTGCCGGCGGCTCCTCGCCTGTGGACGGTCGACGAGCACCTCGCCGACGTCCTCGCCGCCGTCACCCCGCTGCCGGCCATCGAACTCGGCCTGCTCGACGCCCGCGGCTGCCGGCTCGACGAGGACGTGCTCGCGGACGGCGACCTGCCGCCGTTCGACAACAGCTCGATGGACGGGTACGCCGTGCGCACCGCCGACACCGTCCGCGCCACCGCCGAGTACCCCTCGGTGCTCGCCGTGGTCGGCGACATCGCGGCCGGCGCCGGCGAACTGCCCCGGGTCGGACCGGGCCAGGCCGCCCGGATCATGACCGGCGCCCCCGTCCCGCCCGGCGCGGAGGCCGTCGCCCCGGTCGAGTGGACCGACGGCGGCACCGGCACCGGCGTGGCGGCCGACGCGATGACCGCGGCCGTCGAGGACGAGGAGGTCCGGGTCCTGCGCCCGGTCGCCGAAGGCGCCCACATCCGCCGCCGCGGCAGCGACGTCGCGGCCGGCTCGCGCGTCCTGGAGGCCGGCACCCGACTCGGCCCCACCCAGCTCGGCCTGCTCGCCGCGATCGGCCGGGCCACCGTGAAGGTCCGCCCGCGTCCCCGGGTGGTCGTGCTGTCCACCGGCAGCGAGTTGGTCCAGCCCGGCGAGCCCGTCGGCCCCGGCCAGATCTCCGACTCCAACAGCTTCGCCCTCACCGCCGCGGCCCAGGACGCCGGCGCCATCGCCTACCGGGTCGGCGGGGTCCCGGACGACGCCGCCCGGCTGCGCGCCGTCCTGGAGGACCAGCTCGGCCGCGCCGACCTCATCGTCACCAGCGGCGGCGTCAGCGTCGGCGCGTACGACGTGGTCAAGGAGGTCTTCGAGTCCTACGGCGGCGTCGACTTCCGGCGGCTGCGGATGCAGCCCGGCAAGCCGCAGGGCTTCGGGCGGATCGGCGCCTTTGCGGGCTCGGCCGGCGTGCCGCTGCTCGCCCTGCCCGGCAACCCGGTCAGCGCCTACATCTCCTTCGAGCTGTTCGTCCGCCCGGTCATCCGCACCATGCTCGGCGCCCCGGACGTGCACCGCCCGGTGGTCCGCGCGCTCTGCCCGGCGGCGCTGCGCTCCCCGGCCGGGCGGCGGCAGTTCCTGCGCGGCCGGTACGCGCCGGACGGCACGGTCGAGCCGGTCGGCGGGGCCGAGTCCCACCTGGTCGGCGCGCTGGCCCGGGCGAACTGCCTGATCACCGTCCCCGAGGACGTCACGGAGCTGCCCGCGGGCAGCTCCGTGGACGTGGTCCTGCTCGACTCCTGAGGCCCGTCCCGTCCCGTGACCCGGCCCCTCCCACGCGGCGGGGCGGGGGAGCTGTACGGTAGCGCGGTATTCGATCTGCGCGCCCCTGGAGCCCCCGTGACCACACCTCCCCCCGGCGACCGCCTCACCCACGTCGACGACCAGGGCGCGGCCCGGATGGTCGACGTCTCCGAGAAGGCCACCACCGCGCGCACCGCCGTCGCGGCCGGCCGGGTCAGGGTCTCCCCGAAAGTGGTCGAACTGCTGCGCGGCGAGGGCGTGCCCAAGGGCGACGCCCTCGCGGTCGCGCGCATCGCCGGGATCATGGGCGCCAAGCGGACGCCCGACCTGATCCCGCTCTGCCACCCGATCGCCGTCTCCGGCGTGAAGGTCGACCTCGCCGTCGCCGACGACGCGGTCGAGATCACCGCCACCGTGAAGACCGCCGACCGCACCGGCGTCGAGATGGAGGCCCTGACCTCCGTGACGGTCGCCGCGCTGACCGTCATCGACATGGTCAAGGCGGTGGACAAGGGCGCCGCCATCGAGTTCGTCCGGGTGCTCAGCAAGACCGGCGGCAAGAGCGGCGACTGGTTCGCCCCGGGGGTGGGCGCGTGAGCGAGCGGAGCGAGCTCACCATCGGGAGGTGCGCGTTTCGCGAAGCGGCCGCCGAGCGAAGCGAGGAGGGGCGCATGAGCGAGCGGAGCGAGCTCACCATCGAGAGGTGCGGGTTGCCTGAAGGGCCTGCCGAGCGAAGCGAGGTGGGCGCATGAAGGCGTCGGCAGGGAAGGCGCTGGCCGTCACCGTCTCCAACCGCGCCTCGGCCGGTGTCTACGCGGACAAGGGCGGCCCGCTGCTGGTCGCCGGGCTGACCGCGATGGGCTTCACCGCCGACGGCCCGCGCGTCGTGCCGGACGGCGAGCCCGTCGAGGCGGCCCTGCGGGAGGCCGTCGCGGCCGGCTACGACGTCGTGCTGACCACCGGCGGCACCGGCATCTCGCCGATGGACCTCACCCCCGAGATGACCGCCCGGGTCATCGACCGGCAGGTCCCCGGCATCGCCGAGGCGATCCGCGCGCACGGCCGCGACAAGGTGCCGACCTCGGCGCTCTCCCGCGGGCTGGCCGGTCTCGCCGGACGTACGCTGATCGTCAACCTGCCGGGATCGACCGGCGGCGTCCGGGACGGCCTCGCCGTGCTGGAGCCGCTGCTCGCCCACGCCGTCGACCAGCTCGGCGGAGGGGACCACCCCCGGCCCGACGACGCGGCACCCGGGAGAGCGCACTGAACGCCGGCTGGCCGGTAGAGCTCCACGAGGGGGAGGTCGCGCTGCGCCCGATCAGGGTGCGCGACCAGCGCGACTGGCAGGAGGTCAGCCGCCGCAACCGGGACTGGCTGCGGCGCTGGGAGGCCACCGTGCCGCCCGGCCCGGCCGGCCAGGCGGCCGGGCCGCGCCCGACCTTCCGGCAGATGGTCCGCTTCCTGCGCGGGGAGGCCTCGGCCGGGCGGATGCTGCCCTTCGTCGTACTCCACGAGGGCCGGCTGGTCGGCCAGCTGACCGTCGGCGGAATCACCTGGGGCTCGATGTGCTCGGCCAACGTCGGCTACTGGGTCGACGAGGCAGTGGCCGGCCGCGGCATCATGCCCACCGCCGTGGCGCTTTCGGTCAACCACTGTTTCCGCAACCTCGGGCTGCACCGGATCGAGGTCTGCATCCGCCCGGAGAACACCCCGAGCCGCCGGGTGGTGGAAAAGCTCGGGTTCCGTCCGGAGGGAATGCGCCCGCGCTATCTCCACATCGACGGCGACTGGCGCGACCACCTCGTGTACGCGCTGACGGCCGAGGAGGTCCCCGAGGGGATGCTGGAACGCTGGCGGGCGCTCAGTTCGGCTGCGGGCCGCGATAATTGAATGTATGTTCGAATCAAATATCGATATGGCATCGACGTGGAGACGGACGGTCACAAATGCCGTCAAAATAGTCGGAGAATCAGCTTGATCACACGACACGCCGCGTCAAATTGCTGTCGGGCCTTCCCCGTCGCCCGTACGGTGTGAATCGTGAGCAGTAGCGGCCTTATCTACGCCGTCATCGTAGGGGCCTGGGCCGCCTATCTGGTGCCCATGTGGCTTCGCAGGCAGGACGAACTCAACGAGGCGCGCCCGACGGAACGCTTCAGCACCGCCATCCGCCTGCTGGCCGGGCGTTCGGCGCTGGAGCGGCGGGCGGCCCGGTCCCTGGGCGACGAACCGCGTGACGACGAGCAGAGCAGCGACGGCCCTCCCGCACGGGACGAGGCCGTCTCCGGCGACCCCGCGGACCGGGAGCCCGAGCCCCCGGCGGAGCGGCCCGAGCGCCCCGGGCGGCCGGCCCCGGTCCCCGCGCCGCCGGGCGGGGCGGAGCGCCGGGCGCGCCTGCTGGCCCGCCGGCGCCGGATGGTCACCGCCCTCTTCCTGGCCTTCGCGCTCGGCGCGGTGGTCGCGGCGGTGGCCGGACTGGCCTTCCTGTGGGTGCCGGCCGTCCCGGCGGTCCTCCTGACCCTCTACATCGGTCACCTGCGCAAGCTGGAGCGCCAGCGCTACGAGGTGAAGCTCGACCGGGTCCGGGCCGCGCAGGCCGCCGAGCGGCTGCGCAAGCGCGAGCAGCAGCGCGCCGAGGCCCGGGCGGCCGACGAGGTGCAGACCGCGGTCGTCGCCCCGCCGGAGCCGTCGGCCCCGGCCGAGCCGCGGGTCGCCCGCCGTCCGCACCTGCGGCTGGCCCCGGGGCCCGAGGAGGTCCGGGGTGCGGCGTCGTCGGCCTCGGCGCTCGTGGAGGCGACGGAGCACGACGAGTGGGTCGACGGCATGCGCGAGCGCGGCGCGGCCGGCCCGGACTCCTGGGAGCCGGTGCCCGTCCCGCTGCCGACGTACGTGACGGCGCCGGTCGCCCCGCGGGTCTCCCGCGGCCTGGACCTGACGGCCCCGGGGACGTGGACCGCCGGGCGTCCGACGGAGTCGCGCAACACCCCGCTCTTCGACCAGTACGCCGAGCCGCCGGCCCCCGAGACCCGCCCGCGCGCCGCCAACGAGTGAGCGGCCGCGGGCCCCGGCCGGCAGCGGGATCGGGGGGTGGTCACGGACCCCCTCCGAAAGGTGCTAAAGTTTCTTCTCGTTGGGGCTGTGGCGCAGTCCGGTAGCGCACCTCGTTCGCATCGAGGGGGTCAGGGGTTCGAATCCCCTCAGCTCCACCCAACAAGGGCCCCGCCCGGTCGACAAGACCGGGCGGGGTTCCTGCTTTGTGGCGGCGTTCGCGTCAACTGCCCGCGGGGGCGGGTGTCCTGGCGGTCGGTCCGGTCCCGCCGCCGGCCTGTGAAGAAGGTCACACGACGCCGCTCCCGCCGGTTCCGGAGCCACGGTCGGCCCTCAGGGGGGTCGGTTATGGTGGGTTGGCCCAGACGGCGACGAGGGAACGATCTGGTCTATCTCAACGGGGTGCCATCGCGGTGCGCGAGTTCGGTCTGACACGGTGGGCACGACGGACGGACGCGGAGGACCGCGGCACCACTCCAGCCCCCGGAGGACCGGCTCCGAGCGTGGTCGTCGCGGGCTGCCTCGCGGCGCTCTCCCTGGCGGCGTACGTCGTCGTGCGCCACTTCCACGGCCAGACGATGGTCGACATGCTCGTCTACCGGGCCGAGGGCGCGGCCGTCGTGCACGGCCAGGACCTGTACGCGATGCGGCTGCCCGGCTGGGACCTGCCCGCCACGTACCCGCCGTTCGCCGCGATGCTGTTCGTGCCGAGCACCTGGTTCGACGTGAGCACGCTGCGCGTCCTGGTGCAGCTGCTCAACCTCGGCCTGCTGGCGCTCGCCGCCCACCTCTCCTTCCGCCTGGTCGGCCGGCCGGCCGCGCGGCACCGCACCGCCGCCGTGCTCCTCGCGACCGGGTTCGGCGTCTGGCTGGAGCCGGTCTTCACCACGTTCCAGTACGGGCAGGTCAACCTCGGCATCCTGTGCCTGGTCCTGTGGGACCTGACCCGCCCGGACCGCAGCCGCGCCAAGGGCGTGGGCATCGGCCTGGCCACCGCCATCAAGATCACCCCCGGCCTGTTCGCGGTCTACCTGCTGCTGACCGGCCGGATCAGGGCCGCGCTGGTCTCCGGGGGCACCTTCCTGGCGGCCGGACTGGTCGGCTGGCTCGTGCTGCCCGACGCGACCTTCGGGTTCTGGACGAAGTACCTGTGGGACCCGAGCCGGGTCGGGGTCACCGTCATCGCCGACAACCAGTCGCTGCGCGGCGCCGTCTGCCGACTGCTCAGCAGCAACGAGCCCGGCCTCGCCGGACTGGCCGCGTGCGCGGCCGTCGGCATCCTCGGCCTCGGCGTGGCCGTCCTGGCCGGGCGCTCGCGCTCGCTGCGGCGCGCCGACGCGTGGGGCGCCCTGTGCACCGCGTTCACGGCGCTCCTGGTGTCGCCGATCAGCTGGACCCACCACTGGGTGTGGTGCATCCCGCTGCTCGCCCTGCTGGCCGTGGAGGCCAGGACCACCGGGCGCAAGGTCCTGCTCGGGGTGGCGCTGGCGGTGTTCCTCTCGCACGCGATGTGGACCGTGCCGCACCGCTGGGGGCTCGGCGTCGCCTGGTACTGGCAGCTGCCGTCCTCGGTCTACGCGCCGTTCGGCATGGCCCTGCTGGTCGTCGTGGCGCTGCGGCTGTACCGCCTGCGCGGCGGCCCGGGCGAGCTCGGAGCCGAGGCCGACGAGGTGCTCCGCCGCGCCGAGCTCGGCGCGGACGCGGCCCTGACGAAGCAGGCGTGACCATGGCCGTCGACACCCGCTCCGCGACACCCGCCCCCGCCCGGCTGCCCGGCGCCGCCGTGCGCTCGGTGCTGGCCGGCAGCCCGGCCCGGCGCACCGTGCTGCTCGGCGTCCTGTGCTTCGCCGTCATGTGCGCCATCGGGCTGCAGGGCTGGACCTCGGTCGCGCTCGGCGGCTTCGACCTCGGGATCTTCGACCAGGGCATCCGCGGCTACGCCCACTTCGGGCTGCCCGTCTCGACGCTGAAGAGCTACCACCACGAGTTCCCGCCGGGCTTCTCGCTCCTCGGCGACCACTTCTCGCCGGTCCTCGCGCTGCTCGCGCCGCTGTACTGGATCTGGGACGACCCGCGCTCGCTGATCCTCGGGCAGGCCCTGCTCTTCGCGTCCGGCGTGCCGCTGATCCGGCGGATCGCCGTCCACGCCTTCGCGTACACCGCCCCGGCCACCGCCCGGCGCGCCGCCGACCTGGCGGGCCTCGTCTACGCCCTCGGGTGGCCGCTGCTGGTCGCCTCCCGGGTGGGCTTCCACGAGGTGGCCTTCGCCGTGCCGCTGACCCTGCTGATGCTGGAACGCGGCCTGGCCCGCAAGTACTGGACGGTGGCCCTGGCCGCCGTCCTGCTGTGCTGCACCAAGGAAGACCTCGGCCTGATGGTGGCCGCGTACGGACTGGTCCTGCTGCTGCGCCTGCGCGGCTCCGGGGACCGCGCCGGCCGGTACACCGGCATCGGGCTGCTGGTGGGCGGACCGCTCGCCTCGGCCGTCGCGATCAAGTGGCTGATCCCGGCGATGGGCGGCGAGCCGGGCTACTACTGGAACTACGGCTCGATCGGCAGCGACGCCGGGGACGCCCTGTACAACCTGCTGGGCAACCCGTTCCTGCTGGTCCAGGCCGCCTTCGACCAGCCGCTCAAGCCGCTGCTGCTGCTCTGGCTCTTCGGCACGATGTTCCTGCTGCCGCTGCGCTCGGCGACCGTCCTGTGCGCGGTGCCGCTGCTGGCCGAGCGGATCCTCTCCAGCAACCCCAACCACTGGTCGATCGCCCGCCACTACGACTCCATGCTGTGGCCGATCCTGCTCACCGCGGCCGTCGAGGTGACCGGCCGGCTGATGGCCGAGGAGCGCACGGCACGCCGCGGCCGCCTCCTGGGCCTGGCCGCGGCGGGCTGCGCGCTGGTCGCCGCCGTGCCGCTCGGGCTCGCGCAGCTGGCCGTGCCGTCCTCCTGGCAGCCCAAGACGAGCGAGGCGGCGCTCGTCCGGGCGGCCGCGCTCGTCCCCGACGGCGCGTCGGTGGAGGCGGACAACCAGATCGCGCCGCGGCTCACCGCCCGGGCGGACGTGGTGCTGGTGGACGGCACCCCGCGCGGGCGCGAGTACGTGCTCACGCGGTCGGACAAGCGCTCGTTCCCGTTCGAGACGGACAAGCAGCAGGCCGAGCGGATCCAGCTGCTGCTGGCCCACGGGTACCGGCAGGTCTGGGCCGAGGACGGCGTGGTGCTGCTGCACCGGGAGGGCACCGAGCCGATCCCGGGCGAGCACGTGCCGGGCGGGGACAGCAAGCCCGTCCAGGACAAGGTGCCGTCGGACGTGGGGCACAACCTCTTCCGGGGCTGACTTCCGGGACCTCTTCCGGGGCTGACACTCAGGCCCGGACGACCACGACCGGGCACCCCGCGTGGTGGAGGCAGTACAGGGAGACGGTGCCGAGCAGGGCCCCCGGCGGGGCGCGGCGGCCCCGGCTGCCGACGACCAGGGCGGCGGCCCCCTCGGCGGCGGCCACCAGGGTGGGGCCGGGCGCTCCGGCGGCGAGGTGGCGGCGGACGGCGAGCCCTTCGGGGCAGGCGGCCAGCGTCTCGTCGAGGATCTCGGCGGCGCGGCGCTCGGGCCCGAAGCCGTCCAGGGCGGGCGGGACGAACCCGTGCTCGCCGTACAGGCAGGGGAAGTCCCAGACGGTCACGGCCTCCAGCGGGGCGCCGCTCAGGTCGGCCAGGCGGGCCGCCCAGCGGACGGCGGCGCGGGAGGCCGGGGAGCCGTCCACGCCGACCACGATCCTGCCGTCGAGCTGCCGGGCCATGCATCGAGCGTAGGGCCCGTCGTCGGACTCCCGCCTGCCGTGCGGGCGGAAGCCCGACGACGGGCCCTGAGACGCCCGAGGGCCGGCCGGAACTCCGTCCCGGCCGGCCCTCGGGCGCGCAAGCGCGTCAGGGGCGCTGGGTGTCCGTGTACGCGCCGTGCTGGTGGGCGCCGGCCTGGGCCGGCACCGAGCCGTAGCGGCCCGGGCGGCGACCGCGCGGGTGGCGGGTCAGGTGGAAGCCGAGGACGCCCGCGACGGCGGCCAGGGCGCCGCCGCCGATCGTCCAGTACCAGCGGCTGTTCCAGCCGGAGAACCAGCCGGTGTACCAGTGGTCCGCCGCCTTCACCGGGGCCGCCGCCTTGGCGGTGCTCGCGCCGCCGCCGGCCGGCGGGACGAGCGGCGCCTTGAGCTCGCCCCCCTCGGGCTGGGCGTTGTCGGCGTCGCCCTTGGCAGCGGTGTGCAGCTGGACGGAGGCGGCGAGGCCGAGGTCCTGCTGCGCGACGTCGGTGGCCGCGAGCTTCACGTAGTACGTGCCGGGCAGCGGGTCGCCGGACCACGGCTCGGCCCAGGTGCGGACCTCGCGCAGGGTGCAGCTCAGGGCGAGCGAGGCGGTGTTCTCGTCGCCCGTGGCGTTCTGGGTGCCGGCGGTGCAGGCCTGGCGGCGGCGCAGCCCGTCGAAGACCTCGACGGCCCAGGTCTGCGGGCCGTGTCCGTGCCGGTCGGCGGCGGGGGCCAGGTTGACGGTCACGGAGACCGTCGGGGTCTGGCCCTCGGCGGCCCCGAACGCCCAGTACAGGTAGTCGCCGGTGGAGGCGGCGACGTTGGCGTCCTGGCCGGGGGAGAGGTTGACGGCGGTCAGGAAGGAGGTGCCGGCCTTGGTCGCCGGGGCCGCGGTGCCGCTCGCGCTCGGCGCGGGGGTCGGCGAGGCGGCGGAGGCCGCCGGGGCGGCCAGCGCGAGGGCGGGCAGCAGGGCGGAGGCGGCGAGCAGGCCGCGAAGAGTCCTACGCATGGTCAGTTCTCCCGCCAGACGGCGATCCGCCAGCGGGCGATCCAGCCGGCCACCAGGCCGGTCAGCAGGCCGGCGCCGGTGAGGGTGAGCAGCAGGATCCAGCCGCGGCCGAGGCCCATCGCCGCGCCCTCGGGGGCGGGGGAGGCGGAGGCCAGGTCGACGGTCAGCTCCAGCGGCAGGCCGGGGTCGGCCTGGACGCCGGCCTGGGGGGCCAGCGAGTTGCTGACGACCAGGCAGACGGTTGTCGGCGGCTGCTCGCTCGGCGACGCCTTGGGCTTGGCGATGACGTAGCCCTTGGAGTCGTTCGTGGACCAGCGCAGGCCGGTGGAGATCACGTCGTTGCGGCCGTTGTCCGCGTCGGTGCCGCGGACCAGCTCCTGACCGGTCGCGCTGGTGGCCTGGAGCAGGACGCCGTAGTCCCGGGCGACGGCCCGGTCCAGGGAGACGCTGACCGAGGCGCGCAGCTCCTGGCCGGACTTGACCGGGACCTTGTAGACGCGGTGCTCGGAGAACTTCTCGCGGTCGCTGTAGACGCCGGGGGCGAGGACGGGGGCGTTCTCGCACTTGTCGGTGCCGGCGGTCTTGACCGGGTTGACGGTGTAGGTGTCGTCGCTGCGGTCGATCAGCTGCTTCACCTTGTTGGTGAGCTGGTCCTGGCTGCGGACGTCGGTGTAGGTGCCGCCGGTCGCGTTGGCGATGCAGAGCAGCTGCTGGCGGGTCTTGTCGTCGTGGGCGAGGCCGAGGGTGTCGACGACCAGGTGGATGCCCTGGGCGGCGAGTTCGCGGGCCACGTCGCACGGGTCCGGCGGGGCGCAGTCGTCCTCGCCGTCGGTGATCAGGACGATCCGGCGGGTCGCGTCGCCCTTGCCGAGGTCCTGGGCGGCGCCGCGCAGCGCCAGGCCGATCGGGGTCCAGCCGGTGGGGCGCAGGGTGGCGACCGCGGTCTTGGCCTCGACCTTGTTGGTCTTGCCGACCGGGAACAGCTGCTTGGTGTCCTGGCAGCCGACGGTCTTGTCGTTGCCGGGGTAGGTCGCGCCGAGCGTGCGGATGCCGAAGTCGGTCTCCGCGGGCAGGGCGTCGATCACCTCGTTGAGGGACTGCTGGGCCACCGAGATGCGGCTCTTGCCCTGGATGTCGGCGGTGTTCATGGAGCCGCTGACATCGAGGATGAGGTCGACCCTGGGGGCCTCCTGGGGAGCCGGGGCGGAGCCGCCCGATGGTTCGTCGGCGTGGGCGGGCAGGCCGAGGAGCAGCGAGGCACCCGTTATCGCCGCGGCGGCGAGCAGGCTGCCCAGCCTGGTCGTTGGTCGTCGTCGTCCGGTAATCACGCGGCCGATCCTAGGGATCATCAGTTCGCCATGGCCAAACGAGTCCGCAGCGTGGCGGTGGTGCACCCCCGGGCGAACTCCCGCGCGCGGGCGGGGTTTCGCGGGCGCCGGGCTCACACGGCGCTTATGCGCGGTGGTTAGCCTTCCGTGCGGACCGGTCGAGCGGGTCCGGACCGGCCGGGCGGGCGGCGAAGGGGGCGCGGTGGAGCTGACGGGCGTCGGGAAGCGGTACGGGCGGGGCGGGCGGTGGGTCCTGCGCGGGGTCGACCTGGCCGTCCGGCCGGGGGAGTTGGTGCGGATCGCGGGGGCGAACGGGACGGGCAAGTCGACGCTGCTCAGGCTCGTCGCGGGGATCGAGCGGCCGAGCGCGGGGCGGGTGGTGCGGCCGGGGACGGTGGCGTACGTGCCGGAACGGTTCCCGCCGGCGCTGCCGTTCGACGCGGCCTCGTACCTGCTGCGGGTCGGCCGGGTGCACGGGCTGACGGACGCGGAGGCGCGGCGCGGGGCGGCGGAGTGGCTGGACCGGTTCGGCATCGCGGACCGGGCGGGCACGCCGCTGAACCGGCTGTCGAAGGGCACCTGCCAGAAGGTCGCGGTCGCGCAGGCGCTGCTGCCCGGGGCGCGGGTGCTGCTCCTGGACGAGGCCTGGACCGGGCTCGACCCGGCGGCCCGGACGGTGCTGGACGAGGCCGCGGCCGAGCGGGCGGCGGGCGGCGGCGCGGTGCTGTTCGTCGACCACGACCCGGCGCGGCTGGCCGGACTGACCACGGCCGCCTACCGGGTCGGCGCGGACGGCGGGCTGCGGCCCGCGGAGGAACGGCCCGCGGAGGAGCGGGCCGTGCGGGCGGACGGCCCGTCGGTGCGGGTGGAGGTGGACGTGGACGTCCTGGACGGTGATCCGCTGCCCGCCCGGCTGCCGGGCGCCCCGGAGCTCACCGCGCTGGAGGGGACGGCGGTGCGGCTCACGGTGGCGGCGGCGCACTCGGACGCTCTGCTGCGCCGCCTGCTGACCGGCCGTCCGGCCGTGAGCGTGCTGGCCGTCCGGCGGCGGGAGGGGGAGCGGTGAGGCAGGTCGGGGCGCTGGCCCGGTACCACCTGGAGCTGCTGCTGCGCGGGCACGGATGGCTGCCGCCGTTCCTCGCGTACGCGCTGCTGCTGGTGCTGGGCGTGACGGCGGGTGATCCGCTGCTGGGCGGGCTGGGCTACGGCGCGGGCGTGCTGCTGCCGGTCAGCGCGTGGTACGTCCGCAGTGCCCTGAACGCCGAGCCGCCGGCCTCACGGGCGTGTCTGGTGGCGGCGGCGGGTCCGGCCCGGGTCCAGCTGGGCGGGCTGCTGGCGGCGCTGACGGTCGGTCTGGTGCTGGCGGTGGCCGAGGTGGCCGGGCTCTGGTGGGTGAGCGGGCCGGTCGCCAACCCGAAGGCGGACCAGCCGCCGGTCGGGGTGTCGCTGCTGGCCGGGCTGCTGGCCTCGGTGGTCTCCGTGCTGCTGGGGGTGCTGGTGGGGGCGCTGTGCAACCGGCCGGTGCTCGCGCGGGCGCAGTACGGCATCCCGCTGGCGCCGGCGCTCGCGACGGCGGTGCTGGTGGCGCCCGGCTCGCCGGCGAACGCGGCGGTGAGCGGCCTGGTCGCCGCCGACCGGACCGGGCGGGTCGGCCCGCCGTGGCTCGAACTGCTGGCGGCCGCGGGGCTGCTGGTGGCGGCCGCCGCGGGTTCGGCGGTGCTGGCGGGGCGGCGGCCGGAGTGAGCCGGCGGGCGCGGGCCCCGATGATCCGGACAATTGCTGACACACCGTGAAGAAGAGCCGATAAATATGGATAGTGCTCGTTAGGGTGACGAATCGGGGCGCGGGCGCTTCCGCTCCCCGGTACGTCCGACGCGCGGGAAGGACCCGCGGTGAGCACCCCCAGGACGGTCCGTGGCGACACCCTCCGCCGTGACCACCACCGCCGCCCGGCCGGCCCGGCCGGTACCGACCCGGCGCACCACCGAGCTCGTGCTGGTGCTGGCCGCGGTGCTGATCGCCGTGTTCGGCTACGTCGAGGTCGGCGTCGACCTGGACGGCACGGTGCCCGCCGACACCGCCGGGTACGGCGCCGCGCTCGGCGTGCTCGCCCTGCTGGCGCACGCCGTCGTCCGGTGGCGGGCCCGGTACGCGGACCCGCTGCTGCTGCCGATCGCGGTGCTGCTCAACGGGATCGGGCTGGTGGTGATCTACCGGCTCGACCGGGCGACCTCCGGCCCGGGCGCGGCCTCCACGCAGCTGCTGTGGTCCGCCCTCGGGGTGGCGCTGTTCGGCGCGGTGGTGCTGCTGGTGCCCGACCACCGGCGGCTCCGGCGCTACGCCCACGTGGGCGCGCTCGCGGCACTCGTCCTCCTGGTGCTGCCGATCTTCTTCCCGCCGGTGTACGGGTCCCGGATCTGGATCGTCGTCGGGCCGCTCTCCTTCCAGCCGGGGGAGTTCGCCAAGGTCCTCCTGGCGGTCTTCTTCGCCGCCTACCTGGCCGTGCACCGGGACGCCCTCGCGCTCACCGGGCGGCGGGTCTGGCGCTGGCAGCTGCCGCGCGGGCGGGTGCTCGGGCCGGTGCTGCTGATCTGGGCCGCGTTCGTCGGGGTCCTGGTGCTGGAGACCGACCTCGGGACCTCGCTGCTGTACTTCGGGCTGTTCGTCGTGATGCTCTACGTCGCCACCGCGCGCACCGGCTGGATCGCGATCGGGCTGGGCCTCGCGGCGGCCGGCGCGGTGACGGTGGGATTCCTGGAGGCCCACGTGCGCAGCCGGGTGGCGGACTGGCTGGACCCGCTCGGCTCGATCGCGGCGGGCAAGGGGGCCAACCAGATCGCCCAGTCGCTGTTCGCCTTCGCGTGGGGCGGGGAGCTCGGGACGGGCCTCGGCAACGGGCACTCGGTGCTGATCGGCTTCGCGGCCAAGTCCGACTTCATCCTCGCGACGATCGGCGAGGAGCTCGGCCTGACCGGGCTGGTCGCGGTGTTCCTGCTGTACGCGCTGCTGGTCTCGCGCGGGTTCCGGACGGGCATCGCGCTGCGCGACCCGTTCGGGCGGCTGCTGGCGATCGGGCTGGCGGCGATCGTCGGCCTGCAGGTGTTCGTGGTGGCGGGCGGGGTGCTCGCGCTGATCCCGCTGACGGGGATGACGCTGCCGTTCGTCGCCCAGGGCGGCTCGTCGGTGGTCACCAACTGGATCATCGTGGCGCTGCTGGTCCGCATGAGCGACATCGCGCGGCGGCCTGCTCCGGCCCCTGCTCCGGCTTCGGGGGAGGCCTGATGGCGCGCTTCGGGCCGGCCAGGGGGAACGGGCCGCAGGGGCTCCCGGGGATCTCCGTGACCGGCCGCCGTGCCGGCACGTTCTGCCTGCTGCTGATCGCCGCGCTGTGCGTCCAGGCCACCCGGGTGCAGGTCTTCGAGGCGAAGGACCTCGACCACAACAGCGCCAACCAGCGGCTCACCGTCGAGCGGTACGGGCAGCCGCGGGGGAACATCCTGGTCGGCGCGGACACCGTCACCGGCTCGGCGCCCACCGGCGGCCGGTACGCGTACAAGCGCACCTACACCGACGGCCCGACGTACGCGGCCGTCACCGGCTTCGCCTCGCAGGCGTACGGCGACACGCAGCTGGAGGGGACCGAGGACGACCTGCTGACCGGGACGGACAGCCGCCTCGCCGGCTGGGCGGTCTGGGACGCGGTCGCGCGCCGGCAGAACCCCGGCGGGGACGTCTACACCACCCTCGACCGGGCGGCCCAGGAGGCGGCGATGCGCGGGCTGGGCGCGCAGACGGGCGCGGTCGCCGCGATCGAGCCCGCCACCGGGCGGATCCTGGCGCTGGCCAGCACGCCCACCTACGACCCCGGGAGCTTCGCAGGGTCCACCTCGGCCGACCAGACGGCGTGGAACCGGCTGCAGGCCGACAGCGGCCAGCCGATGCTCAACCGGGCGCTGCGCCAGACCTACCCGCCCGGCTCGGCCTTCAAGGTGGTGACGGCCGCCGCCGCGCTCGCCGGCGGGGTGGTCACCGACATCAACGCGCCCACCGGCGCGCCCTTCCCGTACGTCCTGCCGGGGACGACCACGCCGCTGGTCAACGACACGAGGGCCTGCGACCAGCCCGGGCAGTCGCTGGACACCGCGATGACCTACAGCTGCAACAGCGTCCTCGGCTACCTCGGCGTGCGCACCGGCCTGGACGCGACGGCCGCGATGGCGGCGAACTTCGGCTTCAACGACGCCAGGCTCGACATGCCGGTGCGGCCGTCGCGCTCGAACTTCGACACGAAGATGAACGACTCGCAGCTCGCGCTCTCCTCTATCGGGCAGTTCGACACGGCCGCGACCCCGCTGGTGATGGCGATGGTCGCGGCCGGGGTCGCCAACAACGGGACCGTGATGCGTCCACAGCTTGTGGACAAGCTGACGAAGAGCGACGGGACGGCGGTCCAGCTGATGAAGCCGGCCGTCTACAAGCGGGCGATGGAGCCGGGGGTGGCCGCGCAGGTGCAGCGGCTCATGACGGACGTCGTGGACAACGGCACCGGCGCCAACGCCCGGATCCCGGGCGCGGTGGTCGGCGGGAAGACGGGCACCGCCCAGCACGGCGTGGACAACAGCGGGACGCCGTACGCGTGGTTCGTCTCGTGGGCCAGGCCGGCCGGATCGGACAAGGTGCCGCCGGTGGCCGTCGCCGTGGTCATCGCGGACAGTGACGCCACGGACGTGACCGGTGGCGGGCTCGCGGCGCCGATCGCCCGCTCGGTGATGCAGGCCGTCCTCGGACGGTGACCGGGGCGATATCCCTGAGCTGCGGCTTTACCTCGCCCGAGGGAGATTCGCCGTTTACGAAGCGTCCGGTTTGTCCTTGTCCATTCGACAGTTCGTATAATGCGCAAGCCCGGACTGTTCGTTTGCGACACTGGTGCATTCGCGCGGTACTGTCCCATCTTTGTTCGGTTGGTCCCCGATGACACCCCGTATCGCACTTGGTGACCGACCGCTAGGACACCCTCCCTCGCCTAGAAAGACCGCGGTTTTGGCCAGCAACTCCCTTGGTGCGCGTCTGCTGCGACGCAAGCCCGTGTCGACACTGATCGCCGAGAGCGAGGGCCGGGACAGCCTCCCGGCCGGCGCGCCGGAGGAGGGCGGACGCTCCGGCATCCACCTCCGCCGCTCCATCGGACTCTGGCAGCTGTCCTCGATCGGCATCGGCGCCACCATCGGTACCGGCATCTTCTTCGTGCTCAACACCGCGGTGCCGTCCGCCGGACCGGCCGTCATCCTGTCCTTCGTCATCGCCGCCGTCACGGCGGGCCTCACGGCGCTGTGCTACGCCGAGATGGCCTCCGCGATCCCGGTCTCCGGCTCGTCCTACTCCTACGCCTACGCGACCCTCGGCGAGGGCGTCGCCTTCGGCGTCGGCATCTGCCTGCTGATGGAGTACGGCGTGTCCGCCTCCGCGATCGCGGTGAGCTGGGCCGAGTACCTCGACAAGTTCCTCGACCTGGCCTTCGGGGTCAAGATCCCCGAGCAACTGGCGGGCGCGCCGGACAGCACCCACTGGTTCAACCTGCCGGCGCTGCTGCTGGTCGCCATGGTCTGCTTCCTGCTGATCCGCGGCGTCAGCGAGTCGGTGAAGGTCAACGCGGCGATGGTCGCGATCAAGATCCTCATCCTGGTGCTGTTCGTCGGCGTCGCGCTCACCGGCTTCCACTCCGGCAACCTGACCCCGTTCATGCCGCTCGGCATCGGAGGCGTGCAGGTCGCGGCCTCCAGCATCTTCTTCTCGTTCATCGGCCTGGACGCCGTGTCCACCGCCGGCGAGGAGGTCAAGAACCCCCGCCGCACCCTGCCGCTGGCGATCATCATCTCGCTGGTCGTGGTGACCCTGCTCTACATCCTGGTCGCGCTGGCCGGCATCGGCGCCCAGCCGTGGCAGAAGTTCGACGGCCAGGAGGCCGGGCTCGCCCAGATCCTCCAGGACATCACCGGCCAGAGCTGGCCCGCGATGGTCTTCGCGGTCGGCGCGATCCTCTCGATCTTCAGCATCACCCTCGTGGTGATCTACGGCCAGACCCGCATCCTGTACTCCATGGGCCGCGACGGCATGCTGCCCAAGCGCTTCGCCGAGCTCTCGCCGCGCACCGGCACCCCGGTCTGGAACACGATCGTGGTCGGCGTCGGCGTGGGCGCGCTCGCCGCGTTCGTCCCGCTCAACATCCTGGCCGACATCACCAGCCTCGGGACGCTCATCGCCTTCTCGGTCGTCTCGGTGGGCGTCATCGTCCTGCGCCGCACCCAGCCCGACCTGCCGCGCGGCTTCAAGGTGCCCGGCTACCCGGTCGTGCCGCTGCTCAGCGTCGGCTTCTGCGGCTACCTGATCACCGGCCTGCACGCCGACACCTTCCGGGCCGGGGCGATCGCCCTCGCCGTCGCCGTGGTCGTCTACTTCGGTTACAGCATCAAGAACTCGAAGCTGGAGCGCGGAGCGGAGCAGCAGAGCGCCCCGGTGGACAGCCACTCCGGCTGATCCGTCTCACGCTCCGGATCCGGCGGTGGTCACCGCCCGTTGCTATGGATACGAAGGGTCGCCAGGTGGCAAGACGCCTGGCGACTCTTCGCGCGTAGACCGCGACTCTCCGTCGATCCCGGTGGCGACAGCGCGGGCCCCCCACCCATAACCTTCCACCATGGTGAGCACCCGCACGCCCGGCTTCTCCCGCCCGCGCGGCCGCTTCACCGGCCGTTCCAGAACGCCGGCCCCCCAACCGGTCGGACCGCCCTCCCGGCCCGACCGCCCCCTGCGCGGCCTGGTCTCCAGGGCCGTCCCCCGCCAGCGCCGCGAGAACACGTTTCCGCCCACGGCCGCGCGGACCGACCCCGCCCGGCTCGCCTCCCTGCGCAGCGTCCAGCTGCTCGGCTGCGCCGTCGCGGCCGGCTGGGCGGCCGCCTTCCCGCTCGTCTCCGACCTGCCCAACCAGCGCGTCTGGGGCATCATCGCGGCCCCCGCCTACGCCCTGGCCGGGCTGCTCTGCCTGATCCTGCCGCGCCGGTTCGCGGCGCGTTCCGCCGCGGCGGTCGCCCTCCTCGGGGCCGTCGTCGTGCCGCTGGCGCTCCTCGCCGTCCAGGGCCGCCACCAGTCCGAGGTGATGGTGGTCGAGCGCTCGGCCCACCTGCTGCTCACCACCGGCAGCGCCTACCTGCAGCACCCCGTCGTGGTCACCGACTACAACCCGTACCTGCCGGCCATGTCCCTCTTCGGGATGCCCCGCCAACTGCTCGGCAGCGGCGACGCCTTCACCCGGGTCGCCGGGGACGCCCGGATCTGGTTCGCGCTCACCTTCTTCGCCTGCCTGCTGGCCAGCTGGGGCCTGCTGCGGCCCTCCCGGGACCGCGCCCCGCTGCTGCCGCTCGCGGTGCTCACCGCCTCGCCGCTGATAGCGCTCGCCCTCGTCGTCGGCGGTGTCGACCTGCCGCTGATCGGCGTCTGCTGCCTGGCCATGGCACTCGCCGAGCGCGACCGCACCGTCGCCGCGGGGCTCGTCCTCGCCCTCGCCTGCACCCTCAAGTGGACGGCCTGGCCCGCGCTGCCCGTCGCCGTCCTGCTGCTGTGGCGGCTCTACGGGCGGCGCCCGGCGGCCCGGACCGGGCTGATCGCGGTCGGCACGAGCCTGGCCGTGCTCCTGCCGTCCGTGCTGACCAGGGCGGCCGAGCTGCGTGAGCAGGTGGTGCTCTTCCCGCTCGGGATGACCGCGATCCGCACCCCGGCCGGCAGCCCGCTGCCCGGCAAGGTGCTGGCCGGCTTCGGACCGACCGGGCACACCGTCTCGCTGACGCTGATGACCCTCGGCGGCGTCGCGGTGGCCATCTGGCTGCTGGCCCGGCCGCCGGTGACCGCGACCGGCGCCGCCGACCTGCTGGCCGCGGGGCTCGCGATCGCCTTCATGCTGGCCCCGGCCGGGCGCTTCGGGTACCTCGCGCTGCCGGCCGTCCTGGTGATCTGGCCCCGGCTCGCCGCGCGGCGGTGGAGCAACCGGCCGGCCGCCGTGGTGCGGCGGCGCCCGGAACAGCCGGACCGCCCGGAACGGCCGGAGCCCGCTCTGCCGAGGGGCTGAGCGGGCTCCTGGGGGTGCCGGTGCGTGTGGGGTCTACCGGTTGCCGAAGGACTTGAGCAGCGAGGCGACGGCCGGGCCGGCCGCGTCGACGCCGTGGCCGCCGCCCTGCACCTCGGCCGCGACCGCGATGTTGCCGCGGTAGGCGGTGAACCAGCTGTTGGTGGTGGCCGCGCCGGCGACCTCGGCGGAGCCGGTCTTGGCGCCCGCGTTGTCGGTGATCCCGGCCATCACGGCCTGGGCCGTGCCGCCGGTGGCGGTGGCGTTCATCATCGCGCGCAGCTTGCCGGCGACGTCCGGCGAGATCTGGCGGGCGGCCGGCTGCTGCGGCAGGCCGGCGACCAGGATGGGCTGCTTGAACGCGCCGCTCTGCACGGTCGCCGTGATCGAGGCGATCGCCAGCGGGTTCATCTGGACCTTGCCCTGGCCGATGTAGTTCATCGCCTGCTCGTCCTTGCTGCCCGGGGTGGCCGGGATCTTGCCGTCCGAGTTCGGCAGGCCGGTCTTCCACTCCAGGCCGACGCCGTAGACGTCCTTGGCGGTGGCCGCGAGCGTCTCCGGCTTCAGGCTGGTCAGGCCCTGGTTGATGAAGGCGGTGTTGCAGGACACCTTGAAGTCGTCCTGGAGGGTGTTGTTCGGGAAGGCGCCCGGGAAGTCGTTCGGGATCGCCACCGGGTTGCTGCTCTTCTCCGGGCAGGCCACGTTCGAGTCCGGGTTGATCCCGGCCTCCAGCAGCGCCGTCGAGGTGACGATCTTCATCGTCGAGCCGGGCGCGAGCAGGCCCAGGAAGGCCCGGTTCTGGCCGTTGGACGGCGCGTTGGCGAAGGCCAGCACCTGACCGGTGCTCGGCTCGATCGCGACGATGGAGCCCTGCTTGCCGCCCAGGTCGGTCATCGCCTTCTCGGCCGCGGCCTGGATGGCGTTGTCGATCGTCACCTTGAACGGCTTGCCCGGCTTGGGTTCGACGATCGTGAACAGCTTGTCCGGGGCGGTCTTGCCGGCCGGGTCGCTGATGACGACCGCGCTGCCCGCGTCCTGGTCCTTGTTCGGGTCCGGCGGCAGCAGCTTGCGGGCGTTGTCCTGGAGGGTCGCCAGCGACGCGGTGAGCGAGGGGGCCTGCAGCGGCTTGCCGTTGCGGTCCACGGCGCTGGACGGCGGGGCGAAGACCTGCTGGGTGGCGATCGTCTCGTTCCCGGACAGGTGCGGGTGGAGCACGCTCGGGGCCCAGTGCACGGCCGGGGTGTCGTCGCTCATCTTCACGACGCCGAGGAAGCCGTTGTAGTCCCAGACCCGGGCGGTGCCCTCGAACTCGGCGCGCGCCTTGAAGCCCATCAGCACGCCGGTGGGCGCGGGGGTGGCGGCGGCGGACGGCGAGTCGCTCGCGCCCGGCGTGCCGGCGGCCGAGGGGGTCGCGGACGCGGAGGGTGCGCCGGACGGCTTGGCCGGGGTGGGGGTGCCGGTGGCCGAGGCGAAGGCCTGCGGGGTGGCCGGGCCGGACGGGGTCAGCGTCAGCGCGCTCGGCTTGACCTGCTCCTTGAAGGCGGTCAGCGCGGCCGTGGCGGCGTCCGGGTTGTCGGTCAGCGAAGCCGCCTTGGCCACGTCGCCGGCCGCCCAGGCCGCCAGGAAGTCCTTGGCGCCGCTGGCCGCCTGGTCCGCGGAGGGGGGTTCGGCGACCACCGTGCGGGGCTTCTTGGCCGAGCCGGACCCGTCGCCCGAGCCGTTCACCAGGCTGTACGCGCCGTAGCCGCCGCCTGCGAGCACGGCGACGGACACGCCGGTGATGATGCCGATTTTCGCGCCTTTGCGCATGGTGCTGCTCCCCCAGGGGTCGGGCGACTAACGCGGTACTGACCCCCCACCCTAGGCAGGCCGACTCGGTGCGCCGACGAAACGCCCGGGAGTTGTGACGGTTCTGGTACGTGTCGAACACCGTATGCGTACGGTCCCCGCACTCCCGGCCGGACCGGGGCGCGGCGGGCCGGCCCGGCCCGGAGCCGGCTCAGATCCAGCTGTTGAACCACATCCGCCGGCGCCAGTCGTCCATCGGGATCGTCTGTCCGGAGAACAGCGGGAAGAAGAACAGGAAGTTCCAGACGATCAGCAGGACCAGCAGGCCGGCCGACGCGCCGCCGATGATCCGGCGGTCCCGGGAGGCGCCCGGGGGCCCGATCATCGCGCCGAGCATCATCGTCACCGCGAGCACCAGGAACGGGACGAAGGCGACCGCGTAGAACAGGAAGATCGTCCGCTGCTGGTACTCGAACCAGGGCAGGTAGCCGGCCGCCAGGCCGCACAGCACCGCGCCGGCCCGCCAGTCCCGCCGGGCCGCCCAGCGCCACAGGCAGTACACCAGGGCGATGCAGCCGGCCCACCACAGCAGCGGGGTGCCGAGGCCGAGCACCTCGCGGGCGCACTCGGCCGCGGTGCAGCCGTCCTGGCCCGTCTTCGGGGACTCGTAGTAGAAGGAGACCGGCCGGCCGAGGACCAGCCAGCTCCACGGGTTCGACTGGTAGGTGTGCGGGTCGGTCAGGTGGGTGTGGAAGTCGTACATCGTGGAGTGGTAGTGCCACAGGGCGCGCAGGCCCTCCGGGATCCACGGGTAGTCGGTGCTCCGGCCGGCCGCCCAGTCGCGGCCCCAGCCGCCCTGGCCGGGCGCGTTGCTGCTGGCGAACCAGCCCCACCACGAGGCGACGTA
This sequence comes from Kitasatospora sp. NPDC057904, assembly GCF_042887925.1. Lineage (NCBI taxonomy): Bacteria > Bacillati > Actinomycetota > Actinomycetes > Kitasatosporales > Streptomycetaceae > Kitasatospora > Kitasatospora sp. NPDC057904. The sequence continues at coordinate 139,985 of NZ_JBHVOL010000016.1, forward strand.
GACCCCCAGCGCGACCACGACGACCGAGACGAAGGCCGGCAGCGCGTCCCGGGTGAGCGCCGCCAGGTACGGGCGCGGGGCCCCGGCCAGGCGGCGCGCGCCCGCGTCCCAGAGCACGGTCATCAGGCCGAAGGCGGCCGCGACGTACAGGCCGCTCCACTTGGTCGCGCAGGTCAGGCCGACGCAGACGCCGGCCGCGATCCGGTACGGGCGCCAGCCCAGGCGCACCCGCTGGGCGAGCGCGGCGTCCGCGATCCCGTCGAGCCGGGCGGCCAGCAGGGCCCTGGTGCGGTCGCGGTCCAGGATCAGGAAGCCGAAGGCGGCGAGGATCCAGAACATCACCACGAGGTCCAGCAGGGCCGAGCGGCTGAGCACGAAGTGCAGGCCGTCCACCGAGAGCAGCAGGCCGGCCACGCAGCCCAGCAGGGTGGAACGGAACAGGCGGCGGGCGATCCGGGCGATCATCAGCACGGACACCGTGCCGAGCAGGGCCACCGCGAAGCGCCAGCCGAAGGGGTTCATCCCGAACAGCCACTCGCCGAAGCCGATGATCCACTTGCCCACCGGCGGGTGGACGACGTAGCCGGCCATCGGGCGGTAGGGGGCCGTCCCGTCCTTCATGATCTGCTCGTTGGCGCCGTCCGGCCAGTTGATCTCGTAGCCGCCGTGCCAGAGCGCGTACGCGTCCTTGGCGTAGTACGTCTCGTCGAAGATGATCGCGTGCGGCTCCCCGAGGTCGGTGAACCGCAGGATCCCGGCGAAGACCGCGACGGCGACCGGGCCGAGCCAGCCCGACCAGCGGCACAGGAACGCCCACAGGGCCGGCGGCACCGCGATGCCCAGGCGCAGCAGCAGCGGGGACGGCGGGACGTCGTCCGGCGTCACCCCGGGGCCGTCCGGCATCGGCGGCACGAGGCGTTCGGTCAGCGGCGCGGCCGGGCGCGGCGCGTAGCCGAAGCCGGCCAGGCGTCGGCGCCAGGCGGCGGGCCGGTCGGCGGGCGGGTCGGCGGGCGGGTCGGCCACCGGCGGGCGCGGGGCCGGGACGGCGGGCACGGAACCGGACGGCAGGTCCGTCGCGCCGAGGCCACCCGGTGTGGTGCGGTCTCTACCAGTGGGCGTCTGCGCCGCCGTGTCGCCGTTCATCCGCCACATCGTAGGCGCGCGGTCCTATCGTCGGACCGGCCCCTCGGAAGCTGCCCGAATCGTCACCATAAGCACGCGGGCTGGAAGGATGGGGCCCGTGACAGGAGTACTCGTTCTCGCAGGCACCCCCATCGGCGACGTCTCGGACGCCCCGCCCCGGCTGCTCACCGAACTCTCGACCGCGGACGTGATCGCGGCCGAGGACACCCGGCGGCTGCGCCGGCTGACCCAGGCGCTCGGGGTGACCCCCGCCGGGCGGGTGGTCTCCTACTTCGAGGGCAACGAGGTCGGCCGCACCCCCGAACTGGTCGAGGCACTGCTCGGCGGCGCCCGGGTGCTGCTGGTCACGGACGCAGGCATGCCGTCCGTGTCCGACCCCGGCTACCGGCTCGTCGCCGCGGCGGTCGCGGCCGACGTCAAGGTCACCGCGGTGCCCGGGCCGTCCGCGGTGCTCACCGCGCTCGCCCTGTCCGGGCTGCCCGTCGACCGCTTCACCTTCGAGGGCTTCCTGCCGCGCAAGACCGGCGACCGGGCCCGCCAGCTCGCCTCGATCGCCGCCGAGCCGCGCACGATGGTCTTCTTCGAGGCGCCGCACCGGATCGCCGAGGCGCTCGCGGCGATGGCCGAGGCCTTCGGGCCCGAGCGGCCCGCGGCGGTGTGCCGCGAGCTGACCAAGACCTACGAGGAGGTCAAGCGCGGCCCGATCGGCGAGCTGGCGGCCTGGGCGGCCGAGGGCGTCAAGGGCGAGATCACCGTGGTCGTCGCCGGGGCCCCGCCGGCCGCGCCGCAGGAGCTCACCCCGGCCGAGCTGGCCCGCCTGGTCGCCGTCCGCGAGGAGGCGGGGGAGCACCGCAAGGAGGCCATCGCCGCCGTCGCGGCGGAGCTGGCGCTGCCCAAGCGGGAGGTGTTCGACGCCGTCGTCGCGGCGAAGAAGGAGGGCTCCGGGACCGGGAAGCACGGCCCGGCCGGTACCGGGAAGTAGGACCCGGCCGGTGCCGGGAAGCAGGGCCCGGCACCACGGGGGAGGGGGCGCCCGCGGCCACGGGGAAGTGGGCGCGGGCGGGTACGGGTTCGAACGGGTTTGATAAGCCGGTGAATTCCGGGGGTTGCGTGGCGGGCGGTGCGTCGTACCTTGGAGTGAAGGCCCCGGTAAACGCCAACTGAGCTGAAGCTTTGGCCGCGGTTTCCGCAATGGATCCGACCTTTCGTCTAGGGATCCCCAACCCGCATCCAAGTCTTCACAAGCAGGGCATCGCCAGGGGCGGTCCGGGCATTTCCTGGAATGGAAAGACCCAGCCGGGCGAGCGCCCGGCGGGCGCTGGGAGACGGCTATGAGCGAGACGATCGGTAGCCCCCTCGGTGGCAACGCGCTGAGCGACCCCGTCCCGGCCGGGCGGGCGCACACTCCCGTCGAGACCGTTCGGGAGGCCTACTCCTTCGCGTGCCTGAAGTGCGGGTACGGGTGGGAGCAGGCGTACGACATCGAGCACCACGTCGCCAGGGACGGCCACGTCGTGTTCGAGTACCACGCCAACGGTGTCCGGGTACCGTCCCCGCTGCTCAAGCCGACCTGCCCGGGGTGTGGTGGACACACCGTCCGGATCATGCGCGAGGGCCGGGTGGCCGTCGCCGACCAGCCCTGGCAGCACGCCCCCGGCTACCCGGCGCACGCCGAGCCGGCCGGGCCGCCCGCGGTGTCCGGGCCCGCGCAGCCGCGCGGACGCTGGGCCCGGTTCTGGTCGCGGCTGCTGGGCTGACACCAAGGCGCGCACCGGGGCGCGCAGCGGGGCCGTCCTCCCGTGACCGCCGGGGCGGTCCCCGGGCGGCCGGTGTCTGCGGTCGGCGGGGGCGGCTCCCGGGCGTCCGCGGGGCGGAACGCGGTCGAGGGCCGCTCGCGTGCCCGACTAAGCTTTCCGACCATGGCGGCCACTGCAGACCACAGCACCACCGGGGCGAGCGCCCCGGCGTACTACGTTTCCACCCCGATCTACTACGTCAACGATCGCCCGCACCTGGGCCACGCGTACACCACCGTGGCGGGCGACGTCCTCACTCGCTGGCACCGCCAGCGCGGCGAGAAGGTGTGGTACCTGACCGGCACCGACGAGCACGGTCAGAAGATCATGCGGACCGCCGAGGCCAACGGCGTCACCCCGCAGGAGTGGTGCGACAAGCTGGTCGAGGAGGCGTGGAAGCCGCTCTGGGAGCACCTGGAGATCGCCAACGACGACTTCATCCGCACCACCCAGCAGCGCCACACCGACCGCGTCCAGGAATTCGTCCAGGACCTGTACGACAAGGGCGAGATCTACAAGGGCGGTTACTCCGGCCCGTATTGCGTCGGCTGCGAGGAGTTCAAGCTCCCGGCCGAACTGCTCGACGGCGCCACCGCGGACGAGAAGCTCTGCGCCGTGCACAAGCGGCCGGTGGAATGGCTGGAGGAGGAGAACTACTTCTTCCGTCTCTCCGCCTACGGACCGAAGCTGCTGGAGTTCTACGCCGCCAACCCGGACTTCATCCAGCCCGCCTCGGCGCGCAACGAGGTGCTGCGCTTCGTCGAGCAGGACCTGAAGGACCTGTCGATCTCCCGCTCCACCTTCAACTGGGGCGTCCCGCTGCCCTGGGACGAGAAGCACGTCCTGTACGTGTGGGTCGACGCGCTGCAGAACTACATCACCGCCGCCGGCTACGGCAGCGACCCGGAGCGCTTCGCCGAGCTGTGGCCCGCCTCCGTCCACCTGGTCGGCAAGGACATCCTGCGCTTCCACGCGGTGATCTGGCCCGCCATGCTGATGGCCGCCGGACTGCCGCTGCCCAAGCGGGTCGTCGCCAACGGCTGGCTGATGGTCGGCGGCGAGAAGATGTCCAAGTCCAACCTGACCGGCATCGCGCCCACCGACCTCACCTCGCACTTCGGCGTGGACGCCTACCGGTACTACTTCCTGCGCGCGATCCCGTTCGGCACCGACGGCTCCTTCTCGTGGGAGGACTTCACCGCCCGGTACACCTCCGAACTCGCCAACGACTTCGGCAACCTGGCCTCCCGCGTCGCCGCCATGGTCGGCAAGTACTTCGACGGCGTGCTGCCCGCCGCGACCGCGTCCGGCGAGGCCGAGAAGGCCGTCCAGGACGGGCTCGCCGCCGCCGTCGCCGCGGCCGACCGGAAGATCGGCGAGGACCTCGACTTCGCGGGCGGCCTCGCGGCGATCTTCGAGTTCGTCAAGCAGGTCAACGGCTACATCAGCGACCAGGAGCCCTGGAAGGTCGCCAAGGACGACTCGGCCGAGGGCCGGGCCCGCCTGGCCACCATCCTGTACACCGCCGCCGAGTCGCTGCGCGCCACCGCCGTCCTGCTCAACCCGGTGATGCCGGCCACGGCCGAGAAGCTGTGGGCGTCCCTCGGTGCCGAGGCCGGACTGGGCGCGCTCGCCGCGCAGACCGTCGCCACCACGGCCGACTGGGGCCGACTGCCCGTCGGCGCCACCGTCACCAAGGGCGAGATCCTCTTCCCGCGCCTCGAAGAGAAGCCCGCCTCCTGATGGCGAAGAAGGACGACGACCGGTCGACCCCGCCGCCGCTGCCGGAACCCCTGGCGGTGGCGGTGGCCGACTCGCACACCCACCTGGACATGCAGTCCGGCACGCCCGAGGAGGGCCTCGCCCGCGCGGCCTCGGTCGGGGTCACCACCGTCGTCCAGGTCGGCTGCGACGTGCCCGGCTCGCACTGGGCAGTCGAGCTGGCCGCCCGGTTCGAGCAGGTCCACGCGGCCGTCGCGCTGCACCCCAACGAGGCGCCGCGGATCTTCCTCGGCGACCCCGACGGCTGGTCCGGGCAGCAGCGCCCGGCCGGCGGTGCGGCGGCGCTGGACGAGGCGCTCGCCGAGATCGACGCCCTCGCGGCGCTGCCGCAGGTGCGGGCCGTCGGCGAGACCGGCCTCGACTACTTCCGCACCGGGCCCGAGGGCGTGGAGATCCAGAAGGAGTCGTTCCGCCGGCACATCGAGATCGCCAAGCGGCACGGCAAGGCCCTGGTCATCCACGACCGCGACGCCCACGAGGACGTCATCGCCGTCCTCCTGGAGGAGGGCGCCCCCGAGCGGACCGTCTTCCACTGCTACTCGGGCGACGCGGAGATGGCCAAGGTCTGCGCCGAGCACGGCTGGTACCTGTCGTTCGCGGGCCCGGTCACGTTCAAGGCCAACCAGCCGCTGCGCGACGCCCTGCTGGCGACCCCGCTCGACCGCGTCCTGGTCGAGACGGACGCGCCCTTCCTCACCCCGCACCCCTACCGCGGCCGGCCCAACGCGCCGTACCTGATCCCGGTCACGGTCCGGTCGATGGCGGCGACGCTGGGGCTGCACGAGGACGAGCTGGCGACGGCGATCGCGGCGAACACGGCGCGGGCGTTCGGGTACTGAGCCGGGGGCGCCTCGTTCGTGGGTGCCGGGGTTGGGGCCGGGGCTGGGGCTGGGGCTGGGTGCCGGTGCTGGTGCTGGGTGCCGGGGCTGGGTGCCGCCCGGTTCGGGGGTACCGAACCCGGTGCGTCCGGTCTGCGGGCGGCATCGGGAACCCGTCCGTCCGGTCCGGCGCGTCCGGACGGCAGGGCCCGCGCCCGTATCCTTGGCCCGTGAGCACCACCGAACCCACCCCTGACAGCCACCTGCTGGGCGCCGCCGACATCCGGGAGCTGGCCGCCGCGTTCGGCGTGAAGCCGACCAAGCAGCGCGGGCAGAACTTCGTCATCGACGGCAACACCGTGCGGCGGATCGTCCGGGCCGCCGACGTGACGGAGCAGGACGCGGTGGTGGAGGTCGGCCCCGGCCTCGGGTCGCTGACGCTCGCCCTGCTGGAGGTCGCGCGGCACGTCACCGCCGTCGAGATCGACCCGGTGCTCGCGCAGCACCTGCCGGACACCGTCGCCGCCCGGATGCCGGGCAAGGCCGACGCCTTCGACCTGGTGTTCAGCGACGCCATGGAGGTCACCGAGCTCCCCGGCCCGGCCCCCACCGCGCTCGTCGCCAACCTCCCGTACAACGTGGCGGTGCCCGTCCTGCTGCACATGCTGGCCACCTTCCCCAGCATCGAGCGCACCCTGGTGATGGTGCAGAGCGAGGTCGCCGACCGGCTCGCCGCCAAGCCCGGCAACAAGGTGTACGGCGTCCCGTCGGTCAAGGCCAACTGGTACGCCGACGTGAAGCGGGCCGGCGCCATCGGGCGCAACGTCTTCTGGCCCGCCCCCAACGTCGACTCCGGCCTCGTCTCGCTGATCCGCCGCGAGCCCCCCAGGACCACCGCGAGCCGCGCGGAGGTGTTCGCGGTGGTCGACGCCGCGTTCGCCCAGCGGCGCAAGACCCTCCGGGCCGCCCTGGCCGGCTGGGCCGGCTCCGCCGCCGGGGCCGAACAGGCCCTCGCCGCCGCCGGGATCGACCACAAGCTGCGCGGCGAGATGCTGACGGTGGAACAGTTCGCCGCCATCGCCGAGCACAAGCCGAAGGCTGGGAACGAGTGATCACCGTACGGGTGCCGGCCAAGGTCAACGTCCAGCTGGGGGTCGGCGGCCTGCGCGCCGACGGCTTCCACGACCTGGCCAACGTCTTCTTCGCCGTCGCCCTCGGCGACGAGGTGACGGCCACCCCGGGCGACCGCCCGGGCATCACGCTGACCTGCTCCGGCCCGGACGCCGGCGCCGTCCCGCTCGACGACGGCAACCTCGCCGCCCGCGCGGCCCGGCTGCTCGCCGCCCACCACGGCATCGCCGACCCCGCCGTGCACCTGCACATCGCCAAGGCCATCCCGGTCGCCGGCGGCATGGCCGGCGGCAGCGCCGACGGCGCGGCGGCACTGGTCGCCTGCGACGCCCTGTGGAAGCTGGACACCCCGGCCGACGTGCTGCTGGAACTCGCCGCCGAACTCGGCTCCGACGTGCCGTTCGCCCTGGTCGGCGGCGTCGCCCTGGGCCGCGGCCGGGGCGAGATCCTGGAGCCGCTCCCGGTCGAGGGCACCTACCACTGGGTCTTCGCCGTCGCCGACGGCGGCCTCTCCACCCCCGCCGTCTTCCACGAGTGCGACCGCCTGCGCGACGAGGCCGGCACCGGCTCCAGCGCCGTCGACGTCCCCACCCCCGACGCCGACCCCGCGCTGCTCACCGCCCTGGCGGACGGCGACGCCGTCGCCCTCGCCGCCGCGCTCTCCAACGACCTCCAGGCCGCCGCCCTCTCGCTGCGCCCCGCCCTCGCCGCCACCCTGCGGGCCGGCACCGAGGCGGGCGCGATCGGCGCCCTCGTCTCCGGCTCCGGGCCGACCTGCGCGTTCCTCGCCAAGGACGCCGACGGCGCCGCCGCCATCGCCGCGGCCCTGCGCGCCTCCGGCACCTGCCGGACGGCGCACGCCACGTACGGGCCGGTCGCGGGGGCCGCGGTGGTGGACCGGCCGCTGTAGGGGATCGGCCCCGGTGATGCATCGGCCCCTGTACTGGGGCCGAGCTCGGCGGTGCGGGCGGTGAGCTCGGCGGTGCGGGCGATTCGGCGGGCCCATTAGGCTGGGGAGATCGGGGCGTCCCCGAGAGGGGCGCCCGGCCGGGGAACGGCGGGCCGCCCCGGCACCGCCGAACCCCCCAGGAGCGCAGCACACGTGGCCGTCAACCTCGCCACCATCGAGTCCGTCACGAAGGTCTACGGCACCCGCGCCCTGCTCGACGCGGTCAGCCTGGGCGTGAGCGAGGGCGACCGGATCGGCGTCGTCGGCCGCAACGGCGACGGCAAGACCACCCTGATCCGGATGCTCGCCAAGCTGGAGGAGCCCGACGGCGGCCGCATCACCTGGAACGGCGGCCTCGAACCGGCCGTCCTCACGCAGCACGACTCGCTCGACCCGAAGGCCACCATCCGGCACGAGGTCATCGCCGACCGCGCCGACCACGAGTGGCTCGGGGACGCCCGCATCCGCGACATCATCGAAGGCCTCTTCGGCGGCCTCGACCTGCCCGGCTTCGCCGACGGCCTGGACACCGTGATCGGCCCGCTCTCCGGCGGCGAGCGCCGCCGGATCGCCCTCGCCAAGCTGCTCCTCGGCTCGCCCGAGCTGATCATCCTCGACGAGCCCACCAACCACCTCGACGTCGAGGGCATCAACTGGCTCGCCCAGCACCTGCAGAAGCGCCGCTCGGCCCTCGTCTGCGTCACCCACGACCGCTGGTTCCTCGACCAGGTCTGCACCCGGATGTGGGACGTCCAGAGCGGCTCCGTCCACGAGTACGAGGGCGGCTACTCCGACTACGTCTTCGCGCGCGCCGAGCGCTCCCGCATCGAGGCCGTCGAGGAGCAGAAGCGCCAGAACCTCGCCCGCAAGGAGCTCGCCTGGCTGCGCCGTGGCGCCCCCGCCCGTACCTCCAAGCCGCGCTACCGCATCGAGGCCGCCAACGCCCTGATCGCCGACGTGCCGGAGCCGCGCGACAAGTCCGAGCTGATGAAGTTCGCCAACGCGCGCCTCGGCCGGACGGTCTTCGAGCTGGAGGGCGTGACCGTCAAGGCCGGCCCCAAGCTGCTCCTGGAGAACCTCACCTGGCAGCTCGGCCCCGGCGACCGGATCGGCCTGCTCGGCGTCAACGGCGCCGGCAAGACCTCGCTCCTGCGCGCCCTGCGCGACGCGTACGCCTCCGAGGGCGACGTGCAGCCGGACTCCGGCGTGATCAAGGTCGGCAAGACCGTCCGGCTCGCCTACCTGTCCCAGGAGATCGCGGAGCTGGACCCGGAGGTACGCGTGCTCCAGGCCGTCGAGCAGGTCCGCTCGCGCGTCGACCTCGGCAAGGGCCGGGAGATGAGCGCCGGCCAGCTGTGCGAGCAGTTCGGCTTCGGCAAGGACAAGCAGTGGACGCCCGTCGGCGACCTCTCCGGCGGCGAGCGGCGGCGACTGCAGCTGCTGCGCCTGCTCATGGACGAGCCCAACGTGCTCTTCCTCGACGAGCCGACCAACGACCTCGACATCGAGACGCTCAACCAGCTGGAGGACCTGCTCGACGGCTGGCCCGGCTCGATGGTCGTCATCAGCCACGACCGCTTCTTCATCGAGCGGACGACCGACGTCGTGCACGCGCTGCTCGGCGACAAGCGGATGCGCATGCTTCCGGGCGGCGTCGACGAGTACCTGGAGCGCCGGGCGCGGATGGCCGCCGCTACGGCTGCTGCCGCGTCCGCGGCCGCTCCCGCGGTCGAGGAGGCCGCCGGGGCCGGGCTCTCCGGCGGGGACCTGCGCGCCGCCAAGAAGGAGATGCAGAAGCTGGAGCGGCAGATCGCCAAGCTGGACGAGAAGGAGTCCAAGCTGCACGCCCAACTCGCCGAGCACGCCGCCGACTTCTCCAAGGTCGCGGAACTGGACGCGCAGCTGCGCACCGTCCGGGAGGAGAAGGAGGAGCTGGAGATGAGCTGGCTGGAGCTGGCCGAGCAGGTCTGACGGCCCTACGGGGTGAGCCGGGCTGACCGCCCTACGGGGTGAGTAGGGCTGACCGCCCTACGGGGTGAGTAGGGCTTCGAGCTCGTCCGCCGCACGGCCCAGCGCGCTGCGCGCCGGGTCGTGCGGCTTCGTCGGGCGGGCCGCGGGGCCCGTCGGCGGGCGGTGCTCGCGGGCGGCGGCGGTCAGGTCGTCCAGCGCCCGGCGCACCCGGTCGACCTCGGCGGGGTCCGGCACCCGCCCGCCGTACCGGAGCTGCGCCGCGTACGCCGCCACCGCGCCGCCCAGCCGCTCCAGTGCCGCCGTCGCCGGCAGCCACTGCTCGGCGAGCCGGCCGGTCGGGGGCGGTTCGGCGAGGCCCTGCTGCACCTCCAGGCGGGCGTCCGCGAGCGACCGGTACGCGGTGCGGCGCAGCCACACCTCGGCCCGTCCGGCCGTCGTCACGGCGTCCAGGTAGGACCGGAGCGTGGTGGCCGCGTCGACCACGCGCGGCTCGATCCGGTGCCGCGGGCGCTCGGGCCACAGCAGGTAACCGAGCAGCAGGACGATCGCGCTCGCCAGGGCCGTGTCCAGCACCCGCGGCCGGAACTCGGCCGCGCTGCTCTGCCCGCCGAGCTGCAGCAGGAGCAGTGCCATCGGCGTCATCGCGACCGTCGTCAGCCCGTAGTGCGCCGCCGTCGCGTACGGCAACAGGGCCACGCAGAGCGCGGCGACGGCGGTGAGGATCCACTCGTCGGTGGTCACGCCCACGACGGCGGCGGTGAGCGCGACGCCCAGCACGGTGCCGACCGAGCGGCTCACCGCGCGCAGGAACACCGAGCCGAGGTCCGGCTTGAGCACGAACGCGATCGTCATCGGGACCCAGTAGCTCTTGCTCAGCGGGTAGTTGGCGGTGACCGCCGCACCCACCGCGATGCAGAGCGCCACGCGCAGCCCGTACGCCACCGAGCCGCGCGACAGCAGGCGCGCCCGGATGCGCCACGGGTCGGGCGGCGGCGCGGGGGCGGTGCCGAGCACCACCTCCCGGCCGGCCACCGTGTCCGCGGCGGCGCGCAGGGCGGCGTCCAGGGCCTGGCGAGCGGGGGTGTCGGGGCGCCAGTCGGGGACGGTGATCTCGCTGCCGCCCTGTTCTATGGCGCGTGCGAGGCGGACAGGGACGTCGGCGACCTCGGGCGGGACGGGGCGGCGCGCCCACAACAGGCCGGTGGCCGCCTCGGAGGCGGCCAGGGCGGCCTCGTACCGGGGATCGGTCCGGTCAGGGTGGAAGTCCTGCACCTGGTTCAGCCGGGCCGTCAGGACCCGGCGCGAGGCCGGACCCTGCGGGGTGCCGAGATCGGCCAGCATGCGGCCGAGCGCGTCGTACGCGGCGGCCAGGGCGCGGTCGCGCTCGTCGACGTGACCGGCCGGCAGCCCGAGGACGAGGACGAACGCCGCACCCGCCAGCATCATCGGCGCCGCCGCCCACCACGGATGCGGCAACGGCATCCCGCTCCCCAGCGCCGTCGACACCAGCAGCAGCATGCCGGCGGCGGAACCGCGCGGGCCGGTGGCGCTGAGGGCGCCGGACACGAACGCGGTGACGGTGAGCGCCGCGCCGAGGACCAGCGGCGAGACGTGGACGTACTGCAGCACCGTCCCGATCAGCATGCCGAGGGCGGACGCCAGCAGGGCCGTCCCGATCCGCCGCACCCGCAAGCCGTTCGGCTCGGCCCGGTCGTTCATCGTCGCGTGCATCGCCCCGAGCCCGGCGAACACCCCGAGATCCAGCCGGTGCGAGAGGAGCCCGACGGAGAGCGGCACCCCCATCCCGGCAGCCGCCCGCACCACCAACGCACCCGGGAACACGACCCGCGTCGGCCGCACGGCCCGGGCCCACCAGGCGGTGGCGGGGATCTCCTCGACAGGCATGCGGTCACGTCCGTTCTGCGGCCAGGGGTCGCTGCTGTGCGACATTGCGCGGCAGATCGGGTCGTACACCGCGATCCTACCGGCCCGAGCGCGCCCGCCCGCCCGTTCGTACCGATCGCACCCAAGCGCACCAAGGCTGACGGTGCCGATCGCTAGCATGACCCGTACCGGCAACCGGTCGGGGTGGTGGCGTTGCCGACAGTGACTACAAGGCTCAGTAGTTGACGGTGTGTTGCGGACCGCCATCCGCAGCGGGGGAGAGGTGTTCGCTGTGCCAGGAGAAGTCCCGCCCGGTCCCAGGCCGAAGCCGGACCAGCCCGTGGGGGTACCAGAGACGCCCAACGTCGCGGACCTGGTGTCCGCGTTCGGCAAGCAGGACGTCAAGGTGGAGCTCGACACGCTGACGGCGTTCGCCAACAAGATCGAGGCACTGCTGCAGACGATGGAGGGCTCGGCGGCGGCACCCGACAAGGTGCAGGCGCAGAAGCTGACGGGGAAGGTTCTGATCAGTGGCGCCTACAGCGAGCATGTGGTGGAGGCGACGGCTCTAATGGGTGCCTACGACAAGGTTCACACCCAACTCGTCAAGCTCCACTCGGACTTCGCGTCCCAGATCGAGGCGATGAAGACGGCGGTCGCAAAGACGGCCGGCAATTACGCGGGCAATGAGCAGGCCACGGCTGACGCGCACAAGACCGTGCACGCGAACCTGGGCGGTGCGGGCGGAGCAGCGTCGAAGAGCATCGAGGGGCTGTGACGAATCGCAGGCGTCGGACGGACACAGGGGGAGCGGGTAGATGACAGGCGGAACGAACTTCCATCAATACGAACACGCCCAGCTCAGGGACATGGTCCGTTCGACGGACGCAGCGACCGTGGTGGACCGCGGCGTACACCTGCAGGCGGCCGGACAGGTACTGAAAGACCTGAGCGCAGCACTCAAGTCGCACGTCGACGGCGTCGGCTGGGAAGGACCGGCCGCTGAGAGCTTCAGGACCTGGGCCGGGAACCTGCAGAAGTCCGCCATATTGCTCGGCGACTACTCCACCAAGGCCGGCGATGCTTTGCTGCAGGCAGGTGAGGCTCTCAGCCTCGCCAAGGCCGCCGTGCCCGAACCTCCGCGTGCGGAGATCACGTTGCTCGCGACGGCCACGAGTCAGCGACAGATCCTGCCGGCCACTGGATATACGCAGGCTGCTTCCAGCCAGACTCCGGACTTCAGTGTGAAGGACAACTGGATCAGCGACGACCGGGCCGCGGTAGCAGCGTCGAATATCGATCGGGAACATCAGGAAGCCATCCGCCAGATGGAGAAGCTGGCGCAGGCCTACTCTGCGGCCAGCACGATGCTGAACTCGTTGGAGGAGCCGACCCTGCCGGGGACGCCGGATAAGAGCCAGTATGGCTTCGTTGACTACTCATCGGGGGGTGGTGGCGCGACAGGCTCAGATGGTGCCGTTCGTCAGTCTCACGGGAGCCCGGGCATCGAGGGGGAGAGCAACCGACCGGTTCCGCGAAGTTACAACGGTGGTTCGGTGGTGCTCCACCAGACGGCGCTAGGCCCACATGGACTGGGAACAGCGGGCTATACCAGTCCGGTCTCTTCACGTGGCGGCGAGGGGCCTCTGCCGCAAGAGCAGGGTGTCTACACGCCGCCTTCAGATCCGCAGCTCCCCATCCTCCGTCCTGGCACGGGCCTGGATGGCCTGGCGACCGTACCGGCCATGCCAGATCAGAGCAGTCCGGTCGTTCCCGTCGAGGGTGGGAACCTGCCGTTCGACGGGCTGGGCGGGTTCCCCGGGCGCTCGGGTGGCGGAGGTAACAGCGGCTTCCCGATCGGTGGCCCGGTTCCGGTGGGCGCTTCCCCAGGGAATAGTGGATCGATGCCAGGCAGGAGCGGCGGTTCGGTTCCCGGCCGTGCAGCTCCCTTCGGTGGGAGATCCCTTCCGGGGGAGCCCGGTACGCCTGGGCTACCCACCGGGACGGTCTTCGGCTCCCGCGAGGCTCAGCCGGGTCGTTCGGGACCATCCGGTGTGCCAGGGATGGGTGGAATACACCCCGGAGGGGTTGGTCACGGAGCGGGCGGTTCGGCTGGGGGTACGCGAGGCCGAGGCTTGACCTCGACCCCGGGCGGGACAGTTGGAGGGCGCAAAGGCCCTTCCGCTAACGGTGAGTTCACTCCTGGTGGGACCGGTCTGTTCAGGCGGGCTGGGGCCGCCGAGGGCGCGGCCCGTTCTGGCCAGAACGGCATGATGGCACCGGGCACGCCGGGAAACGGGGCGGGGAGGAGCGAGCGCGACCGCCGCCAGCGGGCTGACTACCTGCACGAGGACGAGGAGACCTGGATCAGGGGTACGCCGCACAGCAACCCGAACGTGGTTGAGTAGAACTGGCCTGACTGCCTGGTCGCTTGAACACTCTAGTGGCCGAGCAGACCTATCCGGGGTACAGCCCTCGGCTGGCGGGGAGACTGACGAGGAGAACTGATGCGCCGGACGAATGGGCGGGTCTTGGCCGGAGCGCTGCTGGCGGCCAGCATTGTGGTCGGCCCAGCTGTTGCTCCGGCCGCTGCTGATGGTTCGATTCGTGATGACCAGTGGCATCTGGATGCGATGCGCGCTTCCGAGATGTGGACGACATCGACCGGACAAGGCATTACGGTTGCGGTGATTGACACTGGGGCTAAGTTCGAACACCCGGACTTGGCGGGTCAGTTGCTACAAGGGAAGGATCTCAGCGGTAGTCCTGGCGGGGTTGGGGACGACTCGACCGGTCACGGGACGGGGATTGCGAGCCTCATCGCCGGATCGGGCAAGGGAATGGGAGGCAAGGGTGCCTACGGCCTGGCTCCGGGCGCCAAAGTCCTTCCGGTGAAGATCAAGAATGGTTCAGAGGGTGGCTCGGTCAGTTCGCCCGTTTTCCTTGACCAGATCGGACAGGCAATTGATTACGCGGTCGACCAGGGCGCCAAGGTCATCAACATTTCGCAGGGAACGGCGGCAGTTGCGACATCCCCTGATGACGTGGCGAAGTTGACCGCTGTGCTTGCTCGTGCGGCGGCGAAGGGTTCGTTGGTGGTCGCGAGTGTCGGGAACAGTGCGCAGGATGGAAATCTGCTGGAGTACCCGGGCGGCTTGCCTTACGTCGTCGGTGTTGGGGCTGTCGACAAGAATTTGACGACGACGGCTGAGTCCCAGCAGGGGCCGCAGGTTGATCTCGTGGCGCCTGGTATGGACATCATCGGGGCTTGCACCGGGCCTACGGGCTATTGCAAGAGCCACGGCACGTCGGCTGCGACCGCGCTGGTTTCCGCCTCGGCGGCCCTGGTGTGGGCCGTGCACACCGACTGGACGGCGAACCAGGTGTTGCGCGTGCTCATCAACACCGCGGGTAAGCCGACGGATGGCTCTAGCCGCAATGACAATGTCGGTTACGGTGCGGTACGGCCTCGCATCGCTTTGACCACGCCGGGCGATCCAGGGCCGGCGGATGTGTATCCGATTCCGAGCAAGACGGCTCCGCTGCCGTCGGCTTCGCCGTCGTCGATCGCCACTTCTGCCCCCGGGGCCTCACCCGCAGCAGCGACGAACGGCAGTTCGCCGGAAGCAACGCCAATCGCGGATAAGGCATCCGATTCGGGCAGTGTGGTGCTGCCGATTACGATTGCGACGGTCGCCGGACTGGTGCTGGTGGCAGGCGTGGTGTTCTTCGTTGTGCGGAAGCGGAGTGCGGCTGTCAAGGCTACGGCCTATGCGCCACCGGGGACTCCGCGAGTCCGATGACGACACGGTCAATCCCGATCGAAATGATCAGCGGCCCTCGCCCGGACGAGCGAGGGTCGCTGCTTGGCGGGTGTACAGCCGCGGACTCGGTAGCGGTCGCCGCCGTGTCAGGTTGGCGGATTCCCGTCCGGCCAGACACAAGGCGAGACGACGGTCAGTGAGAGATTATGGCTCGCGCCTGAGGTCCCGTCGAAGACTGCGAGGAAGTTGTCCTTGGGGTTTTTCAACCTCACCCATTCAGAGTGGGAGCCGGCGCCTTCCGGGACGGGCTGAAATCCCTCCCCAGTCAGGAAGGTTCGGAAGGCATCGGTGGCCTCTGTCTTGTTTTCAAGCGGGACGTCTCCGAAGTCGTACCCGCGTGAGGTTTCCTTCCTGCCGTGCGGTCCCGCGTCGTTGTGATCGCACTCCAGGTCGCTGAATGATCCAGAGGTTGCGGTGGGCTTGACGGGCAGCTTCGTCAGAATGTCCGCGAGGTAGGTGTCGATCTGCTTTTTTGCCTGGTCCAGCGTGATGGTGGGCTTCATCCGTTCCTGGACGGTTGTCGCGCCACAGGAGCTCAGGGTCAGCACTGTAATCGCCAGTAGGGCGTGAATAGTTGTCCGGCTGGGCCGGGATGGGGCTGTGGCTGAGTGAGCAGCGTCGGTCATGAGAGCGGCACTCCGGCGATGATCTTTCCCATGGCTTCGAGGGACGTCGACTTGTCCTTCCAGTAGTCCGAATGGCCCGTTCCCGGGTCGGTTGGGATCACCTGCGCACCGAAGTCGGGGACGCTCGGGTCCCGCCCGTGGATCAGGTGGTGGTCGGGGTTGTCCATGAATCCGCCCCAGGTGAGCAGATTGTCGTGGGCGTTGCTCGCTGCCTTGCTCACCTCCAAGGGGGGTGAGTACTTGATGGGATCGGCGTCGCCTTGTGCCGCGAAGACGTGGGACGGGTCGACGCCGAGATCGCTGGCATGCTCTACGCCGACGCCGGGGCTCGCGATCAGGACGACGTTGTCGACCGGCAGGCCCTTGTCGCGCAGGGCGTACCCGATGGTCGTGGTTCCGTAGCTGTGGGCGAGGAGCGTGTTGTTCGACGGCTGTCCCTCATGCGTGGCCCGAAGGCCCCGCTGGAAGCTCTGCAGCTTGTCCTCTGCGTTCTTCGCGTAGATGTCGTCCATCGCCTCGGGTGCTAGTGACTGCGGAGCGTCATAGCCGACCCAGGTGATCGACGACGTCGTCCTCGAGTTCCTCGCCTGCTTGTTGGCAGTGTTTGCCGAGGAGACCATTCTGTCCGACCGGTCGATGTCGCCACTTATTTGACCGAGTCGCGCGGTGGTGCCGGGGACGTACGTCGAGACGTTGTCGGCGGTGTCGGGATTGTTGACCGCGACAATGGCGTGACCGTTGCCGATGGTGTCGAAGCCCAGCAGGTACGTAGGGGGATGCGTGCCGTCGACAGGGGTGGTCAGCCGCTTGGCGATGGCGTTCGAGCCCGCGAGCTTTTCCGCAAGGAGAGCCTTCGTCCTTTCCCACTCGTCGTGATCGGGGTTGGAGACGGCCCCGTTCATGCCTGCGATCTTCTCGGGTGGTTCGGGGCCCAGGTGGTCGAGTTGGATCTGGAGGTCTTGCCTCGCTTGCCGCAGGGTGATGCGGTTCGCCTGGTCGCGGGCGATGGCGGGAACGCCGTCTAGGTTCCCGATCCGGTCGGGCTGGTCGCGGACGAGTCTCTGCCGTTGGTCCTCGGTGAGGCCGTTCCACCATGATGTGACGCTGTTCGGGTCGGTGCCCACGGCGGGCACCTGTTCGGCAGCCTGATCCTTCGCCACGGTCGCGGCATCCAGGCCGTTGCTCGCGTTGGCGGCGAAGTGGTTCAGGCGGGTGCTGATTTCCTGGTCGGCATGGGAGGCTTCGTTGAGTGCGGCGGTGATGCGGTTGCTGATGGCAGTCGCGGTCTGCTCGGCTCCGGTGCCGGCGAAGTTCGGTGAGGTGGGTTCGTTGTCCCACGTTATGCGGCCGTCAGGGGCCACGTTGAGCTTGGCCTTCTTGGCATCGTCGAGGGCGTTGACCAAGTGGGACTGGGCCAGCGCGAATTGTTCGGCGGCGTTGGCGAGCGCCTTGCTGACGAAGGAGAGTTCCTGATGGGCGGCTTGGAGCTCGCCACCGAAGTCCCCTATTCGGCCCTGGGCCGTTACGGAAGTGCTCCCGGTCCAGTGTGAGACGCTCAGTTTGTCGGCGACCTCGTGTTGCCAGGACTCCATGTGCTTGCCGAAGGCGGAGAACAGTGTGTCGATGGCGGTCTTGGCCGTGATGATGTTGTTGAGGTTGGCGTTGTAGAGCGTCGCGATGTCCATCGGCTACCTGGCCTTCCGCTCGGAGGCGGCGCGCGACTTCTCGGTGGCCGTGGATGTTTCGCCGACCACCACGGTGCCGAAGGGATCGGGCTCGGCCGGGACCGGCATTCCACGGCCCTGACCTTGCAGATGCGCGTAGACGCGCTGCTCGCCCTGCCGGTAGACGCCGGCTGTCTGGACGAGCTTGGAGCCCAGGTCGCCCATGTCCTTGCCGAGCTTGTCCAGAAGAGCCTTCCAGTTCGTGCTACAGCTCTGCAGGGCGGCGCCGGTCTGCCAGCCCTGCAGGCCGGCGGCCGCCTGGGTGCACGGTTCGGCGATCTTCGCGGTCTCAGCCGGGATCTGGCTCGCGATGAACTGGGCGCTCTGCCCGCAGCCTTCCAGCGCGGCCGGGTCGACCCTGAACTCGGAGGCTAGATCTGGATTCGGCACGGTGTCCCCCCTATGCATGCCGGCAGAGTGAGCCCTGCTCGAACAGTTGTCGTCGTGTCGCGAGTCTGTCAGGGGCGCTCGGATCGCGCATGAGTATCGCTACTCAGGGGCGTGCGCCGGGGTCACTCGGGTGGGGGCTGGGGGTGGGGTGGGTGGGGTGGGCAGGGTTGGGGGCATGGGTGTGCAAGTGCGGCGGGCGGCGGCTGCGGCTCTGATCGGGACCGCGATCGAGTTCTATGACTTCTTCATCTACGGGACGGCGGCGGCGCTCGTCTTCGGGGCGGTGTTCTTCCCGGGGTTGGGGGCGGTGGGGGCGCTGTTGGCGGCGTTCTCGGTGTACGCGGTGGCGTTCCTGGCGCGGCCGTTGGGGGCCGTGGTGTTCGGGCACTTCGGGGACCGGTTGGGGCGGAAGACGACGCTGGTGGTGTCGCTGCTGCTGATGGGGGTGGCCACGGCGGCGGTGGGGGTGTTGCCGGGGTTCGGGGTGTGGGGGTGGTGGGCGCCGGTGGCGCTCGTCGTGTTGCGGGCGTGTCAGGGGGTCGGGCTCGGCGGGGAGTGGGGTGGGGCTGCGCTGTTGTTGGCGGAGCACGCGCCGGCCGGGCGGCGCGGGCGGTACGGGGCGTTCCTGCAGCTGGGGCCGACGGTCGGGTTCGTGCTCGCGAACGGGGTGTTCCTGCTGGTGCAACTCGGCCTGGACGAGCGGGCGTTCAGGGAGTGGGGGTGGCGGGTCCCGTTCGTCGCCTCGCTCGCGCTCGTCGCGGTCGGGCTGTTCATCCGGCTGAAGGTCGAGGAGTCTCCGCTGTTCCGCGGGCAGGAGGCGGGCCGGGCCGGGCTGCCGGTGGCGGAGGTGCTGCGCGGGCACTGGCGCACGGTGCTGGTGGGCTGTGGCGTGATCACCGTGGGGTACGCGCTGTTCTACCTGACCACGACGTACGCGCTGGCGTACGCGGCGACCGGTCTCGGGGTGCCGAGCACCGTGCTGCTGCCGATGCTGCTGGTGGGCGCGGTGGGCATGGGCGCGGCCGGGTGGACGACCGCGGGGCGCAGTGACGGCTGGGGCCGGCGGCGGACGATGCTGTGGGCGACGGTGTTCGCGACGGCCTGGTCGCTCGTCGAGTTCCCGCTGCTGGAGACGGCGCGCCGGCCGCTGATGTTCGTGGCGCTGGCCGGGGCGATGGTGGTGCTGGGTGCCCTGCTGGGGCCGGTCGCGGCGTTCCTGCCGGAGCTGTTCCCGACCCGGGTGCGCTACACGGGCGCGGCGCTGACGTACAACCTGGGCGGCGTGGTCGGCGGGGCGCTGACGCCGCTGGTGGCGACCCGGCTGACGGCGGCGTACGGGACGGCCGAGCTGGTCGGCTGGTACGTGGCGGCGCTGGGCGTGGTGGCGGTGCTGTGCTTGCGGCTGCTGCCGGAGACGTGCGGTGCGGAGCTGGGGTCGGTGGACGGCGAACGCCGCCGGGCGCCCCTGCTGGGGACGGATCCGGCGGCGTAGCCGACAGGCGGTGCGGCAGGTGCGGCGCGGTCAGCCGGCCAGGGCGGCGCGGCCGGCCAGGACGACCGCGGTGTGCTTGGCGACGCGCCCGCCGAGGTGCTCGGCGGTCGCGATGTCGGCCTTGTGGACGGCCTCGGCGCCGGCGTCGGCCGGCGAGGAGGCGGCGGCGCCGCTGAAGAAGCCGAGGCGGTTGAGGTCGTTCTCGCTGGCGGTGGTGGCGTTCCAGCCGGGCTTGAGGCCCAGGTTGACCCAGTTCATGCCGTGCTGGGCGGCGAGGGTCTGGAAGTAGCCGAGGGTGCCGGCCTTGTCGCCGCTCTTGGAGGCGGAGTTGGTGAAGCCGGCCGCGACCTTGTCCTGCCAGACGTCGCCGAACCAGCGCTTGCTGGTGGCCTCGGCGAAGACGTGGAAGGCGCCGGACGCGGTGCCCATGTAGGTGGGGGAGCCGAAGACGATCGCGTCGGCGGCGTCGAGCTGGGCCCACTGCTCGTCGGTGATGGTGTCGACGGCGATCGAGACGACCTCGGCACCGCCGGCGGCGGCACCGCGGGCGACGGCCTCGGCGATGACGGCGGTGTGGCCGTAGCCGGAGTGGAAGGCGATGGCGACGGTGGGGCGGATGGCGGTCATGCGGGCACTCCTGTACGGGCGGCGGTGGCCCGGGGGACGAAGAAGGAAGGGGACGACGGGCCTCGGCCCGCTTGGTCTCCAATATAGACCAAGTCTCCAATGGTTACCAAGGGGGGATTGGAGACCGACGGAGCTACCCTGGGTGTCATGACGACGGAGGAAACGGCCCGCGCCGACATCGGGTGGCACCGGGAGTCCTGGGACTCCCGGGAGCCCCAGGGATCCCAGGAGCACGTGCAGCGGGAGGAGCTGGAGCTCAACGTCTTTGCCCAGCTCTGTCCCAGTCGCGAGATGTTCGCCGAGCTGGCCGACAAGTGGTCGCTGCTGATCCTGATGAGCCTGGCCCTCTGCGGCCCGCAGCGGTTCTCCGAACTCCAGCGCGGGATCGGCGGGGTCAGCCGCAAGATGCTCACCCAGTCGCTGCGCACGCTGGAGCGCGACGGCCTGGTGCGCCGCACGGTCCACCCGGAGACGCCGCCGCGCGTGGTCTACGACCTGCTGCCGCTCGGCCGGGAGCTGGCCGAACTGGTCTCGCCGCTCGGCCGCTGGACGGAGCGCCGCGCCAAGCAGATGCTCGCGGCCCGCGAGGTGTTCGACGCGGCGCACGCCGAGGCGTGAGGGCGACGGAAGGGGGCGGAGGGGGCGGAGGGGGCAGGTCGGAGCCGATTTCCCTTCCGGGCCGACGGCCGTGTAATGTCTTCCTTGTTCGACCGGCCCGGCGGAAACGTCCGGCAAGCCCCTATAGCTCAGTCGGTAGAGCGTCTCCATGGTAAGGAGAAGGTCTGCGGTTCGATTCCGCATGGGGGCTCCACTCGAAGACCCTCGCCTGAAGGCGGGGGTCTTTCGCGTTCCCGGCCCGGCCGGGCCGCCGACACGCGGTGGCCTAGCGAGTCGGGTACGGAATGCGCTGTGATGGTGCGTCATCGGCCGCCCGCCCGTGGGGAGCGGGCGCGAGCCGGACCCCGACCGGGAGGGCGTCATGGGCGTTCGACTCGTGGTGGTCGACGACCACCGGCTGCTGGCCGAGGCACTCGCGACCGCGCTCCAGCTGCGCGGTCACCGGGTGCTCGCGGTCGGCTCGCCGGCGGGCGTGGCCGCCGACCTGGTGGCCGGGCGCAGGCCCGAGGTGTGCCTGCTCGGCGTGGCCGCGCCGGCCGAGCCGGGCGCGTTCGACGGGCTGCGCCGGATCCGCCGGGAGCGGCCCGAGGTGGCCGTCATCGTGCTCGGCCCGGTGGGTGAACTGCGCGGTGTGGCCGGGGCGTTCGCGGCCGGGGCGGCGGGCTACGTGCCGAGCGACGAGCGGATCGAAGTGGTCGAGCGGGCGATCGGGCGGGCCCGGGCGGGCGAGGCGGCGGTGGCCGTGGACGTGCTGCGCGGCGCCTTCGACCAGCTGCTGCGGCCGGCCGCCGAGCCGGACGACGAAGCCGTCCGGCTGCTGCGCCTGCTGACCCGCCGTGAGGTGCAGGTGCTGGCCCGGATCGCGGACGGCGAGGACACCGCGGCGATCGCCGCCGGGATGCGGATCGCCGCGAGCACGGCCCGGACGCACGTCCAGCGGGTGCTGATGAAGCTGGGCGCGCGGACCCGGCTGGAGGCGGCGGCGGTGGCCGCCAGGACCGGCCTGCTGGAGCGGATGGCCTCCGACTGAAGGCGTGCGCCGGAGGGCGATGAAGGGCACCGGAGGGAGCTGCCGCGGGCGGTCGCGGGGGCCGCGGACCCTGGTCCGGAGCACCCCCGGAGGGCAGGGAGAATAGGCGCCAGTCGTTCGCACGTTTCCGATGGCCCCGCCGATCCGGCGGCCATCGCCCGCTGGAGGTCTCATCATGAGTAAGTACCTGGTCACGGGTGGCGCCGGCTACGTCGGCAGTGTGGTGGCCGCTCACCTGCTGGAGGCGGGGCACCAGGTGACCGTCCTGGACGACCTCTCGACGGGTTTCCGCGAGGGCGTTCCGGCCGGTGCCGAGTTCGTCGAGGGCCGGATCCAGGAGGCCGGCAAGGTGCTGGACGGCTCCTTCGACGGCGTGCTGCACTTCGCCGCCTCCTCGCAGGTCGGCGAGTCGGTCGTGGACCCGGAGAAGTACTGGCGCAACAACGTGGCCGGCTCGCTGGAGCTGATCAGCGCGATGCGCGAGGCCGGCGTGCGCAAGCTGGTGTTCTCCTCGACCGCCGCCACCTACGGCGAGCCGGAGGTCGTGCCGATCGCCGAGACCGCCCGCACCGCGCCGACCAACACCTACGGCGCCACCAAGCTCGCCGTCGACCACCTGATCACCAGCGAGGCCGTCGCCCACGGCCTGGCCGCGGTGTCGCTGCGCTACTTCAACGTGGCCGGCGCGTACGGCGCCTACGGCGAGCGGCACGACCCCGAGTCGCACCTGATCCCGCTGGTCTTCCAGGCCGCGCTGGGCCAGCGCCCGCACATCGCGGTGTACGGCGACGACTACCCGACCCCGGACGGCACCTGCATCCGCGACTACATCCACGTCGCCGACCTGGCCGACGCGCACCTGCTGGCGCTGGACGCCGCCAAGCCGGGCGAGCACCTGATCTGCAACCTGGGCAACGGCAGCGGCTTCTCGGTGCGCGAGGTGATCGAGTCGGTCAAGCGCGTCACCGGCCGCGAGATCCCGGTGCAGGTGTCCGGGCGCCGCGCCGGCGACCCGGCGGTGCTGGTGGCCTCCGCCGAGCGTGCCCACGACGCCCTCGGCTGGACGCCGCGCCGTCCGAACCTGGACGACATCGTCGCCGACGCCTGGAAGTTCACGCTGGAGAAGAACGGCCTGTAAGCGGGCCGAGCTCGAAGGAACCGCAGGCGCCGCCCCGGACCTCCCGGGGCGGCGCCTCGGCGTTCTCCTGGACGCCCCCGCGACACCGGTCGGAAAGTGGCGCGGACGGATCGAATCCAGTCACGTGCGCACCTCCTGACGAAACTTCACCAAACCGCCACGAGCGCGTCCCCAGGCCCGTACGCTGAATGCGGTACCGGTTGGGGGTGGCGCGCGTTCGGCCCCGCCGGCCACCGGTGGGCGGGCGGAACGGAGTGCCGCATCCGCGGGCGCCGGGGCCGGTCCCCGCCCCGGGCTCGGGCCGGTCTGAGCAGGGGGGTAGTGACGATGGGGCGGATCCGCGTCCTGGTGGTCGACGACCACCGGATCTTCGCCGAGGCCCTGGCCGCGGCGCTCGCCGCCGAGCCCGACGTCGAGGTGGGCGCGGCGGGCAGCGCGGCCGCCGCCGAGCGCGCCCTGGAGCGCGCCGCCGTCGAGGGGCGGGCCTTCGACGTCGTCCTGATCGACGCCGACCTGGGCTCCGAGGCGGCCGTGCCGCCGGGCCCGCGCAAGCCCGTCCGCGCGGGTCCCGAGCCGCTCGACCCGGCCCGCCGGCGCCCGCCCCCCGTGGTGGCGCCGCCGCGCCGCCCGGCCGTGCCGCCGACGGGTCCGGGTGGACGCTCGGCGGATCCGCTGCGGCCCGATCCCCAGCGCACCGAGCACGTCCGCGCCGAGCACGTGCGCACCGACCAGCTGCGGCCGGTCGCCCCGCCGCCGGACGGGATCACGCTGCTCGGCCGGGTCCGCCGCGGCCACCCGGGGCTGCGCGCGATCGTCCTGGCCACCGCCGACGACCCGCACCGCGCCGCCCGGGCCCTGCACGCGGGCGCCACCGGCTGGGTGGCGAAGGAGAGTTCGCTGGCGCGGCTGCTCGCCGTCGTGCGCGGGGTGCTGCGCGACGAGACGCACCTGCCGCCGGCGCTGCTCACCGGGGTGATCCGGGAGCTCACCACCGCCCGGCGCGACCGCACCGAGAGCGAGCGCCTGGTGGACACGCTCACCCCGCGCGAGAAGCAGATCCTGCGCTGCATGGTCGCGGGCCTGGGCCGGCAGGCGGTCGCCGAGCGGCTCTACCTGTCCCCGCACACCGTCCGCACGCACATGCAGAACGTGCTCGGGAAGCTCGGCGTGCACTCGACCCTGGCCGCCGTCGCGGTCGCCCGCCGGGCGGGGGTCAGTCCCGCGGAGCCCGCCGCGCCGCCGTCCGTCGCCTCCACCAGCTGAGACGAGCCGAACCCGGCCGGAGCCGGCGGCCGCGGCGGCGGGCCGGTCCGCCGGTCAGCCCGGGATGTTGTCGAAGGGGGCGACCAACAGCCGCAGCAGACCGGCGAGTTCGCCCTGCTGGCCGGCGGTGAGCTGGGCGAGGAGTTCGCGCTCGTGGGCGAGCAGTCCGGCGAGGGCCTGGTCGGCGCGGTCGCGGCCGTCGTCGGTCAGGCGGACCAGGACGCCGCGGCGGTCGTCGGGGTCGGGCAGGCGCTTGACCAGGTTCTTGCCGGTGAGCCGGTCGATCCGGTTGGTCATGGTGCCGGACGTGACGAGGGTCTGGGTGAGCAGCTGCCCGGGCGAGAGCTGGTAGGGGGAGCCGGCGCGCCGCAGGGCCGTCAGGACGTCGAACTCCCAGGGCTCCAGGCCGTGCTCGGCGAAGGCGGTGCGGCGCGCGCGGTCCAGGTGCCGGGCGAGCCGGCTGACCCGGCTGAGCACCTCAAGCGGCTCCACGTCGAGGTCGGGGCGCTCCCGGCGCCATGCTGCGACCAGCCTGTCGACCTCGTCCTCCATGACGATCAGTGTATCGGTGGATGTGTCGATGTGAAGTCTCTTGACATCGAGAAATGTGCCAGCGAGGCTAAAAGCAGATATCTTGATGTCGAGATACTTTCGAGGTGTGCCATGCCCGCTCCTGCCTGGGACCCGGCCCAGTACCTGCGCTTCGCCGACGAACGGACGCGCCCGCTGCGCGATCTGCTCGCCCGCGTCCCCGCCCTGCCGCACGAGCCCGCCGCGACGATCCTGGACATCGGCTGCGGGCCCGGCAACTCCACCGCCGTCGTGCGCGAGCGCTGGCCGCAGGCCAGGATCACCGGCGTCGACAACTCCGCCCCGATGCTGGAGACCGCCCGTACGCAGGGCGAGCCGAGCGCCGCGTACGTCCTCGCCGACGCCGCGGAGTACGACCCGGCCCCGGCCGGGCCCGACCTGATCGTCTCCAACGCGGCCCTGCAATGGATCAACGCGGAGGAGCGCCGGCCCCGACGGGGACCCTCCGCGCCGAAGGCGGGCGAGGAGGGACGGTTGGACGGCCACCTGGCGCTCCTGCCGCGCTGGGCGGAGGCGCTCAGGCCCGGCGGCGTCATCGCCTTCCAGGTGCCGGGCAACTTCGACGCGCCCAGCCACACGCTGCTCGCCGGGCTGCGCCGCAGTCCGCGCTGGGCCGACGTCCTCGGCGACGACGCCACCCGCGCCGGCGTCCACGAGCCCGGGCGGTACCTCGACGTGCTCGCCGGGGCCGGCTGCGCCGCCGACGTCTGGGAGACCACCTACAGCACGCTGCTGACCGGCCCGGATCCCGTTCTGGAATGGACGAAGGGCACCGCCCTGCGGCCCGTGCTCGCCCGGCTCGCCGACCCGGAGCGGCGGGCCGCCTTCCTCGCCGAGTACGGGGCGCTCCTGCGCGAGGCCTACCCGGCCGGGCCGCACGGCACGGTCTTCCCGTTCCGGCGGATCTTCGCGGTCGCGACGAGGCGGTAGGCGGGCGGGGCGCGGAACCCGGCCGGCGACCCGCCGGTCAGAGCTTGCGATCGCCGACCAGGTTCGGGTGCCGTTCCAGGCCCTCCAGCCCGTGCCAGGCCAGGTTCACCAGGTGCGCCGCGACCTGCGCCTTGTCCGGCTTGCGGACCTCCAGCCACCACTGCCCGGTCAGCGCGACCATCCCGACCAGCATCTGCGAGTACATCGGGGCCAGCCGCGGGTCGAACCCGCGGGACTTGAATTCCAGCCCGAGGATGTCCTCCACCTGCGTCGCGATGTCGCTGATCAGCGAGGCGAAGGTGCCCGTCGACTGGGCCACCGGCGAGTCCCGGACGAGGATCCGGAAGCCGTCCGTCGAGGTGTCGATGTAGTCCATCAGCGCGAACGCGGCCTGCTCCAGGAGCTCGCGCGAGTGCCCGCCGGTCAGCGCCCCGGTGACCATGTCCAGCAGGAGCTGCATCTCGCGGTCCACCACCACCGCGTACAGCCCCTCCTTGCCGCCGAAGTGCTCGTACACCACCGGCTTCGAGACCCCGGCCCGCTCGGCGATCTCCTCCACCGACGTGCCGTCGTAGCCGCGCTCCGCGAAGACCGTCCGGCCGATCTCCAGCAGCTGCTCGCGCCGCTGCTTGCCGGTCATCCGCACCCGCCCGCCGCGGCGGCGGGGCCCCGCCGCGGCCGCACCCCGGGGCGCGGCCCCGTCCGCCGGGGCAGCGGCACGCGGACGGGCCTGCGCCGCTCCGGGCGCCGCGTCCGTCCGCGTGCCGTCGTGACCGCCTGTGCTGTCTGCGCTGCTCCCGTTCACCCCTACATCATGCTGGAAGCGCGCCCTCATGCGGCGCGGCGGGCGGCGATCCGCTGTGCGTCCGGCCAGCGGACGTCCCGGACCCAGCCGGCCAGCTCGAACCAGCGGATCAGCCGGGCCGAGGAGTCGATCTGTCCGCGCAGGACGCCGTGCCGGGCGGAGGTCGGGTCGGCGTGGTGCAGGTTGTGCCAGGACTCGCCGCAGGAGAGCACGGCCAGCCACCAGACGTTGCCCGAGCGGTCCCGGGAGCGGAACGGGCGGCGGCCGACGGCGTGGCAGATCGAGTTGATCGACCAGGTCACGTGGTGCAGCAGGGCGACCCGGACCAGCGAGCCCCAGAAGAACGCGGACAGCGCGCCCTGCCAGGACAGCGTCACCAGCGCGCCGACCAGCGCGGGCAGCAGCAGGGAGATCGACGTCCAGAGCCAGAACAGCCGGGAGATCCGCCGCAGCGCGGGGTCGTTGACGAGGTCCGGCGCGTACTTGAGCTGCGGGGTCTGCTCCTCGTCGAACATCCAGCCCATGTGCGCCCACCACAGGCCCTTCAGAAGCGCGGGCAGGCTCTCCCCGTAGCGCCACGGCGAGTGCGGGTCGCCATCCTTGTCGCTGAAGCGGTGGTGCTTGCGGTGGTCGGCCACCCAGCGCACCAGCGGGCCCTCGACGGCGAGGCTGCCGACGACGGCGAGGGCGAGGCGCATCCGGCGGCCGGCCTTGAAGGCGCCGTGGGTGAAGTAGCGGTGGTAGCCGACGGTGATGCCGTGGCAGGTGAGGAAGTACATGGCGACGGTGACCACCACGTCCGTCCAGCCCAGGCCGCGGCCCCAGGCGATCGGGACGGCCGCCAGCAGGGCCGTGAACGGCACGACGATGAAGAGGGCGAGCGCGAGGCGCTCGGCGAAGCCCTGGCGCTCCCCGCCACGGGTGGCGGACAGCATCGCGGGGGACGGTTCGGAGGAGTCGCTGGGCGGCGCGGTGGAACCGGCGCGCGCCTCACCGGCCTGGATGGTCATGTTCTCGTCCCTCGACGGGGGCCCTCTGCGGGCGGGGGTGGGAAGGCTACGGTGCCGTAACCTACGGCATCGTAGGTTGCGTTCCGTGGCGAAGGGAACACACCGCCGCACGGCGCTTGAGTGAATTCACCCGACTGGATGGATGAACCGCCGTCCCGGTGGTGGAGCGTCACACGCGCCGGAGACGGACCGCGCGGCGGCGGGCGCGGGTCGGCCATGGAGGTAGATGTGGAGCCGCATACCCCGTAGTCTTGCCCCAGCGCGCCTCCGGCGACCTTCGGGCCGGCGTGCCGGTCCCGGATCGTCTAAGGGCAGGACAGCTGGTTTTGGTCCAGCTTATGGGGGTTCGAATCCTCCTCCGGGAGCACTCTGAGCGGCCCCGGCCCGGTATTGCGGCGGGCCAGGGGGTGGCTTTTCGGCCACTTTCCTCGCACTATCCTCGAACTGCCAGGGCTTATGTGCGGATCCTCGCCCCTGGCCGCTCTGCCCTCTCTGTGAACCGACCGAGGAGCCTCCCCGCATGGGTGCCAATTCGCTTGCCGCCGTTGTCGTTCTTGCCGCCGGTGGCGGGACACGGATGAAGTCGAACAAGCTGCCCAAGGTGCTGCACGAGGTGTGCGGACGGACGCTGGTCGGTCACGCCGTCTCGGCGGCGCAGGAGTTGACGCCGGGGCAGCTGGTCGTCGTCGTCGGCCACCAGCGGGAGCAGGTCGAGGAGCACCTCGCGGCGCACTACCCGGCCGCCCGCCCGGTCGTCCAGCACGAGCAGAACGGCACCGGGCACGCGGTGCGCACGGCGCTGGAGGCGCTCGCCGCCGACGGCGTGGTACTGGACGGCACCGTGATCATCACCGCCGGCGACTCGCCGCTGCTGACCGGGGCGACGCTGCGGCGCCTGGCCAGGGCGCACGCCGAGCAGGAGAACGGCGTCACC
Organism: Kitasatospora sp. NPDC057904; assembly: GCF_042887925.1. NCBI lineage: Bacteria > Bacillati > Actinomycetota > Actinomycetes > Kitasatosporales > Streptomycetaceae > Kitasatospora > Kitasatospora sp. NPDC057904. The sequence goes on from NZ_JBHVOL010000016.1 coordinate 168,461, forward strand.
GTGCTGACCGCCGTGGTGCCCGAGCCGTTCGGCTACGGCCGGATCCTGCGCGACGAGGACCGCTCGGTGGCCGCGATCGTCGAGGAGAAGGACGCCACCGACACCCAGCGCCTGATCACCGAGATCAACTCCGGGGTCTTCGCCTTCGACGCCAAGCTGCTGACCGCCGCGCTGGCCGAGCTGACCACGGACAACTCGCAGGGCGAGGAGTACCTGACCGACACCCTGCAGATCCTGCGCGAGGCCGGGCACCGGGTCGGCGCCGTCGTGGCCGAGGACCCGCGGGACATCCTCGGCATCAACGACCGCGTGCAGCTCGCCCAGGCCCGCCGCCTGCTCAACGACCGCCTGCTGGAGCGCGCGATGCGCGAGGGCGTCACCGTGGTCGACCCGGCGACGACCTGGATCGACGTCCAGGTGACGTACGAGGCGGACGCCGTCGTGCTGCCGAACACCCAGCTGCAGGGCGCCACCCACCTCGGCGAGGGCTGCGAGGTCGGCCCGAACTCGACCCTGCGGGACACCCGGGTCGGCGCCGGCGCCGTTGTGAGCAACACCACGGCCGACCGAGCCGAGGTGGGCGAGCTGGCCAGCGCCGGCCCGTACGCCTACCTGAGGCCGGGCGCCAAGCTGCTGCGCAAGGCGAAGGTCGGCACCTACGTCGAGGTCAAGAACTCCGAGCTCGGCGAGGGGGCCAAGGTGCCCCACCTGTCGTACATCGGCGACGCCACCATCGGCGAGGGCACCAACGTCGGCGCGGCCTCGGTCACGGTGAACTACGACGGCGTCAACAAGCACCGCACGGTCATCGGCGCGCACTGCCGGACCGGCTCGGACAACATGTTCATCGCACCGGTCACGATCGGTGACGGCGCCTACACCGCGGCCGGCTCGGTCATCACCTCCGACGTTCCGCCGGGCGCGCTCGGCGTGAGCCGGGCGCAGCAGCGCAACATCGAGGGCTGGGTGGAGCGCAAGCGCCCCGGGACCGCATCGGCGCAGGCCGCGAAGGTTGCGACGGACGGGGCGGCGGAAGCCTGACGGGACGCGCGGGCGTCCGAGGGGCGGTCCCGGGGCGGACGGTTTCTGCGCGGGCGCGTAACCTTGGGGACATACGTGCGCCACTGGGCTTACCGCCCGTGTCCAGGCGTACCGACATTCCCCGAACCCATCTTGCGTGCGGGCTGCGCCTGCTCGCGTTGGATGGTCGGGGTTCAGCGTCCGCAAACGCGAGGAGACGGTGCAGTGAGCGGGATCACGACGTCGGGCGAGAAGAAGCTGAAGCTCTTCTCCGGCCGTGCCCACCCGGAGCTGGCGAAGGAGGTGGCCGCGGCGCTGGGGACCGAGCTGGTTCCGACCAAGGCCCTGGACTTCGCCAACGGCGAGATCTACGTCCGCTTCCTGGACTCCGCGCGCGGTGCGGACTGCTTCGTGATGCAGAGCCACACGGCTCCCATCAACCAGTGGATCATGGAGCAGCTGATCATGATCGACGCTCTGAAGCGGGCCTCCGCCAAGAGCATCACCGCGATCCTGCCGTTCTACGGCTACGCCCGCCAGGACAAGAAGCACCTCGGCCGCGAGCCCATCTCGGCCCGCCTGGTCGCCGACCTGCTGCGCCAGGCCGGCGCCGACCGCCTGATGGCCGTGGACCTGCACACCGCGCAGATCCAGGGCTTCTTCGACGGCCCGGTCGACCACCTGTTCGCGCTGCCGCTGCTGGCCGACTACGTGGGCGAGCGGGTCGACCGCGACAAGCTGACGATCGTCTCGCCGGACGCCGGCCGGGTGAAGGTGGCCGACCAGTGGTGCGACCGCCTGGACGCGCCGCTGGCGATCATCCACAAGCGCCGCGACATGACCCAGGCCAACACGATCCTGTCGGCCGAGGTCGTCGGTGACGTCAAGGGCCGGGTCTGCGTCCTGGTCGACGACATGATCGACACCGCCGGCACGATCTGCGCCGCCGCCGACGCGCTGTTCGACAACGGCGCCGCGGACGTCCTGGTCGCCGCCACCCACGGCGTGCTCTCGGGCCCGGCCGCGGACCGCCTGAAGAACTCCCGGGTCAGCGAGTTCGTGTTCACCAACACGCTGCCGACCCCCGCCCAGCTCCAGCTGGACAAGATCACCACGCTGTCCATCGCCCCGTCGATCGCCGCCGCGATCCGCGAGGTGTTCGAGGAGGGTTCGGTCACGAGCCTCTTCGAGGGCGTGCACTGACGAAGGCCCGCGCAGGCGGCCCCGGTCCGGAACGGGCCGGGGCCGCCGTCGATTTCGCGGGAGGGCACAGGTGCGGTTAGACTCGTGAAACTGCTCGGCGAGGGATGCCGTGTGCCCGCTCGACGGGTGCCCGCTCCGTGATCGACGCGCTGCCGGTGCCGGTTCCCCGGACCCTGGCAGAGGTCGTTGCCGCCGAGTGACCCCCAACGTACTGAGGGTGTGGTCCCGGCGGTTTTTCGCGTTGCCTGCACCCCCGCGCCGTTCTTCACGAGGAGTGCAGTCGTGTCCGAGATCCGCCTTGCCGCTGAGACCCGTTCCGAGTTCGGCAAGGGTGCCGCCCGTCGCGCCCGCCGCGCCGGCTTCGTCCCCGGTGTCGTCTACGGCCACGGCCACGCCCCGGTTCACCTGAACCTGCCCGGCCACGACCTGATGATGGCCCTCAAGACCCCGAACGCCCTGCTGGTCGTCCCGATCGAGGGCAAGGACGAGTACGTCCTGCCGAAGGCCGTCCAGCGCGAGGCCATCAAGCGCACCATCGAGCACGTCGACCTGCTGCTCGTGAAGCGCGGCGAGAAGGTCACCGTCGAGATCCCGGTCCTCACCGAGGGCGAGCTGGCCCCGGGCGGCAACCTGCTGGAGCACGTCCTCAACGCGCTGCCGATCGAGGCCGAGGCCACCCACCTGCCCGAGTCCGTCACCGTCTCGGTCGAGGGCCTGGAGGCCGGTGCCTCCATCCACGCCAAGGACATCGTCCTGCCGGCCGGCGTCACCCTGGCCGTCGACGCCGACGCCGTCGTGCTGCAGGTCATCGGCGCCCAGGCCGCCCCGGCCGAGGACGAGGCCGCCGAGGCCGAGGGCGCCGAGGCCTGAGCCTCGCGCTGACGACTGCTTGAGACCGCTGCCCCGGTCGCTCCCTCTGGAGCGGCCGGGGCAGCGGTGTGTCCGGGAAGATGGCGTGGAGCGCGAGGGCGAGGAGTAGGGACATGGCGGAAGAAGCGTACGAAGGGCCGTGGCTGGTCGTGGGGCTGGGGAACCCGGGCGAGCAGTACGCCCGGAACCGGCACAACATCGGCTTCATGGTGGTCGACCTGCTGGCGCAGCGGATGGGCGCCAAGTTCAAGGCGCACAAGAGCCGGGCGCAGGTCGCCGAGGGGCGGCTGGTCGGCAAGCGGGTCGTGCTCGCCAAGCCGATGTCGTTCATGAACCTGTCCGGCGGTCCGGTGACGGCGCTGCGCGACTTCTACAAGGTCCCGGCGGCCGGGATCGTGGCGGTCCACGACGAGCTGGACATCGACTACGCGGCGCTGCGGCTCAAGCTCGGCGGCGGCGACAACGGGCACAACGGCCTGAAGTCGATCACCAAGTCGCTCGGGCCCGACTACCACCGGATCCGCTGCGGCATCGGCCGCCCGCCGGGCCGGATGGAGGTCGCGGACTTCGTCCTCAAGGACTTCTCCGGTGCCGAGCGCAAGGAGCTGGAGTGGTTCGTCGACCGCTCGGCGGACGCGGTGGAGGCCCTGCTGTCGGAGGGCCTGGAGCGGGCGCAGGGGACGTACAACTCCTGACGGCGTGACCGGGGGTCGAGGCGACGCGCCGGGTCGGCAACAGTCGTACAACGCTTGACGTTCCACACCTGAATAGGTGTGAGAACCCCGTGCGCGATCGGATAGCGTCGGTCCCGGTACGCGAACGGGTCCTGGGGAGTAGCTCGATGCGGAGATTGCGTCCGGTCCGCCGACTGCGGCGGATCCGGGTGATGCGGTTGCGGCGGTTCGGCCGGCGGATCGGCACGGCCGGTGCGCTGGGGGCGGCGGGGATGCTGCTGTCCAGCGGCGTGGCACACGCCGATCCGGTGGCGGAGCCCGACCAGGCGGCGTCGCCGGAGCCGGCGGCCGCGCAGTTCGCGCCGGTGCTCGGCGATTCGGTCGGGCCGGACGCCGGGCTGCTGGCGGTCGGCGGCGGCCTGGTGGTCGTGGCCGGCGGTGCCGCGCTGTGGCTCAAGCGCCACCGCGCCGGCGGATCGCCCGAGTAGGGGGAAGAACGGCTCACGGGCCGGGGTCCACGCACGTGGACCCCGGCCCTTTCGCGTGCCCGGAATCCCGGGCGCCGGCTTGTCATCCGTTTCCGGCGGGCGGGGCGTCCTGTGGGTATGAAGCGCGAATCGATGAGCCCGGGGGGCGTCGACGGGGACCCGTTCGACGAGTTCGTCGCGGCGCGGTACCAGGCGCTGCTGCGCGGTGCCTTCCTGATCACCGGCGACGTCCACGACGCCCGGGACCTGCTGCACGACGCGTTGGCGCGGGTGTACGCCAAGCGGTCGGCCATCCGGGAGCCGGCGGCGACGGAGGGGTACGTGCGCCGGACGATGATCCGCACGCACGTCTCGCGGTGGCGCCGGACCAGGCGCGAGGTGCTGACCTCCGCTCTGCCGGACGGGCCGGCGGCCCAGGAGGCCGAGCGGGACGAGGAGTTGGCGGCGGCCCTGGGGGCGCTGCCGCGGCGCCAGCGCGCGGCGGTGGTGCTGCGGTACTACCTCGACCTGCCGGTGGCGCAGGTGGCGGAGGAGCTGGGCTGCACGGTGGCGACGGCCAAGACCCACCTGGCGCGGGCGGTCAGGACGCTTCGGCAGGAACTGGAACCGGCTAAGGAGTTGGTGGGACGTGAGCGCTGAGGACGGGTTCGAGGAGGAGCTGGCCCGCCGGCTCGGGCTGCGGGCGTCGGCGGTCGGCGGCAGCCCGCCGCTGGCCGCGCTCAAGGCGGCCGGGCGGCGGCGGGCACGGCAGCAGGGCGCGGTGCGGGGCGTGACGGCGGTCGCGGTGCTGGCCGTCGGCGCGGGGGCGCTGACGCAGCTGGGCGGCGGGGGGACGGCCTCGGACGAGCGCGTGGGCGGAGGGCCGGCCGGGGCGCCGACGGGAGGGGCGGCGTCGCCGTCGGCCGGGCGGAACTCCGGCAAGGGGCGGATGGTCTTCGGGTGCGACGCGGGGCCGTCCTCGCTGCGGACGCCGGGCCAGCACTGGCACCCGACCGACCTGCCGACGGGCCCGCCGAGGATCACGCCGACGTCGACGACGCCGCCGGTTTCGCCGTCGCTCACCCCGCCCCCGTTCACCCCGCCGTCGTTCACGCCGCCGTCGTTCACGCCGCCGTCGTTCACCCCGCGGTCGGGCCTGCCGTCGACGGGCTCGCCGTCGACGCTGTCGTCGGCCCAGCTGCTGCAGCTCGACCTCGCGCGCGCGAGCGAGGCCGTCGACAAGGTGGGGACGGAGAGCTACGCGGACCACTACTTCGGCGTCTGCCGCGACCCCGGCCTGAACACCCTCTACGTGATGCGCGTCCCGGGCGACGGCGCCCTGGACGACGCCGTGACGCGAGCACTGGCCGACTGGCCCACCGTCAAGCTGCAGTTCACCGCCGCGGTCGGCTCGTACGCCGAACTGCGGGAGCTCCAGGACCGGATCGACGGTGACCGCGCCTACTGGAAGGACAAGGGCGTGCAGCTGGAGTTCGTGCAGGTCGCCAACGACGGCTCCGGGGTGGTGGTCGACACTCCGCAGTGGGAGTCCGCCGGGGCGCAGATCAAGGCGAAGTACGGCTCCAAGGTGGCCGAGGTCCGCTAGAGGAGCGCAGACGAAGGGGCCGGTGTCCGACGGGGGTGGACACCGGCCCCTTCGACGCGTCTGCCGTCAGCCGGTGTTGCGCAGGCCGGCGGCGATGCCGTTGACGGTCAGCAGGAGCGCGCGGGCGCGCAGCGGGTCCTCCTGGCGTCCGGCCGTGACCTCCTCGCGCTGGCGGCGCAGCAGGGCGACCTGGAGGTAGGAGATCGGGTCGAGGTAGGCGTCGCGGACGGTGAAGGTCTGCTTCAGCACCGGGTTGTGCTCCAGCAGTTCGCCCTCGCCGGTGAGCCGCAGCACCTCGCGCAGGGTGAGCTCGTGCTCGGCGACGATCTGGTCGAAGACGTGCTGGAGGTCGGCCGGCACCAGCTGCTCGACGTAGTGGCGGGCGATCCGCAGGTCGGTCTTGGCCAGCGTCATGGCGACGTTGGACAGGAAGTTGCGGAAGAAGTGCCACTGCCCGTGCATCTCGTCCAGCACGTCGCCGAGGCCGGCCTCGCGGGCGGCGGCGAGGCCGGAGCCGACGCCGTACCAGCCGGGGACGATCTGGCGGGACTGGGTCCAGCCGAACACCCACGGGATGGCGCGCAGTCCGTCCAGGCCGGCGCCGGAGTCGGGGCGGCGGGAGGGGCGGGAGCCCAGGTGCAGGGAGGCGAGCTGGTCGACCGGGGTCGAGGCGAAGAAGTACTTCGGCAGGTCCTCCTGCTCGACCAGGGCGCGGTAGGCGGTGTGGGCGGCCTCGGACACCCGGTCCATCGCGGCGTCCCAGCGGGCCAGCTCCTCGGGGGCCTGGCGCGGGGCGGTGTGCAGCGCGGAGGCGGAGAGCGTCGCGGAGATCGTCAGTTCGAGGTTCTCCCGGGCGAGGGAGGGCAGCAGGTACTTGTCGGAGATGACCTCGCCCTGCTCGGTGACCTTGATCTCGCCCTCCAGGGTGCCCCACGGCTGGGCCAGGATGGCCTCGTGCGAGGGGCCGCCGCCGCGGCCGACGGTGCCGCCGCGGCCGTGGAACAGGCGCAGCCGGATGCCGTAGCGGTGGGCGACGTCGCGCAGCCGGCGCTGGGCGCGGTGGATCTCCCACTGGGAGGTGGTGATGCCGCCGAACTTGGAGGAGTCGGAGTAGCCGAGCATGACCTCCTGGACGTCGCCGCGCAGCGAGACGAGCAGCCGGTAGGAGGGGTCGGAGAGCATCTCGTCGAGGATGCGGTCGGCCTGCTGGAGCTCGTCGGTGGTCTCCAGGAGCGGCACGATGCCGATCTTGGCGATGCCGGCGTGCAGGTCGATCAGGCCCGCCTCGCGGGCCAGGACGGTGGCGGCGAAGACGTCGTCGGCGCCCTGGCACATGGAGATGATGTAGCTCTCGACGATCTCGTCGCCGAAGCGCTCGAAGCCCTGGCGGATGGTGTTGAAGACGCCGAGGGTCTTGGTGCCGGCCTCGTCCAGCGGGGCCGGGGTGGGGGCGAGCGGGCGGCGCGAGCGGAGCTCCTTGGCGAGCAGCCGCTGGCGGTACTCGCGGGGCATGTCGGCGTAGCGCCAGGCCTCCTCGCCGAGGCGGTCGAAGAGCTGGCCGAGCGCGTGGTGGTGGGCCTCGGCGTGCTCGCGGACGTCCATGGTGGCGAGCTGGAGGCCGAAGGCCTCGATGGTGCGGATCGCGCGGGCGAGGCGGCCGTCGGCGATGAGTTCGCCGCGGTGGGCGCGCAGCGACTCCTGGATCAGGCGCAGGTCGGCGACGAGTTCGCGGGTGCCGAGGTAGTCGCGGCCCTCGACGTGCGGGGTGCCGCCGGCCAGGCGCTCGCGGGTGTTCTCCAGCTTGAGCCGGATGCAGGTGGCCTTGAGGCGGTAGGGCTCCTCGGCGTTCATCCGCTTGTAGCGCGGGCTGAGTTCGGGGAGCAGGTGCAGGTCGGTGTTGAGCGAGGCGAGGAGCTCGGCCGAGGCGCCGGCCAGGCGCTCGGAGGTGGAGAGCGTGTTGCGCAGGTCGTCGATCGCGGCGAGCGCGTCCTTGATGCCGTACTCGTGCTGGAGGTTGAGGACGTCCCAGGTGACCTGCGGGGTGACGTTGGGGTTGCCGTCGCGGTCGCCGCCGATCCAGGTGCCGAAGGTGAGCGGGCGGACGCCGTCGGGCAGGCTGAGGCCGACCCGGGCGAGCTCCTCCTGCAGCTCCTCCAGCACCTCGGGGACGGCCTCGCGGTAGAGCTCGTCCAGGTAGTAGACGGCGTTGCGGGCCTCGTCGGTGGGCTCGGGGCGGGCGATGCGCAGCTCGTCGGTCTGCCAGAGCAGGTCGATGACCTCGGCCAGGCGGCGGTCGGCGGAGCGCTGCAGGGAGGTGCGGCGCGTGGCGGCCCGGTCGGGGGTGGTGGCCGGGTCGGCGGCGGCGAGGCCGGAGCTGAGCTGCTCGCGGTGGATGCGTTCGAGGAGTTCGCCGATCCGGCGGAGCTTGTTGAGGACGCTGCGCCGGGCGGCCTCGGTGGGGTGCGCGGTGAAGACCGGCCGGACCGCGAGGTGGGCCAGGGTGTCCTGGAGGTGCTTGGGGTCGGCGTCGGCGAGCTGGTCGGCGGTCTGCGCGAGCAGCGAGCCCTCCCGGGCGCGGCGGGTGGCGAACTCCCGGCCGCGGTGCACCTGCTCGGTGACGTTGGCGAGGTGGAAGTAGGTGGAGAAGGCGCGGACGAGCTTCGCCGCGGTATCCAGGTCGATGCCGGAGAGGAGTTCGGCGGTGGCCTCGCCGTCCGTGCGGCTGAGCAGGCGGACCTGTTCGACCAGGCCCAGTAGCTGGGGGCCCTCCTGACGGACCAGCGTTTCGCCGAGCAGGTCGCCGAGGCGGCGGATGTCCGCGCGCAGGGCCGCGTTGTCTGCGTCTGGGCCGGCGGCGGCGACGGAGGTGGGGCTGTCCGCCGGGTTGGGGACCGGAGCGGTCACGGCTGGGCTCCCTGTGGTGGTGGGGTTCGGCAACGGCTCATCGTCACAGGTCCGCCCGCGTGTGGCAGGTGTGACGCGTGCGGACCGCGCTGTCCGACGCGACCAGCATAGGTGTCGGGGAGGTCGGTGTCCGCGAGGTGGCCGGATGGCGGACAGGATCACCGCGGCCGCCATGTGGTCTGGACCACTTGAAGGTCTGGGGAAGTTACCGGTGCCATCCCGGTGGGGAGGGAACGGGGTTGCACCTTAGGCTGTCAGGCATGAGCAAGTCGCCTGGGGAGCGCGCGCCGGTCCGGTCGTTCTGGTGGTGGGAACGACCGCGCAGCGCATTCCTCGACATCGGGCTGGCGCTGCTGGCCGCGGTGGAGTGCTCGCTCAGCACCATCGCCTTCCTCTCCGCGCGCGCGCACCTGAGCGCCGCCGGCGCGGCCGGCATCGCCGTGCTCGGCGCGCTGGCGGGCGGCTCGCTGGTGCTGCGCCGGCGCTGGCCGGCCGTGCCGGTGCTGGTGACGCTGGTGGCGATGCCCGGGATGCTCGGCGTCGTGCTGCTCGTGGTGGCCCTGTACACGCTGGCCGAGACGTGGGAGTGGCCCTCGCGGCGCCGCCGGGTGGTCGCGCTGTCGGCGCTGGCCTTCGCCGAGGCCGTCACCGTCATGCTGGTGTCGATGCTCCTGCCCGGTGGCGACGGCCCCCCGGACCCGACGCCGCTCTGGGTCCAGGTGCTGGTGGCCGTCCTGGTGGCGGTCGGCCTGACCGTCCCGCCGGTGGTGACCGGCCTCTACGTGGGCGCGCGGCGGCGGCTCATCGAGTCGCTCAAGGACCGTGCGCACGGTCTGGAGACCGAGCTCGACCTGCTGGCCGAACAGGCCCAGGAACGCGCCCGGCGGGCCCGGCTGGAGGAGCGCACGCGGATCGCCCGCGAGATGCACGACGTGGTCGCGCACCGGGTCTCGCTGATGGTGGTGCACGCGGGGGCCCTGGAGCGGATCGCCGCGAAGGACCCGCAGAAGGCCGCGCAGAGCGCCAAGCTGATGGGCGAGGTCGGCCGGCAGGCGCTCAACGAGCTGCGCGAGATCCTCGGCGTGCTGCGGATGGACGACGAGCGCCCGGCCGAACCGGACTCGCTGGCCGCGCTGCCGCGGCTGGTCGACCAGTCCCGGGCGGCCGGGATGGCGGTCACCCTGACGGTCAGCGGAAGCCGGCAGCAGTTCACCGGCGAGGCCGAGCAGACCGCGTACCGCGTGGTCCAGGAGGGCCTGACCAACGCGCACAAGCACGCCGGCGGCGCCGACGTGTCCGTCCTGCTCGCGTACGCGCCGAACGGGGTCCGGGTCAGCGTCGTCAACGCCTGCCCGGGCGGCGAGCACGGCGCGGCGAAGCTGCCGAGCGGGGGCAACGGGCTGGTCGGGATGCGCGAGCGGGTGATCGCGCTCGGCGGCACCTTCTCGGCCGGGCCGGAGGCGGACGGCGGGTTCCGGGTCGAGGCGGTGCTGCCCTCCCGGCTGGCCGTCCCCGCCGAACCGCTGCGGTAGCGGCGCCCGTCCGCGGTGGCGGTGCCCGTCCGCGCTGGGGTGCTCGTTCCTAGTACTCGTCCGCGGTGCGCAGCCGTTCCGGGGCGGTGCCGAGGATCAGCATCGTGATCGCCTGGTCGATCCCGTGGCCGAGGAACCACTCTCCCGTGTGATCCAGGCTGTAGACGCGGCCCTCCTCGTCGACCGCCAACAGTGCCTGTCCGTACGCCTCCTCGCCGAGCGGCGCGACCTTGCTGCCGAGCGCGCGGCCGAGGTCGGCCAGGGTGCGGGGCTGGTGCAGCCCGCACATCGGGTCGATCAGGAACGGGGTGCGGGCCAGTTGGCGGCCCGCGCCGGACAGGTCGAAGGCGAGGCCGCCGAACTCGGCCCAGGCCTCCACCGCCGCCGGGAACACCGCGTGCGGCACGCCGGCCGGCTCGCCGTGCCCCACCAGGGTGTCGGCCCACTCCTCGGCCCGCCGGATCTCCCAGCGGCCGGGGTGCCAGCCGGCCGCCTTGAGCTCGGCGGCGACGTCGGCGGGGAAGCGCGGGCGGGTCCGCCCGGGGGAGGCCGCGGCCAGGGTGGCCGGCGGGGGCGGGGGTGGGCTGGGCGGATTCAGGACTGGCTCCGGTGGTTCGGGGACAGGACGGCGGCAGGGACGCGGCACCGCACCGACGGAGGGCGTCGGCGCGGGCCGGCGGTCAGCGGGCGGGCGGCCCGACCGCGACGCTCTGCACGGTGAAATGCTCCAGCATCGGGACGCACGAGCGGCACGGCGGCGCGTGGGTGCCGTGCGCCGGGTCGTCCTCCTCGCGGATCCGGACGGTGGTCATCCGGGAGCCCTTGAGGGCCTTGCGGGCCTCGTGCAGGCTCATCGCCTTGCGGGCGGCGCGCTTGGAACGCTTGCCGTCCACCGTGGCCAGGTACTGCGACAGCAGCACCGCCTCCGGGCAGCGGCCGGTGAAGCGCTCGCGCAGCTCGACCGGCAGGCCGTCCAGGAACTCGCGGACCAGCGGGTGCAGGACCGGGCGCCGGGCGGACTTGTCCCCGGCCAGGGTGTGCACCTCGCCGCCCTTGAGCGACAGCGCGGCGGCGACGGCGGGCAGCAGGCTGTCGCGGAGGTGGCGCAGCACGGGCGGGCCCGCCGGCTCACCGGTGGTCATGCGTCTGCCTCCGTATCCGCAGGGTCTCCGCTGACGGTCCGGACTGGTCGGTCCAGTCCTGGGGCAAGCCTGTCAAACGACACCGACATCCGTACAACCGGGGTGCGGGGGTGCGCGAACGAGCGCCGGGACCCGGCGGGTTCAGGACGCGCTCCGGACGGAACACTGGCTCAATCCGCACGCAGCCGTCACGACTTGTCCGCCGATCCACCGAAACCGCCCCGGTGCCCCGGCGGCTGCCGGTACCGTTCCGGCAGCGAGCCGAAGGGGACGCGGCCGCCCGCCCGGGACGCCCGGCGGCGGCCCGGATCCGGTGCCCGCGCCGACCGTTGGGGCCGCCGGGGTGCGCCTGCCCGGTGCCGGAGCGAGGGAGCTCGTGCGATGACTTCTCCGACGTCGGGACGGGACGGGGGGCGCGACGGCGGACCGGACGGGGCCGAGGACGCCAACGAGGCGCCCGGCGGGCACGTGCCCACCCCGGGCGAACCGCTCCGGCCCGTGCCCGCCCGGCCGGTCGGCATCGCCGTGGTCGGCGCCGGCTACTGGGGCCCCAAGCTGGTCCGCAACGCCCAGCACACCCCGGCGCTGCGGCTGCACTGGCTGTGCGACCTCGACGAGGCCAAGGCCCGTACGGTGCTGGGGGAGTACAGCACCGTCGGCGCGACCTCCTCGTACCGGCGGGTGCTGGACGACGAGCGGGTCGGGGCCGTCGCGGTGGCCGCGCCCGCCGCTGCGCACCACGGGCTCGTCCGGGCCGCGCTGGAGGCCGGCAAGCACGTGCTGGTCGAGAAGCCGATCACCACCTCCGCCGACGGGGCCGCCGAGCTCGTCGAACTCGCCGAGCGGCGCGGGCTCGTGCTGATGTGCGACCACACCTTCTGCTACACGCCGGCGGTGCGCCGGATCCGCGAGCTCGTGCACGGCGGCGAGATCGGCGACGTCCAGTTCTTCGACTCGGTGCGGATCAACCTCGGGCTGGTGCAGCCGGACGTGGACGTGCTGTGGGACCTCGCCCCGCACGACCTCGCCATCCTCGACTTCGTCCTGCCGCCCGGCGTCGATCCGGTCGGGGTGTCCGCCCAGGGCGCCGACCCGATCGGCGCCGGGCGGGCCTGCGTCGCCTACCTGACGGTCCGGCTGAGCAACGGCGCGCTCGCCCACTGCCACGTCAACTGGCTCTCCCCGACGAAGGTGCGCACCACGCTCATCGGCGGCTCCCGGCGCACCCTCGTCTGGGACGACCTCAACCCGCAGGCCCGCCTCGCCGTGCACGACCGGGGCGTGGACCTCACCCCGCCCGAGGAGGTCACCGACGCGATCCGGCACCGGGCGCTGATCTCCTACCGCGTCGGCGAGATGGTCGCGCCCGCGCTGGTCGAGCAGGAGGCGCTGCGCAACGTGATGGCCGAGTTCGCCGCCGCGATCGTCGAGGGCCGCGCGCCGCTCACCGACGGGCACGCCGGGGTGCGGGTGCTGCGGCTGCTGGAGGCGGCCTCGCTGAGCCTCCGACTCGGCGGGGTCACCATTCCGGTGGGGATGGCCGACCGGGCCGAGGGGGCCGACCGGGCCGACGAGGCCCCGCGGGTCGTGGTCAGGTGAGCGGCCGCACCGGGGGCGCCGGGAGCACCGGCGGCACCGGTGGCACCGGTGGCACCGGTGGCATCCCGTTGGTGGACCTGGCCGCCGCCCACGCCGAGATCGCGGCCGAGGTCCGGGCGGGCTTCGAGCGGGTCCTCGCGTCCGGCGGCTACGTCAAGGGCCCCGAAGTGGCCGGGTTCGAGCGGGAGTACGCCGGCTTCACCGGCACCCGGCACTGCGTCGGCGCCGCCAACGGCACCGACGCCCTCGAACTCGCCCTGCGCGCCCTCGACCTGCCGCCCGGTGGCGGTGTCGTACTGCCCGCCAACACCTTCGTCGCCACCGCCGAGGCCGTCCTGCGGGCCGGACTGCACCCGGTGCTCGTCGACGCCGACCCGGCGCACCTGCTGATCGACCCCGCGCGCGCCGCCGACGCGCTCCCCGCGGCCGTCGCGCTGCTGCCCGTCCACCTCAACGGCCAGCTCGCCCCCATGGGCCCGCTGCTCGAACTGGCCGACGGGCGGCCGGTGGTGGAGGACGCCGCGCAGTCCCAGGGCGCCCGGCAGCACGGGCGCGGCACGTACGGGCGGATCGCGGCCACCAGCTTCTACCCCGGCAAGAACCTCGGCGGCTACGGCGACGCCGGCGCGGTGCTCACCGACGACGCCGAACTGGCCGACGCCGTCCGGCTCATCGGCGACCACGGCGCCCGCGAGAAGTACACCCACGAACGCCTCGGCTTCAACTCCCGGATGGACGCCCTCCAGGCCGTCGTCCTGCGCGCCAAACTCCGCCGCCTGCCCGCCTGGAACGCCGCCCGCCGCGCCGCCGCCGCCCGCTACGACGCGCTGCTCGGCGGCGTCGACGGCCTCGCCCTGCCCCGCACCGCCCCCGGCAACGAGCACGTCTGGCACCTGTACGCGGTGCGGATCGGCCCCGGCCGGGATCGCAACGCGGTGCTCGCCGCGCTGCACGCCGCCGGGATCGGCGCCGGGGTGCACTACCCCGTCCCCGTGCACCTCCAGCCCGCGTTCCGCTTCCTCGGCCACCGCGAGGGCGCCTTCCCGACCGCCGAACGGGCCGCGCGCGAACTGCTCACGCTCCCGCTTTACCCGCAGATGACCGAGGCGCAGCAGGTCCGGGTGGCCGAGGCACTGCTGGCGGCACTACGCACGGCTCACGCGTAGGTGCGGGGGTTCGGCCAGGAGGGTGACCCCCTACGCTGGTGTCCAGCAAACGCACCGATTTTGCAGCAGCCAGTGGGGGCTCCCAGATGACGACAGGTCGGCCCGGCGCCGCCGCCGCACCGAACGCGGCATACGCAGGTCAGGTGGTGCACTTCCCGGACCCGGTCCGCGCGGAGCGTTACCCCGCCGGGGTCCGGGTGGACGAGCACGGCTACCCGGACTTCGCCCCGTACGCCGCCGCGGCGGCCGAGGTCGCCGACCCGCCGGAGGGCCTCGGCGTGGACGAGCTGCGGCTGACCGACTACGTCTCGGCCAACGCCGCGCTGTTCACCGAGGGCCACCCGCTCTGGGCCGACCTGCACACCGCCGTCGCGACCCCGCCCGGCTGGACCTGGCACCACGTCGCAGGCCGGGCCGCCCCCGGCTGGCGCCGGATGGAGCTCGTCCCGGTCGAGGTCAAGGCCCTGCTGCGGCACCACGGCGGCCTCGCCACCTCCGGCGCAGACCACGGCCAGCGCGGCACCCGCCCGCTCCAGGAGCGCCGGCCGGTGCACTTCCCGCTGGCCCTGGACGGCAGCGACCCGATCAGCGTCCCGGAGGACCTGCTCCAGCGCGCCGAGGACCGCCTCGGCTACCGGCTGCCGGGCGCCTACCGCAGCTTCCTCAAGCTCGGCGGCGGCCGCGCCCCGGTCGGCGTCGCGCTCGACACCGAGCTGGGCATGCTGCTCGACCAGCCGTTCCTGACCCTCACCGAGGAGTACGGGACGGCGGACGTCGTGTACGCCAACAAGTGCCTGCGCGACCACCTCACCAAGGACTACCTCGGCATCGCCTACGCCCAGGGCGGCATCGTCGCGCTCAAGGTCCGCGGCGACCGGATCGGCACGGTCTGGTTCCACCTGTACGACGACGCCCGCGACACCGGCCTCCCGGAGGCCCCGGAGGACCGGGTCGAGCGGCTGCTGCTGCCCTGCGGCGAGGACTTCGACGAGTTCCTGCTGCGGCTGGCGGGCAGTCCGCCCGAGCTGGAGACGGTCGCGGAGCTGATGGTGGACGGCGGGTTCGCCCGGGCCGTCCCGGGCGAGTGACCGGGACGACGGGGACGACGGGGACGACGAGGATGGGGACAGGGGTGAACCGGGCGTGGTGACGTACGCGCAGGCGCATGAGCTCGCCGACGAGTGGATCAACGGCGGGGTGCCGGGGTCGCAGCAGCGCGAGGTGCGGGTCCGGGAGTTCGACCTGGGCTTCGTCTGCTGGGCGGTGCAGCCGGCGGACGGGACCCCGGAGGAGGGCGGCCCGACGGGCGGGGCGCGGCTGGTGATCGCCCGCGACTCCGGCGCGAGCACGCTCTGGCCCGCGCTGCCGGTCAACGAGGTCGTCCGGCAGTACGAGGAGGTGTACGGGCGGCCGGTCGCGGCCAACCCGGCGGGGGCGGCGAAGCCCGCGCCCGGGCCCGTCGAGGCGACGTCCTTCCTGCTCAGCCCGCCGCAGTGGCTGCAGGAGGCGGGCGCGGCGGCGATCGCGGCGGAGGCGGAGCGGCTGGGCGAGGCCCAGGCTCCGGCGCCCGTTGCTGCCCCGGCCCCGGCTCCGGCCCCGGCGCCCGTTCCTGCTCCGGCCCCGGCGCCCGCGCCGGCCGAGCAGTCCGCGCCCGAGGCGACCGGCCTCCCGGCCGAGGCCGCCTCGTGGGCCCCGCCGACCGGGCCGCCGACGCCGCCGCCGGCCGTCCTCGTCGCGCCGCCGGTCTCCGACCGGCCCGCCGGGGACGCGCCGACCATGCTCGCCCCGCCGCCCGGCCACGACGAGCCGTCCGTCCCGCCGCAGGTGCAGTCGGCCCCGCCGGTCCCGCCGGGGCCCGCCCCGGCCGGCTCCGAGGCGGCGACCATGCTGATGCCCGAGGGCCTGCGCACGCTCGGCTCCGAGCCGTCCGACGCGCCCCCGCCGGCCGGCTCCGAGGCCGCGACCGCGCTGATGCCCAGGAGCGTCCCCGGCCTGCCCCCGGCACCGTCCGCGCCCACCCCGGAATCCGCGCCCGCGCCCGCACCTGCTCCCGTGCAGCCTCCGGTGGCCGAGCCCGCGCCGACGCTGCTGGCGCCGCCGGAGGCGATGCCGGGGCTGATGGGCCTGCCCGGTGCGCCGGAGACGCCCGCCCCCGCGGCACCGCCCGCCTCGCCCGCCGTGCCACCGGCCGGTCCCGCCGTGGAGTACGCACCGACCATGCTGGCCCCGCAGGGCGGCGTCCCGGGCCTGATGGGCCTGCCCGGCGCCCCCGAGACGGCCACCCCCTCGGCACCGCCCGCCGCGCCGCCGGCCGGTCCGGCCGTGGAGTACGCGCCGACCATGCTGGCCCCGGGCGGCCCCGGCCTGGGCGGCCTGCCCGGTGCGCCGGTGCACCCCGGGCCTGCGGCGCCCCCCGGGCCCGCCGAGGCGGCGCAGGGCGGCGGGCTCGGCCGCAACGCGGCCTCCGCACCGCCGCCGCCCCCGCCGGGAG
>NZ_JBHVOL010000017.1:0-174448 GCF_042887925.1 Kitasatospora sp. NPDC057904
TCGACGTCCTGTCCGGCGACCAGGGCCAGGATCCCGACCGCGTTCGCGGCCCGCTCGCCCAGCGGCTGCTCGGGCAGGTGCCCGAGCAGCCGCAGCGCGTCGCCGGCCAGGGCGTCCACCAGGTCGGCCCGGGCCTGCTCGTCGTTCCAGGCGATGCGGGGTTTGCCCGGATCGGTGTAGTCGTGCGCGGTGCAGTGCAGGGCCGCGACCGCATCGGCGCCGGGGACCTCGCGGATCACCGCGCGGACGGCGGCGATCAGCTGGGTGACGGTGTCCTGAGTGGCGACCGCGTCGTCCAGGACGGTCGAGTCCAGCGCCCGCTTCTGGCGGCCCTTCAGCACGCCGGTCGCGTTCACGACCTCCCGCACGGCCTCGAAGACGCGGTTGGGACGGGCAGAGCGGGCGAGTCGGCGGCGGAAGTAGGACAGCAGGGACGGGTCGAACGCGGTGTCGTTCAGCCCGAGACCGCAGGCGGCCTTCCACCGCAGGTCGCACCGCAGTTCCTGGACCGTCTCGAAGTCGGACAGGCCGTGCAGGGCCTGCAAAGTGATCGCCGCGGCCAGGACCTGCGGCGGCATGCTCGGGCGGCCGTTCGCCGACGGGTACATGTCCGCGAACATCGCCGCCGGGAACAGCCGGCCTCGGTGCTCGGCCAGGAACGCGAACACGCTCCCCGCCGGGATCAGCTCCCGGCACGTCTCCCACACGTCCGGCCCGACCGTCTCCCCGGCCCATTCCCCCATCGCCACAGAATGAGTCTGGCCCCACCGCTTGCGCGGCGGGGCCAGAACCCAAGATCTTCATCAGCCTTCTAGGGATCGTTGCAACACCCTGACCGGGGACTGCAATGACCTTCGAGATTCGTAAGGAACGGACCAGACAGGGGCCGCGCAAACTGGTCCGTGAGCAGGCGGAATACTTCCGGCTCATGGACCAGGGGCTGAGCAGCCAGGAAGCATGCCGGATCGTCGGGATCAACTTTCGGACCGGCAAGCGATGGCGCAACGGCAGTCAGCCGACCGGCACGAGGAAGGGGAAGCCGCCCGTTCAGCGGCCGGCTTCCCCTCTGCCCGACTCCTCCCGCCATTTGCGGGAGGAAGAGCGCATTCACATCGCGGACCGGCTTCGTGAGAAGGCATCGATCCGCTCGATCGCTGCCGAGCTGGGCCGTAGCCCCTCCACCGTCAGCCGCGAGATCAAGCGCAACCGGCACCCCGACAGCGAGGTCTACCGCCCGCACGCGGCCCAGGCCCGGGCTGACGCCCGTCGGCCACGCCCCAAGCCGCGCAAGATTGCCCGGAGCCCCGAACTAGGGGACTTCATCCAGGAACACTTGGACAGGAAGTGAAGCCCGGAGCAGATCTGCCAGGCTCTACGGGCACGGTTTCCCGAACGGCCGGAGATGCACGTGGTCCACGAGACGGTCTATCAGACCCTCTACCTGCAAGGACGCGGTGAGTTGCGTCGCGAAATCGCGGCTGCCCTGCGCTCGGGACGCACCTGGCGCCGGCCGCATCGCCAGGCCCAGCGGCGCCAGCCACGGTTCACCACCCCGATGGTCATGATCAGCGATCGGCCCGCCGACGCGGAGGACCGGGCAGTGCCCGGCCACTGGGAGGGCGACCTAATCATCGGCAAGGACGGCACCTCAGCCATCGGTACCCTGGTCGAACGCGCCACCCGCTACGTCATGCTCCTGCATCTGCCGAACGGCCGCACCGCCGAGCACGTCCGGGACGCCCTCGTAACCACCGTGCAGGCCTTGCCGGCCCACCTGGTGCGTTCACTGACCTGGGACCAGGGCTCCGAGATGGCCTCCCACGGCTCGTTCACCGTCGTCACCGGCGTTCCGGTCTACTTCTGCGACCCGGCCAGTCCCTGGCAGCGTGGCTCGAACGAGAACACGAACGGCCTGCTCCGCCAGTACTTCCCCAAGGGCACCGATCTGTCCCTCCACGGTCCGGAGCGCCTGGCCGCGGTCGCCGCCGAACTCAACGGCCGCCCGCGCAAAACGCTCGGCTGGGAAACCCCAGCCGAGCGCCTGCATAAACTCATCGCAGCCTGATCAAACCGACCACGTGTTGCAACAACCCCTGGAATCCGCCGAGTCGGCGCCGGGGCGTTGCCGTGCGCCTTCACGTCCCCTTGCTTCCCGTTGCTTCCCCTTACTTCCCCTTACTGCCCCCTGCTCCCTCTTACTCCCTGCGGGCGAGCGGTGTGAATACTCCGCTGCGTACAGTTGCCCGCAGGACCAAATGGCGGAATGGCGCCTTACACCATCGGCGGTATGACTGTCACAATGCGTCGGTGCACCAGACAACGGCCCCGTCCGCCCGCCCCTCCGGACGAACCCTCGGCCTCGGCCTCGCGCTGATCTCCGCCTGCGCCTTCGGCGGCTCCGGCACGGCCGCGAAGCCGCTGATCGAGGCCGGGCTCTCCCCGCTCCACGTGGTCTGGCTGCGGGTCACCGGTGCCGCCGTGGTCCTCCTGCCGATCGCCTACCGCCACCGCGGCGCCGTGCTCCGCCGCCCCGGCCTGCTGATCGGCTTCGCCCTGCTCGCCGTCGCCGGCGTCCAGGCCTGCTACTTCGCGGCGATCTCCCGCATCCCGGTCGGCGTGGCCCTGCTCATCCAGTACCTCGGCCCGCCGCTGCTCATCGGCTACGTCAAGTTCGTCCAGCGCAAGCCCGTCAGCCGGGGCGCGGCGTTCGGCGCCGCGGTCGCCGTGACCGGCCTCGCCTGCGTGGTGGAGGTCTGGAACGGCCTGAGCTTCGACGCGCTCGGCGTCCTGTTCGCGCTCGGTGCCGCCTGCTGCCAGGTCGGCTACTTCGTGCTGGCCGACGCCGGCCGCCGGGGCGAGCGACCGGTCGACCCGATGGCCGTCAGCGCGTTCGGCCTGCTGATCGGCGCGGTCGTGCTCACCGTGGCGACCCGGCCCTGGGAGGCCGACTGGAGCCCGCTCGGCGGGGACGTCGTGATGAACGGGCACTCGCTGCCCGCGTTCCTCCCGGCCGCCTGGATGGTGCTCGTGGCGACCGTCCTCGCCTACTTGACCGGCGTGGTCTCCGTCGGGCACCTCTCGCCGCCGGTCGCCGGGGTGGTGGCCAACCTGGAGGCCGTCGTCGCCACCGTGCTGGCCTGGATCCTGCTCGGCGAGCACCTCGGGCTGCCGCAGCTCGCGGGCGGCCTGCTGGTGCTCGCCGGGGCGTTCGCGGCCCAGGCGAGCAAGCCGGCGGAGGCCGCGGGGACCGCGCGGGCGGCGGAGTCCGTCGCGGTGGACGCCGTCGCGGTCGAGCCCGTCGCGGGGGCGGTGGCGGCGGCGGCCGAGGCCGTCGCGGTGGACGCCGTCGCGGTCGAGCCCGTCGCGGGGGCGGTGGCGGCGGCGGCCGAGGCCGTCGCGGTGGACGCCGGGGAGCCGACCACCGCCGAGAGCGGGGTCAGCGGCCGACCCAGCCGAACCAGTCGAAGTGGTTGAGCGGCCACACGACGGCCGACACCGGCCCCACCACGTTGCCCACCGGCACCGCGCCGCCACCCGGGCCGCTGCGGTGGTAGCGGGAGTCCGCCGAGTCGCTGCGGTGGTCGCCCTCCACCCAGATGTGCCCGGCCGGCACCGTCACCGGCCCGAAGTCCAGGCCGGCGCAGGAGTCGTCCCCCGGGTGGAGGTACGGCTCGTCGACCTTCTTCCCGTTCACGGTGAGCGTGGTGCCGGTGCACTGCACGGTCTGACCACCGGTCGCGATCACCCGCTTGACCAGGTAGTTGTCGTCCTTCGGCGGCACCAGCCCGACGAAGCTCAGCGCCGAGGTGAGCGCGTTGGTGAACGGGTTGCCGTCGACCGGCTGCGGCGGGAGCCAGTCGCCCGGGTCCTTGAAGACCACCGGCTGCCCCTGCTCCGGCTCCCAGCCGGTCAGCGGCGCCAGCTTGTTCACGCCGACCCGGTCGCCGATCCGCAGCGTGTTCTCCATCGAGCCGGACGGGATGGTGAACACCTGGAGCAGACAGGTCTTGATCAGCAGCGCGAGCGTCAGGCCGACCGCGATCATCGCCGGGATCTCGATCCACCACGGCCGCGGCTTGCGCCGCGTCCGCCGGGCCTTGCGGGCGCGTCCGCCACGGGCCCGGCGGCGGGCCTCGGCGCGACCGCCGGGGGCGGCGGAACTCTCGGCACGGCCCTCGGCCTCGCTCGGCGTTTCGGGCAGGTTCACCGCCATCGTCGCTGCTCCACCTCTCCGGCTGCGGAAACCTGCACGCTACGCCAACCGTGGAGCCTCACGAAATCCGGACTTTAGCCGCGCCCGACACCCCCGGCACCCCTGACACCGGGCCCCCGGGACGCTGATTCACCGCCGCGGAGCCCGCCGGTACCGGTTGAAAACAGTCGGAACCGGTCGACATCGGTCAGTGCCGGACCTTCTCGGGCCCGCGGCCCTCGTGCGCGGAGCCTCAGGCGCGGGCGATCGCCTCGTGGTGGCGGATGACCTCGGCGATGATGAAGTTCAGGAACTTCTCAGCGAAGACCGGGTCCAGCTTGGCCCCGGCGGCCAGCTCGCGCAGCCGCTTGATCTGGTCCCGCTCCCGCGCCGGATCGGCCGGCGGCAGCTTGTGCTCGGCCTTGAGCCGGCCGACCCGCTGGGTCGCCTTGAACCGCTCGGCCAGCATGTGGACCACCGCGGCGTCGATGTTGTCGATGCTCTCGCGCAGGCTGGTCAGCTCGGCGCGCACGGCGTCGTCCACCCCCGCGGGCAGAGCGGCGTCGGAGGTCGTGGGGTGGTCCGTCATCGCGGCGGCTCCCGGAAAGGCTGGTGGTGGAAACCCGGCCGTACGGCGGCCGAGCTCGGGCCCGCGCCAATCTAACAGGGCTCCCGGCCCCGGTCCCCTCCGTTGCACCCGACCGTCCACGATCCGGACGGCGCACGCACCGCCGCACCGCCGGGCACCCGAAGTACCCGGGGACGGACCGGGGCCCACCGTAGGCTGGTGCGTGCATGACCGGAAGTGACGCACCAGCAGTTCCTCAGCTGCTCCTCAGCAGTTCCGCAGCAATGTCAGCAATGGAGGTACCGATCGTGGCTACGACCCGCACCGCCCGCACCGCCTGGGAGGGCAACCTGCTCCAGGGCAAGGGGCAGGTGACCTTCGCCTCGTCCGGCATCGGTGAGTACCCCGTCTCCTGGGCGGCCCGTGCCGAGGAGCCCAACGGCAAGACCAGTCCGGAGGAGCTGATCGGCGCCGCGCACTCCGCGTGCTTCTCGATGGCCCTCTCGCACGCCCTGGCCGGCGCCGGCACCCCGCCCGCCAAGCTGGACACCCAGGCCGACGTGACCTTCCAGCCCGGCGCCGGCATCACCGGCATCCACCTGACCGTGGTAGGCGACGTCCCGGGCCTGGACGAGGCCGGCTTCGTGAAGGCCGCCGAGGACGCCAAGGCGAACTGCCCGGTCAGCCAGGCCCTCACCGGCACCACCATCACCCTGACGGCCACGCTGGCCTGACGTTCCGGCGGACGCCCCGCCGGCCGAGGCCCCACCCCGCTTCGCGCTCCCGGCGCGCAACCGGTGTCATGGGGCGCGGGTTCGGCGCACGCGCCCCTGGCGCACATCATGTGATGTGTACCGGGGGCGTCTGCATGTACCGCCACGGTTGACCCCAAAGCGGGCGAATCACCCTGGCGGCGGTCACCGCGCGTTGCCGACGCGTCCTATGATCGGCCGCAGCGCCCTGTTCTTCACGCGGGTGTCCACGCGGTCTCCCCCACGCGGCAGTTCCCCGCCGGGCGTCCCGCGCCGGACCGACCCCGAGGACCGCGACAGAGTGCGGAGCCGGCCGCCGCAGTCCCGGGTGACCGGTCGGACCAGCATCAGGCGTCAGCAGCGGACGGGAGCATGCCGTGCCGGGCCAGAACGAGGGGGCCGACGCACACCACCCGGGGGTGGCCCTGGAGGACGGGCCCACCAACCGGGACGGAGCCCGGGACAGCACCCCCGAGGTGGCCCCGGACGCGGCACCCGAAGTGCTCCTCTGCCCCACCTGCTCGGCGCCACTGACCAACGGCGCCCACCGGGCGGACGACGGGACCGACCGGATGCTCACCGCACTGCGGGCCAGCGAGTCCCGCTTCCGGGCCGCCTTCTGCGACGCCGTCATCGGCATGGCCCTGATCGACCCCGACGACCGGATCATCGAGGTCAACCCCGCCTTCGCGGCCCTGCTCGGCCGCGGCGTCGGCGAACTCGTCCGCACCCACCTGCACGAGATCCTCGACCCGGAGGGCATGCCGCACCGGCTCTTCCCCGCCCTCGTCCACGGCGGACGCGAACGGTTCCGGGTCGAGAAGCAGCTCAGGCACCGCGAAGGCCGCACGGTCTGGAGCAAGGTGACCGTCTCCCTCATCCGGGACAGCGCCGGGCACCCCCTCTACACCCTCGCCCTCGTCGAGGACATCACCGAACAGCGCCGGCTCGGCGACCGCCTCGAATACCAGGCCCTCCACGACCCGCTGACCCGGCTCCCCAACCGGACCTACTTCTTCGAACGCCTCGACGCCGCCTGCCTCACCGGCGACCCCCGCCCCGCGGACGGGCGCCGCGTCGGCGTCTGCTACCTCGACCTCGACGGCTTCGCCGCGATCAACGAGACCCTCGGCCACCACATCGGCGACCAGCTCCTGATCGCCGTCGCCACCCGGCTGCGCGGCGGCTTCCCCGGGCACAGCGCCCACCTGGTCGCCCGGATGGGCGGCGACGAGTTCGCCGTCCTCGTCACCGACAGCGCGGGCAGCGAACAGCTCACCGACCTGGCCGCCCGCATCCTCGAAGCCCTGGAACTCCCCTTCGACATCGCCGGTCACCGCCTGGTGATCACCGCCAGCGTCGGCGTCGTCGAACGCCCCGTGCACGGGACCACCCCGACCGACCTGGTCAAGGACGCCGACGCCACCCTCTACTGGTCCAAGGCCGACGGCCGCGCACGCTGGACCCTCTACGACTCCGACCGCGGTGCCCACCAGCTCACCCGCCAGCTCCTCGCCACCGCACTGCGCCCGGCCCTCGAACGCGGCGAGTTCACCATCGAGTACCAGCCGCTGGTCGGCCTCGCCGACGGCGCGGTGCACGGCGCCGAGGCCCTGGTCCGCTGGCGCCACCCCCGCTACGGGACGCTCTCGCCCGACCGCTTCATCCCGCTCGCCGAGGAGTCCGGCGCGATCGTGCCGCTCGGCAAGTGGGTGCTGGAGGAGTCCTGCCGCCAGGCCCGGCAGTGGCTCACCGAGTTCCCCGACACCGAGACCTTCGTCAGCGTCAACCTGGCCGCCCGGCAGATCTGGGACTCCGACGTCGTCGCCGACGTCGCCCGCGCCCTCGAACGCACCGGCCTGCCCGCCCGGCTGCTCCAGCTGGAGATCACCGAGAGCGCCCTGCTCGGCCCCGGCGGCCGCCCGCTCCAGGCCCTGCAGGCGCTCGCCGACATGGGCGTCCGGATCGCCATCGACGACTTCGGCACCGGCTACTCGAACCTCGCCTACCTCTCCCGCCTGCCGGTGCACGTGCTCAAGCTCGACGGCACCTTCATCGAGGGCTTCCGCGACCCGGCCCCGGCCGGCCGGCCCGACCACCCGGCCCCCGACAGCCGCCGCAGCGACGCCGACGAGCAGATCGTCGGAGCGATGGTCCAGCTGGCCCACACCCTGGGCCTGACCGTCACCGCCGAGGGCATCGAGAACGCCGCCCAGGCCGAACGCCTCCGCCTCACCGGCTGCGACACCGCCCAGGGCTGGTACTTCGCCCGCCCCGGCGACGCCGAACGCGTCGCCGCCATACTGCGCCGGTCCCGGCCCGCCCCCCGGTAACGGGCCGGAGCGCGAGCGCCGCCCGGCGGACGGCTGCTGACTCGCGGCTGGCGGACGGCGGCTGGCGGACTGAGCGTCCGCAGGGCCGAGTACCGGGGATCCCCGCGACCCCGGCCACGACGACGGCCGGGCCGGGGGCGCTGGGGCGGCTGGCGATCAGGCGGCACCCCGGCCGCAGGGGCTCGCCACCTCGCTCTCGGCCGCCCGGTTGCCGGGCGGCTCGGTTGCTCGGCGGCTCGACGGCGGCTCGGGACGAGCCCGCGACGGTATCTGGCGGCCTGCACGACCGGAGGCCGGCAGCTGCGGGGAGTCCCCGGCCCGGCGCCCATGACCTGGCAAGGTCCGTCAGGACACGGCCGGTCGCTCGCGCGACGCGTCGCGATCGGCGTGCGAGGACGTCCGGCCCTGAGGGCTCCAGCCCCGGCACCACCTCTGTGAGCAGGCCCGTTGCCCGCCGGTCCGGTCGCCGCCGGAGTCCGCCACGGCATGCCGGTCAGGAACCCGCCGACCCCGGCCACGACGATGGCCGGGAACAGGCGGTCTGCGTCGGGCGGTCTGCCTCAGGCCGTGGCCGTCAGGCCGTAGGCCTCGGCGATCCGGCCGTAGGAGCGGAGGCGGGCCTCGTGGCCGTGGATGTGGGAGGTGATCATCAGCTCGTCGACGCCCGTTCGCTTGCGCAGGGCTTCGAGGCCGTCGGCGACCTCGCCCGGGGCGCCCAGGACCACGTTGGCCAGCCAGTTGTCGATGAAGTCGGCCTCGACCGGGCTGTACGGGTAGGACTCGGCCTCCTCCGGCGTGGGGATCGGGCCGGGGGTTCCGCGGCGCAGCCGGAGCATGCCGAGCGCCGCGGAGCGGGCGAGGCGGCGGGCGGAGTCCTCGTCGTCGGCGGCCACCGCGCTCACGCCGATGAGGGCGTAGGGCTCGGTGAGGACGGCGGAGGGGCGGAAGGAGTCCCGGTAGAGGTCGAGTGCCGGGAGGGTGTTGGCGCTGCTGAAGTGGTGCGCGAAGGCGAAGGGCAGGCCGAGGCGGCCGGCGAGCTGGGCGCTGAAGCCCGAGGAGCCGAGGAGCCAGATCGGCGGTCGGGCATCGCCGTTGGGGACGGCCGTGAGCCGGGCGTACGGGTGGCCGGCCGGGAAGTCGCCGTCGAGGAAGTGGGTCAGTTCGGCGAGCTGCTGGGGGAAGTCGTCGGCGCCCTCGGCGAGGCCGCGGCGCAGTGCCCGGGCGGTGGCCTGGTCGGTGCCGGGGGCGCGACCGAGGCCGAGGTCGATCCGGCCGGGGTGCAGGGCCTCCAGCAGGCCGAACTGTTCGGCGATGGCGAGCGGGGCGTGGTTGGGGAGCATGACGCCGCCGGAGCCGAGCCGGAGCGTGGTGGTGTGGGCGCCCAGGTGGGCGAGGAGGACGGCCGGGGTGGAACTGGCGACGCCGGGCATGCCGTGGTGCTCGGCGACCCAGAAGCGGTGGTAGCCCCAGCGCTCGGCGTTCCGGGCGAGTGCGGTGGTGGCCGCGAGCGCCTCGGCGGGGGTGTGGCCGGCGCCGACGGTCGCGAGGTCGAGGATCGAGAGCGGGGCGGGTGCGGTGCCGCGGGCGGTGCCCCGGATCGCGGGGGCGGGCGGTTCGGTGCCGTGTGTCTGCTGGTCCTCGGTGGTCATGCCGCTCGCCTTTCCGGTCTCTTCTACTCCTGCCGATCGGGGGCAACCACCGTCCGGCGCCCGCTGTTCCCCGCCTCCGGGGTGTCCCGCGGCACATCTCCGGAGCCGCCGCTCGATCCTCGACCGGAGCCGCCGCCGACCGGACGTTCGTCTGACGCAGCGCCAGCGGGCGGACACGCGTGGCGACTTCACGCCAGAGCCGGAAGTCGCCAGCCGCAGGTCTCGCGATGGACCGCCGGAGTCCGGCAGGCTGGTGATCAGGAGCGGGGGCATCGATGGGAAGCCCCCCGTTCCCGTTGACAAGGTCGCCGGGCTGGACCAGTTCCGGACGATCCATGCGAGCCCCCGGAGTGGAAACCCCGCTCCGGGGGCTCGTTCCATTCCATGTGCGGCCCGCATCCGTCCGGCCGGGCGCAAATCCGGCAGGGGCTCCACGCCCGGCGGGAAGTGCGGCAGCATGGAATGTGGCGCGGATCACTCCGGCGGCTGGTGCCGCCGACCGCGACGGCTTCGTTCCCCGGCTGTGATCCCGCGCATACCCGGGGTGCTTCATGGCATGAAAAGTCGAGGCGCTAGCGTTGACCCCAGCAGCCACCTGCTCCCCCGGGCGGCGTGGAGGGAGTACGGGCCTTGAACTTCGTGGCGGCGATCGGATCCTCGTGGATCTGCGCCCTGGCGCTCTGCGCCGTACTTGGCGACGCCCTCCTCCCCTTCATCCCCAGCGGCACGCTGGTGATCCTGGCCGTGCTCAAGACCGCGCAGATCGACGGCGCCCCGGTGCTGCTCGGCCTGGGCGTTGCGATTTCCTCGTTCCTCGGCGACCTCCTGCTGCTGCACCTCGCCCGACGCGGCGCCCCGCTGGTCCAGCGGCGGCTGGCGCGGCGCCCCAAGCTCGCGGCGAGCGTGTCCCGGGTGCAGCAGGCCCTGGTCGAACGGCCGCGCGGGGCCGCCGCCGCGATGGTGGTGGTCGCCCGGTTCGTGCCGGCGGGAAGGACCGTCCTCGACCTGGCCATCGGGCACTCCCCCGACCACCCGCACCGCTTCCTGCACTGGTCGGCGCTGGCGGCGCTGGTGTGGGCCGCCTACATCGTGACGCTGGGCTGGCTGAACAGCCACTGGTTCGACACCGCCTGGCTCAGCCTGGCCGTCTCCTGCACGGCGGCGACCGTGGTGAGCACCGCGATAGCACGAATAGTGCGCCGCAACCGGCGACTCTCGGCACTCTGACGGAGCCCGCCCCCGCGGCGGTACGGTACTGCCCGAGCGAGTAGTCGGCCGCGAAGCGTCACAGGACCGCAACAGAACCGGGATCCCTGCAGCCCAGCCGGGCGCCATGGGCGTGTTGACCCACGTCGGGCCCGGACGACCCCTTTGATCGCCGTCCGGTCCGCATGACATGCTAACGGCGGAATACTCATCAATTGCCCGATTTGACCGGTAAGGCCCAGAGCCGCCCGCACCACCGGCCGTCGGCACCAGGGGAGACCATGACCAGCATCTCGCGCAGGACCGTGCTCAGTGCCACCGCAGCGACCGCGGCCCTCGGGGCGGTCGCGGCCTGTTCCAGCAACGGCTCCGGCTCGGGACCGGCCTCCTCCTCCGCCCCCTCGGGCACCCCCGCCCCCGCCCCGACCGGCACCACCGATCCGACCCAGGCCGTGGTGCCCAAGGGCACGCCGATCGGTGACGGCTCCAACGCGGACACCGGGCCCCAGCCGAACCAGCCCAAGCCCGAGAAGCTCAAGCCCGGCGAGCGTCCGCCGCAGTTCGTCGTCTTCTCCTGGGACGGCGCGGGCGGCACCGACGACGGCCAGTTCCCCCGGTTCCTCAAGCTGGCCGAGCAGTACAAGGCCACGATGACCTTCTTCCTCTCCGGCATATACGCCCTGCCGAAGGGCAAGTCCAGCCTCTACCACCCGCCGAAGCACGCGGTCGGGGCCTCCGACATCCCGTACCTGTCGGACGGCGCGGTCAAGAGCACGCTCAAGCTCGTCAGCCAGGCCTGGCTGGCCGGGCACGAGATCGGCACCCACTTCAACGGGCACTTCTGCTCCAGCCGCCCGGACAAGAACGGGGTCAACATGTGGACCCCGGACGACTGGCAGAGCGAGATCGACCAGGCGATCGGGTTCGTCACCCAGTGGCGGACCAACACCGGCTTCACCGACGTCGACCCGCTGCCCTTCGACTACAAGAAGGAGCTCATCGGCGGCCGGACCCCGTGCCTGGAGGGGCAGAAGGCGCTGCTGCCGACGGCGGCGAAGATGGGCTGGAAGTACGACGCGAGTTCGGCGGGCGGCCTCCAGATATGGCCGCAGAAGGTGCAGGACGGCAAGGTCTGGGACTTCCCGCTGCAGTCCATCCCCTTCCCGGGGCACACCTTCCAGGTCCTGTCGATGGACTACAACATCCTGGCCAACCAGTCCAGCGGCAGCACCAAGGGAGACCCGTCCAAGTACGGCGACTGGCGCAACCAGGCCCGGGACTCCTACCTGGCCGGCTTCGACCGCGCCTACAACAGCAACCGTGCGCCGTTCTTCATCGGCAACCACTTCGAGCAGTGGAACGGCGGCATCTACATGGACGCCGTCGAGGACGCGCTCAAGGCCATCGCCGGCAAGCCCGAGGTGCGGCTGGTCTCCTTCAAGCAGCTCGTCGAGTGGCTGGAGGTGCAGGACCAGTCCACCCTGCGCAAGCTGCGCACGCTCAACGTCGGCCAGGCGCCCACCGGCGGTTGGGAGACCTTCCTGGGCGCGGCCGGCTGACGGCCGCACCCGGCGAGCGGCGGGAGGGGACAGGGGCGGGGACGGGGACGGCGGACGCTAGGCGTGCCCGCCGGACAGGCGGCCCGCGATGGCCCCGGCGCCGTCCGCCGACCAGAGAATCGAGTAGTGGTTGGTGTCCGGCACGGGCGAGGCCGGGACCCGTGCCCGGTCGAGCCCGGACCGCGCGACCCGCTCGGCGTCGTAGAGGCCCTGCGCTTCGTCGAGCAGGCCGCGTTCCGCCCACAGCAGTTCGGCCGGGCAGGGCAACCGGTGCACGGCTGCGGCCGCTTCGGTGTCCAGCAGCACCTGGGCACCATCGGTCTGCACGGCCTCCAGCACACAGGAGGAGCGCAGCTCGGGCTCGCGGCCGACCAGGTCCCGCTGGGTGTAGGCGTCGATCCCGTCCGACCAGGCGGAGCCGACGGCCGGATGCCGCTGCCAGAACGCCCGGTAGGCGTTCCGGTCCGGGAAGGTCATCGAGAGGCGCGCCAGCGCTGGGCCGAGCACGGCGGCGAGGGCGTCCTCCTCTCGGACGCCGTCGGGCAGCGGGAAGGTCAGCGCTCCGTCCACGAGCAGCACCCGGCCGACGAGTCGGCGGTGCCGCACCGCCGCCAGGGCGGCCACCCACGCCCCCATGGAATGCCCGACGACGGTGGCCGGCCCGAGTCCGAGCGCGTTGATCAGTGCGGCCACGTCGTCTGCGTGGCGGGCCAGGCCGTACGGCCCGGCGAGCGCGCGGCTGCCGCCGCGGCCCCGCAGGTCGGGGGCGAGCAGAGTGACCTTCCCGGCCAGTTGGCGGGCGACCTCGTACCACGCGAGGCCGTTGGCGGTGATGCCGTGCACCGCCACGACGGTGGGCGCCCGCGGGTCCGCGGCGGGCCAGCGCAGGACGGACAGCGCGCCGCCGGGCACCGGGACGGCCAACTCCTCGGGGTGCAGGGACGACTGGCTCACGTGGGACCACCTCCGGTGGGACGGGCAGGACGGACGCCACCCGGCGGGCGCGTCGCGCGGGCGGATCGGGCGGCGCGGATACGGGCGGGCAGCCTGGCCAGACCGCCGGGCAGCAGGTAGACCACGGCGACGAACAACGCGCCGAGCAGGAACAGCGGTTGGGAGAGCGGGGCGCGCAGGACCGCGGGGAGGTCCGCGACCGTCCCCGAGTTGGCGAGGTCGCCGAGCCGGTGACCGGCCCAGGTGTAGAGCACGCCGCCGAGCAGCGGACCCCAGCGGGTGCCGGATCCGCCGAGGACCACCATGACCAGCAGCGCGAGGGTGGCGTCCGAGGTGGCGGCCTGCGGAGTGGCGCCGCCGGTCAGCAGCAGGTAGACGACCCCGCCCGCTCCGGCGAGTCCGCCGGCCAGCACGAAGGCGACCAACTTGTAGCCGTAGGGCCGCAGTCCGAGCACCTCGACCCGGCGCTCGTTCTCCCTGATGCCCTCCCAGACCCTGCCGGTCGGCGAGTTGACGGCACGGTGGACGACGCCGAGGGTCAGCGCCAGGTAGGCGACGGCGATCCAGTACAGGTTGGCGGTGTTCTCGATCCCGAGCAGGCCGGCGGGCAGGTGGTCGGCCGGCGCGGACCGGCCCTCCTCGCCACCCGTGATGCCACCGGGGTTGCGCTGGACGAGGATCGAGCCGGCCTGGGCGAAGGCGAGGGTGACCATGGAGAACCCGATGCCGGAGACGCGGAGGCTGACCGAGCCGAGGAGCAGGGCCAGCGCGACGGTGCAGGCCACGCCGAACACCGCGGCGGCGGCGAACGGCAGGTCCAGCTCCAGCATCCCGAGGTCGGTGGCGTACAGGCCGGTGGCGAAGTAGAGGGCGTGGCCGAAGGAGAGCAGTCCGGTCCGGCCGAGCAGGAGGTCGTACCCGGTGGCGAGCGCCCCGTAGAGCAGGCACAGGGCGATGAGTTGGAGACTTCCCGGGCTGCCGAGCGGGCCGTCGAGCAGTCCCGGGACGGGAAGCACACTGTATGGGGCGACAAGGAGCGAGATCAGCAGAGCGATCGGCCACCAGCGTAGCGCTCTGTGCACCGGTGTCGAGCGATTAGTGACTAAATCACCTGTTCGAGGGATACCGCGCGGCTCGTTCCTGTGATCGGATGTGGTCACGGCAGGGCCGGTGTCAGTCCCCCCTGCCACAGTGTCGGTGTCGGCGGAGCTGGTGTCAGTCCCCTCTGCTGACATGGTGGTCCCGGCAGGGCTGGTGTCAGTCCCCCCTGCCAGGGTGGCGGCGGTTCGGTCGGCCGTCATGCCACCGGTGCTCGTGATCGGTGTTTCGGCGCTCACGCGAGCCTCCTGGTGAGTCCACGGGGTCGGACGAGAAGCAGGACGGCGAGCAGGACGACGACGGAGAGGTCGCCGAGCCCCGCCCCGGTGTAGTAGTTGGCGAACTGCTGGACGAGACCGACGCCGGCCGAGGCGACGGCGGCGCCGGTGACCGAGCCCAGGCCGCCCATCACGACGACGACGAACGCGAAGACGAGCAGGCCGGTCCCCTGGCCGGGGGTGACCGAACCGAAGTAGAGGCCGCCGAGGGCCCCGCCGAGCGCGGCGGCGGCCCCGCCGATGGCGAAGACGAGGGTGAAGGCCCGACGGACGTCGATGCCGAGCGCCGTGACCATCGCCCGGTCCTCGACGCCGGCCCGGACGATCAGCCCGTAGCGGGTGCGGGCGAGGAACAACCGAAGAGTGAGCAACAGCACCGCGGCGGCGGCCACGAGCACGAAGCGGTTGACCGGGACGGTCGCGCCGAGCACGTGCCAGGTGCCGGCGAGGGCGGCGGGCTGGGGGAAGGGGCGGGCGTCCGCGCCCCACACCCCCATCAGCAGGGCGGGGACGGCGAGCCCGGCCCCGACGGTGGCGAGGATCTGGTCGCGCGGCCGGCTGTAGAGCGGCCGGATCAGGGAGAGCTCCAGCAGGACGGCGGTGGCCGTCCCGACGAGGGTGCCGAAGGGCACGGCGAGCCAGAAGGAGAGACCGGCCTCGGTGCCGGCCCACCAGGTGGCATAGGCGCCGATCGAGAGCAGGGCGCCGTGCGCGAAGTTGAGCACGTCCATCAAACCGAAGATCAGCGACAGACCGGAGGCGATCAGGAAGTACAGCGCACCGAGACCGAGTCCAGTGCAGGAGAGGAGAACGATGGTGTCCATCAGGGCTTCACCTCCGTGGTGACGGCGGAGACGCTCGGAGCTCCCAAGGGCGGGGCCGCCGCCGGCGCGGCAGCCGCGGGCATGGCCGCCGAGGCCGTGGCCGCCGCGACCGACCGGCGGGTGCCGACGCCGAGCAGGCGACGGGCGGCCTCCTCGTCGGCCACCAGCGCGACGGTGTCGCCCTGGTGGGCGGTACGGCCGTCGGCCAGGACGGCCGACCGGCGGGTGCCGACGCCGAGCAGGCGACGGGCGGCCTCCTCGTCGGCCACCAGCGCGACGGTGTCGCCCTGGTGGGCGGTACGGCCGTCGGCCAGGACGACGCAGGTACCGGCGAGCCGGCGCACGAGGGCGAGGTTCTGCTCGACCAGGAGGACGGGCACGGCCTCGGCCGCGCGGGCCAGCACGTCGGCCACCTCGGCGACGACCTTCGGGGCCAGGCCCTTGGTCGGCTCGTCGGCGATGATCAGCCGGTTGCGGTTGAGCAGCGTCCGGGCGATCGCCACCATCTGCTGCTGGCCGCCGGAGAGGGTGCCCGCCAACTGTGCGGACCGCTTCCTCAGTTCGGGGAAGAGTTCGTGGACGAGGGCGTAGTCCGGTTCGCCGCCGGGAGCGCCGCGCTCGGCGACACGGAGGTTCTCGGCGATCGTCAGGCCGGCGAAGATCCCCCGGTCCTCGGGGGCGTAGCCGATGCCGTGGCGAACCACCAGATGAGTCGGAAGAGAGGAGATCTCCGTATCGGCGAAGAGGATGCTGCCCGTTCGGGGCACCAGGCCCATGACGGCCCTGACGGTGGTGGTCTTGCCCGCGCCGTTGCGGCCGAGGAGCGCGGTGACCCCGGCCGGGGCGACGTCCAGGTCGACGCCGTGCAGGATGTGCAGCCCGTTGACGACCACGCGCAGATCGCGAACGGAGAGGAGAGGAGGAAGGCCGGTCACAACGCCTCGCCCAGGTAGGCCTGTTGGACGGTGGGGTCGGCCATCACGGCCTCCGGGGTGCCCAGGGCGAGCAGAGTGCCGTGGTGCATCACCGCGAGGCGGTCGGCGAGGCCGAGCAGGACGTCCATGTGGTGCTCGACCATCAGGACGGTCCGGCCGAGGTCCCGGTGCACCGAGCGGATCAGCGCGGTGAGGGCGGGCACCTCCTCGGCGCTCACCCCGGCCATCGGCTCGTCCAGCAGGATGAGTCGGGGGTCGGAGACCAGCAGGACGGCCAGTTCGAGCTTGCGCTTCTCGCCGTGGGAGAGCGCGCTTGCCACGGTGTCGGCCCGGTGGGCGAGTTCGGTGCGGCGGAGGGTCTCGTCCACCTGGTCGGCGAAGCGGTCGGCGCGGCGCCAGAGCCGGTACGAGGCGCCCGGCCCGGCGGACGCCTGGGCGGCGAGACGGACGTGGTCGGCGACGGTCGTGCCCGGCCAGAGGGAGGAGGTCTGGAAGGTCCGGCCGAGTCCGCGGCGGGCGCGGGCGTGGACGGGCTCGGCGGTGATGTCGGCGCCGTCGAGGCGAAGGCGGCCGTGGGTCGCCGGGTAGATGCCGGAGATCAGGTTGAACAGGGAGGTCTTGCCGGCCCCGTTGGGGCCGATGAAGGCGATGAACTCGCCTTCGGCTACGGAGAAGGAGACGTCCTCGACGATCGGGACGCCGCGGACGGACCAGCCGAGTCCGTCCAGACTCAGAACGGAGGTGGTCACGGGCGGGGAGGGAGTGGGCAGAGCCGGAGCGGGCATCGGATCAGCCCGCCATCGGGGCGACCGGGGGCGCGACCTCGTCCGCGGTGAGGGCCTTCGCCACGGAGGGCCTGGCATCGGCGCCGGTGCCGGTCAGCCGGACCTGGAACATCGGCTGGAGCAGGGCGTGGTCCTCGGCGCGGACGGTGGTCCGGCCCTTGACCCCGTCGAAGCTCCAGCCCTCCAGGGCCTTCACCAGGGCCGAAGTGTCCTCGGCGGAGCCGTGGGCGGCCTCGACGGCGTGGACGATCATCTGCGCGGCGGTGAAGCCGTCGGGGGTGAAGATGTCGGTCTTGCCCCCGGCGGCGGTCACGGCGTCCGTCATGGCCTTCTCCACCGGGGTTCCGGCGGCACCGGCGAAGTAGTGGTTCAGGAAGTAGATCCGTTCGCCGGCCGGACCGAACAGCGGGTAGGAGGCGGCCAGGTCGAGGCCGGTGACGACCTTGGTGCCGGAGAACACGTCCTGCTGGCTGAGCGCCGTCCACAGGGCCGACGCGGTGTCGCCGGCCCAGGCGACGAAGAGCAGATCGGGCCTGGCGTTCCCGGCCTGGGTGGCGAAGGGGGTGAGGTCGGTGGCGCTCGGCGGGGCGAGCACCTGCTCGACCGTCGCGCTCTGGGCGCCCAGTACGTCCTTGACGGCGGCCACGTTGGCCTGGCCGAAGGCGTTGTCCTGGGCGAGCACCGTCACCTTCCTGCCCTTGGCATCGCCGATGAACGAGGCGGCGGTGCGGATGTCCTGGTAGGACTGGCGGCCGGAGCGGAAGGTGTACCGGTTCAGGCCGGTGATCTTGTCGGCGGCGGCCGGGCCGCTGATGAAGAGCACCTTGTTCTGGGCGGCGATCGGGCCGACCTGGAGGGCGACGCCCGAGGCGGTGGAGCCCGCGAGGATCTTGTGCCCCTTGCCGATCAGGTCCTTGGCGGCGGACACCGCCTTGGCCGGGTCGCCCGCGTCGTCCTGCTCCTCGACCTCGATCCGGTGTCCGTCGACCGCGCCGGTGCCCTTGGTCGCGTAGTCCAGACCCGCCTTGAAGCCGTCCACGTACTGCTTTCCGTAGGCGGCCAGCGGGCCGGTCCTGGAGTACACCAGGCCGACCTTGACCGGGCTCTTCACACCGCCGCCGTCCGCCGCGCCCGTCCCGGCGGTGCCGGCCTTGGCGCAGCCCGCGGCGAGCAGGACGCAGGCCGCGAGCGCGGCGAGCCGCCGCCCCGGTCCGCCGGTCGGGGCCCGACGGGCCGCGGTCCTGGTGGGGGCTGTCGAGCTGCGCATGGTGACCGACTCCTGGGGGTGCGGCGGGTGGATGCCGGAACCGTAGGTGTGCGGCGAGACCGGCGACATGTGCCCGGACGACGCATCAGCCGGTCGTGGTGTGGCTGCGACCGCCATACCGTCGGGCCCCGGAGGCGGCACGGGCGCCACGCGCTTGCCACGGTGTGCCCTCCTGACACGGATCCGCAGCCGGCCATGGCGGCAGCAGCCATGGCCGCGACGGCGCGGGGCCGGACACCGTGGAAGGACCGGCGTTCCCTGCTCGCGACTCGTCCGCCCACAACTCCCCTCACGAGGTGCTCCTTTGGACAAGGTCATGGACTCCCCTGCCGACGCGGTCCGGGACATCCCCGACGGCGCCGTGCTGGCCGTCGGCGGCTTCGGCCTCTGCGGCATCCCCAGCACGCTGATCGGCGCCCTGGTGCACGCCGGGGCCACCGGGCTGCGCGTGGTCTCCAACAACTGCGGGGTGGACGACTGGGGGCTGGGCCTGCTGCTGCGGGCGGGCCGGATCGCCCGGATGACGTCCTCCTACGTCGGCGAGAACAAGGAGTTCGCCCGGCAGTACCTCTCGCGAACTGGAGGTGGAGCTGACGCCGCAGGGCACGCTGGCCGAGCGGCTGCGGGCCGGCGGGGCGGGCATCCCGGCGTTCTACACCCCGGCGGGCGTCGGCACCCAGGTCGAGGAGGGCGGGCTCCCCTGGCGGTACGCGGCGGACGGAACGGTCGCGCTCGCCTCGCCGGCCAAGGAGGTCCGGGAGTTCGGCGGCCGGCGCCACCTCCTGGAGGAGGCGATCACGGCCGACTTCGCGCTCGTCCGGGCCGAGGCGGCGGACCGGCACGGCAACTGCGTCTTCCACGCGGCCGCCCGCAACTTCAACCCGCTCTGCGCGGCGGCGGCCCGGATCACCGTGGTCGAGGCCGACCGGATCGTCGAACCGGGAGCGCTGGATCCGGACGCCGTGCACCTCCCCGGCGTGTACGTCGACCGGGTCGTGGCCGCGGACCCCACCGACCGGCGGATCGAGCGCCGCACGGTCCGCGCAACGCCAGCGACGCCCGGCACCCCCACCGCCCCGACCCCCACCCCCACCGCCACCGCCACCGCCACCGCCACCGCCACCGCCACCGCCACCGCCACACGAGAGCAGGCCTGAGCCGATGACCGCCGCGACACCGCTCGACCCCCGCAAGGCACTCGACCCCCGGAATGCATCCAACCCCCGCAAGGCACCCGACCCCCGGAACGCCCTTGCCGCGCGCGCCGCGAGGGAGTTGCGCGACGGGGAGTACGTGAACCTGGGCATCGGCCTGCCCACCCTGATCCCCGACCATCTCCCGCCGGGCGTGGAGGTGGTGCTGCACTCGGAGAACGGCGTCCTGGGCGTGGGCCCGTACCCGGCCGACGGCGCCGAGCACGCCGACCTGATCAACGCGGGCAAGGAGACCGTGACCGTCGCGGCGGGCGCCTCGTACTTCGATTCGGCCGTCTCCTTCGGCATGGTCCGGGCCGGCCGGATCGACGTCTCGGTGCTCGGCGCGATGCAGGTGTCGGCGGCCGGCGACCTCGCCAACTGGATGATCCCCGGGAAGACGGTCAAGGGCATGGGCGGCGCGATGGACCTCGTGCACGGCGCCCGGCGGCTGATCGTCGTCATGGAACACACGGCCAGGGACGGCTCACCGAAGATCGTCGAGGAGCTCACGCTCCCCGCCACCGGGCGGCGGGTCGTGGACCGGATCGTCACCGACCTGGCGGTCGTGGACGTGACGCCGGCCGGGCTGCTCCTCGTGGAGACGGCACCCGGCAGAACCCTCGAAGAGGTGCGCGCAGCGACCGGAGCCCCATTGCTGACGTAGCGTCAAGTTACTTGTCGAGAAACGGAGATGGCGAAGAGAGGGCCTCAACGCGAAGTCCGCTCTTCGCCCGCTCATTCGACCGGAGCGGGCCCCGATGCGCCGGACGCGTCCAATCCGCGCCAATATCACTTCGGCACTCCGGTTTGGCTTGGAACCGTAGTATCTTCACGCTTGCGCACTGATCATCTCTCAGATCGGTTGCGATCACCGCGACCCTCCGGGAGAGTTGAGCACGCCAAGGATCCCGCACACCCGGAGGGGAAACCGGGAAGTGCTCCGGGATCCCGCATTCGAAGCCGGTCGCGCAGTTACACGCCATGTAGTCACACAATAGAATTGATTGCTCACGGTTTATGTGACGAATAGCCCGGAAACTGCCTGACCCACCGCAGTTCACCGGGCAGTGTTCTGCCCCGGGCGGCTCCGAAGCGGCGGCGCAGCCAGTCGACGCACGACTCCGGGGGGAGCAACCATGACCTTGCCGTTCTCGCGGCGGAAAGACGCCGAGACGGCCGACGGCGGCGGCAGTACACGGATCGACGACGCCTTGGCCGACGTACCGGCCCCCGAAGCCCCGTACGACTACGCCCACTTCAGCCGACTCGCCGGACCGGCCCTCGACCCCGGCGACGGGGTCTACCGGACCGACGCCTGGACCGACGCCTGGGCCGACAACTGGACCGACACCCGAATACACCCCGACGACGGCGCCCGCACCGACACCGGTACCGGAACCGACGCGGAAACGGAAGCCGAGCCCGGCACCGGATCCGCGCCCTACCGCATCCAGTACCGCAGCCTGCTGCGCCGCGAGCCGCACCGGATCCGCGCCGCCCTGCTGCTGGTGGCCGCCCCGCTCGTGGAAGCGGTGCTGCTGGTCTGGCTGTTACTGCCCGAACACTGGCCCGAGCGCCCCGGCGAGACGGACGCGTGGCTGCTCACCGCCGACAAGGTGATGATCGGGATCATCGCCGTCGTCGAGGTGTTCCGGCTGGTCAACGTGGTCTCCAACGCCCACGCCACCCTCGTCGCCCGCGATCCCGTCCCGGTCACGCCCGAGCGCGGCACCAGGGTCGCCTTCCTCACCACCTGTGTGCCGGGCAAGGAGCCCGCGGAGATGGTCCGGGCCACGCTCACCGCCGCGCTCGCCGTGCGGCACGAAGGCCCCTACGACGTCTGGCTGTTGGACGAGGGAAACGATCCTGCGATGCGCGCGCTCTGCGCCGAGCTGGGCGTCCGCCACTTCAGCCGCTTCGGCCGGCCGCACTGGAACCGGCCCGAGGGCAGGTTCCGCGCCAAGACCAAGCACGGCAACTACAACGCCTGGCTCCAGGCGCACGGCGACGACTACGACTTCTGGGTGTCGGTCGACACCGACCACGTCCCGCTGCCGGACTTCTGCGAGCGCATGCTCGGCTACTTCCGCGACCCCGACGTGGCATTCGTCGTCGGCCCCCAGGTGTACGGGAACTACCGCAGCTCGGGCTCGGCGGTCACCAAATTCTCCGAGAGCCAGCAGTACCTCTTCCACGCGCTGATTCAGCGCGCCGGAAACCGCTACGGGGCGCCGATGTTCGTCGGCACGAACAACGCCGTGCGAATCGGCGCGCTCCAGTCGATCGGCGGGTTGTACGACTCCATCACGGAGGACATGGCGACCGGTCTGGAGTTCCACCGGAGCCGCAACCCCCGGACCGGTGCCCGCTGGAAGTCCGTCTACACCCCGGACGTCCTGGCGGTCGGCGAGGGCCCGTCCTCCTGGACCGACTTCTTCTCCCAGCAACTGCGCTGGAGCCGCGGCACGTACGAGACCCTGCTCACCCAGTACTGGCGGGTGATGTGGAAGCTCTCCCCCGGGCGGCTGCTCAACTACTCGCTGATGGTCTGCTTCTACCCGATGGCGGCGCTGACCTGGCTCCTCGGGGCGGTCTCCAGTGTGCTCTACCTCGTCTTCGGGGCGTCCGGCGTCCACGTCTCCTCGGAGATCTGGATGATGCTCTACAGCGACGCCGCCGCGCTCCAGCTCCTGCTCTACACCTGGAACCGCAAGCACAACGTGAGCCCGCACGAGCCGGCCGGCTCCTCCGGGGTCGCGGGCATGGTGATGTCGGCGCTCTCCGGGCCGGTCTACGCGGCCGCCCTGGTGCAGGCCGCGCTGCGGCTGCGCAGCCGCTTCGTCGTCACACCGAAGGGCGGCTCGGCCAGCCCCGACCGGTTCTCCACGTTCCGGCTGCACCTGTTCTGGACGGTCGTGTTCGGGGCCGCGATCGTCGCGTCCTTCTTCACCGGCCACGACCACGCGGCCATGCGCACCTGGGCGTTCATCGCCCTCGTCCTGACGCTGCTGCCCCTGCTGGTGACCGCCGCGGACACCGTCCGGCGCCGGCGGGCCAGGCCCACGGCCACGCTCACCGTGACCGGGGGCGGCCCCTCGGCCACCGCCGTCCGGGTGGACCAGCCCACCGTCCAGCTGCGCCGGCCGGTCCTCCTCGACCCCGCCGCACTCGACCCCGCCGCACTCGACCGGGAGTCGCGGGACCACTCGGGCCTCGACCAGCCCACGCTGGAACTCCGGAGGCCGCCGCAGCCCCGGCAGGCCGAGCCCTCCTCCACCCGCTGAGCGAATGCCCGCCGAGCGGCTGCCCGTCGGGCGTTCACCGCGATCACCCACCGAACAGCCACCCACCGAACAGCCACCCACCGAGCAGCCACTTGCCGAACAGCCACCCGTCGAACCGGCCCACGAGGGGACCGATCACCGTGAAGATCCACAACGCCGGACGGACCAGGCGCTTCGCCCTCGGCAGCACGGTCGCCCTGACCGTGGCCGGGATGAACGCGCCCGCCGTCCTCGGTTTCGCCTCCGACCAGTACCACCAGTACGTGATCAACCGTCCGGAGTACAAGGCGGAGTACGGCCACTGGCAGACCCTCACGCTGCCCGCCGAGTTCCGGGTCAACGCCGTCCACGCCACGCTCCTGCGCACCGGCAAGGTCCTGGTCGTGGCCGGCTCCGGCAACGACGAGAAGGCCTTCGGCGCGGGCACGTTCAAGAGCCTCCTCTGGGACCCGGCGAAGAACACCTACAAGCTCGTCCCGACCCCGGACGACATGTTCTGCGGCGGCCACACCTCGCTGCCCGACGGCCGGGTGCTGGTCGCCGGCGGCACCCAGCGGTACGAGAAGCTGGACGGCGCCGTGAAGAAGGCCGCCGGCACCATGCGCGTGCGCAACGAGAGCCCCGAACGCGCCCGGACGTTCCCCAAGGGCACCGTCTTCGTCGCCCCGAACGGCCGCGAGTACGCCTCCACCGCCGACGTGACCGTCCCGGCCGCGGTGAAGACCGGCTCGGGCACCGGAACCGTCGTGACGGCCAGCGAGCAGCACGTGTTCGTCGAGGCCGTCGGGGAGGGCAAGGACTACCTCACCGACGCCCGTGCGCAGTACCGGATCAAGGGCCTGAGCGGCGTGGACGCCCACAACCTGTACGGCATGAACGACAAGATGACTTTGGAGAAGCAGGAATACCAGGGCATCCGCGCGGCGTTCGAGTTCAACCCGGACACCGAACTGTACGAGCAGGTCACCGACATGACCCACGCCCGGTGGTACCCGACGCTCACCGGGCTCGGCGACGGCCGGGTGGTCACGGTGTCCGGCCTCGACGACACCGGACAGATCCTCAACGGCAACGACAACGAGGTCTACGACCCCAGGTCCAAGACCTGGGCCAAGGCCCCCGACCGCTACTTCCCCACCTACCCGTCGCTCTTCCTGACCACCTCCGGCAAGCTCTTCTACTCCGGTTCCAACGCCGGCTATGGCCCCGCCGACAAGGGCCGCGAGCCGGGCCTGTGGGACCTGACGAACAACGGCTTCCAGCCCGTCCCGGGCCTGCGCGACCCCGGCCTCACCGAGACCTCGTCCTCGGTGCTGCTGCCGCCCGCGCAGGCGCAGAAGGTGATGGTGCTCGGCGGCGGGGGCGTCGGCGAGTCGCCGCTGTCCAGCGCCCGCACGGACATCGCCGACCTCTCCGCGCCGGAGCCCGCCTTCACCCCCGGTCCCGACCTGCCCGCCGGCGGCACCCGGTACCTCAACAGCGTGATCCTGCCGGACGACACCGTCTTCACCACCGGCGGCTCCAGCGGCTACCGCGGCAAGAGCGGCAGCGACCTGCTCAAGGCGCAGGTCTACCACCCCGGCACCAACACCTTCACCAAGGCCGCCGAACCGACCGTCGGCCGCGACTACCACTCCGAGGCGCTGCTGCTCCCCGACGGCCGGGTCGCCGTGCTCGGCTCCAACCCGCTCTTCGCCGACGACGCCAACACCACGCCCGGCGGCTTCGAGCAGCGGATCGAGATCTACACCCCGCCGTACCTGTACCACGGCGACCGCCCGCAGGTCACCGCCGCGCCCGAGGGGGCCAGGCTCGGCAGCACCGTCACCGTCGGCGCGGCGCGCCCGGACGCCGTCACCACGGCCAAGCTGATCCGGCCGAGTTCGGTCACCCACGTGACGGACGTCGAGCAGCGGTCGGTGGCCCTGGACATCACCGGCCGCACGGCGGACGGCGTCTCGCTCACGCTGCCGGGCAACCCCAACCTGCTGCCGCCCGGCTGGTACATGCTGTTCCTGACGGACTCCGCCGGTACCCCGTCCGTCGCACGCTGGATCCAGGTGACGGGCTGACCCTCCTGGACCGCCGGGAGGCGGCCCGCGGACAGCTCAACGGCCCGCGGACGGCTCAACGCCCGCGGACGGGTCAGCGGGCCGCCCTCGCCAGCCCCAGCGCGTACGGCAGCCAGAACTCGCCCGCCCGGGGCTCGCCCCGGCCGCACTCGCCGTCGGACTCCCCCGGGTTCTTGATCCACAGGTAGGCGTCCACCCCGGGCCGGCCGGTGTCGGTCGTCGGCGGCTCGCCGAGCGCGCGGCCCGGCGGGTTGCACCAGGAGTCGCCGCCCAGCGGGCCGTTGCCGTTG
Organism: Kitasatospora sp. NPDC057904; assembly: GCF_042887925.1. Classification (NCBI taxonomy): domain Bacteria; kingdom Bacillati; phylum Actinomycetota; class Actinomycetes; order Kitasatosporales; family Streptomycetaceae; genus Kitasatospora; species Kitasatospora sp. NPDC057904. The sequence continues at coordinate 25,243 of NZ_JBHVOL010000017.1, forward strand.
CGGCTGGTGTCGACGACGAAGTGCTTCCCGCCCAGCGCGGCCGACAGCTGTCCGCCGTACGCCGCGTTGGCGTCGGTGCCGTAGAAGTTGGAGACGTTCACCGCGAAGCCGTCCGCGACGGCGACCCCGGACTTGCGCAGCGCGTCCGCCATCGCCGAAGGGTCCTGCGACCAGCCGGGGTTGCCCGCGTCCAGGTACACCCGCACCTGCGGACGCTTCTTCAGCTCCTGGACGGCGAAGGCCAGCAGTCCGTACCGCTCGGCGGCGAGATCGCCCTTCACCCCGCACGCGTCCAGGGTGTGGGCGACGGCGTCCGGCTCCACGATCACCCAGGCCTTGCGGTCGCCCAGCGCCTCCGCGACACCGGTGATCCAGGCCCGGTACGACGCGGCGTCGGCGGCGCCGCCGGCCGAGTACTGGCCGCAGTCGCGGTGCGGGATGTCGTAGGCGACGAAGACCGGCGTCCGGTCGACCGCGGCCGCGCGGCGGCTCACCTGCTCCGCGATGCTCGGGGCGTTCTGCTCGCCGAGCCACTGCGAGGACGGCTGGGCCGCGATCCGCAGCAGGTCGGCCGCCTCCGCCGTCCGGCCCTGGCCGCGCAGGGCGGCCGACTGGCGGGCGGCGGAGGTCTGGTCGGAGACGTAGAAGGTCTGGTTGGGCAGTTGGGCGAGGCCCCCGTCCGCCTGTGGGGATGGTGGCGCAGGCGTCTGCGCGGCGGAGTTCGGTGGCGCCCCGGAGGGCGTCGGACCACCCCCCGGTCCCGATCCGCCACAGCCCGCCGTAGCCGCCAACAGTCCCGTCAGGGCCGCCCCCACGGCCCACCGGACACCCGATATCCGCCCAACCCGGCGCACGTGCCGCCCCTCCCCGGACCGGGTCCGGCGACCCGGTCGGGCACCAGCTAAGCACACCGGCCGCAGCCCGGCGGCCACCCGCGGTGAACGGCGGATGGACACGAACGGACGGGGTGTCGGGCCCGTCCGTCCGGCCGATCGTCCGTCCGACCTGCAGACTGACCGACCAACCGGCAGACCAACCGGCCGACTGACCGGCCGGCCGGTGCGCCGCGGGTCAGTCCTTCTTGAGGTTCGGGATCCGCCAGTCGATGGCGTCGGCGCCGAACCCTTCCAGCGCGGCGTTGATCTGCGAGAACGGGCGGCTGCCGAAGAACAGCTTGGCGGACAGCGGGGACGGGTGCGCGCCCTGCACCACCACGTGCTTGGTGGTGTCGATCAGCGGCAGCTTCTTCTTCGCGTAGTTGCCCCACAGCACGAAGACCACCGGCTCCTCGCGCTCGCTCACCGCCTTGATCACGGCGTCGGTGAACTTCTCCCAGCCCTTCGCCTTGTGCGAGTTGGCCTCGTGCGCGCGGACGGTGAGCACCGCGTTGAGCAGCAGCACGCCCTGCTCGGCCCAGTGCATCAGGTAGCCGTTGTCCGGAGCGGGGATGCCGAGGTCGGCGTCCATCTCCTTGAAGATGTTGCGCAGCGACGGCGGCGTCCTGGTGCCCGGCAGCACCGAGAAGCTCATGCCGTGGGCCTGGCCGTCGTCGTGGTACGGGTCCTGGCCGAGCACGAGCACCCGGACCTTCTCGTACGGCGTGGCCTCCAGCGCGGCGAACTCCTGGCCGCTCGGCGGGAACACCTGGTGCTCCGCCCGCTGGGCCGCCACGAAGGCCGCCAGCTCGGCGAAGTACGGCTTCTCCGTCTCGGCGCCCAGCACCTCGCGCCAGGACCCGGGCAGCTCCAGCCCACCGCCCGCGCCGGCCTCGACCGTGCTCGCCTCGACCGTGTCCGTCACGACATCTACCTCCCACACAGCGGCTGTTCGGCCGCACGCCCTCTTGCACCCCGAACGCTACACAGGCCCACCGACAGCTCGCTCCGCAGGAGCGGGGGCGGGGAGTGTGGAAGGGGTGGAGATGACGGCGAGAACGGCGACGCATCACTCCGCAGCAGCGGGGGCGGACGGCGAGGAGGGGGTGGGGATGGCAGCCGGTGAGGCTTCCGGTGCCTCCCCTGCCTCCCCTGCCTCCCCTGGCTCCCCTGTGGCGACCCGCGCCACGATGAGGTGTTCCACCACGTTGAGCGCCACCAGCAGCACCGCCAGAGCCACGAGTACCGCCAGCGCCGGCAGGTTGATCATCGCGGGCAGCAGGCCCAGCACCAGCAGCGCCGCGGTGATGCGCGTGGTCGCCACCTTGCGGAACATCATCCACCGGGTGTAGCCGAAGGTCAGCAGGTACAGCCCGCAGCCGCCGTACAGCAGCGCCACCGCACCGGGACCGAGCGCGCGCCAAGGGTCCGCGACCGTCTCGCCGAAGCCGACCGCGACGCCGATCACGCCGGCGACGAGCGCCAGGTGCCCGTACTGGAAGATCCGCCGGACGACGTCCCGGCGCGAGTCCGTGACCTCGACGGCGTGCCGCATGGCGTCCGCCGCGTAGACGAAGTACTGCCACCACAGGCCCGCCGAGATGGTGAACGCGGCCGCGACGGCGGTGAGTTCGGGCGCGTCCAGCCGGGCCCGGGCGGCCGTCGCGCCGATCCCGACGATCGACTCGCCGAGCGCGACCAGCAGGAAGGTCGCGAACCGTTCCGGCATGTGCGACGGGTGGTACGCCACCGCCGCGAGCCGCCGCCGGAACAGCACCGGTGCGGCGAGGTCGCACGCCGCCGCCGCGGCCCACAGCGCGAGCCGCGGCCCGTCCGGCAGCAGTCCGCCGACCACCAGCAGCGGCCCGCTGACCAGCACCCCGACCCCGTACGGGCCGCGCCAGACGCCCGGGACGCGCATCAGCAGGACGACCAGCACCACCCGCGCGAGCCAGTACCCGGCGCCGAGCAGCACGCCCCGCCCGCCCCACGCGCCCGGCACGGCGAGCGCCATGAACAGGCCCGCCAGGCCGACCAGCAGGATGCCGACGCGGTCCCGCAGGTTGTCCACGTCCCGGATGTTGGCCTGCACCGTCGTGCCGACCCAGCACCAGTACACCGGCACGAACACGACGAGCGCCTCGGCGACGCCCCGCCAGTCGTGGTGGTGGTGCAGCAGGCCGGAGACCTGCGTGACCGCGAAGACGAAGACCAGGTCGAAGTAGAGCTCGGCCCAGGTGACCCGCTTCTCCCCGGCCGCCGGCTCCCCCGTGGTGACCATCCGTCCGTTCCTCCCCACACGTACGAGTTCCGCGCACGCAAAGGGCTCCGTCTCCGGCTGGCGGCGGGAGACGGAGCCCGATTCGGCACCGCAAAAGCTGGATCAGGACGCTAGATCAGCTCGACCAGGTCCGCGATCGACTTGACCACGCGGGTCGGCCGGTACGGGAAGCGCTCCACGTCGGCCGCGGCGGTCAGGCCGGTGAGCACCAGGATCGTCTCCATGCCGGCCTCCATGCCCGCGACGATGTCGGTGTCCATCCGGTCGCCGATCATGACGGCGCTCTCGGAGTGGGCGCCGGCGCTGTTCAGCGCCTCGCGCATCATCAGCGGGTTGGGCTTGCCGACGAAGTACGGCTCGACGCCGGTGGCCTTGGTGATCAGCGCGGCGACCGAGCCGGTGGCCGGCAGCACGCCCTCGGTGGACGGGCCGGTCTCGTCGGGGTTGGTGCAGATGAACCGGGCGCCCTGGTTGATCAGGCGGATCGCCTTGGTCAGCGCCTCGAAGCTGTAGGTGCGGGTCTCGCCGAGGACGACGTAGTCCGGGTTGTTGTCGGTCAGCACGTAACCGGCCTGGTAGAGCGCGGTGGTGAGACCCGCCTCGCCGATCACGTACGCGGTGCCGCCGGGCCGCTGGCCCTTGAGGAACTTGGCGGTCGCCAGGGCCGACGTCCAGATGCACTCCTCGGGGACCTCAAGGCCCATGCCGGCCAGGCGGGCGCTGAGGTCGCGCGGGGTGTAGATGGAGTTGTTGGTGAGGACCAGGAACGGCTTGCCGGACTCCCGGAGCCGGCGCAGGAACTCCTCCGCGCCGGGGATCGGCGTGCCCTCGTGGATGAGGACGCCGTCCATGTCGGTCAGCCAGGACTCGATGGGCTTGCGGTCTGCCACGTGCGTGTCTCCCGAAGTGTTGCGACGTCTTGCGAAGGCCCTGACGCGGCACAGCCTAATCGGCACGCCTGAACGACGGCAGCACGGTCCGTTCACCGGAACGGGGCCGGGCACGCGGCCGGGGCGGTTCCGGGGCCGCCCCGGAGCGGCCCCGGAACCGCCCCGCAGCCGCGACATGGCTGGACGGGACGGCCGGACCGCCCGTGATTGAGTGGACGCATGAGCCCCGACGAGACCCCCCGCCCGTTCCGCGTCGGCCTGATCGGCTACGGCCTGGCCGGTTCCGCCTTCCACGCCCCGCTCATCGCGACCACCCCCGGCCTGCGGCTGGACGCCGTGGTCACCGCCAACCCGGAGCGCCGCGCGCAGCTGCAGCGCGAACACCCCGGCGCCCGCGCGGTCGACACGCCCGAGCAGCTGCTGGCCGACCCGGACGCGCTGGACCTGGTCGTCATCGCCTCGCCCAACCGCACCCACGCCCCGCTCGCCCGCGCCGCCCTGCGCGCCGGGCTGGCCACCGTCGTCGACAAGCCGCTGGCCGGCACCGCCGCCGAGGCGCTGGAGCTGTGCCGGCTGGCGGAGTCGCGGAACGTCCTGCTCTCGGTCTTCCAGAACCGCCGCTGGGACGGCGACTTCCTGACCGCCGCCCGCCTCGTCCGGGGCGGCGCGCTGGGCCGGGTGCACCGGTTCGAGTCCCGGTTCGAGCGCTTCCGGCCGAAGCCGAAGCCGGGCTGGCGCGAGCTCGCCGACCCGGCCGAGGCCGGCGGCACCCTGTACGACCTGGGCAGCCACCTGGTCGACCAGGCGCTGACGCTGTTCGGGCCGGTCGAGACGGTGTACGCGGAGATCGACGTCCGGCGGGACGGCGCGGTCGTGGACGACGACGCGTTCCTGGCCCTCACCCACGCCTCCGGCACCCGCTCCCACCTGTGGACGAGCGCCCTCACCCCGCTGCTCGGGCCCCGGCTGCGGGTGCTCGGCGACGCCGCCGGGTACGTCAAGTCCGGCATGGACCCGCAGGAGGCCGACCTGCGCTCCGGCCTGCGCCCCGACGGCGACCGTCCGTGGGGCGCCGACCAGCCCGCGCACTACGGCACGCTCGGCACCGACGAGGCGCCGATCCCCCTCCCCACCGACCCGGGCGACTACCCGGCCTTCTACGCGGGCATCGCCGCCGCCCTGGCCGACCCCGGCACCCCGGCCCCGGTCGACCCGCACGACGCGGTCGCCACGCTCACCGTCCTGGAAGCGGCCCGCACCTCGGCCGCCACGGGCACGACGGTGCGCCTGGGCTGACGGGGCGGGGTAGTACGGAGTACGCGTGCTGCCGCCTGCCGGCACCGGAGACCGGCGGGCGGCGGGCGGCGGGCGGCGGCGATGGATCCGCTTGCTGCAAGCACGCCCGCGGTACGAACGGGCGGCCTTCGGGCGCCGGGCCGACGCGGCCGGCATGGGTGGCGCGGCCGACGCGGCCGGTCACACGCCGATGACCTCCACCGCCGACGCCAGTCCGCGGAAGTCGGCCACGTTGCGGGTGTAGAGCGGCAGGCCGTGGGCGGAGGCGACGGCGGCGATCATGAGGTCGATCCGGCGCGGGCGGGGCTGGCGCCCGGCCGCGATGGTGAGGGTGACGAGGGTGCCGTAGCGGGCGGCGGCGGCCGCGTCGAACGGCAGCGGGTCGAAGTCGGCCATCGCGGCGCCGAGCACCTCCAGGCGGGCCGCCCGGCTGATCGGGTCGCGGGCCATCGACACGCCCTGCTGGAGTTCGGCGAAGGTGATCGCGGTGAGCTCCGGCACGGCGGGCAGGTCGGCCGGGCTGAGCAGCGCGAGGTCGATGTAGACGCACGTGTCGAGGACCCCGGCGGGCCGGCGCCGGGAGGCCCGCCGGCGCTCAGCCACGCCGGCGCTCGAACGGGTCGTCGCCGTCGTCGCCCACCAGCTCCTCGGAGCCGAAGTCCTCCTCGGCCTCCTTGCGCATCTGCTGGTAGTCCACGCGCGGCAGCTTCACGTGCCGCGCGACCAGCTCCTCCGCCGTGAGCCGTCGCCGGTTCGACACCGGCCGCAGCTCGGCGACCTCGACCCCGTTCCTGGTGATGTGGAAGGTCTCCCCCGCCTCGACGGCGTCCATCACCGCGGCGGAGTTGTTCCGGAACTCCCGCTGGGTAATCGTCTTCACCCTTCCAAGGTAGCCCCGTGTAGCACAGCCGGCTACACCTCCGGCGGTGCCTCCTCCGCGCCCGCTCCGGGCATCCACCGGGACATCTCGTGTACGCCGGAAGCCGGAACGTCGTACGATCGTCGTCACCGTCCTGCGAGTCCGTCAGGCGAGTCCGCCGGGTGAGTCCGCCGGGCACCGAGCGAAGGGAGCACACCGTGACCGTGATCGCGATGCTGTTCGGCCTGCTCCGGGTGCTGACCGGCGAGCTGCTCACCGAGGGCGGATCGCTCGCCTCGGTGGCGACCGTCGCCGCCGTGGTGCTGCTGGCCGGTGCCGTCGCGGGCACGCTCGCCGGGGCCCGGCTGCTGGGGGCGCGCGCTCCCGCCGCCGTCCGCAACGGCATGCTGCGGCGCCGTGCGTTCCGTACGGCCTTCCTGTCCCAGCGCGATCCGGACGCCCGGGGCCGGCGACGCCCCAGGGCACCCGGCGCGGCCCCGGCGGCCGCGTAGCGCCCGGGTCCGTCCGGCGCGGTTCCCAGTCCGGTTCTCCGGCCGGGTCTTGCCGCCCGGCTTCCGGCTGGTTCCCCAGTCCGGTTCCCCATCCCCGCCGTTCCCCGCGGCCGCCCTCCGTCGATCACCCATGTCCCGAGACCCCGGAGGGCTCGCTCCACCATGTCCGTTCTCGCCGTTCTCGACCCTGCCGTCGCCGTCGCCCACACCGTCGTCGCCGGGCTCGCCCACGTCGTCCCGACCGCGCTCGCGATCGTCCTGTTCACCGTCGCCGTTCGCCTCGCCCTGCACCCGCTCGCGCGGGCCGCGGCGCGCGGGGAGAAGGACCGCGCCCGCCTCGCCCCGAAGATCGCCGAGCTGAACCGCAAGCACAAGGACCGCCCGGAGAAGCTCCGCGAGGCGATGGCGGACCTGCACCAGAAGGAGCAGGTCTCGCCGCTGGCCGGCTGCCTGCCGGCGCTCGTGCAGATCCCGTTCTTCTCGGTGATGTACCGGCTGTTCACCACCTCCGACGACCTGCAGGGCCACACCGTGTTCGGCACCCCGCTCGGCCTGCACGTCGCGAACGCCCACGGCGTCGGGCAGCTGGCGGTGTTCGGCGTGCTGTACGCGGGGCTGGCGGCCGTCGGGTACGTGAACTTCCGCCGGGCCCGGCGCGCGGCAGCGGCGGCGCAGACCGCCCAGCCGGGGGCGGCGTTCCTGCCGTACCTGTCGTTCGGGACGGTCCTGTTCGCGGCGCTGGTGCCGCTGGCGGCGGCGCTGTACCTGGTGACGTCGGGGGTGTGGACGGCGACCGAGCGGGCCCTGCTGCACCGCGGCGGGGCGCCGGTGCCGACGCTCGCGGTGGCGTGAGGTCCCGGACGCGGATCCGCTCCCCGCGTGCCCGGTCGCGCGGATGCGTGACGTCACGCGCGTGCACCGCCTGCCGCTCCTCCGGGTCGCCCCCGGCGGCGCGGTAGGCGGCGCGGCAGGCGGCGCGGGTCGGCGGATCCGATGGAGCGTCGGACCTCCACGCGGTCCCCGTTCCCGCCGGCCCCATCGACCTCCCCCACCGGATCTCCATGATCCCGACGTCCGGGGTCCAGCCGTCCGTGCGCGGGCGGGGTCCCGGCAGGTTCTACCCTGTGGTGGATCGTTCGATGATCGTTTCGGGACAGGACGTCCGGCGGGTCCCGCCGGACCGGTGGAGGGATTCGTCATGGTGGCTGCTCCGGCGCTTTCGGAGCTGCGCGAGGTGTGCCAGCCGCAGGCCAAGCTGCAGAGTCGCAACGGTGAGCACTGGGCGGGCCGGCTGTACATGCGCCGCCTCTCGTTGCGCACGACCCGGCAGCTGGTGCGGACCTCGGTGTCGCCGAACACCCTCACGTGGGTCATGGTGGTCTGCGGCGTCGGCGGCGGGGCGGCCCTGCTGATCCCCGGCCTGACGGGGGCCGTGCTCGCGGTGGTGCTGTTCCAGCTGTTCCTGCTGTTCGACTGCGTGGACGGCGAAGTGGCGCGCTGGAAGCGCCAGTTCAGCATGGCCGGGGTCTACGTCGACCGCCTCGGCGCCTACCTGGCGGACGCCGCGCTAATGATCGGCGCGGGCGTGCGGGCGGCCCGGGGTGGGTCGGAGCTGTGGGTGTCGGCCGGGCTGGCGGCGGCGCTCGGCGTGGTGCTGCTGAAGGCCTCGACGGACCTGGTGGACGTCGCCCGCGCCCGCAGCGGCGCGGCCCCGGCCGACGAGGAGTCGACCCAGCCGCGCTCCCAGGGCATCGCGACGGCCCGCCGGCTCGCGTCGGTGTTCAAGATCCACCGCGTGACGAACGGCATCGAGGCCTCGCTGGTGCTGCTCGCGGCGGCCGTCGCGGACGCGGCGGTGGGCGGGCTGACGCCGACCCGGGCCGCGCTCGCGGGGATCACGGTGATCACGTGGGGCATGGTGGTGGCGCACCTGGCATCGATCCTGTCGTCGTCGCGGCTGCGCTGACGCCGCACGGAGCGCACCGAGCGGTTGGAGCCCGTCACCCGGGAGGGTGACGGGCTCCTTGGCGTTCGCTCAGGCCCGGCGCAGCACGCGGCGCAGCCAGAGGGCGCCGGCTCCGAGGCCCGTCAGGGCGAGGCCGCCGCCGAGGAGGGCGGTGGTGTGGTCGGCACCGGTGGAGGCGAGCTGGGCGTCGGCCGCCGGGGCCTGAGGGGCGGGGGCCTGCGGCGCGGGGGTGGTGGACGGGGCCGCCGCCGGGGCGCTCGGGGTGCCGTCGGAGGCCGGCACGACGGGAACGGCCGGGGCCGAGGACGCCGGGGTGGAGGGCGCCGGGGCCGACGGGGCCGAGGTGGACGGAACCGGCTTCGGGGCGGAGGAGGACGGGGTCGGCTCGGGCGTCTTCGTGCCCGCGGGCTGGACCTGCACCTTCGCGCCCGTGGAGCACAGCGTGGTCCCCCAGAACGGCCGACCCTCGTTGACGAACACGCACGGGTTCACCTCGGTGGCGCCCGCCGGGGTCGTCGCGTCGTACGACATCCGCACCCGGGCCACGAGGTGGCCGCCCGCCCGGAGGCTGGAGTCGCGCCCCTGGAGGTAGACGCCGACCGGCTCCTCGGGCGTGTCACCGGGCACCTTGTCCAGCGTGCGCCAGCCCCCGTCCGCCGTCCGCACCTGGACGGTCGCGTGCTTGTCGACGAACAGGACGTTGCCGAGGTTGGTGTAGTCGGAGGGCGTGGGGTTGTCGAGGACGGCGTCGAACTCGATCGGCGCGCCGCCCGCGACGGCGGAGGCGGGCACGTGGGCGAGGGAGCTCCCGATCGACGTGACCTTGATCGTGCTGGTCGCCTCGGCCTCCACCCGGTCGTGGAGGTGCGGCGGGGTGGTGAGGTCGGAGCGCAGGGTGATCGAATCGAAGCCGCCGTTGGAGGCGCCGTCGTGGGCCAGGCCCATCGGCGCGCCGATCCGCAGGTCGACCTTGCGGGTCCGACCGGCCGGAACGGTGAGTCCGATCACCGTCCCCTCGTACACCACGCTCTCGTTGCCCCTGGTCATCGCCAGCGGCACCGACTTCCACGCGCCGTCGGCCGGGTCCTTGTAGTCGATGACGATCGAGTTCGGCGGCGTTCCGGCCCCGGTGGTGGTCTTCAGCTCCAGGTTGTAACCGGTCTCCTCCGAGCCCGAGTTGGTGATGTTCTCGGTGAACGCGACCGGCCCGCCGGCGAACCCGACCGAGGCCGGGGCCTGGACGGTGAGCGAGGTGTGCGACGGCTCCGCCGCGAAGGCGGCCGGGGCGGTGACCACGACCGATCCGCAGACAGCGGCTGCGCCCAGGGCGGCAGCAGCGACGACGGCGCGACGGGTACGACGGATACGAACGATGGTGGACATGGTTCCCCCCTGGAGCCGCGCTGCGGGCATGCCGCAGCAGCGCACTGATGGCTGATGGCTGGTCGAGAGCGGGCTGCAACTTCCGCGCACCCCGGGAGTTTGATCGTGGCTCCCTGCTTCTCACTGACATAGACGTTCATCCCGGCGATCGGTTGCAGGCGCTTCTCAAGATTCTTTTCGACCCCTCGGACCCGCCGGGAACGACCCCCTCGACCACCTCGACTACATATGACGCTGGACGACATATATAGTCGGGCGACATCAGGGGCGGCCCCGCCCCGCGCACACAGCCGCATCACCAGGGGAGGGGTTGGCACATGCAACTGACGTCCGCACCGGCCACCGACGAGGACCGGATCGCCGAGGGCGCTCCGCACCGCACGGAGCGCCGGACCGACCCGAGGCGCTGGCTCCGCATCTGGGTGCTGTTCGCCGGGTACTTCGCCGAGGTCCTGTTCCGGCTCTACCTCGTGCGGGACTTCAGCTACCCGTCCGTCCACCCCGACGAGGAGTCGTACCTCGTCCTCGCCCGGGTCCTGGCCGGACACCCCACGACCGAGATGCCCGTCGGCGTCGTCATCCCGGGCGGATACCCCCTGCTCATCTCCCCCGCCCTGCGCATCGCCGACGACCCGTCCACCGCCTACCACCTCGTGATGGGCATCAACGCCCTGCTCAACGCGCTCGTCTTCCCCCTGGCCTGGGTCGGCCTGCGCCGCCTCGGCCTCGGACGGCCCCAGGCGTACGCGTTCGCCGCCGCGACGGCGCTGCTGCCGCCGCTCGTCTTCTACTCGGAGTTCGCACTGACGGACACCGTCATGCCGGTCCTCGTCCTGGCCTGGCTGCTCTGCCTGCACGGCTGGCTCGCGGACGGCACGACCCGCCGCCGCGCGTGGCACGCCGCCGGCGCCGGGCTGACCGCCGCCTACGCGATGGCCACGCACGACCGCGGCGGCGTCGTCGTCGCCCTCACCGGCGTGGTGTTCGCCGGGGTCCTGCTGCTGCGCTGGGCGCCGTGGCGCTCGACGGTGGCGGGCCTCGGCTCGCTGGGGGCGGGCGTCCTCGGCGCCAAGCTGCTGGACTCCTGGCTACGCGCGCGGTTCACCGTGCCGGCCAGCGACGTCGGCGGCTTCCTGTGGAAGGGCTTGACCGACCCGCAGGCGGCCTCGCGGACCCTGACCCGGACGGCCGGCCAGATCTGGTACGTCATCATCTCCACCTGGGGAGTCGCCGGAGTGGCCGTCGTGATCTGCCTGTTCGCCGTCTTCGACAAGCGCGTCACCCGGCCGTACCGGGTCGTCGGCGGAGTGCTGGTCGCGCTGCTCGTCGGCACCGCGCTGGCGGCGGCCGCCGCACTGCCGGACGACAAGCGGATCGACGACTGGGTGTACGCCCGCTACACGGCGTGCCTCGTCCCGGCGGCCTTCGTGATCGGCAGCGCGGCACTGGCCCGACTCCGGGGCCGCGCCCTGGGCCGGACCCTGGCCGGGGCGGCCGGGCTCACGCTGGCACTCGGCGGCGCGGTGGTGCTGTCGGCCGGCCCGCTGCTCAAGACGCAGGCCTTCGTCGCCTGGGGCATGCCGGACGCCCTGTTCCTCGGCGGCGACTGGAGCTCGCTGCACATCATGCGGACGACCGCGGTCGCGTTCGCCGTGCTCGGCCTCGTGGTCCTGCTGCGGACGATCACCTCGCGCCGGGCGGTCTGGCTCGCCGTCGCGCTGGCACTGTTCGCCGGGTTCGCCACCGTCACGATCACCGACCGGATCAGCTACCCGCACTCGAACTGGCGCCGGAGCCTCGCCACCGGCTTCACCGAGCGGGCCGGCCTCCACCCGGACGACAGCGTCGTGTTCAGCTGGGACGGCGACTGGGGGATCCGCAGCACGCAGGCCTTCGAGGTCTACCGGGGCCGCGTCTGGTACCTCGACCCGCGCAACCGGCCGATCCCCGCGGCGGCCACGGCGGTCGTCATGCCCCCGGCCACCGAGGGCGCGGAGCCGGAGGCGGCCTGGCCGGGGCATCCGGCCGAATGGTTCGTCGAGCGGGTCGACCGGCAGCAGGGGTGGATGGTCTGGCGCCGGCGCTGAGCTCGGCACCTTCGGGATCAGGCGCCGCCGGGCTCTTCCAGGGGCTCTTCCCTGGGCTCTTCCAGGGGCTCTTCCACGGGCTCGGCGGCGCTCTCGTACGTGGTGCTCTCGTACTCGGCGCTCTCGTACGCGGCGAGGACGGTGGCCAGCAGGGCCGGGAAGCGCGCCTCCAGATCGGCCGAACGCAGCGCGGTGAGGCGGCGGTTGGCCTCCTCGCGCTGGCGGATGAGGCCGGACTCGCGCAGCACCTTGAAGTGGTGGCTGAGCGTGGACGGCGCGACGTCCACCGGGAAGGTGCCGCAGGCGCGCTCGGGCTCGGCGGCGAGGGTGCGCACGATCGTCATCCGGGTGGGGTCGGAGAGCGCGTGCAGCACGTCGAGCAGGTCGATGTCCTCGACTTCCGGGTGCGCGAGCGCCGTCCGGCGGCGGCTGGTGCTGCGGGGCACGGGTGGGCCTCCAGGTTCGGCGTCCTCCTTCGATGTTCGACAAACATCGAAGATGAGTGGTACTAATTTCGTCGTTCGTAGAACATCGTAGCTCCAGGGGGAACCGACATGCGCGCACTCGTGATGACCGCACCCGGCGGGGCGGAGAACTCGCAGGTCAAGGACGTCGAGACGGCGAAGCCCGGCCCCGGGCAGGTGGCCGTCGACGTCGCCTACGCCGGACTCAACTTCGTCGACGTCATGGCGCGGCGCGGTGACGGCGGCTACACCTCCGAGTGGCCGTACCTGCCGGGCAAGGAGGTGGCCGGGACGGTCCGGGCGCTCGGCGAGGGCGTCACGGGGCTCGCGGTCGGCGACCGGGTCGTGGCCGCACCGGTCGGCGGCGGACTGGCGGAGGTCGCCGTCGCCGAGGCCGCGCTCACCGTGCCCGTCCCGGACGGGGTCGGGCTGCGCGAGGCCGCGGCCGTCCCGCTGGGCCTGGCCACGTCCGTCCTGCTGCTCACCGACGCGGGGCGCTTCACCGCCGGCGACACCGTGCTCGTGCACTCGGCGGGCGGCGGGATCGGCAGCGCCGTCGCCCAGTTGGTGCCACTGCTGGGCGGGGGCCGGCTGCTCGGCACGGTGGGCCGGCCGGAGAAGGCCGCGGCGGCCGTCGCGGCCGGGTACGACGCGGCGTTCGCGCGCGACGAGGACCTGGTCGAGGCCGTCCGGAAGGCCACGGACGGGCAGGGCGTCGACCTGATCCTCGACCCGCTCGGCACCTCGGCCCTGCCGACCGACCTCGACCTCGCCGCCCCCGGCGGCCGGATCGTCCTCTTCGGCAACGCGGGCGGCGGCGCCGTCGACGCCCTGCCGCCGCTCGGCCGCCTCATGGCCGGCAACCTCACCGTCACCGGCTTCAGCCACCGCGGCCTGGCCGCCACCGCCCCCGCGAAGCTGGCCCGCGCGATCCGCCGCGCCATGGACTTCCTCGCCGAGGCCCACCTCCCCCTCCCCGTCACCGAACTGGCCGACCTCACCGACGTCCCCGCCGCCCACGACGCCATGGAGACGGGGAGGGCGACGGGCAAGTACGTGGTGCGGGTGGCCGGTTGAGCGAGAAAGCGAGAAGTCGACTCGGCCGACTTCTCGCGCCCACCGACAGGCATCGCATCCTCGGGCAGGCCACCGCCTACTGGATCCGCGGCCGCCGCCCGAGGCCCCGTGCGCAGGAAGTCGGCTGGGTCGACTTCCCGCGCAGGACCTAACCACACGCCGGCGCAGCAGAAGCACCCACACCGAGACCACTGGGCGGGCCTCCCGGAGAACGCCACACAGGAAGTCGGCCACATCGACTTCCTGTGCAAGGCCCCGGCACAACCGAACAGACCCCAAGGCGAACGCCGCGTAGGAAGCCGGCGAGGTCGACCTCCTACGCAGGACCTGACCGCACACCGCCGCAGCAGGAGCACCCACACCGAAACCACTGGGCGGGCCTCCCGTGGACGCCGCACAGGAAGTCGGCCCCATCGACTTCCTGCGCAAGGCGCTCCTTCGCCGGCTGCGGGAACGGTTCTGTCTCCCGGGCGGTCCGGGCGCGAGAAGTCGGCTGGGTCGACTTCTCGCGCGGGCCGGATCACTTGGCCACGCAGCCGGCCTTCCGCGCATGACGCCTCTTGCCGGCGCCTCAGCTCGCGGCAGCCAGCAGGAACGTTTCGACGCGGGCAGCTGAGCAACGGCCGGCCTCCGCGCGAGAAGTCGGTGAGGTCGACTTTTCGCGCAGCCCCCGCAGCCCTCGCAGCCCTCGCAGCCGAGGGATGCGAGGCGGCGCTGCATCAGAAGTCGGAAGGATCGACTTCTGATGCAGCGCCCACCGTTTCCGGCAGGCGCAGGAACGTTCCCCCTTCTGCAGTCGCGAGAAGTCGGCGGGTTCGACTTCTCATGCGTGGGCACCGGTGCACGGCTCGACTTCCGAGGCCGACCGGGAGAAAGCGCGGATACATCGAGGGAAATCACGGCGATGTACATGTCAGCATGGCGACACTTTGCGGACCCGCCGTGGGGCCCGCACGGATCCTGGGAGCAATGATCCACATGCGACGGATACGAACCCTCGCCGTCTGCCTGACCTCGGCCACCCTGCTCGGCGCGCCGCTGGCGTTCGGGCCGGTTGCTCAGGCTGCCGAGGGGTGCGCCAAGGCGAACGTGTGTCTGTACTCGGGAAAGGGCGGACGCGGGGCCATCGTGTGGCAGGGGCCGCTGTCACAGCTTCGGGGTTCCGACATCACCGGCATCACGCCCCCGGTGCAGGCCAAGTCGGTCCGTACGCCCCTCCCCGCCGGCGAGGACTGTGCGGTCGGGCTGTTCCCCGAGCCGGACCTCGGCGGGGAGGCGAAGTGGGCCAACGGGCCCCTCACCGACCTCACCGCCCCCGGGAGCACCCAGCCCGTCACGGTCGCCTCGGCGTACGTGGATTGCGGCTGAGCCGACTGCCGGCGACGAAGTCCTCGAACGAGCGGGGCGGGCGGGCGAGGGCTCGTTCAACGCCGTCCGAGACGGTGATGCCCCTCCCCTCGCGGATGTCGATGAGCAGGTTGGTGAAGATGCGGGCGACGGCGGGCGGGGTGCCCTGGGCGGTCAGGAGTTCCAGGTACGCCTCCGGCGCGATGGGGGTGTAGCTGATCGGGCGGCCTGTCGCGGTGGCGATCCGCTCGACGGCTTCGGCGAAGCCGAGCGGGCGGGGGCCGGTCAGTTGGTACGTCTGGCCGTTGTGGCCGGCCCCGGCGGTGAGGGCGGCCACCGCCACGTCGGCGATGTCCTCGGCGTCGATGAACGGCGTCCGCCCGTCCCCGGCGGGGAGGGCGAGGTTTCCGGCCTCGATGCCCGGAAGCCAGAACGTTTCGCTGAAGTTCTGCGCGAACCAGCCGGGTTGGAGCACCGTCCACTCCACGCCCGATTCGCGCACCGCCTGCTCGGCGGCTTTCAGCGGGTGGTCGTCACCCGCCTCGCCCACCCCGTGGGCGGAGAGC
The DNA here is from genome assembly GCF_042887925.1 of Kitasatospora sp. NPDC057904. NCBI lineage: Bacteria > Bacillati > Actinomycetota > Actinomycetes > Kitasatosporales > Streptomycetaceae > Kitasatospora > Kitasatospora sp. NPDC057904. The sequence continues at coordinate 40,846 of NZ_JBHVOL010000017.1, forward strand.
AGCACCAGGCGCCGCACCCCCGCCGCCACGGCTCCGGCGACGAGCCTCGGAAGGCGTTCGTGGCGGTCGGCGCCCGGACGGAGGTCGGGCTCCATCAGGTAGGCGGCGCGGACGCTGTCCAGTGCCGGCGCCCAACTCGCCGGGTCGCCAAGGTCGAAGTGGACGTCGCCGCCGCTGCGAGAAGCCGTACGAACGGGGTGACCGGAGGCGCGCAGGCGGCGGGCGATGCGGCGGCCGGTCGTGCCCGTGCCGCCGAGAACGAGGAATGTCTGCATGCCCACCAGGAAATCCCGCTGGGGGCAGACGATCCATGGGAGATCGTCGCCGTCTCCTTTGCGATCGTCTAGCGTGAGCCGCCATGGACGTCCTCAGTGATCTCCTCCACCGGGCCCGCGCGAGCAACGCCCAGGCGCGGCAACTGGTGCAGCGCCCGCCCTGGTCGATGACCTTCGCCGATCCCCCGCCCCTCACCGTCATCGCGGCACTCGGCGGGCACGCGTCGATCCGGCTCGACGAGGAACCGGGTACGACCCCGGTGCGGCTCACCGCCGGTGACATCGCGCTGATCACGGGCGCCGGCCGGTACACGATCGCCGACGATCCTGACACCCCGCCCCAGGTGGTGATCCGCGCCGGCGTGAAGCAGTACCTCAATGGCCCGGCGCATCAGAACCTCGCCCCGCGCACGTACGGCGACGGGCTACCCGGCGCCACCACCCTGCTCCGTGGCGCGTACGACCTGCGCGACGACTTCGGCGGCCGCCTACTGGGCATGCTCCCGCCGCTGGCCGTCGTACCCGCGGGCCCCCGAACCCGCGGCGCGCTCGACCTGCTCGCCGCCGAGGTCGCCGAGGAGGAGCCCGGGCAGGACGCGGTCCTGAACCGCCTCCTGGACCTCGTCCTGGTGCTCGCCCTCCGCGCGTGGTGCACCCGGCCGGAGGCCCAATCCCCCTCCTGGTTCCGCGCGTTGGCGACCCCGGCCGTCGGCGACGCACTGCGGCTCCTGCACGAGGAACCGGCCCGCCGCTGGACGGTCGCCGAACTGGCCGGACGGGTCGGGCTGTCGCGGGCCGCGTTCGCGGCGCGGTTCGCCACACTGGTGGGGGAGCCGCCGCTCACCTACCTCACCGGCTGGCGGATGGACCTGGCCGCGAACCTCCTCCGGAACGGCGACGACACCATCGCGGCCGTGGCACGGGACGTCGGCTACGAGGACGCCTTCGCGTTCAGCGTCGCGTTCAAGCGCGCCCGAGGACTCAGCCCGTCGGAGTGGCGGCGGGCAGTGCAGGAGTGAGGCACGCGGCTCGCGCGGAAAGTCGGACCGGCCGACTTCCTGCACCACGCCGAGCCGGCCAGCCCCGCCCGACCCTTGCGGGCAAGCCACCGCGCACCCGGGCGGGCACGGTCGCGCGGTTGAGGCCTGCGATGCGTGGGAAGTCGGCCGCTCCGACTTCCTGTGTGCTATCGAAGCGGTCGGCTGCGCTGGGCTTTTGCTGGCCAACCTCACTGGCCAGCGGACGGACAACGGCCGTTCGACGCACCCATTGAGCACCGGGCCCCACTCGGGAGCCCAGTTCGCCGAAGAGGCGCTCCGAGCAGCGCGCGTAGGGCGAGCCGTCTGCGCAGGAAGTCGACGTGGCCGACTTCTCGGGTGCACCTTCGGCACGGCAGATGCACCCCCGCCGGGGCCACCGGGCAGATGCCGGGACAAGCGCCGCACAGGAAGTCGGCCGCGTCGACTTCCTACGCCAGTGCATCCTTGGCCAAGGGAGCAGGAACCTTTCTTCTTCGGCGGATCGCACGAGAAGTCGGCCCAGCGGACTTCCTACGCCGGCACGGGCTCCTGCGGGCGCCGACAACGGACGGACCTGGCCACGCACGGCGGCAGAAACGCTTCTTCTGCCTTGGCAAGTCCGGGCGCACGAGAAGTCGGCTGGGTCGACTTCTCGTGCGGATCCCAACCAGCCGCCAGCACGGCAGATTCACCCCCGCCGGGGCCACTGGTGCCGCGTCAGACAGCCTTTGCCCTGGCCTGGATACGGTGAGGCCGTGAATGGAAGAGATCAGCCAGACCTGGACGAGATCGAGTCGTGGTTCTCTGCTGTGGCCGACGGACGCGTAAGCCGGGATGCAGCCGACCGGTGGGCCGGGCGTTGGTTCCTCGATGACGAATTGGAATGGGACGACCTGTCACTGTGGGCGCTGGAGCACCTCCACGGGATCGATTTGCGGCCGGGGCCCGAGGAGCCGTACCTGCACAACGACGAGCAGGTACGAGAGTGGCTGGAGGAGCTACGGCGGCGCCGCGCCAGGTAGCGCACACCGAACGCGCTCCTGTCCCCGTCCGCTCCTGACGCGAGGCTGTTGGTGCACGGCAGAACGAGTAAGGGTCCGTGAGATTGATGACGGCGAGGGCGGGCGGTTGCTGCGGATCGTCCGCCGGGGCACTGGGTCGGTGGTGACCTGGCGGCGGGCCCGGATGGTGCTGCTGTCGGCCCAGGGAATGCCCGTGGCGAAGATCGCCGAGGTCACGTTCACCGGCGCGGACCGGGTCCGCGACGTGATCCACAACTTCAACGCCGACGGCTTCGACTCGCTCTGCCCGAAATACAAGGGCGCACGGCCGAGGACGTTCACGCTGCCCGAGCGCCGGGAGACCAAGAAAATCGCCAAGTCGAAGCCAGCCGAGCACGGCCTGCCGTTCTCGACCTGGAGCCTGGCCAAGCTGGCCGACTTCCTGGTCGCCGAGGGGGTGGTCGACGACATCAGCCACGAGGGCCTTCGGGTCCTGCTCCGCGAGAAGGGCGTCTCGTTTCAACGCGTGAAAACCTGGAAGACCTCGAAGGATCCCGACTACGCAGCCAAGAAAGCCCGGGTCGAACACCTCTACGCGATCGCCGACGGCGAGGTCATTCCCGAAGAGGGCGAGCCCGAAGCCGTCTTCTGCCTGGACGAGTTCGGCCCGCTCAACCTCCAGCCGCACCCGGGCCGGCAGTGGGCCGAACGCGGCGGAAAGGGCAAGGACCCCGACCGCGGGCCCAGACCCCGGCGGCGGGCCACCTATACCCGACCGCACGGCGTCCGGCACCTGTTCGCCGCATACGACCTCGCCAAGGGCCAGCTCTACGGCCACGTCAAGAAGACCAGGAACTGCTCCAAGTTCCTGGAGTTCTGCCGCTACCTGCGCTCGCTGCACCCGGCGGACGTTCGTATTGCGATCGTCTGCGACAACTACTCGCCGCACCTGACGACGAAGCAGTGCCAGCGGGTCGGGACGTGGGCGGCGGCGAACAACGTGGAAATCGCCTACACCCCGACCAACAGCTCCTGGCTCAACCGGATCGAGGCCAAGTTCACCGCCCTTCGCTGCTTCGCCCTCGACGGCACCGACCACGCCAGCCACAAAGAACATGGCAGTATGATCCGCCGCTACATCATCTGGCGGAACAAGCACGCCGCCGACGAGCGCCTACGCGAAGTCGTCACCAGGGCGAACGTTGCCTGATGCGGCACTAGAAAGATCCCGCGACAAGGGCCGCGTAGGAAGTCGGCCACATCGACTTCCTATGCCAAGGCATCCTCAGCCGACGCGGCAGGAACCTTTCTTCTTCGGCGGATCGCACAGGAAGTCGGCCGGGTCGACTTCCTACGCCGGGCGCCGACAACGGACGGACCTGGCCACGTACGGCGGCAGGAGCGTCTCTTCTGCCTTGACACGTCCGGGTGCACGAGAAGTCGGCCGAGTCGACTTCTCACGCGGACCCCCAACCAGCCGCCAGCGCGGCAGATGCACCCCCACCGGGGCTACCGGGCAGATCCCGGGACAAGCGCCGCGTAGGAAGTCGGCCGGGTCGACTTCCTATGCCAGGGCGGCCTTGGCCACGGCGGCAGGAACCTTTCTTCTTCGGCGGGTTGCACGAGAAGTCGGCTCAGCGGACTTCCTACGCCGGGCGCCGGCAGTGGGCGGCCCTGGCCACGCACTGCGGCAGGAGCGTTTCTTCCGCCTTGGCACGTCCAGGCGCGCGAGAAGTCGGCCGAGTCGACTTCTCACGCGGGCCGCAACCAGCCGCCAGCACGGCAGATGCACCCCCGCCGGGGCCACCGGGCGGATCCCGCGACAAGCGCCGCGTAGGAAGTCGGCCGGGTCGACTTCCTGCGCCAGGGTGTCCTTGGCCACGGCGGCAGGAACCTTTCTTCTTCGGCGGATTGTGCAGGAAGTCGGCCCAGCGGACTTCCTGCGCTGCGGCGGGCTTCTGGCCACGTGCAGCGGCCCGGTCGCCGCGTCTGCTGGGCGCCAGTTGCCCTCGGAGCGGCGGCGGGCAGCGTGCATGAGGCCCGCGACCTTGTGCAGGAAGTCGGACCGGCCGACTTCCTGTGTCTTGCCGAGCTGACCGGTTGGCCGGGGGGGTCGGGCCGCGCACGAGGTGTGGGGATCGCAAAGGAAGTCGGACCGGCCGACTTCTCGCGATGCGTCGGGCCTTCGGTGGCTGGCGGACGGGCCGCTTGAGGGGGTGCAAATTATGCGCGAGGTCGGGTGGGGTGGGGGTTATCTTGGGCGCTTCGGGAGAGGAGGTGGGGTGTCTTGTTGATCGAGTTCGTTCGGCGGGTGGATGGCCTGACGTATCGGTTCCTCCGTGATGGCGACTTCAACGGCAGGCCCTCGTTCAAGCGGCTCGATCTGGATCTCTGGTGCCGCTGGTTCCCCGACCGGGGGTGGTGCACCGTCGATGCGCACGGGATTGCCAACTCCTGGCCACTGCTGGGGCGTACGGGTGGCGAGGAGCCGTTCCCGCCCCTTGGGCCCTGGCGCAGCTGGAAGGGCGGCAAGTCCTACCTCTACGATCTCCGCAGCTTCTAGTCTTCCCCCGTCGCCGCGATCACCACCGCGTGACCGTTGCCGATCCCGACGATCGCCGCGTCGAACGTCGCCTCGGTGACCGAACGCCACGACACGCGCCCCCGCGGCTCCTCTCCGTACGCCGTCGAGCCGTTGGCCCGCCACTGGGCATCCGGGCCCAGCAGTGTCACCAGCCCGAGGCCGATCGCGTCGGCCACCGGTCGCATCGGGCCGTCCCCGCCCCGGTACACGAGGTCCCGGATGAGGGTGCCGGCGATCCACGGTGGCGCCTCCTCCGGCGACACCACGATCGCCAGCGCGGCCTCCATCGCCCGCACATCCCGCGGCCCCCCGTGCCCGTGCTTGCAGTGTCCACAGTGCGGGTGGAGCAGGCCGGTCGGCTCCAACACGTCCCAGCACAACCGGCCGTGGCTGCGGCCGTCGTCGGATCCGAGGTGGACGATCCGGTCGGGCATCAGCTCGACCCACTCGGCGAGCCAGAGGTGGAGGTCCGGGTCCGGGCCGAGGTCGTACGGGGGCGGCGGGGCGAAGGAGAGGTTCACGGCGACCAGGATGCCTCACCGGCCCCTGCGGACCTTTCGGGTCCGGGCTTCGCAGACCGCCCCGACGACGGCCGCCAGGATGATCAGGATCAGCAGTCCGAGCACCGGTGGCCCCGGTGACGGTTGTAGTCGCGCAGCAGCGCCAGCAGATTGATGAGCGTGCTGGCCGGGATGTTGCCGAGGTTCACCAGCACGCGGCCGTTCATCGCGGTCTCGCCGGGTTTGGCGGAGGGCCAGAGAAGGCCGAATTCGCGGCTCTCGGATCGCAGTTCGACGATCAGCTCGATGATCTGGCGGGTGGTGAGGTGCCGGATCGCGGGGTCGGAGGGGTGGATCGGATGCAGGGCGTTCACGCGGCACCGTCCAGCTCGAACCAGACCGTCTTGCCGAGCTTCTGGGGCTCCACGCCCCAGCGGTGGGTGAGGCCCTTGACGAGTTGGAGGCCCCGGCCGGTCTCGGAGAGGGCGGAGGGGTTCCGGGGTTCAGGGAGCGTCGCGCTGCGGTCGGCGACGGTGACCCGGAGGGTGTTGCGGAGGAAGACGATCAGGACGACGGGCGACGTCGTCTCGCCGTGACGCCAGGCGTTGACGATCAGTTCGACGAGCGCGAGTTCGGCGTCGGCGATGGCGGAGGGCGGCCATCCGGCCCTGGCCATCGCTTCGCGGAGGGCCTCACGGGAGATCGTGAGGGAGGGCGAGTTGAGGTTACGCATGGGATTCTCCCAGCGGTGTAAGGGATTTGACGCGCCAGCGAGTGATCGGCGCAGCACCGACTGTAGAGCATGAGTGGTACATGTTGGGGTACTTCTACCACCAGCCTTCACTCGATCGGTGGATTGCTGGACCCTCCGATGGGTCGCGATGGATGCTTGGGGCATGCCACCACGAACTACCCCATCAGCAAGGCAGGAACGGGTAGGAACCGAGCTGCGGAAGATGCGCGACTGCGCTGGCCGCACGACCGCCCAAGCTGCCGCGCTGTTCGGCTTCGCCAGAACGAAGATCACGCAGATCGAGAAGGGGAACTACCCGATCAGCGCCGACCGCGTACGCATGCTCGCCTCCGAGTTCGAGGAGGGCGATGCCGAGTACGTGGAGGCGCTTGGGGTCATGGCCGAGGAACGCCATCGGGGCTGGTGGGAGGAGTTCCGAGGATCTGTGCCGACGGGATTCCTCGACATCGCGGAGATGGAGCATTTCGCCAGAGGAATGCGCACGTACCAGGTCTCGCATGTGCCAGGAGCGATGCAGACCGAGGAGTACGGGAGAGCAATCTTCAAGGATCTCTACCCGCCGCTCTCACCGCGCCTCCTGGAGGCCCGTGTCGAGCATCGGGTTCGACGGTCGGCATTGGTGATGGGCGAAGGAGCTCGGCCCTACTCGGCTTTGGTGCACGAGGCTGCTCTGCGCATGCTGTTCGGCGGACGTGACGCAGCAAAGCGCCAGCTGGACAAGATGCTTGAGTACTCGGAGTTGGACCACGTGACGCTGCGGGTGGTCAGCTTCAGCTCCAACGGCTTCATGGGCGCCGGGCAAGGCATCATCTACGCGATGGGACCGGTGCCTCGACTCGACACGGTCCAGCTCGACGCGGTCGGCGGACCAGCTTTCCTCCACGAGCAGAAGCAGCTGGAGAATTACCGCCACATCATCAACACGATGACAGAGCGATCACTGACGGAGGCCCAGTCTCGCGATGTCATACGGCTGATCAAGAAAGAGATCTGATGGAAACACTTCACTGGAAGCGGCCGGAAGCGTGCCCGGATGGAGCGAGCTGCCCTGAGATAGCGGTCTCCTCAGACACCGTCTATGTGCGGAGCAGTCTGGTTCCTGATGGCATCGCCCAACTCACCACCGCCGAATGGCGGGATCTGGTCGCTGCGATCCGATCCGGGGAGTTCGACCTCTAACCACGGGGTAGCGACGCCATCATGAACACGACCATGCGAAACGTTCTCGTCTCCCTCGCCACCATCGCGGCCCTCGGTGTCGTCGCTGCCCCGGTGGCCTCCGCTACCCCCTCCGTCTCCTCCTCCACCCGCAACCCCTCCACCGTCAAGGCCGCCGCTTACAACCAGGCCCGCAACATCCTCGCCAACGCCGGCAGCCAGACGGCCGCCAAGTCCCACCCCGTCCACGGCAAGCCCGACGTCCCCGTCTCCTACGGCACCTCGCTCCTCGCCTCCGCCCGGGACGAGTTCCGCGCCAAGGACAAGAACCTCCCGCCCAAGGACAAGAAGTCGGACATGTCCATCCCCCACTACAACGCCATCCACAGCGCCGCCAACACCATGGGCATCGACCGCTGGTAGCAACGCCCCCGGCCCGGGTGACGTCTCCGTCACCCGGGCCGTACCGGCGATACCCCCGTCACCTCCGGTAGAACACCTTCTTCGACCACACGAACCCGACCACCGTCAGGCCCGTGCACCACGCCAGCGCACTCCACGCGCTGCTGCCGATCTCCGTCCCCATCAGCAGCCCCCGCAGCGTCTCGATGATCGGCGTGAACGGCTGGTACTCCGCGAACCACCTCAGCACCGTCGGCATGGAATCCGGCGGGACGATCGCGCTCCCGATGAACGGCAGGAACGTCAGCGGCAGCGGCGTGTTGCTCGCGCTCTCCGGCGTCTTCGACACCAGCCCGATCCCCGCCGATATCCACGTCAGCGCCAGCGTCACGAACCCCAGTAGCCCCGCCGCCGCCAGCCACTCCACGAACCCCGCGTGCGGCCGGAACCCCATCGCCAGCGCCGCGCCTATCACCAGCACCAGCGCGACCATCGTCTGGATGACGCTCCCGACCACGTGCCCGGCCAGGAACGCCGACCGCGATATCGCCATCGTCCGGAAACGGTTGACGATCCCCTCGGTCATATCCACGCAGACGCCCACCGCCGTGGCCACCGACCCCGCCGTCGCCGTCATCAGCACGATCCCCGGCGCCACGTAGTCGATGTAGTTCCCACCGCCGATCCCCGCGCCCAGCGCCCCGCCGAACCCGTAGTTGAACAGCGACAGGATCATCACCGGCATCAGCACGACCGAGAACGTCATCGCCGGGTACCGCAGCGCGTGCTTCAGGTTCCGCCGCAGCATCGTGAGCGAGTCGCTCATCACGTACGTCGCACTCATCGCGCGCCCTCCCCCGTCAGCGTCAGGAACACGTCGTCCAGGTCCGCCGTCTCCACGACCAGCGACTCCGCCCGCACGCCCGCGTTGTCGAGCGCGTCCAGCACCGCCTTCACCGTGACCACCGAGTTGTCGCCCGGGATGTCCAGGCGCAGCCCCTCGGCGTCCGCCGTCGCGTAGTCGAACAGCTCCGCCGCCGCATCGAGTTGGCCCGCGTCCGCGAACTGCACCCGGATCCGCCCGCCCGGAACGATCCGCTTGAGCTCCTCGGCCGTGCCCTCCGCCACGATCCGGCCACCGTCCAGCACGGCTATCCGGTCGGCGAGTCGGTCCGCCTCCTCCAGGTACTGCGTGGTGAGGAAGACCGTCACCCCGTGGTCCGCCACCAGCCCCCGGATGATCTCCCACATCGTGCGCCGGCTGCGGGGATCCAGCCCCGTCGTCGGCTCGTCCAGGAAGATCACCCGGGGATCCCCGACCAGCGTCATCGCCAGATCGAGCTTCCTCCTCATCCCGCCCGAGAAGGTGGACACCGGCTTCCGCGCGGCCTCCGTCAGGTCGAACCGCCGCAGCAGCTCCTCCGCCCGCCTCCGCCCCTCCCGACGGCGGAGGTGGTTGAGGTCCGCCATCAGCATCAGGTTCTCCTCGGCCGTCAGCAGGTTGTCCACCGCCGAGAACTGCCCGGTGACCCCGATCGCCGCCCGGACTCCGTCCCCCTCGCGGACGACGTCGTGCCCGGCCACCCGGGCCACCCCGCCGTCCGCCGGAATCAGTGTGGAGAGGATCTCCACCGTCGTCGTCTTGCCGGCGCCGTTCGGCCCCAGCAGGGCGAACACCGTGCCCGCCGCGATCTCCAGGTCGATGCCGTCCAGCACGACCTTCTCCCCGTACGCCTTGGTCAGTCCGACCGCCGAGATCGCCGCCATCACGCCCGCCGGACGGTGATGTCGCCCATTTCGGTCTGCGCCCGGACCTCGACGGTCTCGCGGGCCTCGCCCGGACCCTCCGTCGCGCCCAGCTCGTTGCGCAGCCGGCCGTGCTTGCTGTGCACGTCCAGCCAGGCCGCCGTGCCCTCCGCGATGCCGACCTCCAGCTCCCCGAGGGCCGTCTGCAGCGACACCAGGCCGCGCTCCACCCGGCCGATCCGGATCGGGCCGTGCGCCGTCTTGGCGTCCACCCCGGCGTGCGCGGTGCCGACCTCGATCCGGCCGAAGGAGGCGTTGGCCTTGAGCTCCCCGTGGACCTCGCGGACCTCGGTGTCGCCGGTGCTGTTCTTGACCGTCAGCGCGCCGAGCACCGTGCCGATCTCGATCCGGCCGAGGCCGGAGACCTCCGCGTCGCCGTCGGCCGAGCCCAGCCGGACGTCCCCGCTGTCCGTCTTGAGCCAGACGTTCGCCGCGCTGTCCACGTGGATCCGGCCGAGCGAGGTCTTCACCCGGCAGTCGCCGAGCGGGCCCTCGGTGACGAAGGTGGCCAGCGGGGCGTCACCGTCGACCTCCGAGCCGGCCGGCAGCTCGATCAGGACGTCGACCGAGCCGACGCGGCCGAACACGTTGCGCTTGCGGGGGCCCTTCAGGGTGAGCCGGCCCCCGGCGAAGTCGACCTTCGTCTGCTGCGCGGCCTTGACGTCCAGCTCGACGGCGGAGTTGGACGGCGTCACCTCGGCGACGACGTCGGTGCGCTTGCCGGCGCGGATCCGCACCGAGGCGATGTCGAACTCGATGACGGCGGTGATCGGGCCGTTGGTCTCGTACGTGGGCATGGCTGTCCCGTCCTCTTGGCTTCGAAGGCTGTTCCCGCTGGTCGGAGCGGGGGTGACGTTGATGGTGTGAAGCAGTGCAGGCCGTACGGGTGGTGCGGAGAAGCGTTACCGGACCCAGCCGGTGAACCCTTGCCCCCGGCCGCGCCGGGACTGCGGCTGGGGCTGGACGGCCGGCCTCGCGACCGGCTCGCCGCCCTCCAGCGCGCCCGCCACGACCCGGACCAGCCAGGCGTTGAGCGACAGGCCCTCCTGCCCGGCGGCATCCTCGGCCCTCGTCTTGAGGTGGGCCGGGAGTCTGAAATTGATCCGGGCAGTGCCGCCCTCGTCCGACTCCGACGCCACGGGCGGCGCCAGTGGCGCCAGTGATGGCGCCATCGGCGGCGCGACCGGCTCCACCTCGTGCGGGAAGGCGTCACTGCTCGGCGGCACGCTCACCACGAACTCGGGGTTCGTGCCGCGCAGCCGCACGTCCACCGAGCCCGGCGCGAGCTCACGGGTGATCTCACTCGTGGCGGCCGACAGGGCGTTGAGCAGCGTGAGCCGCACGGCCGACTCCAGCGGCAGCGTCAGCCGCTCGGCCAGCGCACGGGCTTCTTCCCCGCCCGTGCCCGCGGCCACCGCGAGCTCGTTCCGAAGGTTTTCGACGTACGGCGTGAGGTCCATGGCTCAACTATGGCACGGGGGTGGCGCCATGTCGAGCGATTAATGGCACCACTTTGGCGCCATGTAAGCACCACCCCCGGAAACATGGCGCCGAACAACGCGGAACCGCCCCGCCGACCGAGGCCGACGGGGCGGTTCACCAGGGGAAACGCAGGGAGAACGCGGGGAACTAGCCCTGCCACCCCGCCAGGTACGCGTCGATCTCGCCGGCCAGCCGCGCCTTGCCGGCCTGGTCCAGGAACGACGCCTCCACCGCGTTGCGCGCCAGCCCGGCCACGCCCGCCTCGTCCAGGCCCAGCAGCCGCGCCGCCACCGCGTACTCGGTGTTCAGGTCCGTGCCGAACATCGGCGGGTCGTCGCTGTTGATCGTGACCAGCAGCCCGGCGTCCACCATCTGCTTGATCGGGTGGTCCTCGATCCGCTCCACCGCGCGCGTGGCGATGTTCGAGGTCGGGCAGACCTCCAGCGGGATCCGGTGCTCGCCCAGGTAGTCCAGCAGCGCCGGGTCCTTCACGGACTGCGTGCCGTGGCCGATCCGCTCGGCGCCCAGCACCCGGAGCGCGTCCCACACCGTCTCCGGGCCGGTCGTCTCACCGGCGTGCGGGACGGAGCGCAGACCGGCCGCGCGCGCCCGGTCGAAGTACGGCTTGAACTGCGGGCGCGGCACACCGATCTCCGGACCGCCCAGGCCGAAGCTCACCAGGCCCTCCGGCGCCAGCTCCGTCGCGAGCCGCGCGGTGACCTCGGCGGCCTCCAGGCCCGCCTCGCCCGGAATGTCGAAGCACCAGCGCAGCACGACGCCGAGCTCCTTCTCGGCGCGCAAGCGGGCGTCCTCGATCGCCTCCATGAAGGCGACCTCCGGGATGCCGCGCTTCACCGAGGAATACGGGGTGATCGTCAGCTCGGCGTACCGGATGTTCTGGCGCGCCATGTCCTCGGCGACGCCGTAGGTGAGCGAGCGGACGTCCTCGGCATCGCGGACCAGGTCCACGACGCTCAGGTACACCTCGATGAAGTGCGCGAAGTCGGTGAAGGTGAAGTACTCGGCGAGCGCCGCCGGATCGGCCGGCACCTTCGACTGCCCGGCGTGGCGGGCGGCCAGTTCGGCGACGACCCGCGGCGAGGCCGAGCCGACGTGGTGGACGTGCAGTTCCGCCTTGGGCATGCCGGCGATGAACGCCTCGATGCCCCGGGCCCCGGTGGGGTTTCCGATCCGACTTCCGTCCGGCTGGACCACGGTCGTTCCCTTCTTTCCTGCTGCTCTACGCGCGTTCGCTGTGTCGCCAAGGATAGGGGGCCGTCGGCGGGAAGGGCCGGAGGGCTGCGGGGAGACCGAGGTGAGGGGGAAGAGGAACGCGAGGTTGGAGCCGAGGAGAGGCACGGGGCCTGGGCGGAGCGCGGGAAGGTCCCCGGTCAGCCGCCCAGGGACACCGCCACCGTGTGGATCAGCAGGCCGGCCAGGGCTCCGACCACCGTGCCGTTGATGCGGATGAACTGCAGGTCGCGGCCCACGTTGGCCTCGATCTTGCGCGACGCGTCGTCGGCGTCCCAGCCCGCCACCGTCTCGGAGATCAGCGAGGTGATCTCCGTGCGGTACGTGTCGACCAGGTACCGGGCCGCGTCCTGGAGCCAGCCGTCTACCTTGGCCTGGAGCTTGGCGTCCGTGGCCAGGCGTGCGCCGAGGCGCCGCACGCCGTCGCGGATGCGCCGGCGCAGTTCGCTGTCCTCGTCCTCCGCCGCGTTCAGCACCAGCGTGCGGACGGCCGCCCAGGTGGAGGCGATCAGGTCCTGCACCTCGGGGCGGGCGAGCATCTCGACCTTGGCCCGCTCGACCCGGGCGATGGTCTCCGGGTCCGTCTGGAGCTCGGTGGCGAAGTCGGCGAGGAACTTGTCGATCGCGCCGCGGGCCGGGTGGTCCTGGTCGTCCCTGATGTCGGTGACGAACCGCATCAGCTCCTTGTAGACCCGCTCGCCGACCTGGTGGTCGATGAACTTCGGCGTCCAGCCCGGCGTCTTCTGGGTGACCCGCTGCACGACCTCCTCGTGGTTGGCCGTCAGCCAGCCGTGCGCGCGGACGGCCACCAGGTCGACCACGCCGTGGTGCCCGCCGTCCGCGACCACCTTGCCCAGCATCCGGCCCATCGGTTCGGCCACCGACGTGGCCGCCGCCCGCCTGGTGACCGCCTCGCCGACGACCGCCTGCACGTCGTCGTCGCGCAGCACCGCGAGCACGCCGCGCAGCGCCGCCGACGCCTCCTTGGTGACCCGCTCGGCGCTGCCCGGCGCGGCCAGCCACTCCCCCAGCCGGCGGCCGATGCCGAGGGCGGCGAGCCGGCCGCGGACCACCTGGCCGGAGAGGAAGTTCTCCCCGACGAAGTCGCCGAGCGAGCGGCCGAACGCGTCCTTCTTCGTCGGGATGATCGCGGTGTGCGGGATCGGCAGGCCGAACGGGCGGCGGAACAGCGCCGTCACCGCGAACCAGTCGGCCAGCGCGCCGACCATGCCCGCCTCCGCGGCGGCCGCCACGTACCCGGCCCAGGCGCCTGCGCCGGCCGCCTTGGCCCACGTGGACAGGGCGAAGACCAGGGTCGCGAAGGCCAGCAGGCCGGTCGCGATGGTCTTCATCCGGCGGACGCCGCGTCTCTTCTCCTCATCGGCCGCGGTGAACCTGACCCCGGGGCCGGTCCCGCTGAAGGCTTCGTCGCTCACCCCGCCAGTCTGCCCGCTGGGCAGCGCGAGCGTGGGCGCGCCCCGCGATCACGCGCCCCCGACGGCTGAGCTCACACCCCACCCAGCCCCCCCTCACACCCCGCCCGGCCCCCTCACGCCCCACCCGGCCCCCTCACGCCCCGCCCAGCACGATCCGCCGCACCCCCGGTGCCGCCCACCGCTCCGGATCCGTGCACCGCCGCCCGTCCAGCAGCACCCGCACCCCCGGCAGGTCCTCCGGCCCCAGCTCCCGGTACTCCGGGTGGTCCGCCTGCAGCACCGCCGCCGCCACCGGCTCCCCGGCGTGCGGGGGCAGCCCGAGCGCCGTCAGTTCGTCCCCGTCGTACAGCGGATCGGCGACGTACGGCCGCGCACCCGCCGCCGCCAGCGCCTCGACCAGCGGGAACACCCCCGAGTACGCCGTCTCCTTGACGCCGCCCCGGTACGACGCGCCGAGCACCAGCACGCCCTGCCCGGCCACGCCGCCCGCGAGCGCGCCGTCCAGCAGCCCGACCGCATAGCCGGGCATCTCCAGGTTGGCCGCGCGCGCGGCCCGGACGACCGTCGCCGTCGGGTCGTTCCACAGGTACAGCCGCGGGTAGACCGGGATGCAGTGCCCGCCGACCGCGATGCCCGGCCGGTGCAGGTGGCTGTACGGCTGCGAGTTGCACGCGTCGGCGACGGCCGCGAAGTCGACGCCGATCCGGTCCGCGTACCGCGCGAACTGGTTGGCCAGCGCGATGTTGACGTCCCGGTACGTCGTCTCGGCGAGCTTGGCGAACTCGGCCGCCTCCGCCGAGGCCAGCTCCCAGACGCCGTTGGGCCGGGGCAGGTCGGGGCGCGGGTCGAAGTCCAGCACGGCGCGGTAGAACTCGGCGCCGCGCCGGGTGGACGCCGCGTCGACGCCGCCGACCAGCTTGGGGTAGCGCCGCAGGTCGGCGAAGACCCGGCCGGTGCGCACCCGCTCCGGACTGAAGACCAGCGCGAAGTCCGCCCCGGCGGCCAGCCCGGAGCCGGCCGCCAGCCGGGGCGCCCAGCGGCCGCGGGTGACGCCGACCGGCAAGGTGGTCTCGTAGCTGACGAGCGCGCCCCGGCGCAGCCCGGCGGCGACGGCGTCGGTGGCGGCGTCGAGCAGGGCGAAGTCCGGCGTGCCGTCGGCCGCGGTGACGAGGGGGACCACCAGGACGACGGCCTCCGCCCCGGCGACGGCGGTGGTGGTGTCGGTCGTCGCGGTCAACATCCCCTCGGCGACGACCCGTTTCAGGGCCTCGTCCAAACCCTCCTCACGGGGGAACGGAGGCACTCCCCGGTTGACGGACCGGACCACCCGGGGCGCGATGTCGGCGCCCGTCACCCGGTGGCCCTTGAGCGCGAACTGCACGGCCAGCGGCAGGCCGAGCTTGCCCAGGCCGACCACGCAGACGTCCAGCCCGCCCTGCCCCGTCCCGCCCTGCCCCGTCCCGTCCTGCCCGGTCCCGCCCCGCCCCGTCCCGCCCTGCCCGGTCCCGCTCATCCCCGGCCTCCGTTCACCGAGTTGGCCAGCCGGCGCCACACCGGGGAGCGCCGCAGGCCGCGGCGCAGGTGCTCCGGGACGATGCCGCGCCACAGCTGCTGGGCGAGGTTGGGCGGCGGTGGCGCAGGGTCCGCCGCCTCGGCCGTCTCCCGCAGGAGGAACAGCTCGTCGGGCAGCCCGAGTTGGCCGTCCCGGAAGGCCGGGTAGCCGGCGTAGTGGCGGCGGCCCTCGACGACCGCCGGCGGCTCGCCGTGCGCCGCCTCGTAGCGGATCAGGTCGCGCAGCGCCTCCGGCCGTCCGGCGGCGGCCAGTTCGAGGCGCAGCCGGTCCGGGACGGGCAGCCGGTGGAAGACCTCGCGGGCGCCGAAGCAGTCGACCAGGCGGCCGACCTCGGCGCAGACGCGGTGCTGCACGTCGTCGTCGAGGAGCAGGAAGCCGTCCCGGAGCAGGCGCGGCACGTCCCACGCGAAGCTGCGGGCGCGGATCGCGTCGAGTTCCTCCCCCGGTTCGGCGAGGTCGGCCGCGACCTGCTGGAGGGCGGCGATGCCGCGCAGCCGGTCCAGGACGGAGGCGCGCTCGGTGACGTTGCCGCGGTCCTCGCGCAGCACGAGGAAGTAGCAGTCGTAGTCGGCGAGGACGGAGACGCGCCCGGCCCGCAGGCAGGCCTCCAGGGTGAACGGCTGGTCGGAGAAGACCTTCAGCCCCTCGTCGCGGCAGAGCCCGTGCCGCCGGATGAGGTCGAGGCGGAACAGCTTGGTGTCGGACAGGGCCCAGGCGAGCGCCGAGTCGGCGAAGCCGACGGACTCGGCGCTGGCGTGGAAGATCCCCTGCGGCACCAGCCGGCCGTTCACCCCGACGTGCTTGGGCACGACGACGTCCGAGTCCCACGCGTCGGCCACCGTCACCAGCCGCTCCAGGGCCTCGTCGCCGAGCCAGTCGTCCGCGCCGAGGAACAGCACGTAGCGGCCGCGGGCCAGTGCCAGGGCCCGGTTGGTGGGGGCGGCCGGGCCGCCGGAGTTGCGCTGGTGCACCACCCGGAAGAGGCCGGGGTGGCGGGCCGCGTAGTCGTCCAGCACGGCCTCGCCACCGTCCGTGGAGCCGTCGTCGACGACCACGACCTCGAACCGGCCGGGGGCGAGGGTCTGGGCGACCAGCGAGTCCAGGCAGGCGGTGAGGTAGGGCATGGTGTTGTAGACCGCGACCACCACGGTCACGTCGGGTCCGGTCATCGGGTCGTGCTGCCCCTCGGGTGCTCGGTGCGGTGGGCGGTCGGGGTGTGCGGTGGGCGATCGGGTCCGCCGTGCGCGGTGCGTGGTGCGCACGTCGACGCAGGCTCAACCCGCGCACCCGCCGGGGAGTCACGGAACTCCCCGGACGGGCGACGGCGGTCAACCGGACGGCCGGCGGTTCACCCTGCGAGATCCCGGCCGTTCTCAGCCGCCCTCAGTCACTCTCAACCGCCCTCAGTCACTCTCAACCGCTCTCAGCCGATCGCGACCTCCGCGTACATCCGCGCGATCACGTCCTCGATCGCCGGCTCTCGCACCGACAGGTCCACCAGCGGGTACCGCGCCGCCACCGCCGCGACGAGCGGCGCGGCGCTCTCCTTCGCGGGGAAGGCCAGCCACTGCCGCGGGCCCTCGACCCTGACCACCCGCGTGCCGGGCACCTCGATCGGCGGGCGGGCCTCGGCGAGGTCGACGACCAGCGTCCGCTCGCTCTCCCCCGCGTCGTGCAGGCCGGCCAGCCCGCCGTCGTAGACGACCCGGCCGTGGTCGATGACCATCACCCGGTCGCAGAGCTGCTCGATGTCGGTCAGGTCGTGGGTGGTGAGCAGGACGGTCGTGCCGCGGTCGCGGTTCACCTCGCGGAGGAACTCGCGCACCCTGCTCTTGCTGACCACGTCCAGGCCGATGGTCGGCTCGTCCAGGTACAGCACCTGCGGGTCGTGCAGGAGCGCGGCGGCGAGGTCGCCGCGCATCCGCTGGCCGAGCGAGAGCTGGCGCACGGGGGTGTCCAGCAGCGCCGCCAGGTCGAGGAGTTCGACGCAGCGGGCGAGGTTCTCGCGGTACCTCGGATCGGGGATCCGGTAGATCCGGCGGGCGAGTTCGAAGGAGTCGCGCAGCGGGAGGTCCCACCAGAGCGTGGTGCGCTGGCCGAAGACCACGCCGATCCGGCGGGCCAGCGCGACGCGCTCGCGGGCCGGGTCCACCCCGGCGACGCGCAGCCGCCCGCCGCTGGGGACGAGGATGCCGGTGAGCATCTTGATGGTGGTCGACTTGCCGGCCCCGTTCGGGCCGATGTAGCCGACGCACTCGCCGGCCTCGACGGCGAAGGTGAGCCCGTCCACCGCGCGCACCTCGCGCTTCACCCGGCTGAACCGGCCGGTGCGGGCCCGGACGGTGAAGGTGCGGCGGACGTCTTCGAGTTCGATCAGTGCCATGGGGAGTTCCTTACGAAGTGGTGGGGTTCAGCTGCCGGTCCCGCGGTACGCCCGCAGCCCGGCGCGCCAGGCGAGGCCGGCGGCGGCGGTGCAGAGCGCGGCGGCCACCGGGGAGGCGTACTGGAACGCGGTGGGCAGGCCGAGCGGGTCCGGGCGGTCGAGGATGCGCAGCGTGGGCAGCCAGTTGACGAAGGCCAGCGGGACGCCGAAGACGACGCCGGCGACCAGCTCCTTCGCGAAGATCGTCGGCGGGTAGTGGAGCAGCGTGGCGCCGCCGTAGGTGACGGAGTTCTGGATCTCCTTGGCCTCGCCCCACCAGAACTGGACGGTCGCCGTGCCGATCCAGATCGCGCCGAAGATGACGCAGCCGCACACCAGCAGGACGGGCACCAGCAGCACGCGGTCCCAGGTCCACGTCACGTGCAGCTCGGCCAGCGACCAGACCAGCACGACGAGTGCCTGGACCGGGCGGCCGAGGCGGCGCAGCGAGAAGCGCTCGGCGCACAGCTGGGCGAGGGCCGGGGCGGGCCGGATGAGCATGGTGTCCAGCGTGCCGTTGACGATCCGCTGGCCGAGGCTGTCGACCGAGCCGACCAGCAGGTTGGCGACGCCGAGCGAGAAGGTGGCGGTGGCGTAGAGGAAGGCCAGCTCGGGCAGGGTCCAGCCGCCGAGCTGGTTCGTGTGGCGGAACATCAGCACCAGGACGACGAAGTCGAGCGAGTGCGTGACGAGGCTCGCGCCGAGGTTCAGCGCGAACGACGCCCGGTAGGCCATCGTCGAGCGCATCCACATCGAGGCGCACATCCACCAGGAGCGGACGGCCCAGGCGGTGCGGGCGGCCAGGCCGTCCCGGGGTACGGCGGGTGCGAGGGTCTCAGCCACCCTGGACCACCACCCGGCGGGTCGCCAGCAGCTGGGCCGCGCGGCCGGCGGCGAGCAGCACGACGGCCCAGGCGAGCTGGAAGCCGAGCGGGCCGAGCAGGCCGGCGCCGGTGCGGCGCTCCAGGAAGACGTCCGTCGGCGCCTGGATCAGCGCCGCCCACGGCAGGACGTGCGCGAGCGTGCCGAGCGGGCCGGGGAAGAGCGCGATCGGCAGCAGCATCCCGGAGAAGAACATCGAGACGACGAGCATCACCGAGCGCACCCCCTCCGAGTCGTGCAGCCAGAAGCCGGTGATCGAGACGAGGAAGCGCAGCCCGAAGCTGACCACGGTCGCGAGCAGCACAGAGAGCAGGAAGACCGCCCAGGTCAGCGGGTGTTCGGGCAGCCGGATCCGGAAGACCAGCCCGCCGACCAGCAGCGGCACGGTGCCGCGGACGAGCAGCTGGAAGGCGGCCCGGCCGAGGTCGGTGGCCAGCCACCAGCCCTGGAAGTCGACCGGACGGTAGAGGTCGACGGCGATGTCCCCGCTGCGGAAGCGGTCCTGGACGTCGTCCTGGAAGCCGCCGCCCCACACGGCGACGGTGACCAGCAGGGACTGGCTGACCCAGATGTAGGTGACGGCCTGGCTCTGGTCGTAGCCCCCGAGGCTGGGGCGGGCCTGCCAGAGGGCGAGGAAGGAGGAGGCCAGGATGATGCCGAAGACGGTGTTGGTGAAGGTGCCGGCCAGGGTGGCGGCCCGGTAGGTGGAGTAGCGGCGGAAGGATCCGCGCGCGACGGCGGCGTAGAGCCCGGGCGCATTCGGCATATTGTCTCCTTGTCGACAAATACGGGCACAGGGCGGCCCGCAGGCGTCCGCGCACGCCCCAGTGGCTCCGACCTGCCGGACCCGGGGGTACCGGGCCGATCGGGCGGAGCTGCCAGAACCGGGTGCGCTATGTGGTTTGCACCTTTCACCGTACCGCCGGGCCCCGAGCCCCGCACCCGGTTTTCACCGGCGCCCTGACCGACCCCCGGACCGGGCTCCCACCACCCCCGCGCCGACCCGCGCACCGACCCCGGAAGCCCCGCGCGCACCCCGAACCCGCCCCGAACCCGCCCCGAACTCGCCGCGAACTCGCCGCGAGCACACGCCCGCCAGAGGCCGACGACACCTGAGCGCCAGTCAAATAGCACATAATCTCGGCATGACCGTGAGCACCCGCCGCCAGGCCAAACGGGCCCTGCGACGCCAGGCCCGCCGCGCCCTCCCGCTCTGGCGCCGACTCCTGCCCACCTGGCGAGTCGTCCTCGGCACCGTCGTCACCCTGCTGATGACCGCCGTCGCCGCCTTCGCCGTGCTCTACGTCATCGTCCCGGTGCCCGACCCCAACGCCCACGCCGTCGCCCAGAACAACATCTACCTCTACTCCGACGGCGCCACCGAGATCGCCCGCACCGGCGCCGTCAACCGCACCGACGTCACCATCGACAAGATCCCGCTCGACACCCAGCACGCCGTCGTCTCCGCCGAGGACCGCACCTTCTACCAGAACCGCGGCATCGACCTGAAGGGCATGCTCCGCGCCGGCTGGAACACCCTCATCGGCAAGGGCACGCAAGGCGGCTCCACCATCACCCAGCAGTACGTCAAAAACTACTACCTGACCCAGGACCAGACCATCGCCCGCAAGGGCCGCGAACTGTTCATCGCCCTCAAGGTCGACCAGCAGCGCGACAAGAACGAGATCCTGGCCGGCTACCTCAACAGCAGCTACTTCGGCCGCGGCGCCTACGGCATCCAGAGCGCCGCCCACGCCTATTACGGCACCGACGTCTCCGAACTCACCCCCGCCCAGGGCGCCTACCTCGCCGCGCTCCTCCAGGCTCCCAGCTCCTACGACGTCAAGACCGCCAAGCCCGCCAACCGCGACAAGGCCATCGCCCGCTGGAACTACACCCTCGACGGCATGGTCCAACTCGGCTTCCTCAGCGCCGCCGACCGCGCCGCCGAGACCTTCCCCGAACCCATCGACCCCCAGCCCACCACCGGACTCTCCGGACAGGCCGGCTACCTCGTCGGCGTCGCCGACGACTACCTCACCTCCGCCGGCATCATCGACGCCGCCACCCTCAAGGCCGGCGGCTGGCGCATCACCACCACCTTCGACAGGCCCAAACAGGACGCCTTCACCAAGGCCGTCCAACAGGAACTCACCGACGAACTCGACCCCAAGACCCGGCCCACCACCGACACCGACGTCCGCGTCGCCGGCGCCTCCGTCGAACCCGCCACCGGCCGCGTCGTCGCCGTCTACGGCGGACCCGACTACGCCAAACAGCCCTACAACGACGCGCTGCGCCAGGACAACCAGATCGGCTCCACCTTCAAGCCCATCGACCTCGCCGCCGGCCTCCTCGCCCAGCACGCCCCCGACGGCCACCCGATCACCCCCGACACCCGCTACGACGGCACCAGCGAACGCCACGTCACCGGCGGCCCCACCCCGTACGCACCGCCCAACGAGGACGACATCGACTACGGCAACATCACGCTGCGCTACGCCATGGTGAAGTCCGTCAACTCCGTGTACGCGCAGGAGGGCGTCGACGCCGGACTCGCCCGCGTCCGCGACACCGCCGTCAAGCTCGGCATCCCCGACAACGTCCCCGGCATGGACCCGTCCAACACCTCGATGACCCTCGGCACCGCCACCCCCAGCGCCCTCGACCTGGCCGGCGTCTACGCCGCCCTCGCCAACCACGGCCAGGCGCACACCCCGTGGTCCGTGCTCAAACTCGAACGCCTCAACACCGGCTCCGGATCCATCGACGTACCCAAGATGCCGGACCACGCCGCCACCGACGCCCTCGACCGGCAGACCGCCGACACCGTCACCGACGTCCTGCGCGACGTCGTCACCCGCGGCACCGGCAACGCCGCCCTCGACCTCGGCCGGCCCGCCGCCGGCAAGACCGGCACCACCGACTCCAACCTCTCCGCCTGGTTCGCCGGATTCACCCCCCAACTCACCACCACCGTCGGCCTGTTCCGGGAGAACCCGAAGACCCACGCCAAGGAGCCGCTGGCCGGCACCGCCGGCCTCACCCGGATCAACGGCGGCACCTTCCCCACCAAGATCTGGACCGCCTACATGACCGACGCCCTCGACGGCACCGAGGTCAAGCACTTCGACCTCCAGACCGGACACGGCAACGGCGGCGGCCAGTACAACTGGCCCACCGGCAGCGCCCCCGCGAGCACCACGCCCAGCCCCGGCACCACCCCCACCCCCGGCGCCACGCCCCCCGGTACCGCGCCCGCACCCACCCCCACCGCCGCCGCACCGGCCCGGCCCACGGCCACCCCCGGCGAGCCGACACCCGGCCCCGCCGCCCCCAGCCCCCAGGCGCCCGCACCCACCCCCACCCAGGACCAGCCGAGCGCCACCCCCCGCCCCAGCCAGACGCACCAGCCCAAGCCCACGCCCCCGGCCTCCGCCACCGCGCCGCCCACGGGCGCGGCGACACAGCCCGCGGCGCCGTGACGCGGACGGCTCCGGCCCGCCGCCGCTACCCCGCCACCAACTCCCGCTCCAACGGCGTCCGGAACCGCGGCGTCACCCGCACCTCCCCCAGCCAGCCCGCCAACCGCGCCGCCTCCCCCGCGATCGCCGCCTCCGCCTCCGCCCCGACGTCCCCGAACAACCGCCACACCAGCTCACCGTCGGCCCGCTGCGCCCAGCCGCCGACCACCCGGCCGCACCACCACACCGTCGGACCGGCGTTCCCCGCCCGGTCGAACAACGCCGGGACGTCCTCCGGCCGCAGGTACCAGTCCCGCCCGCGCCAGCCCATCACGGACGGATCCAGCCCCGGCAACAGCGCCGCCCACGGCTCCGGCCCGCCCACCGGCTCCGCGTCCCCCGGCAGGACCAGTGCGGGCACCCCGCCGGACAGCTCCACCGCCTCGGCTCCGACGTCCGCCAGCGCCTTGCGGGTGTCCCCCAGCGTCCAGCCCGTCCACCACTTCACGTCCTCGACCGTGGCCGGCCCGTACGAGGCCAGCCAGCGCCGCGCCACCTCCGCCTTCGCCTCCCGCACCGGCACGTCCGGCCACTGCGGCACCGGCGCCCACGGGTAGCTGCTGCTCAGCCACGACCCCCGCGGACGGCCGCGCCGCACGTGCCCGTCCGCCGCCAGCAGCCGCAGCAGCCGGCTGCCGACGCTCTGCTTGGCCTCGTACGGCTTGCCCGCCGACATCAGCATCTGCTCGCGCAACTCCGGTACGTCCTCGCCTAGTTGCTGCGTCGTCGCCTCGCCACGGCGCGCCAGCGCGGCCAGCACCGCGCGCTCCGCCGCCGCCAGCCGGGCCTCGTCCCAGCCCTCGGCGTGGTCCCGCAGGTGCTTCAGCAGCGTCGCCCGCTCCTTCGCGGCGATCGCCCGCGCCGTCGACGAACTCACGTACGGCGCGAACTCCTCCGTCACGGCGAATATCGTCCGCCGCATCGACAGCAGCTTCACCAGCGAGACGTCCTCGTAGAGCGCCCGCTCCACCTCGGCCGCCGACGGCTCCAGCAACCGGGCGCACGCCGACAGGTACACCGTCGCGGCGTCCGTCGCGTGCAGCCCGACGACCGCGTCCGCCGCCTCCTCCACCCACGCCACGCGGGCGGACGGCGCCAGCAGGTGCCGCCACCCCACCCGGGCCCGCCGCTCGTCGTCCCCGATCACCGGCACACGCGTCGTCATGCCCGGACCGTACCGCCAGGCACCGACAATCCACGGCCGGGACGCGTCAGTCCACCGGCCGGAACCGGTCCTCGACCTCCCAGCCCGCACCGAGCTCCCGGCGCAGCGCGTCCAGAGCCGCCCGGGCGCGGGCGTTGAAGCGCGCCTTCTCCTCCGCCGGCCACGGCGAAGGGTCCGGCGGGTAGTCCCAGTCGATCGAGGACTGGAACCAGTCGGACAGCCCGCCCAGCTCCGCCGCGAGCGCGGCGCCGATCGGCAGCCGGTCGAGCTCGATCGGGTGCCCGTACGGGCTGTCGACGTCGTCGGGCCACAGCGGCACGTCGACGCCCGCCTCGAAGAAGTAGCGCAGCCGCACCACGGCCGGACGCCTCCCCGCACGCTTCCAGGGTCTCGGAAGCCTCACAGGTAGAGGCCGGTCGAACCCTCGGTGTCACCGAAGCGCATCGCCGCGACGGCGTGCAGGTCGCGCTCGCGCAGCAGCACGTAGGTGGCGCCGCGGACCTCCACCTCCAGCTTGTCCTCCGGGTCGTACAGGACGCGGTCACCCGGCTCCACCGCGCGCACGCTCTGGCCCACCGCGACGGCCTCCGCCCAGGCGCACCGCTTCGACAGCTCCGCGGTGGCCGGGATGATGATCCCGCCGGTGGAGTGGCGCTCGCCCTCACCGCTGTCGAGCTTCACCAGGACGCGGTCGTGCAGCATCCTGATCGGGAGCTTCTCGCCCAGGCGGTCGTGCCGGGGCACGTCGAGGGCGGTCCTGGCGGTCGGTTCGTCGTTCGTACTCACGATCCCGAAGGTACCGCCCCCGGGCGGACGGCGTGACGCTGGCCCGGCATGCGGAAGGCCGGGCGCACAGCCGCGCCCGGCCCGTCGACGAACTCCGCTCAGCCCTTGCGGCGCTTCCGCGCCGAGGCCAGCAGCAGCACCACGCCCACGCCGACCAGCGCCACCGGAACGATCCGCTCCTTGCGCGGCTGCCCCTTCTCGTCCACGAACTGCGCCCGCAGCTTCTCCACCGCGCCGTTGGCCGCCACGTAAGCGCGGGCCGTCTTCTCCTCGACCGCGGCGACGGCCTTGGCCTTCACCTGGGCGCTGATCGTCGTCGGGTGGACGCGCATGGCGAGCTCGTCGAGGGTCTCCGCCAGCTTGGTGCGGGTCCGGGCGATGTCCGCCTCGATCTGGGCGGTCGTCCGCGCCGACTTGTCCTGCGTGCTCGCCTCGCCCACTCGGGCCACCCCATTCACTTCACTGATGCTGTCCTGTGCGACTGACCCAGTCTGTCAGTTGCCGGGCAGCGCCGCGCGGCCCCACCCACCATCAGAGGTAAGTTTGCCGTGGTACGACCCCGTCCACGCAACAGGAGAGTCAGACCGTGAGTGAGCGTCTCCAGCCCGGCGACAACGCGCCCGCCTTCACCCTGCCCGACGCCGACGGCAAGCAGGTCTCGCTGGCCGACCACCTCGGCCGCAAGGTGATCGTCTACTTCTACCCGGCCGCCCTCACCCCCGGCTGCACCAAGCAGGCCTGCGACTTCACCGACAACCTGGAGGCCTTCGCGGGCGCCGGCTACGACGTCATCGGCATCTCGCCGGACAAGCCGGAGAAGCTCGGCAAGTTCCGCGAGACCGAGGACCTCAAGGTCACCCTGCTGTCCGACCCGGACAAGGAGGTGCTGACGGCCTACGGCGCGTTCGGCGAGAAGAAGCTGTACGGCAAGACCGTCACCGGCGTCATCCGCTCCACCGTGATCGTGGACGAGCAGGGCAAGGTCGAGCACGCCCTCTACAACGTCAAGGCGACCGGGCACGTCGCCAAGCTGCTGCGCGACCTCAAGGTCGAGGCCTAAGGACGAAGAGGCGGTGGCGGCACACCCCCCGACCGGGTGCACCGCCACCGCCGTCCGTCACCCCGGCGGGCCGCTGTCGTCAGCAGGCGCCGAGGTCGCTCCAGACGCCCCACGCGCCGCTCGCCGCGGGGTCGTCGCCCTTGGTCCACCACTTGTTCTGGTAGTAGTGGCCCTTCCACGACACCTTGGTGGTCGAGGCGTACGTGGTGCCCGCGTCCCAGCCCGGCGCGCCCGTGCAGGCGCCCCCGGTCGGCGTGGCGGTGGGCGTCGCGGTCGCCGTCGGCGTGGCGGTGGGCGTCGCGGTCGCCGTCGGGGAAGCCGTAGCGGTCGGGGTCGAGGTCGGCGTGGCCGTGGCGGTGGGCGTGGCCGTCGGGGTCGAGGTCGGCGTCACCGTCGGGGTGGGCGTCGGCGTCGGCGTCTGGCCGCCCCCGTCCACCGCGCCCCGGGTCAGGTCACCCTTGATCCCGTACAGCGTCCCGCCCACGTTGACCGTCCAGTTCGACGGCGTCGACACCGGCAGGTAGTAGACGAAGTCCATGTCCACCGAAGCGCCCGGGGCCAGCGACTGCCAGCCGGGCAGCTTGACCGACACCCGGTTGTAGGTGCCCTTCAGACCGCCGGCGTTGCCCGGGCCCGGGTTGTCCTGGCGGATCACCTGAAGGCCGAAGCCGGACTGGTCCTTGGCGTTGCCCGGCGCCGAGTTGGAGTAGTCGAACTGGAACTCCGTGCCGCCCGGCAGGGTCACCGTCGAGTTGTTGACGATGTGGATCTTCGGGTTGATCGGGTAGTTCGAGTCGCCCAGCGCGAAGTTGGTGAACGACACGTCGATCGGCAGGGTCTGCTGCGGCAGCGCGACCGTCGAACGGACCGCGCCGTACGGCGACGCCGCCTTGAACTTGTCGTACATCAGCGAGGTCAGCGTCGACCCGGGCACGTACTCGCCCTTGCCGCCGTTGGCCGCCGGGTCCCACTTGTAGTCGCCCGCGAGCTCCCAGATCATCGCGCCGCCGGCGCCCTGGTTGACGATGTAGTCCGCCTTCGCGCCCACCGACTGCTCGTCCTCGGTGGAGAGGAACACCTTCTTGGTGTCGTTCCACAGCCACGGCGCGACCAGGCTGTCGCTGTAGTTGCGGCTGTAGGTGCCCTGCAGCGCGGTGTCCGCCACGCCGTACTTGGCGAGGTAGTCGGGCAGGATGCCCTTCTCCAGGTTCTTCGCGTGCCACATCGGGTTCGACCCGGCCGGGGACTCCTTGCCCGCGTCGTCCTTGTCGTTCCAGATGTTGTCGATGCCGACCGCGCCGTCACCGCACGAGGTCAGGCCCGAGCCGACCGGGCAGGTCGTCGCGGAGGCGGTGCCCCAGAGGCCGTTCGTGCCGCCGGAGACGTTCTTGAAGCCGCGGGTGTAGTACGGCAGACCGACGTTGATCCGGCCGCCCGGCATCGCGCCGCGGAAGTAGTGGTACGCCCAGTCCGCGTTGAGGTAGCCGATGCCGCCGTACTGCGAGGTGCCGTAGACGTTGGCGGCCGCCAGCTCGGCGTCCTTGCCGTCGTCGTAGAGCGAGGCGTTCGGGCCGACGTACTTGTTCCAGGCGCCGTGCAGGTCGTACGACATGATGTTGACGTAGTCCAGGTACTGCGTCACCTGGAACGTCTCCATGCCGCGCAGCAGGTAGCCGGACGACGGGGCCGCGACCGAGAGCAGGTAGTGCCGGCCGTCGGCGGCGCCCGCCCGGTCCAGGTTCTCGCGCAGCGTCTTCATCAGCGCCGCGTAACCCTTGGCCAGCGAACCGCGCTTGGCGTTCGCGAGCTGCCAGTCCAGCGGGTTCCCGGCGTCCTTCATCGAGGTCGGGTACTCGTAGTCGATGTCGACGCCGTTGAAGCCGTACTTGCGGATGAAGTCCACGGACGACGCGGCGAAGGTGTCGATGCCGGCCTGGTTGACGCTGCCGTCCGGGTTGACGGTCAGCGAGTAGAAGCCGCCGGTGTTCACCCGGGAACCGCTGTCGTCGAAGTAGCCGCCGGTCTCGGTCCAACCGCCCACCGAGATCAGGGTCTTGACGTTCGGGTACTGCTTCTTGAACTTCGTCAGCAGGTTGAAGTGCCCCTTGTAGGGCAGTGTCGGGTCCAGCTGCGCGGCCGGCACGCCCGGGAAGTCGATCCCGGTGGCCGGGTTGGTCGGGCCGTCCGTGCCGACGGACAGCTTGTTGTCGCCGCCGACGTGCCCGAACGCGTAATTGAGGTGGGTCACCTTGTCCCACGGGACGTCGCTCACCAGGTACGGCTGGTCGCCGTTCTTGCCGGTGCGCCAGCCCGTGAAGTACCCAATGATGCGGCGCTGATGGTCCGCGCCCATCTTCTCGCGGCCACCGGTGTCGTACACCGAGCAGTACGGGACGTCCACCCCGGGCGTCTGGTACATGCCGTCGGGACGACAGGCCGAATTGTCGACGGCCGCCGACGCCTGCGAGGGCGCCGCACCCAGCGTCGCCATCAACAGCCCGGCCAGCCCGGCCGCGGCCACCGAGGCGAACCCGGCCCGGGCACTCATACGACGGACGCCTGCGGTGGGACGCCGCTCCGCCGTGCTTCGGATCAACACTCGGTCCTCCAGGAGAGAGTGTCGGCGCGTGCCTGTGGGGGAGCACGCACGTGGGGGATTCCAATTGGCGCCGAAGCTATGTGGTCTGAACCAGACAGGTCAATAGGTCTGTACCAATTGGCAAACAACTCCCAAACATCCCGAAAGACCGTAACCAACTCCCCACTCGGTCGTTCGCATACCGGGGGACGGGCGCACACCAGCCCGAAGGGGGAACACCATGACGATCAAGTACACCCGCGAACTGCTCACCGAGGCTGCGGCGGCGGCAAGCACACTCGACGAGACGCTGGCCGAACTCGGCCAGCCCGAGCTGTGCGAGGACTGCGGCACCGGACCCGAGTGGCGCGGTCGGCCGATGACCCTGGAGGTCGACCACGTCAACGGCGACTGGTCGGACAATCGGCCGGAGAACCTCCGGCCGCTCTGCCCGAACTGCCACTCCATCACCGACACCTACTGCGGACGAAACAAGAACAAGCTCAAGGCTCCGCATGGAATCGCGGTGTTCCCGCGGGAATCAAAGCCCTAGACTAGAGGCCACGCGGCCTTGGCGGAGCTGGCAGACGCGCCGGACTTAGGATCCGGTGGGGGAAACCCCGTGAGGGTTCGAATCCCTCAGGCCGCACCAGCCTCAACCTTAGAATCGAAGGCCCGCCCGGAAATCAACTCCGGGCGGGCCTTCGGCTTTCAGCGGATGGGCCGTCAGGCGAGCAGGTCCTTCACCACCGGGGCCAGGGCCCGGAAGGCGTGGCCGCGGTGGCTGATGGCGTTCTTCTCGGCTGCGGTGAGCTCCGCGCAGGTGCGGGTTTCGCCGAGGGGCTGGAGGATCGGGTCGTAGCCGAAGCCGCCGTCGCCGGCCGGGGCGGTGCGCAGGGTGCCGAGGAGGCGGCCCTCGACGACGCGTTCGGTGCCGTCGGGGAGGGCGAGGGCGGCGGCGCAGAAGAAGTGGGCGCCGCGGTGGGGTTCGGCGATGTCGGAGAGCTGGGCGAGGAGCAGGTCGAGGTTGGCGCGGTCGTCGCCGTGCTTGCCGGCCCAGCGGGCGGAGAAGATGCCGGGGGCGCCGTTGAGGACGTCGACGCACAGGCCGGAGTCGTCGGCGACGGCGGGCAGGCCGGTGGCGCGGGCGAGGGCGTGGGCCTTGAGGAGGGCGTTCTCGGCGAAGGTGACGCCGGTCTCGGGGACGTCCGGGATCTCGGGGTAGGCGTCGGCGCCGACGAGTTCGACGTCCAGGCCGGCCTCGCCGAGGATGGCGCGGAGTTCGGCGACCTTGTGCCGGTTACGGGTGGCGAGGATCAATCGGGTGGACATATCGCCCACCCTATCGGGCGCCGTCCGGCACCGGCGGGTCGTCAGCCGGTGCAGACGGAGCCGAGGTTGCCGGCCGCGTCGGCGAGGGGCTTGAGGTCGGGCGCTTCCTTGCGGTCGGCGGCCTGCTGGACCTTGTCGGCCTGGGTGCGCAGGTCGTTGACGGCCTTGACGACGTCGGTGTTCTTGGAGTTCCTGCCGAGTTGGTCGAGGTCGGTGCGCAGCTTCTGCAGGACCTTGCCCTGGGCGGTGCCGGAGTCGTTGCTGGTGCTGCCGTAGGCGCTGGTCACGTCGGCGATGTCGGTGGTGACGCGGGCAGCGGTGGTGCCGCAGTCGAGGGCCTTCTGGGCGGCGGAGCAACTGACCGCGCTGAGGGGGAGGATGATGATCAGTCCTGCCACGGCGAGGGCGGCGGGACGGGCGATGCTGGACGGCATCCGGTCCTCCTGGGGGCGCGGGGGCGCGGGTTCCGTACGGGAGGACGTGTGCCGGCCGGGGCACGGTTCCCGCAACGGGGTGCTGCGGGAACCGTACGGGCTGCGGGCCCGGCGTGTACAGGCTGACGTACCCGAACGGGGCTCAGCCTTCGAGGGCCTTGCGCTGGATCTCGTCGAGCTCGGCGCAGCCGAGGGTGCCGAGGTCGAGGAGGCGGTCGAGGAGGGCGCGGTCGAAGGGGGCGCCTTCGGCGGTGCCCTGGACCTCGACGAAGCGGCCGTCGGAGGTGCAGACGATGTTCATGTCGGTCTCGGCGCGGACGTCCTCCTCGTACTGGAGGTCGAGCATGGGGAGGCCGTCGATGATGCCGACGCTGACGGCGCTGACGCCGCCGGTGATGGGCTGGCCCTTGGCGCGCAGGAGCTTGCGGTCGCGGGCCCAGGCGACGGCGTCGGCGAGGGCGACGTAGGCGCCGGTGATGGCGGCGGTGCGGGTGCCGCCGTCGGCCTGGAGGACGTCGCAGTCGAGGACGATGGTGTTCTCGGCGAGGGCGCGGTGGTCGACGACGGCGCGCAGGGAGCGGCCGATGAGGCGGCTGATCTCGTGGGTGCGGCCGCCGATGCGGCCCTTGACGGCTTCGCGGTCGCCGCGGGTGTTGGTGGCGCGCGGGAGCATGGAGTATTCGGCGGTGACCCAGCCTTCGCCGCTGCCCTTGCGCCAGCGCGGGACGCCTTCGGTGACGCTGGCGGTGCACAGCACCTTGGTGTCGCCGTAGGAGATGAGGACGGAGCCTTCGGCGTGCTTGCTCCAGCCCCGTTCGATGGTGATGGGGCGGAGCTGGTCGGGGGTGCGGCCGTCGATGCGTGACATAAGCACCGAGAGTAGTCGCTCGGGCGGGGTGTTCCGGATGCGCGTCGGCCCGCCGTGCTCCCGGGAATCCTGGGGAGGGGCGGGCCGGGCGGTGGTGAGCCTTGGGTGGCTCAGCTCACATCATGTCCTCGATGTCCGCGGCGATCGGGTCGGCGTCGGTGCCGATGACGA
Source organism: Kitasatospora sp. NPDC057904 (assembly GCF_042887925.1). Lineage (NCBI taxonomy): Bacteria > Bacillati > Actinomycetota > Actinomycetes > Kitasatosporales > Streptomycetaceae > Kitasatospora > Kitasatospora sp. NPDC057904. The sequence goes on from NZ_JBHVOL010000017.1 coordinate 71,309, forward strand.
CCTGGATCGCGGTGCCCATCTTGACGACGCCGTGGGCGCCGGCGGCCTTCAGGGCGGCCTCGTCGACCAGGGAGGCGTCCTTGACCTCGGTGCGCAGGCGGGTGATGCAGCCCTCGACCTCTTCGATGTTGTCGATGCCGCCCAGACCGGCGACGATCTTCTCAGCCTTGCTGGCCATCTGATTCTCTCCCTTTGTCTCGGCCCGCCGGCTGCTCTGCCGGGCGCCGTCCTGCGCTGTGCTGGTACCACCCGGCCGGGGCCGGTGAGGTCGCTGCCGGGGGCTGACGCGGGTTCAGCGGTGGTCGTGCTGCTGGGCAGCGCGACCAGCATCACCCGGGTCGGTCCGGTCCGCCACGTTAGTCCACTTTTGGCCCAGTCCGGCGCGCACCGTCGCGGATCTTCGCCCGAGGATGACGATCAGCGGGGCTCCCGTCCCGGCGTGCGGCCTGCGTCCTTCAGTGGTCTACACCAATATATGTGTACTCCGATGAACGCGGGAAGGACCCCGGGTGTTCCAGGGCTCCGCCCGAGGCTCCCGCAGGGGGTCGGCGGTCGGCAACTGCTCCCGGAGGGCGAAGCATGAGTTCGGCAGGCGCCACGGCCCCGCAGACCGTGTGGTGGCACACCTTCTACGGCGGCCTCCAGAAGATGGGCCGCTCCCTCCAGCTCCCGGTGGCGGTGCTCCCGGCGGCGGGCATCCTCAACCGGCTCGGGCAGCCCGACGTCTTCGGCTCGGACGGCCTCGGCTGGACGGACGTCGCCAAGGTCTTCGCCGCGGCCGGCGGCGCGCTGCTGGACTCCGCGCTCGGCCTGCCGCTGCTGTTCTGCATCGGCGTCGCGATCGGCATGGCGAAGAAGGCGGACGGCTCGACGGCGCTCGCGGCCGTGGTGGGCTTCCTCGTCTACTACAAGGTGCTGCACGCCTTCCCCGAGCACTGCAAGCCGCCGACGGTGCTGGTGAGCGACCAGTGCGTGGACTACGGCTCGGCGAAGGCGGCGGCCGCGACGTTCCAGAACCCGGGGGTGCTGGGCGGCATCCTGATCGGTCTGATGTCGGCCTGGCTGTGGGTGCGCTTCCACCGCACCAAGCTGGTCGACTGGCTGGGCTTCTTCAACGGCCGCCGCCTGGTGCCGATGATCACGGCGCTGGTCGGCATGCTCACCGCGGTCGTCGCGCTGTGGGTGTGGCCGCCGATCGGGCGCGGGCTCAGCGACTTCAGCCAGAACCTGGCCGACCTCGGCGCGGGTGGCGCGGGTATCTTCGGCCTCTTCAACCGCGCGCTGCTGCTGATCGGCATGCACCAGCTGCTGAACACGTTCGTCTGGTTCCAGTTCGGCGAGTTCACCAAGCCGGACGGCACGATCGTGCACGGCGACATTCCGCGCTTCCTGGCCGGCGACCCGACGGCCGGGCAATTCCAGTCCGGGTTCTTCCCGATCATGATGTTCGCGCTGCCCGCCGCCGCGCTCGCGATCGCGCACGCGGCCAAGCCACACCGCCGCAAGGAAATCTACGGCCTGATGCTCTCGGTGGGCCTGACCTCCTTCGTCACCGGCGTCACCGAGCCGATCGAGTACTCCTTCGCCTACATCGCCCCGGCCCTGTACGGCGTGCACGCGCTGCTGACCGGCGCCTCGATGGCCGTCACCTGGGGGCTCGGGGTGCACGACGGCTTCAGTTTCTCGGCCGGCCTGATCGACTACGTCATCAACTGGGGGCTGGCCAGGAAACCGTGGCTGATCATCGTCATCGGTCTCTGTTTCGCCGCGGTGTACTACGCGCTCTTCCGCTTCATCATCGTCAGGTTCGACCTGAAAACGCCGGGGCGGGAGGACGAGACCGAAGTCGAGGACGTCACCAAGGCCTGAACAGGGCGCAACTCGGGCTCACCCGCAATGGCCTCCGGACCCGTCGGTCCGGAGGCCTTCGGCATATCGGGAAAGGACCTAATACCCGGACGGCAAAACAATTCCGATACGCGTTCGGGGACGACCCGGCGGGACCGACCGGCCGCCGGCGCTCCCGACCGCCGTGACGGACGTCGCAGCACACCCACGCGGAGCCCCCGTGGCCGTTCGTTCACTCTCCGGCTCCGGGTCGGCACGGATCCGGCACCGGACCCTCACCGGACCGGCCGCCGGGCCCGCCCCGACCGGGCCGGAGCTTTTTGTTGCGCAATTAGCCAAAATCCCGCTCCCGGCGGGTAATCATGATCGACCTTCCGAAAGTAGGTTTCGATTTCATAGCGCTTCCCGGCGGCACCGCTTTCCGGGGTTCCACCACTTCCCCACCCGTGCTACAAAACTGGTCTACACCACACGTGGTGTAGACCAGTTCGCGGTTCGGCCCCCCTGTGCACCGTCCCCCCGACCGACCCGCCATGCCGTTAGGAAGCCACCCCCATGAGTCAGTCTGCGCAGGCACCGGCGCCCGCCACGGCTCCGGCCACGCCAAGCCCCGCCAAGAAGTTCGGCCAGAACCTCCTCCAGGGTCTGCAGAAGATCGGCCGCAGCCTCCAGCTGCCCATCGCCGTTCTCCCCGCGGCCGGCCTGCTGCTGCGCCTCGGCCAGGACGACGTGTTCGGCAAGGACGGCCTCGGCTGGGACAAGGTCGCCGCGGTGTTCAACACCGCCGGCAGCGGCGTCTTCGACAACCTGGCGCTGCTGTTCGCGGTGGGCATCGCGATCGGCTTCGCGAAGAAGGCGGACGGCTCGACCGCGCTCGCCGCGCTGGTCGGCTTCCTGGTGTACAAGAACGTGCTGACCGCGTTCCCGATCACCGAGGGCCACATCGCCGACGGCAAGTGGGTCGCCCCGACCTACCAGAACCCGGGCGTCCTCGGCGGCATCGTGATCGGTCTGCTGGCCGCCGTGCTGTGGCAGAAGTACCACCGCACCAAGCTGGTCGACTGGCTCGGCTTCTTCAACGGCCGCCGCCTGGTGCCGATCCTGATGGCCTTCGTCGGCACCGCCGTCGGCGTGCTCTTCGCCCTGACCTGGGGCCCGATCGGCGACGCCATCAAGAGCATGAACGACACCCTGATCGGCGCCGGTGCGCTCGGTGCGGGCGCCTTCGGCCTGGTCAACCGCGGTCTGCTGCCGGTCGGCATGCACCAGTTCGTGAACTCCTTCGCCTGGTTCCAGACCGGTGACTTCACCAAGCCGGACGGCACCGTCGTCCACGGCGACCTGACCCGCTTCTTCGCCGGCGACCCGACCGCCGGACAGTTCATGTCGGGCTTCTACCCGATCATGATGTTCGCGCTGCCCGCCGCCGCGCTGGCCATCGCCCACGCCGCCAAGCCGCACCGCCGCAAGGCCGTCACCGGCATGATGATGTCGCTGGCCCTGACCTCCTTCGTCACCGGTGTCACCGAGCCGATCGAGTTCGCCTTCGTCTTCATCGCCCCGGCCCTGTACGTCATCCACGCGCTCCTCACCGCCGTGTCGATGGCCGTCACCTGGGCGCTCGGCGTGCACGACGGCTTCACCTTCTCCGGCGGCCTGATCGACTACGTGCTCGCCTGGAACAAGGCCACCGAGCCGTGGCTGATCATCCCGATCGGCCTCGCCTTCGCGGCGCTGTACTACTTCCTGTTCCGCTTCGCGATCGCCAAGTTCGACCTCAAGACCCCCGGTCGCGAGGACGACGACGAGATCGAGGACGTCACCAAGGCCTGAGGCCCGCAACCGTCCCGCAGCAACGACTCCGCCCCGCCGCCACCCCCGTGAGCGGCGGGGCGGAGTCGTTCCCGCACCCGGTTCGAGCCCGGTCAGTGCGTCCTGCGGCGACGGACCAGGAGGAGGGTGCCGGCGCCGGCACCGACCAGCAGCGCGGCGCCGCCCGCGATCAGGGCGGTGTGGTCACCGTCCGAGCCGGTGGAGGCCAGCTGCCCGGCCGGCGCCGACGCGGTCGCGCCGGTCGCGTTAGTGGCGCCGGTCGAGGCGGTCGGAGCGGGCGTCTCCGTCGAGGTCGTCCCGGCGGCCGGGGCGGACGTCGTGGCCGGGGCGGACGTGGTGGACCCGGTGGCCGGCGCGGACGTCTTGGCCGACGGCTCCTGCGTCGGCTTCGGCTTGGCCTTCGACGGCGACGGCGACGACGACGGAGCGGGAGCCGACGTCGAGGGCTTCGGTGCGTCGGCCACCCCGGTCACCTTGATCCGGTGGGTGTCGGACACCGGCGGGTCGACCGGGAACTGCAGCCGCCAGCCCTTGAGCTCGGAGCGGAGCGCGATGACCGGGCCGACGCCGCCGTCGCCCCCGCCCCGGGTGACGCCGATCCGGAAGTGCACCTCGGTCTTCTCGCCCGCCGGCACGATGATCTTGCCCGCGTCCGCCGCGACGACCCGCTTGCCCCCGACGGTCTTGATCTCCGGCTTGAGGTCCTGCCAGTTGTCGTGGTTGCCGCCCATGTCGTCGCGCCAGGTCAGGCCGACCGCGTCGGCGGAGACGTCGGGGCCGGCGTCGGCCCGCAGCTCCACGACCAGGGCCCACCCGACGGTCCCGGAGTTGGTGATGGTCTCGGTGAACTCCACCGGCTTGCCCACGGCGATCGAGCCCGGGGTGTCGACGGACAAGGAGAGGGGGCCGGAAGCGTCGGCGAAGGCCGGCCCGGCGGTCGCCGCGCCGCCGGCGACGAGCCCGGCGGTGAGCACGAGCGCGGGCACGACGGTCGAACGGACGCGGCGCAGGGCGCGGTTGAGCTGAAGCACTGGAATCCCCCCATGGACTGCTCCCCGACCGGCACGGCCGGTTCCGGGCAGCACAAATCAAGCGTGCGTGGTGTGTGGACGGCCGGCCCGACGGGCCCGACCGGTCGAGAGCGGCCTCCCCAGCCGCTCACTTACAAGGACGTGTTCGGGGCCGGAAGGTTGCAGGTGGATTCGCAGAGATTTCCGCGCGCCCGGGAACGCCGGCCGCCGGCCGCCGGAAAACGCCCGCCGACCTGCTCAGATCTCGTAGACGGCGCCCGGGCGGGCGAGGTCGACGGGGCCGGGGTAGGCGGCGGCGGCGTCGCGGCGGTTGTGCTCGGCGTCGGTCCACGGGGGGATGTGGGTGAGGACGAGGCGGCGGGCGCGGGCGGCGGTGGCGTGCTCGCCGGCCTCGCGGCCGTTGAGGTGGACGCCGAGGTAGGTGTCGCGGCCGTCGACGTAGGCGGCCTCGCAGAGGAAGAGGTCGGCGTCCCGGGCGAGTTCGACGAGGTCGGCGCTCTCGCCGGTGTCGCCGGAGTAGACCAGGGACCGGCCGCCGTGTTCGAGCCGGAAGGCGAACGCGTCCACCGGGTGGGCGACCTGGGCGACACCGATCCGGAACGGGCCGAGGTCGAAGACGCCCGGGGTGAGGGTGCGGAAGTCGAAGACCTCCTTCATCCCCGGGTTCTCCGGCATGTCGTAGGCGCGGGCGAGCCGCTCCGCGGTGCCGGCCGGGCCGTAGACGGGCATCGGGTCGGGGCAGCCCTCGGCGCGGTAGTTGCGGGCGACCCAGTAGGCGCACAGGTCGACGCAGTGGTCCGCGTGCAGGTGGCTCAGCAGGACGGCGTCGACGTCGTACAGGCTGGTGTACTTCTGCAGGGCGCCCAGCGCACCGTTGCCGAGGTCGAGCACGACCTTGAAGCCGTCGGCCTCGACGAGGTAGCTGGAGCACGCGGACTCGGCGGACGGGAAGCTCCCCGAGCACCCCACCACGGTCAGTTTCATCCGAGCCCCTCCGCCCCGACACGTCCTGGCTGCTGCTGGAAAATGGCAGGACAGACCGGAGAACCGGCCGGTAGCACTGCGTTCGCGTTGTCGAGGGTAAGGGCGGAGCGGCACTTTGCCCCCGTCCCCGTGCCGGGCTGTGGCTGGAATCACCAGAACGCCGGGGCTCGGGGCGGGGGCTACGGTTCGGCTGCGGAACCGGGTCGCGGCGGCGGTCGGATCAGCGGTGGCCGGGGCGCTTGCGGGCCCAGGCGCGGATGGTCTCGGGGTACCAGCGGGGGTGGCCGCTGCCGTCGATGACGTCCGGCTCGGGCAGCAGCCCGTGGCGGCGGTAGTTGCGGACGGTCTCGGGCTGGACGTTGATGTGGTGCGCGACCTCGGCGTACGACCACAGCTGTTTACTCACGATGGCACCTCCGGATGGGGCGGGGGCGGACGTTCGTGAGCGCAGCCTCTCCAATCCTCGCCCGGCGGCCCGGTACAGATCGGGCGCGGTGGTCGATCCGTGACGAACCGGGAGCAACGCGCGGACAAATACTCAACTGTCACAGCGCTCACAGTGGTGGGGTTCACCACGGGCCGGTACGGTTCGCCGCATGAACGGCACTACTGGCATCTGGGTGGTCCTGGCCGTCGCGGGCGTCGCCGTCCTCGCGGCCGTCGCGTCGGCGCTGGTGCGGCGGTCACGGCCGGCCTCCCGGCCCGCGACGCGCCCGGCCCCGCGCCCCGCCGGACCGGCCGGGCCCCGGCCCCGCCCGGCGGGCTCGGGCCGCTCCGGGCCGGCGCCGCAGGAGATCTGGTGGGCCGAGGTGCCGTTCGAGGACGGCCCCGGTTCGAAGGACCGCCCGTGCCTGGTGCTGCGGGTGGACGGCCGGACGGCGACCGTCGCGAAGATCACCAGCAAGCACCACGCCGAACGCCCGGGGGTGCTGCCGCTGCCGCCCGGTTCGGTGGGCGACAGCCAGGGCCGGACCAGCTGGCTGGAGACCGACGAACTGCGCCGGGTGCCGCTGTCGGCCTTCCGCCGCCGGGCCGGCACGGTGGACCGTCAGGTCTGGAACCGCGCCCAGCGGGCCCTGCAGGGCAGCTAGGGCCACGGCGCCAGGAGCCGCGCGAGGCGCCCTACGCCCAGAGCTGGCCCTGCAGCGCCTCGACGGCCGCCTCGGTGGACTCGGCGGTGTAGATGCCGGTGGACAGGTACTTCCAGCCGCCGTCCGCGACGACGAAGACGACGTCGGCCCGCTCCCCCGCCGCCGCGGCCTTGCGGCCGACGCCGATCGCGGCGTGCAGGATGGCGCCGGTGGAGACGCCCGCGAAGATGCCCTCCTGCTGGAGGAGTTCGCGGGTGCGCCGGACGGCGTCGGCGGAGCCGACCGAGAAGCGGGTGGTGAGCACCTCGGCGTCGTACAGCTCGGGGACGAAGCCCTCGTCGAGGTTGCGCAGCCCGTACACGAGGTCGTCGTAGCGCGGTTCGGCGGCGACGATCCGCACGCCGGGGACCTTCTCGCGCAGGTAGCGGCCGACGCCCATGAGGGTGCCGGTGGTGCCGAGGCCGGCCACGAAGTGGGTGACGGTCGGCAGGTCGGCGAGGATCTCGGGGCCGGTGCCGGCGTAGTGGGCGCCCGCGTTGTCGGGGTTGCCGTACTGGTAGAGCATCACCCAGTCGGGGTGCTCGGCGGCGATCTCCTTGGCCATCCGGACGGCGGTGTTGGAGCCGCCCGCGGCCGGGGAGGAGATGATCTCGGCGCCCCACATGCGGAGCAGTTCGCGCCGTTCCTCGCTGGTGTTCTCCGGCATGACGCAGACCATCCGGTAGCCCTTGAGCTTGGCGGCCATGGCGAGCGAGATGCCGGTGTTGCCGCTGGTGGGTTCGAGGATGGTGCAGCCGGGGGTGAGCCGGCCGTCGGCCTCGGCCCGCTCGATCATGTGCAGCGCCGGGCGGTCCTTGATGGAGCCGGTGGGGTTGCGGTCCTCCAGCTTGGCCCAGAGGGTCACGAGGCCCTCCGCGTTGCCGGGAACGGCGGCGGACAGCCGCGGCAGGCGGACCAGCGGGGTGTTGCCGACGGCTTCGAGCGGACTGTCGTAACGCAAGGGAGGCCTCCGGCCACGGCGGTGAGGGTCGGGAAGGTGGCCCTGCCGGCCCGCCCGCGCGGGCGGGCCGGCAGGGCCGGGGATCAGCGGGCGCCGCCGGCCACGGCGGGCAGGATGGTGACGCTGTCGCCGTCGGCGACGGCGGTGGAGATGCCCTCCAGGAAGCGGACGTCCTCGTCGTTCAGGTAGACGTTGACGAAGCGGCGCAGCTCACCGCCCTCCAGCAGGCGGGCGGCGATGCCCGGGTGGCGGGCGTCGAGGTCGGTGAACAGCTCACCGAGGTTGCTGCCGGTGCCCTCGACGGCCTTGGCGCCGTCGGTGTAGGTGCGGAGGATGGTCGGGATGCGGACCTCGATGGCCATGGGTGCGCTCCTGTGCGAGTCGTGAGGTGGGTGGGCCGCAGCGGGCGCGGCGGGGTGGCGGGTTCCGGGGCGCGGCACGGCCTGCGGCGGCGGGCCCGGTGGGGCGTGGGCGGCTCAGCGCGAGCGCGCGGGCGTGCCGGGACAGATCGCACTGGCGAGCCGGCACAGGTCGACGTGCAGGCGCGCCACGAGGCGGGTGCCCGGGGCCTGGGTGCTCACATCGACGGAACGCATGGGCTCATCGTATAGATTCCCGGCCCCGCTCCGACACGTCCGTCTCGGGATCCGGATGTTTTCGTTCCCTCTGGTGAGACTCGCCGGGGATGACGGCGGCCCGCCGCCCGTCCGGTGACGGTCGGCGGGCCGTGCCCGGGCGGGTGCGGGTCAGGCCGGGTAGGCCTCGACGACCTGGACGTCTTCCTCCGTGATCTCGCCGTCCACGATGCGGAACGAGCGGAACTGGTAGGCGTCCTCGGGTCCGTTGCCCTCGGCGGTGGAGACCAGGACGTAGTGGGCGAAGGGCTCGGAGGCGTAGCTCACGTCGGTGCGCGACGGGTAGGCCTCGGTCGCGGTGTGCGAGTGGTAGACGATCACGGGTTCCTCGTCGCGGTCGTCCATCTCGCGGTAGAGCTTGAGCAGGTCGCCCGAGTCGAACTCGTAGAAGGTGGGCGAGCGGGCGGCGTTGAGCATCGGGACGAACCGCTCGGGACGGCCGCTGCCGGCCGGTCCGGCGACCACGCCGCAGGCCTCGTCCGGGTGGTCGGCGCGGGCGTGGGCGACGATCCGGTCGCGCAGTTCTCGGGTGATGGTCAGCATGCGGTCAGGATAGCCACGCCCCGGCGGCTGTCCGCCGGGGCGTCCGGGGAGCGGTCAGCGGGTCTCGTCGGCGCCGGCCGGGGCGTGCAGGTGGTCGTGCGCGACGCCGTGGACGGCCTCGGGGCGGCGGCTCTTGAGCACCTGGTAGCCGACCACGAGCACGACGGCCCAGACCGGGAAGACGTACAGCGAGATCCGGTTGTCCTCGTCGAAGCCGATCAGGATGACGACCAGGACGAGGAAGGCGAGCGCGGCCCAGCTGACCCACGCGCCGCCGGGCGCCTTGAAGGTGGGGGCCGGCAGGTGGCCGGCCCGCCAGGCCTTGCGGTAGCGGATCTGGGCGATCAGGATCATCGCCCACGTCCACAGGCCGCAGACCGTGGCGACGGAGGTGATGTACTCGAACGCCCGGGCCGGGACGAGGTAGTTGAGCACCACGCCGGCGCCCATCAGGATGCAGGACAGGGTGATCGCGAAGGCCGGCGTGCGGCGGGAGTTGAGTTTGGTGAGCTGCCCGGGGGCCTGTCCGCGCAGCGCGAGGTCGCGCAGCATGCGGCCGGTGGAGTACATGCCGGAGTTGCAGGAGGACAGTGCGGCGGTGAGCACGACGAAGTTGATGATGCCGGCCGCGGCGGGGATGCCGATCTTGCCGAAGGCGGCGACGAACGGGCTGACGCCGGGCTGGAACTCGGTCCACGGTACGAGGGAGAGGATGACCACGAGGGCGCCGATGTAGAACAGCGCGATGCGCCAGGGCAGGGTGTTGATGGCGCGCGGCAGGGTCTTCTCGGGGTTCTCGCTCTCGCCCGCGGTGACGCCGACGAGTTCGACGCCCAGGTAGGCGAACATGACGATCTGCAGGGTCATCACGGTGGCGCCGATGCCCTTGGGGAAGAAGCCGCCGTCCTGCCACAGGTGGGTGATCGACGCGGTGTCACCGGCCTTGCTGAAGCCGAGGGTGAGCACGCCGATGCCGATCAGGATCATGCCGATGATGGCGGTGACCTTGACCATCGAGAACCAGAACTCGATCTCGCCGAACAGCTTCACCGAGATCAGGTTGGCCGCGTAGAGGATGACGAGGAAGGACAGGGCGCTGACCCACTGCGGGAAGCCGGGCGCCCAGAACTTCACGTACACCGCGGCGGCGGTGGTCTCCGCCATGCCGGTGACGACCCAGAACAGCCAGTACGTCCAGCCGGTCACGTAGCCTGCGAAGGGGCCGAGGAACTCGCGCGCGTACTCGGCGAAGCTGCCGGACACCGGGCGGTAGGTGAGCAGTTCGCCGAGGGCCCGCATGATCGCGAAGATCACCACGCCGGCGACGGCGTAGGAGAGGATCAGGCTCGGGCCGGACTTGGAGATCGCCGTCCCGGCGCCGAGGAACAGGCCGGTGCCGATGGCGCCGCCGATCGCGATCATCTGGATCTGGCGGCTGCCGAGTCCCCGCTCGTAGCCCTCCTCGTCCGGTGTGGCGTCGACCACTTGGTCGTACTGCTGCTCGGCCATGGTGCACCGTCCTGGGTGGGTCTCGTGGGGTGGAGAAGTCGTACCACGCAGGGTTCGGAGAGCGGTGTTCATCTGAGCGTTATTTGAGCATGACCTGGTATGGTTCGCCCGATTTGAACGGGAATGCCCCGGCAGATCGTCCACATCCTGGACAAATCAACCGGGGCACGCCCGTGATCAGGCACGATCGACCGCAGGCGGACGACCGGGGCGGCGCAAGGACCTCAGTCCGCGATCGCCTCCAGCAGCGACTCCTGGAGCGCGCCCAGCCACAGGTACGCCATGACCAGCGGCTTGCGCTCGTCGCCGTCCGGCAGGTCGTAGAGGCCCTGCTCGTCCTCCTCGGTCACCTCCAGCCGGGCACCCAGCGTCAGCCGCAGGTCGTTGAGCGCGCCCAGCCAGCGCAGGCAGTCCGGGGCGGGCAGCTTGAGCACGCCACCGCCGCCGAGGCCGTCCAGCGACCGGACGACGGACAGCGCGTCATCCCGCTTGCGGGCCCGCAGGTCGAGCTCGGTGTAGCGGCGGAACTCCGCGGCGGCCGCCTCGGCCTCCGCGTCCGCCGGCTTCGCCGGATCCCCGTAGGCGTCCGGGAAGAGCCGGGCCAGCGCCGGGTCGGTGGGAGCCTCGGTCGGCCCCTCGGCGAACAGCGCCGCCAGCGGGTCGGCGGCCTCCCCGCCCGGGCCGGGGCCGATCAGCTCCAGCATCTGCACTTCCAGCGAGCGCAGGATGGAGGCCTCGACCTCGTCCAGCGCGATCGCCGCGCTCCCGCCACCGGTGCTCTCGAACAACCCAGCCATCTGTATCGGTCAGCCCGTCTTCGTCGTCACTCGTCGTTCGCACATCGGCCGCACGCCGGCCGCACAGCGGGGATCCGCCGGGAGCCCTTGAGGTCAGTCGTGCTGCAGCGTGGCCCAGAGGCCGTAGCCGTGCATCGCCTGGACGTCGCGCTCCATCTCCTCGCGGGACCCGCTGGAGACGACCGCCCGGCCCTTGGTGTGGACGTCCATCATCAGCTTCCGCGCCTTGTCCTTCGGGTACCCGAAGTAGGCCTGGAAAACGTACTGGACGTAGCTCATCAGGTTGACCGGGTCGTTGTGCACGATGGTCACCCAGGGGGTGTCGGGCTCCGTCACCGGCAGTCCTTCGACCTCCGGGCGCTCGATCTCCACGGGCGCGACACTCACCGCCGGGTCCTCCTCGCTGCGCGTTCCCCGCGCTCGACGTCCATGCGCTTCCAGTGCCCATGCTGCCATCCGGGGGACCCCCAGGCGATTTCGCCCCGGCCCGGTCATGAGAAATCGTCAAACTGACGCTAAGTGGTAGTAGCATCATCCTCATGGACGCCACTTCAGTGCGCGCGGCCGGCTCGACCGCGCTGTTCACCGACCGCTACGAGCTCACCATGCTGCAGGCCGCCCTGCGCAGCGGGGCCGCGCACCGCCGCTCCGTCTTCGAGGTGTTCACCCGGCGGCTGCCGAACGGGCGGCGCTACGGGGTGATGGCCGGCACCGGCCGGGTGCTCGACGCGGTCGAGGACTTCCGTTTCACGCCCGCCCAGCTGGACTGGCTCGCCGGCCAGGGCGTCGTCGACGACGACACCCTGCGCTACCTCGCCGACTACCGCTTCACCGGCGACATCCACGGCTACCCCGAGGGCGAGGTCTACTTCCCCGGCTCGCCGCTGCTCACCGTCACCGGCACCTTCGCCGAGGCGGTGATCCTGGAGACCGTCATCCTCTCGATCCTCAACCACGACTCGGCGATCGCCGCCGCCGCCTCCCGGATGACCGCCGCCGCCGCCGGCCGCCCCGTCATCGAGATGGGCGCCCGCCGGGCCCACGAGCGGGCCGCCGTCTCCGCCGCCCGGGCCGCGTACGTGGCCGGGTTCGCCGCCACCTCCGACCTGGAGGCCGGCTTCACCCACGGCATCCCCACCACCGGCACGGCCGCGCACGCCTTCACCCTCGTCCACGACAGCGAGCGGGACGCCTTCCAGGCCCAGATCGCCTCCATGGGCAAGGGCACCACCCTGCTGGTCGACACCTACGACCTGCGCGAGGCCGTCCGCACCGCCGTCGAGGTGGCCGGGCCCGAACTCGGCGCCGTCCGGATCGACTCCGGCGACCTCACCCTGCTCGCCCACCGCGTCCGCCGCCAGCTCGACGAGCTCGGCGCCGAGAACACCCGGATCATCGTCACCTCCGACCTCGACGAGTACGCGATCGCCGCGCTCGCCGCCGCCCCCGTCGACGGGTACGGCGTCGGCACCAGCCTGGTCACCGGCAGCGGCCACCCGACCTGCGCCATGGTCTACAAGCTCGTCGCCCGCGCCGAGACCCCGGACGGGCCGCTGGTGCCCGTCGCCAAGCGCGCGGCCGGCGGCAAGACCAGCATCGGCGGCCGCAAGTGGGCCGCCCGCCGGCCCGACGCGGACGGCGTGGCCGAGGCCGAGGTGGTCGGCACCGGGCCCGTCCCGGCCGAGCTGGAGCCGCACCTGACGCAGGTGCCGCTCGTCCTGGCCGGCGAGACGGTCGGCCGCGAACCGCTCGGCGCCGCGCGCGACCGGCACGTCCGCGCCCGGGCCGCGCTGCCGCTGTCGGCCACTCAGCTCTCCAAGGGCGACCCGGTCCTGCCGACCGAACTGCACCTCTGAGCACCGGGCACGGGTGGCGGACGGCTCCACGGGCCTTCCGCCTCCGCGCGCCACTCCCTAGAGTCAGCCGTAGAGTTCCCATGGAGTCCCCGGGAACTCCCCGCGTACACCGTGACGACCGGCCGAGCCGGACGGCGGAGCGCCCGGCCCGCGAACGATCCGCGCGCGCTCACCCGCCCGCGGGCCGGGCGCTCCCGGGGACCACCACCACCGGGGCACCCGCTTCCACCGGACGCCCCCCACATTTCGAGGATGCGAGCCATGCACCGGGCACTGATCGTCGTCGACGTGCAGAACGACTTCTGCGAGGGCGGCAGCCTGGCCGTCGCCGGCGGCGCCGAGGTGGCCGCCGCCATCACCGACCTGATCGCCGAGTCCTCCGCCGGCTACCACCACATCCTCGCCACCCGCGACCACCACATCGACCCGGGCGACCACTTCTCCGCCGAGCCGGACTACGTCACCAGCTGGCCCGTGCACTGCGTCGCCGGCACCGAGGGCGTGGGCTTCCACCCCAACTTCGCGCCCGCCGTCATCTCCGGCGCGGTCGAGGCGGTGTTCGACAAGGGCGCCCACTCGGCCGCGTACAGCGGCTTCGAGGGGCTGGACGAGAACGGGCGCGGGCCGGTCGAGTGGCTGCGCGAGCGCCAGGTCGACGAGGTCGACGTGGTCGGCATCGCCACCGACCACTGCGTCCGGGCCACCGCGCTGGACGCGGCCAGGGCCGGGTTCACCACCCGCGTCCTGCTGGAGCTCACCGCGGGGGTCGCGGCGGGGACCACCGCCGCCGCGCTGGAGGAGCTCCGGGCGGCCGGGGTCGAGCTGGTGGGCGCTCCGGTGGTGCGCTGAGGCACCGCCAGTGCCACGGCACTAGCCGAGGAGCTAGGCGAGGAGCAGTTCCACCACGTCCGTCCCGCCCTCCCGGAAGGCCTCGCGCAGCTCGCCGCCGACGGCCTCCGGGTCGGCGGCCAGGCGCGCCCCGCTGACGTAGACCACCCGGATCCCCAGGTACTCCATCCGGTGCTGGCCCCCGCGCACCCACGCGGCCTCCCCCTCGCTGACGCAGCGCAGGTCCGAGTCCACCTCCACCGCGACGCCGCGCTGCGGCCAGTACAGGTCCGGGACGGCGATGTACGTGCCGCCGCGCATCCGCAGCTCCGGGCCGGCCAGCGGGACGGGCAGCAGCCACTCGTCCACCAGCCCGCCGAGCCGGTCCAGCACCGACTCCCGCTCGGCGGCCAGCAGTTCGTCCAGCGCCGCCCGCACCCGCGGCTCGGAGGTCAGCCCCGACTCGGCCAGTTCGGCCGCCAACTCCCGCACCGTGCACCGGCCCTCGGGCCGCGACACGGCCTCCCGCAGCACCGCCCGGACCGGCGCCGGGGCCATCCCGTCCGCCGTCCACTCGCACAGCGCGTCGGCCACCGCCCTGGCCACCGGCGCACAGGCCAGGCCGTGCACCGAGCGGGCCACCAACTCCCGTTCGGTGCGCCGGATCCGCACCTCGCCGACGTCCTTCAGGCGGCGCTGACGCGGCACCAGGACGTCCACCCCGGTGACGGCCGGCAGCCGCGGCACGGCGGCGAAGCCGTACAGCGCGAGCGCCGCCGTGCCGGTGATCACCGCGCCCTCGCGGCGGCCCTCCTCGCGGCCGTTCTGCGCCGCGTACAGCAGCGCGGCCCACATCCGCTGCTCCGGCGTGGGCTCCCCGACCTGCAGCAGGTACACCCGGGGCAGGACGCGCTGCCAGGGGCCGCCCCGGCGGCAGTGCTCGGTGATGAGACGAGCCGGCACGCCCCGGGCGCGCAGCTGGCTAGCGGTGACGACGTTCTGCTGACGCTTCGCCAGCTCCTCCAGGGACGGCGGCGGCGAGGGGATGCGGTAGGTCATGCCGACACCATCCCCAACCGCCCGGACCTGCGAGCCACCGCCTGACGCACTGTTACCCAACCGTCGCGAAACCGGGACCAGCCCGCACTAAAGTCCCCATACCCTCACTCTTTCGGAGTAATGGATGCCAATATGCTTGTCCTATCTGATCGAAAACGATCACCGACCAGGTCGTCTGACCGAGGGTGACCAAAGGCATACGGCGAGACACCCTCCAGGCGTCACTCCCGCCCGCCGGATTGCCTAGGCTTACGTCATGTCACGTGACGAGACCGCAGGCCTCCGCGCGGCCCAACTCCGCCTCGGCCGCCTGCCCGGATACGTCCGCCGCCCGGACCCGGCCCGCCGCAGCGGCGAACAGGGCCATACGTACAAGAAGGGGTGGGAGGTCCGCTTCACCGCCCGCAGCGAAGCCGAGATAGCGGAGATCCGCGACCTCGTCGTCGCCGCCGGCTTCGCCCCCGCCAGACCCTTCTTCAAGGGCCACCAGCTCATCCAGCCCGTCTACGGCATGGCCGCCGTCCAGGCCTACCTGGCGGCGAGACAGGCGGCCGAGGAGCACGCCGCACGCACCGCCCTCGGCCGCCGACGACGCGTCACCGGCGCGCACTCCACCCACCCCTGCGAGGAGAGCGCGGGCACGACCGCCGCCGCCGCGAGCGCCGCCGGAGCCGCCGCCGCGGCAGCCGCACAGCTCGCCCGCCGACGGGCCATCGAAACCTTCCCCGCCCAGACCGAACGCAGCACCGCCGCGGACGACCGCATCTCCCCCGTGGAGGCCCGCCCGCACCACTGACGGACCGTCAACCTCTCCACGCCCCGGGCAGCATGCCCCCGGGGCGTGGCCGCACCACCCCCGGACGCCGGGAATCGGGCGCCCCGGTCGTGCGTGCGGTTGCGCGCGCACGCCTTCGCGCCGTAGGCGTGGACGCAGGCCGCCACAAGGCCTACGGTGGCACATCAACCGCCGCGCGACCCACGCCGACCTCACCGACAGCACGCCCCCGCACACCTCTGACCAGCCTCGACACGCTCACCCCCACGCCCCAGCGGCACTGCGCACCACCCTCCCGCCGATCCCCCCGCCGCCGCCGCACCGGCCGCGCCCGCACCGCGCCGCACCCGCCGGCACGGGAACCGGCCGAGCGGCGGCGGGATCCGGGCATTCCATCCGATTGGTCACCCAGCGCACCGAGGGCCTACCGTAGAGTGAGCACAGATGATCGACCGTCAGACACCCATCTCCCTTGCCGAGAAGCCGAGATGACCAACCGCCACCCGAGCTCCGCCGAGCCGCCCCCGAGGCCCGGCGAACCCGCCGGCCCACCGGGCCGGGCACCGGCCGACGCACCCCCGAGCATGCCCGCGGGCGTTTCCGCGCGCACGCCCGCAGACCTGCCCGCGGACCTGGCCGCGGACCTGGCCGTCGACCTTCCGCTCGTCCTGCCCGCGGACGTGCCGGTGGACTTCGCCGCCTTCTGCGAACTCCACCGCCCGCGGTACCTCAGCTACGCCCGGGTCTGGCTCCCCGACCGCACCGAGGCGGCCACCGCGGTCCAACAGGCCTTCGCCGAAATCGCCGTCCACTGGCGCGAGTTGCTCGGCACCGCCAACCCCACCGCACACGCCTGGCAGATCCTGCGCGGCACCGTCGCCGAACACACGCGCCGACCCGTGCCCGCCACCCCGCAGCGCCACCCCGCCGACGACGACCTGGCAATCCTCCACTACGTCGTCGGCCTCGCCGCGCCCGAGATCGCCGACGTCATCGGCACCGACACCGCCAGCGTGGCCGGCCGGCTCCGCCGCACCATGCACCGCGAGGCCTCCGGCTGGTGAGGCACTACGCGTGCCGCACGCCGGTCACGTCGAACAGGTGGTGCACCGGGTCGTGGACCAGGTAGCGGGAGAACGACTCCACCGTGAACCGCGCCCCGTCACTCCGGCTCCCGGTCCGCCGCCACTGCTCCTCCCCCGCCACCGCGTCGAACGCCGCCGCCAGCACCTCGGCCGCCGCCACCAGCTCCTCCGCCACCACGGCGGGGCTCTGCTCCCCGTACCGCTCGGCGACGGCCGTCTCGTCCTGGTCCCAGTTGGCGAACAGCGGCCCGTCCTGCGTCAGCATCAGCCCCAGCCGCACGTGGAACAGCCGGAACACGTCCCGCACGTGGCACGCGTACTCCAGCGCCGACCACACCCCCGGCGCCGGCCGCCGGCGCACCGCGGCCCCGTCCGCCCCCAGCAGCGCCACCCAACCCGCCGCGTTCGCCCGGATCATGCCCGCGACGTCCTCCCGGACGACGGCCGGCGTCTCCAGCCCGCACTCCGGACAGGCGCGCTCCAGCACCCAGGTCCAGTCCTTGACGTCCGGCACGATGGCGGCGGTGTTCCCCGAATCACTCATGCCCCCAGCATGGAACCCGGCTCACGGCCCCGACCAGCACCATTGCCGCCAACACCCACCGAATTGCCGCCACGGCACCTACCCCCGCCGCACCCGCCACCACACCCACCCGGCAAGCCCCCCGACGAGCAGAACCCCACCCCCGACGAGCCCCCACACGACCCAGTACCACCCGGCCGACGCAGCAGCCCGGGGAACGACGGGCGCGGGGGTGTCGGTCGGCTCATCCGCAGCCGCCGAAGGCGGCGCCCCCTGTGACTCCTCTCGGGAAAGCAGCGGATTCTCCCTGGGCCCACCATCCACTTGAGGGTCCGCCGCCAATGCCCGTGCCGGCGCCACGATTCCATAGCCGTACCGGTCATTCGGCACGGCGGAACCGTCAACGGGCCGGGACGCCGTCTTGATCATCCGATCGATCACCTGCCCGGCGGAGAGTCCGGGATCCGCGGACCGGATGAGCGCAGCCGTGGCGGACACGTAAGCAGCGGCCGCGGAGGTCCCGTCCCCGACCCCGTAACTCGACGTCGACTTGGCCGAGGCCTGGTAGATGTCCACCCCCGGTGCCGCCATCGTCGTTTCTGCACCCGGCGTCGATCGCTCCCACACGCTGCCGGCGGAGTCCACGGCCGCAACAGCCACTACGCCCGGGAATGCGGCCGGATACTGCACCCCGCCCAAGCCGGCGCCACCATTTCCGGTGGCCGCCACCAGCACGACGTCGCGGGAGACCGCATAGGCCACCGCCTGTCGGGTCTGCGAGTCGAACCGGGACGTGCCTCCGACCGACATGTTGACCACCTTCGCGCCGTGGTCCACCGCGAACCGAATCGCCCCCGCAAGCTCGTTCTGCTGGTAGTCGGGGGTCTCACCGTTCATCCGGACCTTGACCGGCATGATCTTCGCCATCGGCGCCAGCCCCATGACACCGGCCAGCCTGCCGTGCCCGTGGCCCGCGATCAGACTCGCCATGGCCGTGCCGTGCCCATCGCCGTCGGCCCGGCCGTCCGTCTCCGTCCCGGTGAAGTCTCCGCCCGGCAGGACCTGCCCGGTCAGGTCCTGGTGGTCCTGATTCACACCGGTGTCGACGAGTCCGACGACCACGTCCTTGCCCTGGCTGACGGGCCAGACCTTCGTCTCGGCCTCGAACGTCCCGAGTGCCCACTGCTTGTCGCGGATCTGGTCCGCCGATGCCGGCGGCACGGACGCTCCCCAGATCAACGCACCCGAGGCGACGATCGCCGCCGCGCGCCCCGCCCGACTGCTCGTCAATCCCGGTCACCCCAATCGGCGAGGCGTCCCGCAGTTCACGGCCCGCGGGACGCGGTCAGATCACCCGTCCGTCTGCGGACGGGCTCATTCCACCACGTTCGGATTGACCCTTTTATCCGCTTCCCACGTTTCCGGATCCTCGATCAGGTAGTCGGGCCGCTTCCCCGCGCGCTCTCCGTCCTTCCGCCCGTGCCGGCCGCCGCCAAGCGGCACGCCCGGTGCCACTCCGCCCGTGGCGGCAGGGCCTGCTACGCCGCTCATCCGCCCCCTTGTGCCCAGCCCTGAACCGCCTTCGGTGAAGGCCTGCTTGCCTCGGGATCCCGACCCGGGCTGCGCGATCCCGCCGACAACCCCGCCTCCGGCGCCCCTCCCGCCTCGCCCCGTCGACTCTCCAGACCGGACCACGCCGGAAATGCCCGCCACCCAGCCACTCCCCAGCTGCCGACTGTTGGAGGCGCCCAAAGGGGTCGGGCCGGCACTCGGCGGTGGCTGCGCGACAGCAGCCGCCGCAACGCTCCCGAACCGTCCCGGATTCGGCACGGAAGCCCCGTCCAGGCCGGTACTCGGACCAACGCTCACCGGCCCCACGGGACCAGGCACCGCGCTTCCCTCGATCCCCAAGCCGGTGGGCACCGAAGCGACCTTCGGTGCCGTGGCGCCGGCTGCTGACCGCTCCACCCTGCCCGGTCGTCGCGGAGCAGAACCGCTCGCCGGCCGCTCAGATGTCCGCGAGGCACCCACGGCCGTTCCGGGCAGCACTACGGCAGCTGCCACAGGCTGGTCCTGCGGCGTGACATCACGAGCCTCCTCCAGCTTCCCCAGGTCGGGAAGGCCCTGTGGCGCCTTCAGCATCGGGGTTGCCGTGCGGTAGTGCATGGCCAGGGTCTGCATGACGGTGGCGGCTTCGGCCTTCTTGCGGGCGGCCAGCGGGGTGGGGTCGTCGTCGGTGAAGGTGGTGACGGCGTCCTTGAACTGGGCCCAGTTGCCGGGCTCTTCGGGCATGTCGCGCTTCGCCTTGGCGATGGCGTCGGCGACGTGGTGGAGGGTGTTGGCCGCGTCGTTGGCGTAGGCGGCGGCGTGGTTGATGCGCTCGGCGAGGTGGAGCATGCGGGTGTGGAAGGCGTCGCTGGTGGTGCCTTCCCAGGTCGTGGCGGCTTCGGTGCTGGCGCGGGTGAGGGTGGTGCGGATGGCCTTGAGGGTGTCGGCGGCGCGCCGCCAGGGGTCGCCGGCGGCCATGACCTCGCCGGGGTTGAGGGCGTGGACCATGGCACGCAGCTGGGTGTGGCTGTACGTGCCGAAGTCGGTGTAGGCCACGGGCGATTCGCCTCCGTTCGTCAGCGGTCGGACTTGCCGCCGTGGTGGGCGGGCGGGGCGGTGGTCCGCTGGTAGGCGGCCTGGCTGGTGGCGGAGGGGGCGGCCACGGACCAGCCGTCGGAGGCAAGTTGGAGCGTGCCCGCGGTGTGCCGTTCGTGTTCCTCGTAGGTGGTGGCGGTGAGCTCGGCCTTCTTCTGGGCTTCGTCGACGGCCTGTTGGAGCTGGTTGAGGATGTCGCGGAGCGCGTCGCGCATGGTGTCGTAGCGACCGTGGAGTTCGGTGGCCTCGGCGAAGGTGCCGAGGGCGGTGCGGCCGATGGTGCTCTGGCCGTGGGTAGTGGTGCCGTCGGCGCGGTGCTGGAACTCGGTGAGGAGGAGCCGCACTTGGGCGGCGAAGGCGCGGAGCTGTTCGACCTCGACCCGGTAGCCCCGCCCCGCGGCGCCTTTGGACCCCGTGCCCGTGCCCGTGCCTGTTCCCGTGCCAGTGCCCGCGGCCATCGGCGGCGCCTCCCCGGTACGTCCGTTTGACTAGGCCATGTCTAACACACGTGCGCCGCACCAAACCCGTTGTGGCATCAGTTCGTTGACGCCGCCTGCGCCGCCGTCAGCGCTCCGCGGCAGAGGTGGTCGGCGTGGCGGGTGGTTTCGGGGAGGCGGTAGCGGCGGGCGAGGTGGAGGGTGGTGGCGACGGCGGCGTCGAGGCCGATGCGGTGGCCGACGGAGACGAAGACGGGCTTGACGCCGGGCTGGGTGCGGAGGGCCCGGCCGACCTCCTCGCCGGTGGCGGGGTCGGTGAGGGGGCTGGTGGAGCCGCGCGGGGTGTCGGGGGCGTCGTGGTCGAAGGTGAACGGGGTCTTGGCGACGCCGAGGGTGCGCAGGCCGGTGAGGACGCCGAGGTGGCTGGCGAGGCCGAGGCGGCGGGGGTGGGCGAGGCCGTAGCCGTCGCAGACGACGAGGTCGGGGGTGCGGGTGAGGCCGGCGAGGGCGTCGAGGACGGCGGGGATCTCGCGGAAGGCGAGGAGTCCGGGGACGTACGGGAAGGGGATCCGCCCGGCGGCGGTGGCCTGCTCGACGACGTCGAGGGTGTCGGCGTCGAAGAGGACGGCGGCCGCGACGACGAGGTCCCGGTCGTCGTCGTAGGCGACGTCGACGCCGGCGACGAGTCGTACGGCGGCGGCGTCCGGGTCGTCGTGGGCCTGGACGAGCGGCCGGAGGCGCTCCTGTTCGGCGCGGGCCTCGGCCTCGGTGGTGGGCCAGTCGGCGGGGATGGGCACGGGCGGTTCCCCCTGAAGAGTGAAGGGTCGGTCCCGATCACCGTACCGAGGGGCCCGGACGACCCCGGGGTGAGCCCGTGCGCCCCCCGTGCCCCGGGGCCGCCGGCTTAGCCTGGACTTACCGAACTCCTGTTCCGGGTAGGACTCCTGGCGGCCTGCACCACCACGCCGGCCAGATCCCCCCGACCGCCCGTTTCCCCCGACGTGCGAAGGACCCCGCCATGCCGCGTCCGTCCGCTGCCCAGCTGTTCCTCGGTACGTTCACCGTCGTCGCCACCACCGTGGCGCTGCTGGCCGTCTCGGGCGCCTCGGGCGTCCTGGAGGTCGCGGTGCTGGTGGGGTTCGCCCTGGCGCTCGGCACGCTGGTGGCGCTGCTGCCCCTGCCGTCGAGGTCCGGGCGGACGGCCCGGGTGCCGGCGCCGGCCGGGCACGAGTACGCCCGGCAGCGCTGATCCGCCGCCGGGCGTCCCGTTCGGGCGTCGCCGCTCCACCGGTCAGGCCGTGGAGACCACCACGGTCTTCGCGGCCTTGTCGTGGATGCACTGGCGGTAGGGCTTGTCGAAGACGCCGAAGAGCCCGTCGATGATCCACCACAGGACGGCGCAGCAGAGCACGGCGGGGAGGATGTAGACGGCGGCGCGGGTCCAGGCGGCCGACTGGGTGGGCGAGTTGCCGTCGATGAGCATGGCGACGCGGACCTTCATCGCCTTCTTGCCGAGGGTCTGGCCGTCCCGGCCGAGCATGAGGCCCTCGTAGACGAGGTAGAGGGCACAGGCGAGCCAGAACGCGCCGGTCTCGCCGGAGCGGTCGCCGAGGCTCGCGAAGGGCAGGACGAGGAGCACGCCGACCACCTGGACGAGCAGGTAGTCGATGATCCGGGCGAGGATCCGGTTGGGCCAGCTGCCGATGGGCGGCATCCCGGGCACGGGTCCGGCGCCGGGGGATCCGTAGGCGTTCGGGTCGTGGCCGGGCGGGTTCTGGCCGTAGGGATCCTGTCCGTACGGCGGCCGGCCGTAGGTCTGCTGCCCGTACGGGGCCTGCCCGTAACCGGGTGCGTCCTGGGGCGTGCCACCGTACGTGCCGCCGTACGCGCCGGGGCGGTCCTGGGGGGTGTCGGCGGGCGGCGGGCTTCCGTACGGGTCCGACGGCGTGCCTTCCGGCGTGCCGCCGCCCGGCTGCGGGGACTGCTTGTCGAAGGAGGGCTTGCCGCCCCCCTCCGGCTGAGGGCCTGAGGGGTCGTGGGTACTCATGCCCCGAGTAGAACATCACACATTCTCAGGGTTTGGGATATTCAGTCCGTTTTGCATGGTGAGGGCGGTGAGGGCAGTGAGGGCGGTGAACGCGGTGAGGGCAGGGAGCGGCCGAACTCCGCCACTCAGTCGCGGACGACCCGGGTGCGCGCCGCCCGGTCGTGCCAGCCGCGCCGGGCCGAGCGGTCGAGCAGCGGCCAGAGCAGGGCGACGGGGACGAAGAGGGAGAGCTGTCTGACGACCCACCGCAGCAGTGACCGGCCGAGGCTCAGCCGGGTGCGGACGGCGGCGCTCGGGGAGGCGGCCGCGTCGGCCACCCGGATCCCGGTGAGCCGCTTGCCGAAGGTCTGGCCGGTGCGGGCGGTCGGCAGCACCTCGTAGAGCAGGCTGACGAAGAGCAGGATGCCGAGCAGGACGGCGATCTTGCCGACCACGACGTCGTCCACGAGCCACACCTGGACCTCGTGGCGGCTGAGGGCGCTGGCCATCCGGGCCTGGTCGAGCTTCTGCTGGATGTGGTCGGACACGGAGTTGCCGAGCGGGATCCCGGCCGCGGTGGCGACGACCGCGAGGACGGCGGTGTCGACGGCGCGCGCGGCGAGACGCCGTCCGAGCCCGGCGGGCGGGGCGGGGGCGGGGCGGCGGCGCTTGGCGGCCTGCCGCTGCGGACGGGCGGCGGGGGTCGGCGCCGGGGCCGGGGCCTGGGCCGCCCCCGCCTCCGCAGCCTTGCCGGGCTCTTCCGAAGCGGGGGCGGATACGGCGAGAACCGGTTCTGCCACCGTCGCCCGCACCGGCGCCCGCACCGCCACCGAAGAAACCGGAGAAGCCGAAGAAGCCAGAGAATCCGAAGAAGCCGGAGAAGCCGAGGACCCCGGAAAGGCCGGAGAAGCCGGAGCAGTCGTGGAAGTCGTGGCAGCCGGCGCAGCCGGAACGCCCGCGACGAGCACCGCCGCAGGGCCGCCGGCCGCGCCGACCGCCACCGGATCGGCGTCGACCGCCGCCGCCTCATCAACCGGAGTACGCCCCTCGCCCGCGCGCCCCTCTTCTTCCCCGGGCGCCTCCGGAAGCACCCCCCACGAGACCCAGCGCGGCGCCCCGCCCGGCTCCATCAGCCCCCGCTGCGCCCGAGGATCGACCTGCCACCCGGACGCGTCCACCGCCATCGACGGCTCACCGGAGACACCGGAGACACCAGGACCACCGGCCTCCTCCCCGCCCGTCCGGAACACCGGCCCGCCGACCGGTTGCACGACCGGCTCCACTGCCGGCTCCACGACCGGCTCCATCCGCGGCCCCACGACGAACGACGCCCCGCCCTCCGTCTGGTCCAGGTACACCGGCCCGGTGTCCCCGGAGGCGCGCTCCCCGGCGCCGCCCCCGCCGTCCGACGCGGCGGGCTCCGGTTCCCGGGCGGGCGCGGGCGGCGGCACCGGCCGCACCCCTGCCAGGGCACCGGCACCGGCCCCCGCCCCCGGCCGCCGGGCCGCGAAACGCGGCGGCTCCAGCACCTCGCCCTCCGCCGGGGCGGGCCGGCTGGTGCCCGGCACCCAGGCGGAGCCGCCCCAGTACCGGACGAAGCCCGGGATCGAGGGGTCGGGGTAGTAGCCCGGCTCGGGCCCGACCGCCGTGTCCGCGCCGCCGGCGAAGGACTGGTCCGTCATGCAGGGTCTTCTTTCCTGGCAGGTCCCGGCGGCGCCACCGCGGCACGCCCGCCCGGCGGGCCCGCGGGCGGCCCGGGGCGCGGCGGGCGGCTACGCGGTCGGTGCGTGCGGGGGCATCACCGGAAGGGCGGACAGTCGCCGGGCAGTCACAAAGGGTAGTACCTCGGCGGACCGGTGACGGGAAGTTGGCGAATCACCGGACACCGGGAGCCCGCCCGGGGTATGGGATCCGGCCGCGCCGCCCCCTGGCGCGCGAATGCGGTCGCGCGCCCTCGCCCCATCCGTTCACAACCCCGGGCCGAACTTCCCGAAGAAATTCCGGAAACACGAGTAAGAGCCGGTGCGGACCGCTCTCTCAAAGGTCACAGGGCCCGAAACCGGGCACGAACCGAAGGCAGAGAGGAAGACGATCATGGATCGCCCCGTCAGCGTGGTCGAGCACGAGCTGGAGCTCAACCTGGTGCTCTCCCCCGAACACAGCGTCCCCGTCCAGGCCCGCCTGTCGTACGGCAGCCACGACCCGTACGCGGTCTACATCACCTTCCACCTGGACTCCGGCTCCCCGGTGACCTGGGTGTTCGCCCGCGAGCTGCTCGTCGAGGGCACGTTCCGCCCGTGCGGCCAGGGCGACGTGCGAATCTGGCCGACCCGCTCGGGCCGGCGCAGCGTGCTGTGCCTGGCACTGAGCTCCCCCGCCGGGGACGCGCTGCTGGAGGCGCCGCTGCCGGTCGTCGCGGCCTGGCTGGAGCGGGCGCACCGGCTCGTCCCCCCGGGCAGCGAGCTGGCCGCGCTGGACATGGACGGCTCGCTCGCCGAGCTGCTCGCGTGAGGATCCGCCCCGACGGGGGCACCCGGCCGGACGGGGACCGGCCGCAGCGGCACCCGGCCCACCACCGGCCCGCACCCGACCCGACGCCGGGCCGGGCCCGGCGCGGCTCAGCGGGCCGCGGGGGCCTGCTGACGCTCGCGCGCGGCGCCGGGTCCGCCGTCGCGCTGCCCGGGCAGCCGGACGACCGGTGCGCCGCCGGCCCGCCGCCGGGCCCTTATCCGGATGGCGGCGGCGAGCAGGAAGCAGAGCCCGACCCACGGGTAGACGGAGGTGGGCAGCTGGCGCAGCGGCCCCATGTGCAGGACGGCCGGCCCCTGCGGCTTGGCGGCCCACATCGCGAAGGAGAAGAACGCGAGGAGCGTGGCCCAGAACGCGGCCCGCCAGCGGACCCTGCGGACGGCCGCCGGGCGGGCGTGCTCGACGGAGGCCTCGGCGGCGAGCAGGACGAGCACCGGCACGCACCACACCCAGTGGTGGGTCCAGCTGATCGGGGAGATCAGCACGGCGGTGACGGCGGCGCAGCACACGCCCCAGGCCTCGGCGCGCGGCAGCCAGCGGGAGCTGCGGGCGGCCCAGGCCGCGACGAAGAGCCCGGCGACGGCGGCCGCGCCGGCCCCGAGGGTGGCGAGGGTGCCAGGGTCGGCGGTGTGCAGGAGGCGGGCGAAGGCGCCGCGCAGCGACTGGTTGTCGACGATCTCGGTCTTGCCGACCCGGGACGAGTCGTAGAGGTACTTGGTCCAGAAGCCCCAGGTGGCGTCGGGCAGGGCGACCGCGCCGATCAGGAAGGTGCCGAGGAAGGTGAGGCCGGCCACGAAGGCGGCCCGGATCCGGCCGGTGAGCAGCAGGTAGACGGCGAACAGGCCGGGGGTGAGCTTGAGGCCGGCGGCGATGCCGATCGCCACGCCCTTGCTGCGGCGGGCGTCCGGGCGGGTGAGGTCCCAGAGGATCAGGCAGGCGAGCGCGAGGTTGATCTGGCCGTAGCGGAGCGTGGTGAACACCGGTTCGAGCCAGACGCCGCAGCCGGTCACCAGGATCACGCCGAGCGGCCGCAGTTCCCTGCGCGGCCAGCCGACCAGCTTGAACGACAGGTGGGTGAGCAGCGCCAGCAGCCCGAGGTTGCCGAGAGTGATCGCCACCCGCAGGAACGGCACCGGGAACCAGGTCGTGGGGACGAACAGCATGGCCGCGAACGGGGGGTAGGTCGCGGGGAGGTTCCACTCGGTGACGCGCAGTGCGTACAGGTCGGTGCCGTTGGCGACGGCGGCGCCCTCGGCCCGGTAGACGATCATGTCGACCATCGAGGTGTGCACGAAGTGGCGGACCACGGCGTACACGACCAGGGAGAGCAACGCCACGGCCGAGACGGCCAGCAGCGGCCGGCGGGGGGCCTCGCGCAGGGAGCGGACGGGTGCGCCGAACGCGTGCTTCAGCCGTTCCGACAGGGGGCCGGGCGAGGGGTCGGGTGCGGTCCGCACCGGGCTGCGCTCGTCTTGCACCGCTGTCACTGTCCACTCCGTCCACCGCTCGGCCAACCAGCGACGATACCGGATGGCCGCCGGGCGGGCCCGGCCACGAACGGTCACGCAGGGTGACGAAAGGCCCGGGCCGGGTGTGCTCCGTCGCGGATCGGAGCACGCCCGGCCCGGGCGCGAGGAGGGGAAGCGGGTCCGGCCCGAGGTCAGCCGGTGTAGGCGCCGAAGGCCCGGGTGAAGTCCAGCGGCTGCTGGACGATGCTGCTGCAGCTCGCGTCGGCGTAGGCCTTCGCACCGCCGTCGCAGGCCTTGTCCCGGGTGCCGGACCACATCGCCAGCCAGGCCAGGTGCTTGCCGGCGGCGAAGTCGGCGAGCTGCTTGGCGTCGGCGACGGTGAACACCTCGCTGGCGACGTCGTTGACGCCGATCATCGGGGTGACGGCGACCTTGCGCCAGGCGGCCGCGTCGTCCAGCCCGAGCACGCTCTTCACCTGGGCCTGGGTCGCGGTGGCCGCGGCGATCGCGTACGTGCCCATCCGGCCCTGCGGGTTCGGGGCGACGCCGTCGCCGAAGTCCATCGCCATGATGTTGACGGCACCGATCGCGACGCCGGCGGCCTTGGCGCCGGCGACCAGGTCGACGCCGTCCTGGGTCAGGCCGGAGGGCAGCGCGGGCAGGGTGAAGGAGACGTCCAGGGACCGGCCCTTGGCGGCGGCGGTCCGCTGGAGCTGGGCGATGGCCTGGGCGCGCCGGCCGTTGGCGGCGGCGTCGGCGATCGCGCCGCCCTCGACGTCGAAGTCGAGCCGGGTGAGGCCGTACGCGTCGACGACCTTCTGGTAGGCGGCGGCCAGGTCGGCGACGGAGGAGCACGCGGCGGCGAGCTCGGTGCCGTTGGCGCCGCCGAAGGACGCCCGGACGTCACCGCCGGCCGCCCGCAGCGCGCCGATCTGGGCGGCCACGGCGTCGGTGGAGAGGTCGCTGACGCCGCCCCACTTGGGGGTGCAGCCGCCGCCGGACACGACGAACGCGAGGTTGAAGTTCTTCACGCCGGTGGCCTTGGCGGTGGCGACCAGGTCGTACGGCGGGTAGAGCGAGGTGTCGACGTACGGGGCGAAGCCGGCCCCGGCGGCGGGCGGGGGCACGGGCACACCGGTCGCCGTGGGGGTGGGGGCCGGGGTGGTCGGCTTCGTGGTCGCCGTCGCTGTCGCGGTCGGGCTGGGCTTGGCGGTCGCGGTCGCGGTGGCGGTCGCCGTCACCGTGGGGGTGGCCGTCGCGGTGGGAGTCGCCGTGGCCGTCGCGGTCGGACGGCCCGAGGGGGTGGGCACGCTGCCGTCGCCGCCCTTGCAGGACGTGTGGTTGATCAGACAGTTGGCCGGCTCGCCCTGCGCCGCGCCGGCGCCCTGGGCGACGAAGCCGACCACGACGCTCTTGCCGGGCTCCAGCCGCTTGTCCCACGACTCCGGCCGGACGGTGACGTGCTGCCCGTCGGCGGTGAAGGTCGCGTTCCAGAGGGAGTCGATCCTCGCCCCGGCCGGGAGGTCGAAGGTGAGCGTCCAGTCGTCGATCGCCGCGGCGTCCGGGTTGGTCACCAGGTACTGGCCGGTGTAGCCGGAGTCCCAGGTGCTGGTTCGGCTGTAGACCGCGCCGAGCGAGGCGGCGCTCGCCGAGGTGGCGAGGACGACGGCACCGCCCGCGACCAGTGCGGCGGCCACCGCCGAGGCCCCGATGACGGCGCCCCTGCGGCTGCGCCTGCGGTGGCCGGAACGGCGGTCGGGCTGGATCGTCATGGGCGCGCTACCTCCGCGGGTGCCTACGGGAGACCGCCGGCCGGACGCGGGTGCGTGGATGTGTCCGGACGGCCGTCCCGGCTCGGTCGGGTGACCGGCGGGACCGACGCTAGCGGCGCCGGAGGGCCCGAACGGGCCTGCTGAGCGAGGGGTAGAACTCCCTTAGGGGGCCGTTAAGGAAGACGTCCGGAGCGTCGGTCGGCGAACACGCTCAGGAAGTAGGCGGCGGCCTCCGGATCCGGCGCGGTGCCGATCCGGCCGGCCGGCGCGGCGAGCTGCCCGGCGTCCAGCGGGAAGCACGCCGTCATGTCCGGGTGGTCGCCCACCACCCGGACGGCGTCGGCCTCGGTGAATCCGGGCAGCGGGTACTCGGCGAGCAGCGCGTCGCCGTCCCGTTCGAACGCCTCGACGTACCAGCCCATCCCGTGAACTACCTTGCACGAACGACTACTTCTGGAACAGCGTGGCACGGCTGCGGCGCCGCCCGGTGCGCGGGGAGGCGACCTCCGGGCGGGTCCGCAGGCGCAGGCGGAGCTCGGCGCCGCCGAGCACGGCGGAGCGGCCGAGGGCGAGGTCGCCGCCGGTGGACTCGGCGAGCTTGCGGACGATGTCCAGCCCGAGGCCGGTCGAGCCCTCGCCGCCGTGGCCCTCGCCGCGCTTGAGGGCGGCGGCCGGGTCGCTGAAGCCCGGGCCCGCGTCGCCGACCAGCACGATGACCGAGCCGTCCGTCGCGAGGACGTCCACCGAGAACGCGGTGCCGACCGCCGTGTGGCGGAACACGTTGCCGAGCAGCGCGTCCACCACCGCGGCCAGGTCGCCGCGCTGCACCGGCACCGGCAGGGCCCGGTCGGCCCCGGCGAGCTGCCAGCGGCGGCCCTCGTCCTCGGCGAGCGCGGACCAGAAGCCGACCCGCTCGCGGAGCACCTCGGTGACGTCGCAGCCGACGGCGACGACGGGCGCGTCCCCGGGCGAGCGGCGGGCGGAGCGGATGATCTGGTCGACCTCGCGCTCCAGCTGGGCGACGGCGTGCCGGGTGGCGTCGGCGGCGTCGCCCTCGCCGAGGGAGGCGGCGTTGAGCCGCAGGACGGTGAGCGGGGTGCGCAGCCGGTGCGACAGGTCGGCGGCCAGTTCCCGTTCGGCGGCGAGGAGTTGGACCACCCGGTCGGCCATCGTGTTGAACGCGTGGCCGGCCTCCCGCAGTTCTTCGGGACTGCCGGCCGCCACCCGGCCGTCGACCGGCACCCGGACGGCGAGGTCGCCCGCGCCCAGCGAGCGGGCGGCGGAGGCGAGCCGACGGGCCGAGGCGACGATCCGGGTGCCCATCCGGTCGGCGACCAGCACCGAGATGGCGACCAGGCCGAGCGCGACCGCGGAGAGGACCAGCCAGGCGGTGGCGACGCCGCGGGTGAGGTCGCCGTCGGCGACGAACACCTCGACGACGGCCGTCCGGCCGGTGTCGACCGCGACCGGCTGGAGGAGCGCGTAGCCGCCGGGCACCCCGACCGTGAAGGAGCGGCCCTGTCCGCTCGCGGTGGAGACGTCGGCCGCGGCGGCCCGGGCCTGACCGATGGTCGGTCCGCCGGGGCCGCCGTCGCCGGGCGCGACGGCGGGCGGCACCCTGGCGGGCAGGTGGACGGCCATCCGGTTCTGGGCGCCGGCGTCGGTGCTGGCCAGGGCGCGGTCGATGGCGTCCTGGTCGGTGGTGATGGCGAGGGCCGGGCCGAGCGCCGCGGCCTGCCGCTCGGCCGCGGTGAAGGCGCGGTCCCGGGCGGTCTGCTGGACCATCAGGCCGAGCGGGATGAGGAAGGCCAGCGCGACCATGGTGGTCCCGGCGACGGCCGCCTTGATCAGCGCCCAGCGCAGCGAGAGCCCGAACCGCCCGGTGTCCGGGCGCCTCATGTCCGGTGCTCCCCCTGGTCCCCGGCGGCCTCCAGCCGCACCCCGACGCCGCGGACGGTGTGCAGGTAGCGGGGGCTGGAGGCGGTCTCGCCGAGCTTGCGGCGCAGCCAGGAGAGGTGGACGTCGATGGTCTGGTCGCCGCCGTAGGTCTGCTGCCAGACCTCGGCGAGGATCTCCTTGCGCGGCACCACGACGCCGGGGCGGGCCGCGAGGAAGGCCAGCAGGTCGAACTCGCGGCGGGTCAGGTCGAGCAGCCGCCCGTCCAGGACGGCCTCGCGGCGCTGGAGGTCGATGGCCAGCCCGCCGACCCGCAGCACCTGGGCGACAGGGGCGGCACCGCCGCCGATGCGGCGCAGCACGGCGGCCATCCGGGCGCTCAGGTGCTCTCCGGAGAAAGGTTTCACCAAGTAGTCGTCGGCGCCGTCGTTGAGCAGCCGGACGATCTCGGCCTCGTCGTCCCGGGCGGTGGAGATGATCACCGGCACGTTGGTCAGCCCTCTGATCATCTTGAGCGCCTCGCTGCCGTCCAGGTCGGGCAGCCCCAGGTCGAGGATCACCAGGTCGCAGCCGACCTGGGCGACCTCCCGAAGCGCCTCCAGGGCCGTGCCCACGCTGCGGACGGCGTGACCGGTGTCGGTCAGGTGCCGGATGAGCGCGGAACGTACGAAGGGGTCGTCCTCGACCACGAGCACTGTTGCCATGGCCCTGCACGGTACGCCATGGGCGGTCACTGGTCTGTACCTCGGGGGTCGGTCGGGGGGCGGCGGGGGCGCGGCCCGGACATTGTGCAACTCCCCTTCCTATTAACGGGGGTGCCGGTCCGCCCGGGCACGGAGTACGGCAGGATGTCCGCACGATGCGGAACGGACTGGTACAACTCGGCGCCTGGGCGGCGGCCACCGGGGCGGCGGTGGCGCTGTCCTGGTTCGGCGTGCACGCCGTGCTGACCGGCGACGCGTTCGAGCAGCCCAAGGCCCTGCCGCTGCCCTCCCCGGCCACCGGCGGCGGCCCGCGCACGCCGACCGCGAGCCCGGGCGAGGAGCGGTCCGCGCCGCAGCCCGACGTGTCCGCCCAGCCCGTCTCCCCGTCCGCCACGGCGTCCCGCGCGCCGGCCTCCACGGCCGCCGCCCCGCCGGCCTCGCGCCGCCCGGTGCCCGCGGCCACCACGGCGACGTCCTCGGTGAAGAGCTACCCGGTGCCCGGCGGCCGGGTCGCCCTGGACATCCGCCCGGACCGGGCCTCGCTCGTCTCGGCCACCCCGGACCCGGGCTGGCAGATGCAGGTGTGGAACGGCGACCAGTGGATGCGGGTGGACTTCACCAAGGACAACCAGGCCAACTCGGTGTTCGTCTACTGGAACGGCCACCCGCCGATCGTCGAGACGGCGGTCCGCTGACGCCCCTCCGGCCGGGCCCCCGGGCTCACCAGCCCCGGAACGGCACGTACCCCGGCAGGTACGGCCCGGCGTAGCGCGAGCGGTCCACCAGCGTGTGCCGGGTCCCGCCGGGCATCCCGATCGCGGCGAGCGCCACCGTGCCGTGCCGGTCCCGCACGACGTACGGCTCGGCGAGCGAGACCGCGCCCCGGTCCACCGCGTAGTCGTACGCGTAGTACACGTCCGGCACGGCCACCGCGAGGTCCAGCACGCCGTCCCCGTGGCGGGCCAGGTGCCGGGCCAGCTCCCGCCCGCGCGGGCCGATCACCTGCACCAGCGAGGTGATCACGAACCGGGTGCCGGGCGCGTCCAGCACGTAGGAGACGGTCTCCGGTTCGCCGGTCTCCGGCCCCGCGTAGGCGGTGCAGCGCAGGCCGAGCGCCTCCGTGTAGCGCCGGGCGGCCCGCTCGGCGTCGCCGACCGCGAAGACCACCGCGTCGGCGCGGCCCATCGGGACGAGGTCGGGCTCCTCGCCCCGGGCCGCGAGCCCGACCGGTCTCCCGGAGGGCCTCGGCCGCCGGAGGGGTCCGGCTGCGGTGTCGGTCATGACGTCCTCCCGGTGGGCGTACGGGACCACGACGGTCCCCCGCCCGCCGGTGTGGGGCCCGGCGGCACGGGTTCGTGGCTGGAGGGTGGCGCCGGGCCGACCTGCGCGCAACTGTTCCGTTTCATCCTGGTCAAGCTGTGCGCCGGGGCGGGAGAATCGGCCGCACCGCTGTACAGAATGCCCACCGGAGGACGGAGCCGCGATGCCCCCCGACCACTCCCCGAGCTCGCCCGGCTCGCCCAACTCCCCCACCCCGCAGGGCCCTTCCGCCACCGCGTCCGCCACCGCCACCGGCCCGGCCGGCGGCACGAACGACGCGATCGACGCGCTGGACGGCCGGCTGATCCGCCTGCTCGCCGAGGAGCCCCGGATCGGCGTGCTGGAGTGCTCGCGCCGCCTCCAGGTGGCCCGCGGCACCGTGCAGGCCCGGCTGGACCGGCTCCAGGCCAAGGGCGTGATCGGCGGCTTCGGCCCCGAGGTGGACCCGGCCGCGCTGGGCTACCCGGTGACGGCCTTCGCGACCCTGGAGATCTCCCAGGGCCAGGGCGCGGACGTCCGGGCCCACCTGGCGAGCGTGCCCGAGGTGCTGGAACTGCACACGATCACCGGGGCCGGGGACATGATGGTGCGGATCGTGGCCCGCTCCAACGCCGACCTCCAGCGGGTGATCGACCGCGTGGTGGGCTTCGACGGGATCGTCCGCTCCTCGACGGCGATCGCCCTGGAGAACCCGGTCCCCTACCGCATCCTGCCGCTGGTGGACCAGGCCGCCGCCGAATAGCCGGAACCCGGTCGGCGCTCAGCAGGACGGAACGCTGCCGCCGCTCTTGAGCGCGTCCAGCGCCGAGACCGCCTCGGCGAGCGTGCCGACCGGCACCAGCCGCAACTGCGCGGGCTTGTTCACGCCGGCGTCCGTGCACTCGTCCTTGGGCAGCAGGAACACCGTCGCACCGTCCCGCGCGGCCGCCTGCGTCTTCAGCGGCACGCCGCCCACCGCCCCGACGTTGCCCTGGTCGTCGATGGTGCCGGTGCCCGCGATGGTCAGCCCGCCGGTGAGGTCGCCGCCCTTGCCGTCGCCGGCCAGCTTGTCGATGATCCCGAGCGCCAGCATCTGGCCGGCGCTCGGGCCGCCCACGTCGCCGAGGTCGACCTTCACCTTGACCTGGTCCGGCGACAGGTGCAGGTAGGCGAGCGCGGCCGTGGTCGCGCTGTCCTGCGACTCGGTCATCTGCTGCGCCGTCTCCTGCTCGGCCTTGGCCGGGTTGCTCTGCGGGTACACCGACTCGGTCGGGCGCACCGCCTCGTTCGGGTCGACCCAGGCCTCCAGGGAGCGCCAGAGGGTGGTCCGCTCCCCCGGGTTGGTGGCCGAGATGGTGACCATCCGCAGCTCGCCGCCGGTGGTGCGCAGCGGCGCCCCGGTGATGGTGAGCACGGGCTTGTCGTGGTAGCTGCCGAGGGTGTCCGCGGTCACGCCGGGCCAGGTCAGCGTGTACGGCAGCGGGACGAACCCGGCCACCCCGAACAGCGCGGCGACCAGCACCCCGCAGAGCGTGAGCGCACGGGTGCGCGGGGCGGTCAGGGCCTTGGTCAGCTTGGAGTCGGACACAGGAGGAATCCAAACACACCGGACGTCCCGCCCGGGCACTACCGCAGGGCGTCGGCGACCTCGGTGGCGGCCTCGACGACCCGGGGCCCGACCCGCTCGGGCACCAGCCCGTTCAGCATCACCACGCCGACGCTGCCCTCGACGCCGCTCAGCCCGAGCAGCGCGGCGGCGGCGCCGCACGCCCCGGACTGCTCCTCCGCACGGGTGATGACGAAGCCCTGCTCGGGCCGCCGCTGGTGGGGGAAGGTGCGCGCCTCCAGGATCGCCCGGCCCGCGGCGCTCTCGGTGAGCGGATGGCGCAGGCCGGTGCGGTAGGCGACGTGGAAGTCCGTCCAGCTCGGTTCGACGACGGCGACCGCGAGCGCCTCGTTGCCGTCCACCAGGGTGAGGTGGGCGGTGGCGCCGAGGTCCTCGGCCAGGCTGCGCAGGGCCGGCAGGGCGGCCTCGCGCAGCAGCGGGTGCACCCGGTGGGCCAGGCGCAGCACGCCGAGGCCGACCCGGGCCCGGCCGCCGATGTCCCGGCGGACGAGTCCGTGCTGTTCGAGGGTGGCCAGCAGCCGGTAGACGACGGTCCGGTTGACGGCCAGCCGGGCGGCCAGTTCGGTGACGGTGAGGCCGCGCTCGGAGTCGGCGAGGAGCTTGAGCACCCGGACGCCACGGTCCAGGGTCTGGGAGGTCTCGGCTGTCACGACGGGCATTCCTTTCCGCGGCGGCTCACGGACCGGTGGGGGCCGGCCCGGGGCGGGGTTTCGCGCGCAGATGGGGGGGTGGCCGCGCTCGGGTCGCGCAGTGCGAATCGCGGTGCGAATCCATGACGCCCGTGCGAGCCCTGCGGCGCCCGTCTCTCGGGGGTGACCCGGCGGAAGAGCGTGTGGGAAAGGTAGTGAAGGAAATGTCGCGACGGAAGTGGTTGTCCAAAATTCGGTCGTGATCGATTGCGGCACCCGGAACGAATCGGGGCAGAATGCCGCATATCGACCGCCCCACCCGACCGCTAGTTCGAGCACAGTCCGAAGTCCGGACACTCCGGAGTGTCGGGGGCCTCGGGGGGCCGGGCCGCGGGAGCCGTTTCCGCCGCGGGCGCGGGGCCGCTCACCAGAGGTTGCGCAGCACCGTCCAGGCCACCGCGGTGCCGAGCACCGCCGCCGTGCCGCGCCGCCCGAGCGGCGGCCGCCAGCTGCGGCCGGCCAGTCCCTCGCGCAGCCAGGTCACGTACATCAGGGCGACCAGCGGGAGGGAGATCAGCAGCATCGCGTTGTCGTGGAACGCGGCCGCGAGGTCGCCGTGCAGGAGGTCGTAGGTCATCCGGGTGCCGCCGCAGCCGGGGCACTGCAGGCCGGTGATCCGGCGCCAGGGGCAGAACGGCAGCGCCTGCCCGGGCAGGTGGGGGTCGCGCGACCACAGGTAGGCCGAGCCGGCCAGGCCGCCGAGGAGCACGGCCAGCGGCGGGCCCGCGGTGCGCAGGCGCGCGGGCACGGCGAAGCCGCCCCGGCCGGAGCCGGGGCGGCGTGCCGTGCGTGGCGTGCTCAAGGTCAGCCGCGCAGCAGACGGCCCTGGGCGTCCGTGCGGTCGTTGCTGACCAGGAACATGATGCCGTCGATCAGGGCCCAGAAGCCGAAACCACCGCAGGTCAGGAGCTGGGCGATGCCCATGCCGATGTGACCGGTGTAGAAGCGGCCGATGCCGAACCCGCCGAGGAAGAGCTGCAGGATGCCCGCGACGATCTTCGACTTGTCCGAGTACTCCGGCTGGCCCGGGTACGGCTGACCGGGGTACGGCTGGCCCGGGTACGGCTGGCCGGGCTGAGGGGGGTACGACACGTTCGCTGTGCTCCTTGGTCTGACTGGCCCGACCGCGAGATCCGTCGCCTGCCGGGTGGTGAGGTGCCCGCCGTTCCACC
The DNA here is from genome assembly GCF_042887925.1 of Kitasatospora sp. NPDC057904. Lineage (NCBI taxonomy): Bacteria > Bacillati > Actinomycetota > Actinomycetes > Kitasatosporales > Streptomycetaceae > Kitasatospora > Kitasatospora sp. NPDC057904. The sequence goes on from NZ_JBHVOL010000017.1 coordinate 106,969, forward strand.
GTCGCTGACGGCCGGCCCGGTCGGGTCGGCGCGCAGCACGGACGGGTCCGGTGGCAGCGCGGCACGCGGAACACTATCGGATGATCACACCGATCGCCCCGACAATTCCACCAGCTATACCGGAATGTCATAACGCGTTACCGCGCTCCGGATTCTCCCCTTACCGAACGGGAGGAATCCACTGACGTACCGTTACTTCGCCCATTCCCGGATTCGGGCGATCCGCGCCTTCAGCTGATTCGCCGTCGCCTGGGCGGTCAGCGGGCCGCCGCACTCGCGGCGCAGCTCGTTGTGGATCGTGCCGTGCGGCTGGCTGGTGCGGTGGTGCCAGGCCGCCACCAGGGCGTTCAACTCCTTGCGCAGCTCGCGCAGTTCCTGGTGGGTGACGACCGGCCGCTGCTCGGCCGGCAGCTCCAGCAGGTCGGCCTCCTCGGCGGGCTTGGTCTTGCTGCGCTGGATCTGGCGGTGCTGGCGCTTCTGGAGCAGCATCTGCACCTGGTCCGGCTCCAGCAGGCCCGGGATGCCGAGGTAGTCCTCCTCCTCCTCGCTCCCCGGGTGGGCCTGCATGCCGAACTCCATGGCGTTGTACAGCACCCGGTCGAAGACCGCGTCGGAGCCGATCGCCTCGTAGGAGAACTCGTCGCCGCCGGCGCCGTCCGGGCCGTCGTTGGCCCGCTCGGCCTCGGCGAGCAGCCGGTCCTCCTCGTCGAACAGGCCCTCGCCCTCCTTCTTGGGGCGGTCCAGCACGTGGTCCCGCTGGAGCTCCATCTCGTTGGCGAAGCCCAGCAGCATCGGGATGGTCGGCAGGAAGACCGAGGCCGTCTCGCCGCGCTTGCGGGCGCGCACGAAGCGGCCCACGGCCTGGGCGAAGAACAGCGGGGTGGAGATCGAGGTCGCGTACACCCCGACGGCCAGCCGGGGCACGTCGACGCCCTCGGACACCATGCGGACCGCGACCATCCAGCGGGAGGTGCCCGCCGAGAAGTCGGAGATGCGCTTGGACGCCTCGGCCTCGTCCGAGAGGACCAGGGTGACCTTCTCGCCGCTGATCTCGCGCAGGATCTTGGCGTAGGCGCGGGCCACGGTCTGGTCGGTGGCGATGACGAGCCCGCCGGCGTCCGGGATGGCCTTGCGGACCTCGGTCAGCCGCCGGTCGGCGGCCTGGAGGACGGACGGGATCCACTCGCCCTGCGGGGCCAGCGCGGTGCGCCAGGCCTGGGCGATCAGGTCCTTGGTCATCGGCTCGCCGAGCCGGGCCTCCAGCTCGTCGCCGGACTTGGTGCGCCAGCGCATGTTGCCGCTGTAGCTGAGGAAGATCACCGGGCGCACGACGTGGTCGGCGAGCGCGTGCCCGTAACCGTAGGTGTAGTCGGCGACGGACTTGCGGATGCCGTCGCCGCCCGCCTCGTACTGGACGAACGGGATCGGGTTGGTGTCCGAGCGGAACGGCGTACCGGTCAGCGCGAGCCGCCGGGCGGCCGGCTCGAAGGCCTCGAAACAGGCCTCGCCCCAGGACTTCGAGTCACCGGCGTGGTGGATCTCGTCCATGATCACGAGGGTCTTGCGGGCCTCGGTCCGGTTGCGGTGCAGCATCGGGTTCACCCCCACGCCCGCGTAGGTGACCACGATGCCGTGGTAATCCCGGGAGAGCGGCCCGGACGAGTACGCCGGGTCCAGCCTGATGCCTATGCGCGCGGCGGCCTCGGCCCACTGCTTCTTCAGGTGCTCGGTCGGCGCGACGACGGTCACCTGCTGCACGAGGTGGTTGTGCAGCAGGTACGAGGCGAGGGTGAGCGCGAAGGTGGTCTTCCCCGCGCCCGGGGTGGCGACCGCGAGGAAATCGCGCGGCTGCGTCTCGATGTACTTGTCCAGCGCCCCCTGCTGCCAGGCACGCAGCTTGCCCGCCGTACCCCAGGGGGCACGGCCGGGGAAGGCCGGCGAGAGGTGGTGCGAGGAGGCGGGTGCGGCATGGCCGGCGGCCCGGACGGGAGCGTCCGGCTCCGACACGTCGGAGAAGAGCGGCATCGAGGAGGCGGCGGCGGTACTCACGGGCTCCGAAGGGGATCATCGCAGGTCAGAGGCGGTTTTGCGGCCTCCTCCCGCAGTCGGGCGGCGATCGGACAACCCGCCCAGCCTACCGGCCCCGGCACCATTCCAGCGCTCCGACCCGGCTCCGCCCGGGAGCCCCGCGGCCGGCGGACGGCCGGAAATCGACGTGACGCAGGTCACACCGAAAAACCCCCTGAACCACGTAAGCGGAAGCCGTCCCCCCGCTCTCACCGGTGTGGGGCCGCCCCACCGAGGCCCCGCCCGACCCCCGAAAGGACCCTGCCGTGCACCACAGCGCCGTCGAAGAGACCGTCCAGGCCCGCCTGCTCCTCACCCTCCACCGCTCGGTCCGCCTGCGGGTCACCCTCGCCTACCGCCCGGAGGACCCGCTCGCCGTCCGGATGGGCTTCCCCGCGGAGTTCTCCCTCGACGAGCCCGCCGACGGCCCCCGCGACGGCGCGGAGGCCGCCGACGACATCGTCTGGGTGTTCGCCCGCCACCTGCTCTCGGCGGGCCTGGAGCTGCCCGCCGGGCTCGGCGACGTCCACGTCCGCCCCGCCGCCGGACGCCGCACCATGGTCGAGCTGCGGGCCCCGGAGGGCACCGCGCTGCTCCGGTTCGACACCGCCGACCTGCGCCGCTTCCTGTGGCGCAGCCGGCTGCTCGTCCCGGAGGGCGAGGAGCACCTGCACCTGGACGCCGACCGCGCACTCGCCGAGCTGCTCGGCTGACCGGCGGACCGGCGTCCGCGAGCGCCCCCGCGCCCGCGGCCGGCGACCGCCCGCACCGCTCCCGGTCAGCCCGACAGCCGGCGCATCAGCCGGACCCCCTGCGCCGCCGTCAGGTGCGGCAGGTAGGCCTTGCCGATCGCCCGGGTGATGCTGGGCAGCCCGGCCGGGTCGGGGTAGGCCATGAACATCGGCCGGTACTCCGGCTGGAACTTGGACTTGAACGCGAGCAGCGAGCGGAACCCGTACACCGGCTCCAGCACCCGGCCCATCCAGTCCAGCATCCGCTGCAGCCCGGTGGGCTCGTCCTGCCCCGAGCGGGCCAGCGGCGCGCCGGACAGCGACAGGAAGCGCGCGCCCTCCTCCTTGAAACCGAGCGCGGCCGAGGCGATCAGGAACTCGTTCACGCCGCGGAAGCCGTCCGAGCGCCGGCGCATGAAGTCCAGCGTCCAGCCGACCGGCACGCCGTCCTCGTACACCGGCATCCAGCTGGTCAGCCCGTGCACGACGCCCTGCTCGTCCACCGCCACCAGCACCCGGACGTCGGGGTCGTCCAGCTCCTCCAGGCCGCCGAGCGTGAAGCCCATCTCGGGCAGGCCCTTCTCGGAGACCCACTCCTCCGAGATCGAGCGGATCTGGTCCTTCAGCACGAGCGGCGCCTCGTGGTAGGCCCACCACTCGGCGGTGATGCCCTGCTTGCCCGCCTTGTTGAGGGCCGTGCGGATGTCCTGCCACTTGCGGCCGGTGAAGGCCAGCTCGGGCAGCGCGACCACGGTGTCCTCGGCGACCTGCACCGAGCGCCAGCCGAGCTGCTCGGCGGCGGCCCTGGTGTCCCGGGAGACGCTGTAGAAGCACGGGGTCCAGCCGCGCGCGTCGCAGTAGCGCGCGAAGCCGGCCACCGCCCCGGCGCGGGCCGCGGGCTCGCCGAACGGGTCCCCGGTGGTCAGCGCCACCGTGTTGAGCACCCGGTAGGCGACGGCCGCCCGGCCCTCCTCGTCGAACCAGTAGTGATTGCCGTCCCACGTGGTGATGAAGGACAGCGTCCCGCCGCCGTGCGCGGTCAGCAGTGCGCGGGCCCGCTCCGCGGCCGCGGCGTCCGTGTGGACCACCGGCCGGCGGAAGGCCAGCAGCAGCGCGGTCAGCGCGACCGCCCAGAACGCCAGCCCGCAGTACGTCTCCAGGAACCGCGCCACCGGGCCGACCGCGATCGGGTAGTCCGGCAGCAGGTCGTTGTAGGCGGGCGGCAGGAACTGCGCGGGCAGCCCGTGCACCAGCCCGCGGAACGTGGCCCCCGGCTCGAACTGGCCGGCGACCAGCACCCCGAGGACCGTGTACGCCGCGGCGGCCGCGAGCGCGGCGCCGCCCAGGACGACCGCCAGCCGACGGACCGCCCGGCCCGCCAGCCGCAGCCGGAACCGCTGGCGGGTGGCGAGCAGCAGGGCCGTGGTCAGCAGCGGCAGCAGCAGTGCCTCGACGAAGTACTGGATCACGTCCCCGGCGTCCGGCCCGGAGTCGTTGTACAGCCACACCAGCAGCGCCACCCACAGCAGTTCGGTGACGACGGTGATCCGCCAGGCGAACCGCAGCCCGCGGCGCAGCCCCTCGGCGAGCACCAGCAGCAGCGCCGGGAACAGCGCCGCCATCAGCCGGCCCGGGGTGTCGAAGATCCGCTCGACGGCGTGCGCGCGGGCGCAGTCGTGCACCGACATCGCGCAGAAGTCGGCGACCTCCTCGGGGCTGAGCCGGTGCGAGAAGTACAGCTCGGAGAAGGTGTTGAACGGCCCGGCCGCGTTGTCGTACAGCGAGGCGATCAGCGGGCCGAAGGCGGCGGCGACCAGGCACAGCGCCACCAGCACCCGGGTCTCGGTGTGCGAGGAGCGGTGGGTGCGCAGCAGCAGCCGCCCGCGGGTGAGCAGCGCGCCCGCGCCGAGCCCGAGCAGCGCGGCGGCGCACCGCTGGACGCTCTGCAGGTGACCGACGTACAGCGTCATGACCAGCGGCACGAGCAGCACCAGCAGGTGCATCCGGCGGCGCCACAGGACGGTGAGCCGGTAGCCGAGCACCGCGGCCAGGGCGAACAGGCCGGGGCCGGGGCCGATCGCGACCTGGTCGACCACCGAGTCGGTCCACTGCTCGCCGGCCCGGGAGCCGGCCGCGACCAGCGCGGTGCCGAGCAGGGTGCCCGCGGCCTGCCCCACGACCAGCACCCCGAGGGTGCGCCACCGGCCGAGCCGCCGCTCGGCGGCCGGGCCGACGAGCAGCAGCAGCAGGCTGGTGAACACGTACGCGCCGATCCCGGCGCACCAGAACAGCGAGGTGAACGGCGTCCACCAGCGGCCCTCGGAGAGCGTCTGCACGCCGGTCCCGGCCTGCCGGAGCACGCGGCCCGACGGCCCGCCGGACAGGCTCCCGGTGGCCGCGCCGACGCCCCACAGGACGACGAGCGCCCCCATCGTGAGCGGGGCCGAGCGCAGCCGAGCACCGACCAGCCGGGCGGTCCGGCGCACGCGCTGCGGCCGCGGCTCCGGGGTGCGGGTGACGGGCGTACGGGTGACCGGCTCCTGGTCCACGACCACCTCCGGCCTGGCGACGACGGCTGCGGCCGCCTGGGTGCGGCTCACTTGAGCAGCCCGGTCTGGCGGGCGATCCAGGGCAGCTGCTCGGCGATGCCGATCCGCCAGGCCCCCCAGCCGTGCCCGCCCTGGACCAGGTCGAACTTGGCCTTCATACCCGCCGTCTGGACGGCTTGGTAGACCTTCTCCATTCCCGACCGGAAGTCGTTGTCCCAGCGGCCGACGACGATCGCGACGTTGGTGTCGGGGAACTTGCGGTGGGCCATCACCGAGAGCGGGTCGACGGCCTCGAACTTGGCCTGGTCACCGCCGAAGGCCTTCCTGACGGTCTCGTCCCGGGTGCCCAGGGTGGGCTCCTCCTGGCCGGACATGTCGAGGACGGTGCCGTAGACGTCGGGCGCGTTGATGCCGAGCTGGAGGGCGCAGGTGCCGCCCATCGAGGCGCCGCCCACGGCCCAGGACCCCCGGCCCTTGGCGGTCTGCAGGTGCTTGTCGATCCAGTCGGGGACGTCGGCGGCGAGGTAGGTCTGCGCCTTCGCGATCTTCGAGTCCATGCAGAGCGTGTTCCCCCAGGTAGAGCCCAGCTGGTCGGGCATCACGACGATCGGTGCGAGGCCGCCGTGCTCCGCCGCGAACGCGTCCAGCGACTCGTTCACCTGGGCGTTGAGCACCCAGTCCCCGGGCGTTCCGGGCTGACCGGTGATCAGCACGAGCACCGGCAGCAGCGGCCGCGGGCTGGCCTGGTAGGCGGGCGGCAGGTAGACGTAGGCGCTGCGGCCGACGAAGCCGGACTTGGCCCCGGGTATGTACACCTGCGAGACGGTGCCCTTGGCGGGCAGGCCGGGCGGGCGCGTCCAGACCTCCGAGAGCGCCTTGTCCGGCGGCGCGCTCGCGGTCTCGGCGACCTTCGGGGCGATCTTCGCCCCGGTGTCGGTGAGGAACGGCGCCAGCATGATCTTGCCGTTCGGGTACTGGCCGAAGCCGATGTTGATCTGCGACGCGGACATCAGCAGCACCAGCGAGCCGAGGCCGAGCACGAGCCCGCGGCGCCGCCAGGAGATCCCGCGGAAGCGGTAGCCGACCAGGCAGAAGCCCACCAGGGCGACGGCGATCCACCACGTGACGTAGTCCGGGGTGCCCTCCGGGAAGGGGTGCCACCAGTCGTCGACGACCACGCCCAGCAGCAGGCTGATCCCCGCCGCGGTGAACAGCGCGGCCGGCAGCCGGAAGCTCCACCACGAGCGGTTGCGGGCGACGGCGAGCACGAGCAGCGCACCCCAGCCCGCGGCCAGCACGGCGTACGGGATCGGGCCGTGCGTCAGCGGCCAGTCGAGTGGGTTCCAGCGGTTGGCGAGGGTGATCGGGGTCATGCCGCTTTCCCCGGCCGGGTGGTGTCGGCCAGGAAACCGTAGGCCACGACATTGCCTTCGTAGCCGTGTTCCTCGCTGTACGCACCGCCGCAGGTGATCACCCGCAGCTGCGCGTCGGCGGCCTGTCCGTACACCCGGTCGTCCGGGAAGTCCTTTCGGTCGTGCACTTCGATGGCGTAAAGCTGGTAGACGGCGGTGGCGCCGTCCGCGCGGACGAATTCGATCCGGTCACCGCGGTGGAGAGCACCCAGATGGTAGAAGACGGCCGGGCCGCTCTTGTTGTCCACGTGGCCCGCGACGATGGCGGTCCCCCGCTGGCCCGGGGTCGCCCCGCCGCGGTACCAGCCAGCGAGGTTGCGGTCCGCCGCGGGCGGCGCCTGGAGCCGGCCGTCGGCCTCCAGGCCGAGACCGGTGACCGGGGCGTCGAGCTTGACGGCGGGGATCCGGATCCGGGTCGGCACGGACGGGCCGAGCGGCGGGACGACCGAGACCGGGGCGAACCCGCTCAGGGACTGCCCGGCGCCGGGCGCGGGAGGGAGCTCACCGGGGCCGCCGTCGTGCAGCAGCCAGGCGCCGAGGACCATCGCGGCACCGGCCGCGATGGTGCCCGGCCACGGGCTCCTGCGCTGTTGGGCGCCCACGGGCGCTCCCCTCTGCCGACGACTTCCCGATTCCTGGGAGTTTCCTGGGAACCAATTGAACCGGACGGGACCCTAAGGCACGTCCATACGATGGTCATACCAATCCCCCCCAAACGGCAGGGTCAGGGCCGTCACCCGTACGCCGAGTGGTGGCTCCGTCACGGAGCGCGACGAGGTACCGCCTCACCCAGGCACGGCGGGTCCGACCTCGCACACCATCGACGACGGAGCGAGTCCGTCCGGTTGCATCCATCGGGCGATCACTTGAGACCGTACGTGGCGACTCGCAGACCGAATGCGTTCGCATGCCATGCTGACCCGGTCACGGGTTCTATCACCCCACTTGTCCGACCGGACTTTCGCATGCCTGCACGCCTGCCGAACGCCTCATGAACGGAGTGACCATGGACTCCCTATCCCGTCGCACCCTGCTGGCCGCCGGCGCGGCCGGCGCCGCCGCCCTGGTGGCGGGCTGCGGGACCACCGCCGCCGGCGGCGGAGAGCACGCGACGGGAACCCCGGCCCCCGCCGGGACCACCGAGCCGCCCGCCACCCCGGCTCCGGCACCGGCCAAGCCGCAGGTCGTGCTGATCGGCGACGGCTCCACCTCCGACACCGGCGCCCAGCCCCGCCAGCCCGTCCCCGACCGGCTCAAGCCGGGCGAGCGCCCGCCGCAGTTCGTCGTCTTCTCCTGGGACGGCGCCGGCGAGCTCGACAACGGCCTGTTCGCCCGCTTCCGCCGGCTGGCGCAGGAGCACAACGCGTCGATGACCTTCTTCCTCAGCGGCCTCTACCTGCTGCCGGAGTCCAAGAAGGACCTCTACCGCCCGCCCCAGCACAAGGCCGGCGCCTCCGAGATCGGCTACCTCAGCGACCAGCACATCCACGACACGCTGGAGAACGTCCACGCCGCCTGGCTGGAGGGCCACGAGATCGGCACCCACTTCAACGGCCACTTCTGCGGCTCCACCGGCGTCGGGAAGTGGTCCCCGGAGGAGTGGGACAGCGAGATCCAGCAGGCCATGGACTTCGTGACGAACTGGCGGACGAACACCGGGTTCACCGACCTGCCGGCGCTGCCGTTCGACTACGGCAAGGAGCTGATCGGCAGCCGGACCCCGTGCCTGGAGGGCCAGCGCAACCTGCTGCCCACCGCCGTCAAGCGCGGCTGGCGCTACGACAGCAGCGGCAACGGCAGCCAGGTCTGGCCGCAGAAGATCCAGGGCGGCGCCCTGTGGGACCTCCCGTTGCAGTCCATCCCGTTCCCCGGGCACACCTTCCAGGTGCTGTCGATGGACTACAACATCATGTTCAACCAGTGCGGCCCCAACACCAAGGCCGACCCCGCGCTCTACCCGGGCTTCCAGGCCCAGGCGCGCGACGCCTACCTGATGGGCTTCGACCGCACCTACAACGGCAACCGGGCGCCGTACATCATCGGCAACCACTTCGAGGAGTGGAACGGCGGCATCTACATGAACGCCGTCGAGGACGCCTTCAAGTCCATCGCGAGCAAGCCCGAGGTCCGGCTGGTGTCCTTCCGCCAGCTGGTCGACTGGCTGGACGCCCAGGACCCGGCGGTGCTGCGCAAGCTGCAGACCCTCGCCCCGGGCCAGGCCCCGGCGGGCGGCTGGGAGAGCTTCCTCGGCACCCCGGCGGCGCCGCCGTCCCCCACCGCCGCCGCCACCGCCCCGGCCGCCGTCGTCGGCTGACCGTCAGGCCCTGCGGACCCGGCCGGAGACCAACGCCCCCAGCAGGGCCACCCCGGTCATCGTCAGGAAGATCACCGCGAAGGCGCCGGGCGACCCGGCGCCTTCGGCGTTCCCGTGGGCGACCGCCACCGAACCGCCGCCCAGCGCCGAGAAGAGCACCCCGGCGAGGCCCACCAGCAGGACGTTGCCGAGCGCGTCGCTCATCTGCAGCGAGGCCGAGTTGGCCCCGGCGTCCTGCGGCGCGGACAGCTTCATCATCAGCACGCTGACGCTCGCGACCGTCAGCCCCATCCCGATGCCGCCGACGCCCCAGGCCACCGCCGCCGCCCAGACCGGCACGGCCGGGACCAGCACCAGCGCCGCCCCCGCGATCGCCACCGCGGTCAGCACGAACCCGCCCCGGATCATCGCCTCGCGGTGGCGCTCGGCGCCCGGACGGCCCTGCAGCCACGAGCCCAGCGCCCAGGACAGCCCGCCGCTGGTCAGCGTGAGCCCGGCCAGCGTCGGCGACAGGCCGCGCTGGGTGACCATCATCAGCGGGATGAACGCCTCCGCCGCGAAGAACGCCCCGGCGGCCACGCCGCGCAGCAGGATCACCGTCGGCAGACCGCGCCCGGCCCGCAGCGTGCCCTCGGGCAGCAGCCCGAGCACCGCCGGCAGCAGCAGCGCCGCACCGGCCGCCGCCGGGAGCAGCCCGATCGGGTCCAGCCGCTGGCCCGCGTACTGCAGCAGGCCGGCGCCGAGCGCCGCCCTCGCGGCCAGCACGGTGCGGCGGCGGTCGAACTCCGCGCCCTTCGGCACGGGGTGCTCGCGCTCCGACCGGGCCAGCGCCGGACCCATCACCGCGAGCGGCAGCAGGATCAGCGCCGGCACGGCCAGGAACACCCAGCGCCACCCCAGGTGCTGGGTGACGGCTCCGGAGACGACCGGTCCGACGATCGAGGGGAGCACCCAGGCCGAGGAGAAGGCCGCGAACACGGAGGGCCGCAGCCGTTCCGGGTAGGCCCGGCCGACCACGACGTACAGCGCGACGATCACCAGCCCGCCGCCCAGGCCCTGGACCGCCCGCCCGGCCACGAACAGCCACATCCCCGGCGCCGTCCCGGCCACCACCAGGCCCGCGCCGAACACCGCGATGCCGGTGAACAGCGGTTGCAGCGGGCCGCGCCGGTCGCACCACTGGCCGGAGACGACCAGGGCGAACAGCGTGGTGGTGAAGTAGCCGGAGAAGGCGAAGGCGTACAGACCGAGGCCGTCCAGCTGCCGGGCCGCCACCGGCATCGCGGTGTTGACCGCCGTCGCCTCGAAGGCGAGCAGCAGGACCACCGACACGATCCCCAGCGTGAGGGCGCGGTAGCGGCCGCTGAGCACCCCGCCGCCGGGGTCGTTCTCGACGGGTATCGGGGCGGAGTCGACCGAGGTGGGGGAGGCAGTGGTCATACGTAATATCGTAAGGGCCGTCCGGTGTTTGGACCCCTGACCGGAGTCGGTGGTCGACTCCGCCGCAGGACCTAGGACACGCCTCGGGACACGCCCCGGCACCGGGTCAGTGGAGCACCTTCAGGCCGACCACGCCGGAGACGATCAGCAGCAGGCAGCCGATCCGGGCCAGGGTCACCGCGTCGCCCAGGACGGCCATGCCGTAGAGCGCAGTGCCGACCGCGCCGATGCCGACCCACACCGCGTAGCCGGTGCCGATCGGGATGGTGCGCATCGCGTACGCCAGTCCGCCCATGCTCAGCAGCAGGGCGACGCCGAAGACGAGGCCGGGGACGAGGCGGGTGAAGCCCTTGGACGACTCCAGGGCGACCGCCCAGACGGTTTCCAGGACACCCGAGACGATCAGAACGAGCCAGGCCATGACGGTACGAACCTCCGCAGTCCACAGCGGCCGGATTGCCGCTGAACTGCGCCGTCTTGTCGTCACCGGGTACGACGCGCTCGTCCGGAGTGGCGGGAAAACGCCACTTGTCCCCGACGGTAGCACACATTGCCATACAGAATTTACAAAACAGCGTTGACCCCATTCACGGAATCCGCCATCCTGAATTCACTGGCCGTGTGCCCGAGAGGCTCAGGGAACCGTCTGCAAAGCGGTACACACGGGTTCGAATCCCGTCACGGCCTCGGTAAAAGGAATTGCCGGTCGACTGCGAAAGTCGACCGGCAATTCCTCGTTCCGCATTTCTCTCACACCGCGACGGCGTCCTCCGGCCGGATCGGCAGGCGCCCCACCGGCAGACCGGTCGCGGCCCGGACGGCGGCGGCGACGGCCGCCGGGGCGACCACCGCGGGCACGGCACTGACGGCCTTGGCGCCGAAGGTCGCGACCACGTCCCGCTCCTCCAGCAGGGCCGCGATCCGCACCTCGGGGGTGTCCAGCGCGGTCGGCAGCCGGTAGCCGGTGAGCGACGGGTTCTGCAGCACGCCGCCCTCGGTGCGCAGCTCCTCCAGCAGCGCCAGGCCGACGCCCTGGGCCACGCCCGCCTCGATCCGGTCCTCGATCTGCCGCGGGTTGAGCGCCCGGCCGACGTCCTGCGCGACGGTCATCTCGACCACCCGGACGGCGCCCAGCTCGATGTCCACGTCCACGACCGCGCGCATCGCGCAGAAGGCGATGGAGACGAACGCGTCGCCCTGCCCGGCCTCGTCCAGCGGCTCGGTCGGGTGCGGGCGGCACTGCGCGGTGGCCCACAGCTCCTTGCCCTCCAGCGCCTCGGCGACCGGCATGCCGAGCACCCCGTCGTACGAGGTGATCTTGCCGTCGGCGATCTGGAGCAGCTCCACCGACATCCCGAAGTTGGCGGCGATCGGCTGGAGCAGCTGGTGGCGGACCATCAGCGCGGCCCGCTCGACCGCGCCGCCGGACACCCAGGTGTGCCGCCCGCGGGCGGAGGGCCCGGCGATCGACTGGTCGCTGTCGGCCGGCGCGATGTAGACCTCGCCGACCCCCAGCACGGTCTGCACGATCTGCCGGGCCAGCGTCGCGAAGCCCTGGCCGGAGTCGACGGCCGCGCAGATCACGGTCGCGTGGTCGCCGCTGACCCGCACGGTGGCGGTGGACACCTCGTCCTCGCCCTCGGCGCCGAGCATGTGCACCATGCCGACGGCGTAGCCGATCCCGCGCCGCACGGCGGCCGGGTCGCCGGCGCCGCCGGGCCCGCCCGGCAGCAGCCACTCGGCGTCCGGGTCGTCCACCGGCAGTGCCGGCAGCGGTTCGGCGGCGACGGCCTCCAGCAGCGCGGTCACCGGCGCCGGGCACGTGACGGCCTGTCCGGTGGGCATCGGGTCGCCGGTGGCCATCGCGTTGCGGCGGCGGATCTCCACCGAGTCCACGCCCACCCGGGCGGCCAGCTGGTCCAGCTGCGACTCGTAGGCGAAGCAGGACTGCAGCGCGCCCTCGCCGCGCATCCGCCCGGCCGGCGGGTTGTTGGTGCGCACCGCCCACGCGTCCACGAAGACGTTCGGGCAGACGTACGGGCCGACCGAGAACGCCGTCGCGGCGGCCAGCGCCTCGGCGGAGACGTCCGCGTAGGCGCCGCCGTCCAGCAGGATCTGCGCCTCGACCTTCACCAGCCGGCCCTCGGCGTCCGCGTGGTGGCGGTAGCGCAGGAGCGCGGGGTGGCGCGAGGTGTGGGTGTGGAAGGACTCCTCGCGGGTGAGCGTCATCTTCACCGGCCGGCCGGTGCGCAGCGCCAGCAGCGCGAGGGTGACCTGGAAGGAGAGGTCCTCGCGGTCCGAGGTCGCTCCGGGCACGCCGGTGACGACCAGTCGCACCCGGTCCGGCTCCAGGCCGAGGCACGCGGCGGTGCGGTCGCGGTCCCCGTGCGGGTCGGTGGAGGACAGGTGCAGTTCGACGCCGCCGTCCGGGCGCGGCACGGCGAGGCCGGCCTCGGCGCCGAGCGGGGCCGGGTCCTGCCGGCCGACCTGGTACAGGCCCTCGACGACGATCTCGCCGACCGCGTCCGGGTCCCCGCTGCGCAGCGGCAGGTGGCGGAACAGGTTGCCGTCCGGGTGCAGCGGCGGGGCGGTGAAGGCCTGCTCGGGGTCGGTGACGGCCTCCAGCGGCTCGTACTCGACGACGATCAGACCGACCGCCAGCCGCGCGGTGTCGGGGTGGTCGGCGGCCACCGCGGCCACCGGCTCGCCGTGGTGGCGCACCACGCCCGAGGCCAGCACCGGCCGGTCGGCGACGATCGGCCCGGCCGGGGCGCCGTCGGGCAGGCCGTCCGGGCCGGGCGGCAGGTCGGCGGCGGTGACGACGGCGTGCACGCCCGGCAGGGCGAGCGCGGCCGAGGTGTCGATGGCCTTGATCCGGGCGTGCGGGTGCGGCGAGCGCAGCAGCGCGCCCCACAGCAGCCCCTCGGCCCACAGGTCGGCGGCGTACGGGTAGATGCCGAGCGCCTTGGGCAGGGCGTCGCTGCGCAGCGGCGAGCTGCCGAGCCCGAACGGCTCCGGCGCGCCGGCCCCGTCGCCGTCCTGCTGGGTTGCTGCGCCGATGTCGGTAGGCGACGTCATGATGCGTGGTCGTCCTCGGGGAGCCGGATGCCGTGGGCGGGGGTGGCGCCGTACGGGACGCCGGCCGGGGCGCCGCCCTCGGCCGGGACGCCGTGCGGGGGCGTGGGGACGTACGGCGCGCCGTCGAAGCCGGGACCGGGCGTGCCGTCGAAGCCGGGACCGGGCACCGGGGTGCCGTGGGCGGGGGTGGGCTCGTAGACGGGGGCGTCGTAGCCGCCGTCGTAGCCGGGCTGCTGGGGGTAGCCCTCGGGGTAGCCGGCGCCGGGCAGGTAGGTGCCGTGCGCGGGGGTGGCCTGGTACGGCTGCTCGGGGTAGCCCTGCGGCTGGTAGTAGACCTGGTCGTCGGTCGGCTGCGGCGGGACGGCCGGGATCTCGTACGAACCGGTGTCGTACACCCCGGTGTCGTAGCCGCCCTGGCCGTCGTAGCCGTGCTGGCCGTCGTAGCCGCCCTGGCCGTCGGCGCCGTACGGCAGGCCCTGGCCGGGGACCGCGGCGGCCGGCTCCTCGGCGGGCGGCTGCGGGACGTGCTCGATCCAGGCGTCGGCGTCGGTGTAGACGGGGGGTTCGGCGGCGGGCTCCTCCGCGGGCGCCTCGGCGGCCGGCTGCCCGGCGGCCCCTTCGGCGGCGGGCGCGGCAGCGGCGGAGGCCTCCTCGGCGAGCGCGGCCTCCTCCGCCTCCTCGGCCTCCAGGGCGCGCGCGTCGGCGACGCTCTGGACGGCGGCCAGCACCCCGCGGTAGCCGGTGCAGCGGCAGAGGTTGCCGCACAGCGCCTGCCGGGCCTCGACCTCGGTGGGCCGGTGGTTGCGCTGGAGCAGGTCGTGCACGGCCATCGCCATGCCGGGCGCGCAGTAGCCGCACTGGACCGCGCCGGACTCGGCGAGCGCCTGCTGCACGTCGCTCGCGCCGCCGCCCGCCGACAGGCCCTCGACGGTGTTGATCTCGCTGTCCGCGGCCAGCGCGGCCGGCACCAGGCAGCCGGCCACCAGCTGGCCGTCCACCTGCACCGAGCACGCGCCGCACTCGCCCTGCTCGCAGCCGTCCTTGGCACCGGCCAGGCCGAGCCGCTCGCGCAGCACGTAGAGCAGGCTCTCGCCGATCCAGGCGTCGGTGACGGGCCGTTCGAAACCGTTCACCCGCAGGGTGTAGGAGGCGCAGGGGCGCAGCTCACGGCTGACCTGCGGGGAGAAGCCGAGCGGGTCGGCGTCGAGGGTGTCGATGGGGTCTGTGCTCACTTCAGCGCCCTTCCCAGTGCCCGTCGGGCCAGCACCGACACGGTACGCCGTAGCCGAACGGCGGCCGCGCTCGGCCCCTCGGTCACGGCCTCCCAGGCACCCTCGGCGCCGTAGCCGTCGGGGACGCAGGCTGCGGCGACGTACTCGCCGAAGGCGGCGGTCGCGGCGGGGTCGATCTCCCGGCTGCCGTCCCAGTCGATGCAGCCGGCCACCCAGGCCTCGGCCTCCAGCGGCCGCAGCGGCACCGGCGCGACGGCGCCGACGGCGCAGCGCACGGAGCGCCGGGCGGGGTCGAGGACGAGGGCGACGGAGGCGGTGGCGCGGGCCGGGCCGCTGCGGCCCGTCGCCTTGAGGAAGACCTGGGGCGCGTGCAGCAGCGGGACGCGCACCCAGGTGAGCAGTTCACCGGGGCGCACCGGGTCGAGGCCGGTGAGGAGGTGACTGACCGGTACCTCCCGGGTGCCGCCGGCCCGGGCGAGGGTGACGGTGGCCTCCAGGGCGGCGAGCACCGGGAGGGTGTCGCCGGCCGGGGCGGCGGTGACGATGTTGCCGCCGAGGGTGCCGACGTTGCGGACCTGCGGGGGTCCGGCGGTGCGGGCGGCGTCGGCGAGGGCGGGGATCAGCGCGGCGAAGTCCGGGCGGTCCATCCGGGCGTGGGTGAGGCCGGCGCCGAGCACGGCGGTGCCGCCGTCCTCGTAGCGCCAGCCCCGCAGTTCGGTGATCCGGCCGAGGCCGACGAGGGCGGCGGGGCGCAGCCGGCCGGCGTTGACGGCCTCCATCAGGTCGGTGGCGCCGGCCACGGGTACCGCGGCCGGGGCGGCGGCCAGCGCGTCGACGGCCTCGTCGAGCGAGGCCGGCAGCATGATCGTCCGGTTCACCTGGGTCCCACCGTGCTCCACTTGCTCATCGATCGCCTGCCGCCCGCGGCCTTCGGCCGTGGTGTCCGCGTCAGCAGTCCGGCCTGGCCCGTAGGGTACGGGCGATCGGGCCGGGTTGGGCAACTCTGGCACACAATGCTCGATGATCACTTCGGGGCCGGTGAACGGGACTGCCCGTTTGGGGCGGATACCGGGCGTTATCTGCCCCGGCCCGGGCCGGACCGGAACAGATGTTCATCTGTTCTTGACGTCGGATGACCATCCGGAAGTTCCCCGCGTTCCGCCTCCCCCGCATTCCCGCTGCCCGGCATTCCCGCTGCCCGGCATTCCGGCCGCCCGGCCCGAACGCCTATCGGACGGGCGGCGGCCCCTCGATCGGACGGCCGACCACTTCGGGGCGGCGCTGCCACGGGTGCGGGCCGTCGGCCGGGCGGTACTCGACGCCGAGCGCGTCCAGGACCTCCAGGTGCGCCGCCAGCCGGCGCGCGAACGCCGGGTAGTCGCGCTCGGCCGGCTCGGCGGGCAGGGCGGACCAGGCCACCTCGGCGAAGGCGGCGAGCCGCGGGAAGGCCCGGTAGTCGACGTCCCTGGCGGTGTCCGTGAACTCGCTCCACAGGTTGGCCTGGGTGCCGATCACGCGCCGGGCGGCGGCCTCGTCCAGCTCCCTGGGCACCGGCTCGAAGCGGTACACGTCCTCCAGCGTCCGGACGAACCCGACCGGGATCGGCTCGTCGGGGCCCTCCGCCTGCCGGTGGTCCAGGTAGACGTGCTGCTCGGGGCACATCACGACGTCGTGGCCGGCGCGCGCGGCCGCGATCCCGCCGCCGAAGCCGCGCCACGACGAGACGGCGGCGCCCGGCGCGAGGCCGCCCTCCAGGATCTCGTCCCAGCCGATCAGCCGCCGCCCGCGCTCGGCCAGCCAGCGGTCGAAGTGCCGGATGATCCAGCTCTGCAGCTCGTCCTCGTTGGCGAGGCCGAGCTCGCGGATGCGCGTCCGGGCGGCGTCGCTGTCCTTCCACTGCTCCTTCGGGCACTCGTCGCCGCCGAGGTGGACGAATTCGGACGGGAAGAGCTCCAGCACCTCCTCCAGCACGCCCTCGAAGAAGCGCAGCGTCGCCTCGGAGGCGTTGAGCACGTTGTGGCTCACGCCCCAGTCCGTCCACACGCCGAGCGCCGAGGTGTCCACGACGTCGGTGTTGCCGAGCTCGGGGTAGGCGGCCACGGCGGCCTGGGTGTGGCCCGGCAGGTCGATCTCCGGCACGACGGTGACCCCGCGCTCGGCCGCGTACGCGACGATCTCCCGCAGGTCGTCCTGGGTGTAGAAGCCGCCGTGTGGCCGGTCGTCGCGGCGCCCGGCGCTGCGGTAGCCGACCATCGAGCGCTCCCGCCACGCACCGCGCGCGGTCAGCTCCGGGTACCGCTTGATCTCCACCCGCCAGCCCTGGTCGTCGGTCAGGTGCAGGTGCAGGACGTTGAGCTTGTGGACGGCCAGCAGGTCGACGAAGCGCAGCACGTCCGCCTTGGGCAGGAAGTGCCGGGCGACGTCCAGCAGCGCGCCGCGCCAGCCGAAGCGCGGGGCGTCCTCGATGTCCGCGCCGGGCAGCACCCAGCCGGTGCGGCGCAGCGGGGCCCGGCGGAAGGCGTCCGGGCCGAGCAGCCGGCGGAGCGTCTGCGCGCCCCACAGCGCGCCGGCCGGACCGCCCGCGGTGATCACCGCGCGGCCCGGGCGGACCGAGATCCGGTACGCCTCGGCGGCCAGGGCGGCGTCGTGGACCAGCTCGACGCCCGCCCCGGGAGCACCCGGGGCGAACGGCAGCCCGGTGGCGGCGGACAGCGCCGCGCGCAGCCAGTGCGCGGCACCGGCCAGCGCCGGCGGGGCGGTCAGCGTCGTGGCGTCGTCGAGGGGGAAGTCCTCGCCCGGGCGGCGGACGGCACTCGAAGGTGCGGGAATGAGGTCCATTCCGACATCCTGCCCGCGCCCGGAACGATTGGCATAGACCACTGCGCAAACGCCGCACGATGCAAAACGGCGCGGTGCGGCGGCCCCGCGGGACTACTTGTCGTCGTCCCCGCCCTGCGGCTTGCCGATGCCGTCGTAGATCTCCTTGCACATCGGGCAGACCGGGTACTTCTTCGGGTCGCGGCCGGGCACCCACACCTTGCCGCAGAGCGCCACCACGGGGGACCCGGAGAGCGCGCTCTCCATGATCTTGTCCTTCTGGACGTAGTGCGCGAAGCGCTCGTGGTCGCCGTCCCCGTTGGACACCTGCGGGACGGGCTCGACCAGGGTGCCGGTGCCGAGGCCGCGCTCGGGCTCAAGAGTGCTCATAGGTGCCAAGTCTATGGGCGCCCCGGGAAACCGGGCCAGTGTCGCACCGACGGCCCCCGCCGTCAGTTCAGCGTCGGGTCGTCCGGGTAGGTCGCCAGCAGTGCCAGCGGGCCGCGCTGGCGGCGCAGCACCGAGCGCCACAGCCGCTCCGGCTCGGGGCTGGAGATGTCCCCCGGCTCGCAGTCCACCAGGTACCACGCGCCGCTCTCGATCTCCGCCTCCAGCTGGCCGGGCGACCAGCCCGCGTACCCGGCGAAGATCCGCAGCGCGCCCAGTTCGCCGGCCAGCACCTCGGGCGGCGCCTCCAGGTCCACCAGCCCGATCGCGCCGTGCACCCGCCGCCAGCCGAGCGGCTCGCCGGTGCCCGGCTCCCCCGGGGCCACCGCCAGCCCGAGCGCCGAGTCCAGCGCCACCGGCCCGCCCTGGAACACCACGGCCGGCTGCCCGACCAGCCTTCCCCAGCCGTCCAGCACGCTGCCCACCTCGACGGGCGTCGGCCGGTTGAGCACGACGCCGAGCGCCCCCTCGGCGTCGTGGTCGAGGAGGAGCACCACCGCCCGGGCGAAGTTCGGATCGGTGAGCACGGGCGTCGCGACGAGCAGACGGCCGGTGTGGGACCGGCCTCCGTGCGAATGGGCCGCCGTCATGCCACACATGATCCCGCAGAACGGGCGGGCGCGGACACCGCAACACACGAAACCCCGCCACGCCGGACGAACACCCGTACGGGCGCATCGGCGGGCGCCGGAACCCCGGAAGAGAGCACCATCACGGGAGAGGCTCACGGGAACCATCGGGACGCCCACTACCATCTACGGATGGTGGACGCCTTTACACGGTGCCGACTCGGTTTCGCCGGGGGCCCGAACGCGCCCGTACGAACGTTCCACCACCGGCTCGCAGGAGCCCTTCCCCATTTCTCTGGCACCCCGGATTGCGAGAACGATGACCGACGACGTCCTGCTGGTCCACGGCGGAAACCCGCTCGAAGGCGAGATCCGCGTCCGCGGTGCGAAGAACCTGGTCCCCAAGGCCATGGTCGCCGCCCTCCTCGGCCAGGGCCCCAGCAGACTGCGCAACGTCCCGGACATCCGCGACGTCAAGGTGGTCCGCGGCCTGCTCCAGCTGCACGGCGTGACCGTGCGCACCGGTGACGAGGACGGCGAGCTGATCCTCGACCCGTCGCACGTCGAGAGCGCGAACGTCGCCGACATCGACGCGCACGCCGGCTCCTCACGGATCCCGATCCTGTTCTGCGGCCCGCTGCTGCACCGCCTCGGCCACGCCTTCATCCCCGGCCTCGGCGGCTGCGACATCGGCGGCCGCCCGGTCGACTTCCACTTCGAGGTGCTGCGCCAGTTCGGCGCCACCATCGAGAAGCACCCGCAGGGCACCTACCTGGTCGCCGCGCAGCGGCTGCGCGGCACCAAGATCGAGCTGCCCTACCCGTCGGTCGGCGCGACCGAGCAGGTGCTGCTCACGGCCGTCCTCGCCGAGGGCGTCACCGAGCTGCGCAACGCGGCCATCGAGCCGGAGATCGTCGACCTGATCTGCGTGCTGCAGAAGATGGGCGCGATCATCACCCTGGGCACCGACCGCACCATCCTGATCACCGGTGTGGACGAGCTGGGCGGCTACACCCACCGCGCCCTGCCGGACCGCCTGGAGGCCGCCTCCTGGGCCTGCGCGGCGCTCGCCACGAAGGGCGACATCTACGTCCGCGGCGCCCGCCAGCTGGAGATGATGACCTTCCTCAACACCTTCCGGAAGGTCGGCGGCGCCTTCGAGGTGGACGACGAGGGCATCCGCTTCTGGCACCCGGGCGGCGAGCTCAAGGCGATCGCCCTGGAGACGGACGTCCACCCGGGCTTCCAGACCGACTGGCAGCAGCCCCTGGTGGTCGCGCTGACCCAGGCCACCGGCCTGTCCATCGTCCACGAGACGGTGTACGAGTCGCGCCTGGGCTTCACCGGCGCGCTCAACCAGATGGGCGCCCACATCCAGCTCTACCGCGAGTGCCTCGGCGCCACCCCGTGCCGCTTCGGCGCCCGCAACTTCCTGCACTCCGCGGTCGTCTCCGGCCCGTCCAAGCTCATGGGTGCGGAGCTGGTCATCCCGGACCTGCGCGGCGGCTTCTCGTACCTGATCGCGGCGCTCGCGGCCGAGGGCACCTCGACCGTCCACGGCATCGACCTGATCAACCGCGGCTACGAGAACTTCATGGACAAGCTGCGCGACCTCGGCGCCCACGTCGAGCTGCCCAGCGAGCAGCTGGTCGACGCCTGACCGGCGGCGTCCGCCGACGGCGAGAGGCCGGGCTCCCCGCGGGGAGCCCGGCCTCTCGGGCGTTCAAGGGGTGGCTCAGGCAGCGCCCTTGGCGGCTTCCTTCAGCTTGGAGCCGGCGCTCACCTTGGCGCTGTAGCCCGCGGCGATCTGGATCGGCTCGCCGGTCTGCGGGTTGCGCGCGGTGCGGGCAGCGCGGTGGGTGCGCTCGAAGGTCAGGAAACCGGGGATGGTGACCTTCTCGTCGCCCTTGGCGACGACCTCGCCGACGATCTCGGCGAAGGCGGCCAGAACGGCGTCGGCGTCCTTGCGGGTCACCTCGGCGCGCTCGGACAGCGCGGCCACCAGCTCACTGCGGTTCATGTGTACTCCTGTGGTCTGTTCGCTTGCGGTGTGCGGGGGCCCATCGGTGCTCCCACCGGGGGGCACCCGGATGGGCCGCAGGTCCGCACACAGTGCTCGTGCAGGCAATGCGTGGTCGCAGGCCGGGTCCGCACCCGATGCCGCGCGCCGGAGCCTTCGAAGGCCCGCCCGCCTGCCTGGATACGAATCCTGCCCCGACCGGCCCCGAGAAAGCCAATCGGGCCCCGGCCGAGCCACCCGAACATCGCCCTCCCGTCGGAGGTGTGACGCTCCGTCGGCTCCGGCGGACCGGGAGCGGGCGGCGGTCGGGACGACACGCCGGAAGACCAGGGGGACGTTCCGTACTTGTCGGACACGCCTGCCCCGTGCAGGGCTACCGTACGCCCTAGGCACGACAAGCCCAAACACGCCCCTCGCCCTTGTGTCGCAAGGGTTCGGGGCGGACTTGGGCGAGTACGGGCGCTATTCGGTCATTTGACCGATCCGCGGCACCGCCGCGGGCTCCCCCGTCAGAGCTTGACGGTGGGGAAGGAAGCCGTGTCGAGGGTGCCGACGATGCCCGGGGTGGGACGGGCCGGAACGGGCTCGCCCTGAGCCCCCGCCAGGGCCGCCTCGCGCACCGCGGAGGCCACCGTCTTGGCGACGTCCTTGTGGAAGACGCTCGGGATGATGTAGTTCGCGTTCAGCTCGTCGTCGCCGACGGTGGTGGCCAGCGCCCGGGCGGCGGCGATCATCATCTCGGTGTTCACGGTGCGGCTCTGGGCGTCCAGCAGGCCGCGGAAGACGCCCGGGAAGACCAGCACGTTGTTGATCTGGTTCGGGAAGTCGCTGCGGCCGGTGGCCACCACGGCGGCGGTCTGACGGGCGATCGCCGGGTCGACCTCCGGGTCCGGGTTGGCCAGCGCGAAGACGATCGCGTTCTCGGCCATGGTGGCCAGGTCGTCGCCGTCCAGGACGTTCGGGGCCGACACGCCGATGAAGACGTCCGCGCCCGCCACGGCCTCCTTGAGGCTGCCGGTGCGGCCCGAGCGGTTGGTGTGCTCGGCGATCCAGCGCAGGCTGTCGTTGAGGTCGTCACGGCCCTGGTGGACCACGCCGCGCACGTCGGCGACGGTGGCGTGCTCGACGCCGGCGGCCAGCAGCAGCTTGAGGATCGCGGTGCCGGCGGCGCCGGCGCCCGACATCACCACGCGGATGTCGGCGATGTCCTTGCCGACCACCTTCAGCGCGTTGGTGAGGGCGGCGAGCACCACGATCGCCGTGCCGTGCTGGTCGTCGTGGAAGACCGGGATGTCCAGGGCCTCGCGCAGCCGGGCCTCGATCTCGAAGCAGCGCGGCGCGGAGATGTCCTCCAGGTTGATGCCGGCGAAGCCCGGGGCGATCGCCTTGACGATGGCCACGATCTCGTCGGTGTCCTGGGTGTCCAGGCAGAGCGGCCAGGCGTCGATGCCGGCGAAGCGCTTGAACAGGGCCGCCTTGCCCTCCATGACCGGCAGCGCGGCCGCCGGGCCGATGTTGCCCAGGCCCAGCACCGCCGAGCCGTCGGTGACGACGGCGACGCTGTTGCGCTTGATGGTGAGGCGGCGGGCGTCCTCGGGGTTCTCGGCGATCGCCATGCACACGCGGGCCACGCCCGGGGTGTAGATCATGGAGAGGTCGTCACGGTTGCGGATCGGCAGCTTGGACGACATCTCGATCTTGCCACCGAGGTGCATCAGGAACGTGCGGTCCGACACCTTGCCGATCGACACGCCGTCGATCGCCCGCAGCTTCTCGACGATCTCCTCGCCGTGGGCCACCGAGGAGGCGGCCACCGTCACGTCGATCCGCAGCGCCTCCAGGCCGGAGGCGGTGACGTCGAGGCCGGTGACCGATCCGCCGGAGGACTCGACCGCCGTGGTGATCGCGCTGACCGCGTTGCTCTGGGCCGGGACTTCGAGCCGCACCGTGATCGAGTTGGAGACACTTGGCACCGTCGCCATCGACGCTTCCTTCTTCCGTCCATCGGCAGGTTCAACATTTTGTTGAAGGCATCACCTGCGCATGCTAGACCTCGATCGTCGCACCTACCAGGGCGTAGCCAGAAATAACGTTCATTGAGTGTGCGGACCCCACAAGCGGGCCCCCGGACGGGCGGCGGGCCGACGGCGGGCGGGCGACAACAGGGCCCGCGACTTCTTGCCTCTCCGGGCCGATGCGTTACATTGGACGGGACACCGGCTCGATCCAAGCCCCCGGGCCCAACCTTCGTCCCTCAGAGGGACCACTTGCCGCGAGGCGAGCATGGCGGGTCGGTGTCGTAAACGTCTGAAGGCCCCTCACCATCCGGTGAGGGGCCTTCTTCGTGGCCGCGGACCCGCCGTCAGCCGTGCAGCAGCGCGGGCACGCCGGCCGAGTCCGGCAGGTCGTCCGGACCGGACAGCACGGTCAGCCGCTGGGTCGCGCGGGTGAGCGCCACGTAGAGCACCCGCAGGCCCGCCTCGGACTCGCCGGCGATCCCGGTCGGGTCGGCCACCACCGTCGCGTCGTACTCCAGGCCCTTCGCCTCCAGGCTGCCCAGCGCCACCACGCGCTCGCCCAGGCCCTCGGCCCAGCCGGCCGCCTCGGCCCGGCGGTCCATCGGCACCACGATCGCGACGGTGCCGTCCACCTCGGACAGCAGGCGCTCCAGCTCGGCCTTGGCCGCCGCGCCGAAGGCCTCCGGCGACGGGTCGGTGACGGCCGCGAAGCGCGGCTCCACCCCGACGTGGCGCACCGCGCGCGGCGACGGCGTGCCCGGCGCGGCGAGCGCCAGCACCTTGGCCGCCACCTCGGCGATCTCGGCCGGGTTGCGGTAGTTGACGGTCAGCGTGAACCGGCGGCGCTGCTTGCCCGCGAGCACCTCGTCCAGCGCGGCCTGCGCCTCCTGCGGGAACGGCCAGGAGGACTGGGCCGGGTCCCCGACGATCGTCCAGGTCGCCATCCGGGCCCGGCGGCCGATCAACCGCCACTGCATCGGGGTGAGGTCCTGCGCCTCGTCCACGATCACGTGCGCGTACTCCGTGCGCTCCACCGGCTGGCGGTCGCGCTGGCGGGCGCTGCGGTCGGCGAAGGTGGTGACCTCCTCCAGGCCGGTCAGCAGGTCCACCGCGTCCACCTCGCGGACCTTCCGCCGGGCCGGCTCGCCGAGCAGCACCTGGAGCTCGTCCACCAGCGCGACGTCGTGCGCCGACAGCGCGCCCTCGCCGGCCGCCGACAGGTGCCGCCAGGAGCCCGCCAGCAGCCTCGCCTCGTCCGGGGTGACGGCGCGGCGGGCGATCCGGTTGGTGTGGCGCGCGTGCTTGAGCGTGCCGAGCACCTTGCGCGGGGACAGCGCCGGCCACCAGGCGTCCAGGAAGTCCAGGAACGACGCCTCGTCCGAGACGTACTCGTCGAAGGACTCCTTCTCCTCCTGGCGCTGCTCGCGGGCGTAGTGGTCGGTGGGCTTCGGCAGGTGCCGGGTGGCCTCCTGCCACAGGGCGTCCAGCAGCAGCCGGCGGGCGCGCGGGCGCAGCAGGTTAAGCGGCGTGCCGCCCGAGCCCACCACGTTGCCGCGGACGGCCTTCAGCCGGCCGGCGTCGAGCTTCAGCACCTCGCCGCGGGCGACCACCTTGAGCTCCTGCGGCGCGCCCAGCTCCAGCGCCGCGCGGGCGGCCCGGCGCAGCAGCTGCACCATGCGGCCCGAGCCCTTGACCCGGGCGGCCTCGGGGCTGTCGTAGGTGCCCGCCTCGATGCCGTCCACCAGCGAGCCGACCGCGCGGATCGCGACCTGGCCCTCCTCGCCGAGCGAGGGCAGCACGCCCTCGGTGTAGGAGACCAGCAGCGGGGTCGGCGAGACGACCAGGATGCCCCCGGCGTAGCGGCGGCGGTCCTGGTAGAGCAGGTACGCGGCGCGGTGCAGGGCGACGGCGGTCTTACCGGTGCCCGGGCCGCCGGTGACGAGCGTGGCACCGCCGGCGGCCGCGCGGATGACCTCGTCCTGCTCCTTCTGGATGGACGAGACGATGTCGCGCATCGAGTGGCTGCGGGCGCGGCCGAGCGAGGCCATCAGCGCGCCGTCGCCGACGACCGCCAGCTCCTCGCCGCCCAGGGTGGGGGTGAGGTCGGGGCGCAGCAGGTCGTCCTCGACGCCGATCACCTTGCGGCCCTTGGAGCGGATCACCCGGCGGCGGATCACCCGGCCCGGCTCGACCGGGGTGGCGCGGTAGAACGGCGCGGCGGCGGGCGCCCGCCAGTCGATCACCAGCGGGCCGTACTCGGCGTCCAGGACGCCGAGCCGGCCGATGTGCAGGGTCTCGGCCACCGCGGGGTCGGCCGGGTCGAGCGGCGTGTCGGAGGGGATGCCGTGCTCCTCCGGGGCGTCGGCCCGCTGGAGGTCGATCCGGCCGAACAGGAAGTCCTCGAACTCGTTGTTGAGCCGCTGGAGGTGCGCACCGGCCCGGTAGACCTGGGCGTCGCGCTCGGCGAGCGCGCCGGGCGTGCCGACCTGGACCCGCTTGGCGGCGTCCTCCAGGATGTACTCGGCCTCGGCGAGCTTCTCCTCGAGCCGGTGGTAGACGGTGTCGAGGTGCTGCTGCTCACCGGCGATCTCGCGCTCGCGCACGGTCTCGTGGTCGGTGGCGGGGGTGGTGTCCGTGTTGCTCTGCATGGCCTCGGTGGTTGCGACGGAATCCGGCTCCGGAAAACGAGCGGACGGATGATCCTACGCCTCGGTCGGGGGAAACGTGAAGGCCGTCCCCCGCATTGCGGGGGACGGCCTTCACTTGTGAACATGGGGTGGTGGAGATGCCGGGAATCGAACCCGGGTCCAGTGGAGTTAATTCAGGGCTTCTCCGAGCGCAGTCCGCTGTGCTTTTCTCGGCCCTGGCGGTCACACGGACGAGCCGCCAACAGGCCCAGCTGCTGTTTGATTTCCCATCCACCCTCGCAGCCCGGGCGGACGGTTGAGTTCCCTAGATTATGCCAGGGTCCGGGTCGGGAACTCCCCGGTCTGACACCCAAGCGCTATCGGTGCTTATTAGGCAGCGAGAGCGAACTGCTGGGAATCGCGCTTAGAGTTGGCGATTATTTTTTTGCGACACGTGGTTAACGAGATCATTGCCGCGTTCCTCGGCTCGCTTCCCCTGTTTCAACATCCCCTGTCGAAACCGATCATCCCCATGTTTTTTTGAGAAACAGCTCGGACTGTGACCGTCCGTGTTGCTGGCGCCATAGTACGCGAGGCGACGGGCGAGGGTCCAGCGGATTAACCCTGGCGCCGTCGGGCGGCCGCCACGGCGCGTGCCGTCTCGCGGGTGTCCTGCTTCTCGCGCAGCGTCTGGCGCTTGTCGTACAGCTTCTTGCCGACCGCGAGCGCCAGTTCGAGCTTCACCCGGCCGTCCTTGAAGTACAGCGAGAGCGGGATGAGGGTGTGGCCCGCGTCGCGCACCTTGGTCTCGATCTTGTGGATCTCCATCCTGTGCAGCAGCAGCTTGCGCTTGCGGCGCGCGGCGTGGTTGGTCCACGTCCCCTGGGTGTACTCGGGGATGAAGACGTTGTCGATCCAGGCCTCGTGGTTCTGGATGTAGGCGTAGCCGTCGACCAGGTTGGCCCTCCCCTCGCGCAGTGCCTTCACCTCGGTCCCGGTGAGCACGAGGCCGCACTCGTAGGTGTCGAGGATCGAGTACTCGTGTCGCGCCTTCTTGTTCTGCGCGATCAGCTTGTGTCCGGTTTCCTTTGCCATAGCGCCGTCATTCTCGCACTTCGGGCCCGGCGGGGCAGCCCCTTTAGGCCCGGGTGCCGAGCCCGGCCAGGACGCGCAGGGCCAGGGCGTCGGCGTCCTCGGAGCCGGACGCGGGGACGTCGGGGGTGAGGCCGGTGCCGTCGAGGGAGCGGCCGGCCGGGGTGTGGTAGCGGCCGACGGTCATCTCCAGCACGGCGCCGTCGGCGAGCCGGCTCGGCTGCTGGACGGTGCCCTTGCCGAAGGTCCGCGAGCCCACCACGACCGCGCGGCTGCGGTCCTGGAGCGCGCCGGCGAGCAGTTCGGCGGCGCTCATCGTGCCGCCGTCCACGAGCACCACGAGCGGGGTGCGCTGGTCACCGCCGGCCGGGGCGGTCAACTCCCTGGTGTCGCCGCGCTCCTGGTACGAGCCGACCGCGCCGCCGTCCAGGAAGGCCCCGGCGGTGGCGACGGCCTCGTCGACCAACCCGCCGGAGTTTCCGCGCAGATCGAGCACCACGCCGCCGTGCGGGGCGCGCAGCGCGGCGCGCACCTGGTCGGCCACGCCGGTGGTGAAGGCCCGCACGACGATCCGCAGCACGCCCTTGTCCAGGTGCTCCGCGGTGACCTGCTGGCTGTCCAGGAGGGCCCGGCGCAAGCGCAGTTCGCGCACCTCGCCGTCGCCGCGCCGGACGTCGACGGTGACCTCGGAGCCGGCCCTGCGCTCGCCGTCGCGGCCGCGCAGCCGGGCGACGACCTCGGTGACCGGCAGCCGGTCGGCCTGGTCGGCGTCGATCCTCAGCAGCCGGTCCCCGGGGGCGATCCCGGCCGCGGCGGCCGGACCGCCCAGGGCGACCTGGGACACCTCGGTGACGCCGTCCTCGCCACGGCCCACCGACAGGCCCACCCCGAGGTAGCGGCCGTCCAGGCCCTGGCTGAACTCCGCGTACTCCTGCGCGCTGTAGTACGCCCCCCAGCGGTCGCCGCTGGCGCCGAGCAGGTGCTCGGCCTGCTGCTCCGAGAGTGCGGTGCCGGCCGGGTCCGCGGTGACACCGGGGACGACGGACGCGGGCCGGACGGCGTCCGCGGACGGGCGGCGCGGCGCTTCGCTCGGGTCCCCCCAGGCGCCGGTGGCGGCCCCGGCCAGCAGCACGGCGCCGAACACCAGGCTGAGGGTGGCCACCTGACGTGCCCTGCGCGGAGTTTCCAGCATGGCATCGGAGTGTAGACACCGCGCGCGGCGCCGCGGGCCGGAACGGCCGAGCGCGGAACGACGGCGGCCCCGGACGGCGCAGTGCCGTCCGGGGCCGCCCGGGGCCCGGAGGATCAGACCTTGAGGTACTTGCGCAGCGTGAAGAACGCCGCGACACCGGCCATCGCCATGCCCACCACGACCAGCAGCGGGATCACCGCCAGCACCGAGCTCAGCCCGATGAAGTGGATGAACTGCACCCGGTCGGCCAGCCAGTTCTGGACGAAGAAGTGCCCGCCGAGCAGCAGTCCGGAGGCCATCACGGCCCCGAGCAGCGCGGAGAACGCGGCCTCGGCGATGAACGGCATCTGGACGTAGAAGTTGGAGGCGCCGACCAGGCGCATGATGCCGGTCTCACGCCGCCTGCTGTACGCCGACACCCGGACGGTGTTGACGATCAGCAGCAGCGCGACGAACAGCATCAGCACCATGATGACGAAGGCCGCCGTCTGCAGACCGTTCAGCAGGCCGAAGAGGTTCTCCAGGATCTTCCGCTGGTCCTCCACCGACTTGACGCCGGGCTTCCCGGCGAAGGCGCTCTGGATGACGTCGTACTTCGTCGGGTCGTTGAGCTTCACCCGCCAGGACTGCGGCATGGCGTCCGGGCCGAGGACGGAGATGAGCGGGTTGTCCGGGTTCATCTCCTTCCAGTGCTTGTACGCCTCGGCGGAGCTCTCGAAGGTCGACGACTGGACCACCGAGTCCATCTTGTCCAGCTGGGCCTTGACGTCCTGCACCTGCTGGTCGGTGGCCGCGCCCTGCCCGCACTGCGGGGAGTTCCGGGCGTCGGACTTGGTGCAGAAGTAGATGCTCACCTCGACCTTGTCGTACCAGTACCCCTTCATGGAGTTCACCTGGTCGCGGACCAGGAGCGAGGAACCGGCGAGGGCGAGGGAGAGCGCGACGCTGACGACGACCGCGATGGTCATGGTCAGGTTGCGGCGGAGACCCACACCGATCTCCGACAGGACGAACTGGGCGCGCATGCGTGTAACAACTCCAGGGTCGGTACTGCTGGGTCGGACGGCTCGGGCCGGCGGCCCTACGGTTCAGCGGGGGTGGGTCAGTGCTGGTATCCGTAGACGCCGCGGGCCTGGTCGCGGACCAGCAGGCCCTTGTCGAGCTCGATGACGCGCTTGCGCATCTGGTCGACGATGGCCTGGTCGTGGGTCGCCATCAGCACCGTGGTGCCGGTGCGGTTGATGCGGTCGAGCAGCTTCATGATGCCGACCGAGTTCTGCGGGTCGAGGTTGCCGGTGGGCTCGTCCGCGATCAGCAGCATCGGCCGGTTCACGAACGCGCGGGCGATCGCGACGCGCTGCTGCTCACCGCCGGAGAGCTCGCCGGGCATGCGGTCCTCCTTGCCGCCGAGGCCGACCAGCTCCAGCACCTCGGGCACCACCTTGTTGATGGCGCTCTTGGGCTTGCCGATCACTTCGAGGGCGAAGGCGACGTTCTGCGCGACGGTCTTGTTGGGCAGCAGGCGGAAGTCCTGGAAGACGGTGCCCAGCTGGCGGCGCATGTGCGGCACCTTCCAGTTGGACAGCTTGCCCAGGTCCTTGCCGAGGACGTGCACCTCACCCGTGGAGGGGCGCTCCTCGCGCAGGCACAGGCGCAGGAAGGTGGACTTCCCCGAGCCGGACGAGCCGACCAGGAAGACGAACTCACCCTTCTCGATCTCCAGCGAGACGTTGTCCAGGGCGGGACGGTTCTGCTTGGGATAGGTCTTGGAGACGTTGTCGAATCTGATCACGGCTGCATCACGGAGGCCATCCTAGGCGGCGCCAGTCCTCGGTCGGTCCACCCCTGTGGGCCCGGTCCGGGGGCGGGCGAAGGGAACGGAAAGGGCCGCTCCCGGCTTGGGACCATACGCGAATCCACCGTCGGCCCGCAGGGCCCGGAGCGGACGGTTACCGGAGACTGGGGGACAATGTCCCCTTATGCCCCGAAAATTGCGAGGCATCTCACAGCCCGGGAGCCGGAACGGTCGGAACCTGGCAGAGTGGAGTGAGCGACCGTGCCCGGCCGCTCCCCCGCACAGGGCACGCGAAGGAACCAAAGCCCCGTCCGGTGCGTTGGTTCTAGCAGCGAGGAGGAGATCGCATGACCTGCGACCATCTGGTGTGCGCCAACTGCAACGGACGCGTGAGCGAGGGCCGTTGCCCGGTCTGCCGCGCCAACCGGGCCCGGCTGCAGGAGCAGCAGGGTCCGTTCGCCGCGCTCTCCCCCGCGGTGCTGCTGGCCCTGCTGGCCGGACTGCTCGCGGTGGCGCTGATCGCCCGGCAGGCGCTGGCCTGAGGCACGACGGGACGCGACGAACGCGAAGGGCCCCCGACCGATCCCGGTCGGGGGCCCTCCTGCGTCGTCGCCCGATTACTCGGCGCTGGTCTCGCGCTGCTTGCGCCGGCGGATACCGGCCTCGATGCTGTGCTTGATTCTCATCGAGGCCGAGCTCCTCACGCCTCGTTCGCGGTCTCGCGCTGCTTGCGCCAGCGGATCCCGGCCTCGATGCTGTGCTTGATTCTCATCGAGGCCGAGCTCCTCACGCCTCGTTCGCGGTCTCCCGCTGCTTGCGCCAGCGGATCCCGGCCTCGATGAAGCCGTCGATGTCGCCGTCCAGGACGGCCTGCGGGTTGCCGGCCTCGAACGCCGTCCGGACGTCCTTGACCATCTGGTACGGGTGCAGGACGTAGGAGCGCATCTGGTTGCCCCAGGAGCTGCCGCTGTCCTTGAGCGCGTCCATCGCCGCGCGCTCCTCCTGGCGGCGCCGCTCCAGCAGCTTCGCCTGGAGGACGTTCATCGCGGAGGCCTTGTTCTGGATCTGCGAGCGCTCGTTCTGGCAGGAGACCACGACACCGGTCGGGATGTGCGTGATGCGCACCGCCGAGTCGGTGGTGTTGACGCCCTGGCCGCCGGGGCCGGAGGCGCGGTAGACGTCGATGCGCAGCTCGGACTCGTCGATGTCGACGTGGTCGGACTGCTCGACGACCGGGAGCACCTCGACGCCGGCGAAGGAGGTCTGGCGACGGCCCTGGTTGTCGAACGGCGAGATGCGGACCAGGCGGTGCGTGCCCTGCTCGACCGAGAGCGTGCCGTAGGCGTACGGCGCCTTCACGGTGAAGGTCGCGGACTTGATCCCGGCCTCTTCGGCGTACGAGGTGTCGTACACCTCGGTCGGGTACCCGTGCCGCTCGGCCCAGCGCAGGTACATGCGCATGAGCTGCTCGGCGAAGTCGGCGGCGTCGACGCCACCGGCCTCGGCCCGGATGTTGATCAGCGCCTCACGGGCGTCGTACTCGCCGGACAGGAGGGTGCGGACCTCCAGCTCCTCGACAGCCTTCTGGAGCGACTTGAGCTCGGTCTCGGCCTCGGTGCGGGTGTCCGCGTCGTCCTCGGCCTCGGCCAGCTCGAACAGCACGCCCAGGTCGTCGATGCGGCTGCGCAGGCCCTCGACCCGGCGCAGCTCGCCCTGGAGGAAGGAGAGCCGGCTGGTCACCTTCTGCGCGTTCGCGACGTCGTCCCACAGGGTGGGGGCGGCTGCCTCCTCCTCCAGGACCGCGATGTCGGCCCGGATCTTGTCCAGGTCGAGGACGGCCTCGATCGACCCCATGGTCGATTCGAGGTTCTTGAGCTCTTCGGAAGGATCGACGGCTGCCACGCCCCCAGCGTAATGGTTCCGGGGGTGGTCATGACGACACCGGGGTCCCCCGGCCGCCCGGGAGCGGTTCTAGGGGGCCCGCGGGGCGGTGCTGTGGACGGCCGGACGGGCCGGGTGGCCGCGGTCCGGGGCGGTGGCCGCGAAGGCCGTCCAGGCCGCGGCGGCGCCCGCCAGCAGCAGGACGGTGGCCAGCACGACGGCGAGCAGCCGGCGGCGGCGCAGCAGGGCCTGGCGGTCGCGGCGGTGGCCCGCGCCGGGGGCGGTGCGCTGGGCGCGGGACTCGGCGGCGTAGGCGGCCAGCTCGTCCGCGGACGGACGGCGCAGGCTGGTGTGGGTGTCCCGGGTGGAGTCCGGGGCGACGCCGGGCACCAGCGGGACGGCCGGGCCGCGGCGGCGCTTGTGGGCGCCGGGGGCGGCGTCCACCTCGGCGTAGACGGCCTCGCCGGGGGTGATCGCCTCCTCCGCCGGGGCGCGGCCCTGCGAGGGGACGGCGAGCACCGGCAGGCCCGCCAGCGCGGGCAGCTGCTCGCGCAGCCTGGCGGCCAGCTCGGCGGCGCGCAACCGGGAGGCGGGGGCCTTGGCCAGGCACTCGGAGATGATCCGCCACAGCCCGTCCGGCAGGCCGGGGATCGGCGGCACCTGCTCGGTGACGTGGCGGCGCAGCACGGCGCCGGTGTGGCCGCCGCCGAAGGGGGTGAAGCCGGCCAGCAGCTCGTAGAGCACGGTGGCGAGGGCGTAGATGTCGACGGCGGCGCGCGGCTCCAGGCCCTCGATGATCTCGGGGGCGAGGTAGTCGGGGGTGCCGATGATCCGGGTGGCCCGCGTGCGGCGCGGGGCGTCCACCAGGCGGGCCACGCCGAAGTCGGTGAGCTTGGCGCGCGGGGCTCCGCCGGGGCCGGGGGCGGCGGCGAGGTCGAGCAGGACGTTCTCGGGTTTGACGTCGCGGTGGACGATGCCGGCCGCGTGCGCGGCGGCCAGGCCGTCGGCGACGTCGGCGATGACCGAGGCGGCGGTCTGCGGGGGCAGGGCACCGTCGCGTTCGAGCCGGGAGCGCAGGTCGGTGCCCTGGACGAGCTCCATGACGAGGGCGAGGTCGCTGCCGTCCACGACCATGTCGCGCACGCCGACCACCCGGGGGTGGTCGAGGCTGGTCAGCGCGGCGCGCTCCTGCACGAAGCGGCCGACCAGCACCTGGTCGGCGGCCAGGTCCTCGCGCAGCAGCTTGACCGCCACCGGGCCGTCCGGCCCCTCGCCGAGCCAGACCGTCCCGGCCGAACCCCGGCCGATCACCTGGTGGACGGTGTACCGGCTGCCGATCTTGCGTGCCAATGCTGCTCCGTGGGCGGCGCGGGAGCGCGCCGGAAGGTCCGGTGCGCTCGGTGGGGCGGGACAACACCGACCAACCTACGCGCCCCGACCCCCCTCGCGGGCCGCCTGAGGGCCCCGGGGCGGCACTCGCGGGCGAGAAATCTTCGAAATTGTCGACAAAGCGTCAATCCCGCCGTCCGGGCGGCCGCCGGGGGGCGGCCGGACCCGGCGGGGCGTCAGTTCCTCGCGCTGTCGAAGACGTTGGTCACCCAGTCGTAGGCCGTGTGGTACCAGCCCTGGACGTTGTCCCAGTAGTGCGGCAGCGGCGTGAAGTTCCACAGCGCCACGGCGGCGACCGCCAGCACCAGCAGCACCATCAGGCAGCCCTTGAGGCAGCCGAGCCCCGGGATGTACATCCGGTTGCGGCTGCGCGGGCGCCGCTCGCGCGGCGGGGCCGGCTCGCGGCGCGACGGCGCCGGCGGCGCCTCCCGGCGGGCCGGCGGCTCCTCGCGGCGTTGCGGGGGCTCCCGGTGCTGCGGCGCGGGCGGCTCGGCCCGGCGCACCGGGGCGGGCGGGGGCGGCGGCGGGTAGCCGGCCTG
This sequence comes from Kitasatospora sp. NPDC057904, assembly GCF_042887925.1. Classification (NCBI taxonomy): domain Bacteria; kingdom Bacillati; phylum Actinomycetota; class Actinomycetes; order Kitasatosporales; family Streptomycetaceae; genus Kitasatospora; species Kitasatospora sp. NPDC057904. Next base: position 140,178 of record NZ_JBHVOL010000017.1, read on the forward strand.
CGACCGGCCGTAGCCCTCCGGGGCCTGCCGGTAGCCGCCGGGCGGCTGCGGACGGCCGCCCTGGCCCGCCTGTCCCCCCTGGTTCGCCTGGTTCGCCCGGTAGGGCGGCGGGGCGACCGGCGGGCGCTGGGCGTACCCGGGCGGCGGCGGGCCCTGGCGGCGCTGGTCGGGCCGGGGGCCGCCGGGCTGCTGGGGCTGGTACGCCCCGGGGTGACCGCCCTGGCCCGGGTATCCGCCCTGACCCCCCTGGCCCGCCTGGTAGGGCTGCGGGGCGACCTGCGGCTCCTCGAAGTCTTCCGGGCCGAAGTAGCCGACCTGCGTCTGCTGGTTGCGGTCCCGCGCGGCGCGCAGCTGCGTCTGCCACGGGTGCGGCGCCTCCTCCTGCGGCGGGCCCGGCGGGGGCGTCGGCACCGCGGTGGGCGGCATCACCTGCGTGCGGTCCGCGCTGCCGTACGGGGGCGCGGGCGGCGGCTGGGTGCCCATCACCCGGGTCGCCGCGGCCGGGTCGAACTGCGGGGCGCCGGGGCCGCCGGCGGGCAGCACCTGGGTGCGGTCCTCGCTCGCCGGCGCGAACGGCGCACCCGTGGCCGTGCCCGGCACCGAGGCGGGCTGCGGGTCCGGCTGCAGCAGCGCGCCGACCGCGATCGCCGCGTCCACGGCCGCCGGGGAGGCGTGCACGCCGACGCCCGCCGCCACCACGCGCAGCGCCCGCGCCAGCGAGGTCGCGGACGGCCGCTGCGCCGGGTCCTTGCGCAGGCAGCGCTCGATCACCGTCCACAGCGGCTCGGGCATCGTGCTGGGCCGCTGCGGCTCCTGGGCGAGGTGCGCCTGGAGGACCGCGAGCGCGCCGTCGCCCTGGAACGGCTGGCGGCCGGTGACCAGCTCGTACAGCATGATCCCGGCGCCGTAGACGTCCACGGCGGAGGTCTGGGCGCGGCCCTCGGCGGACTCCGGGGCGACGTAGGCGGGCGTGCCGACGAACTCGTGGGTGCGGGTGATGCCCGGGGAGTCGGCGAGGCGGGCGATGCCGAAGTCGGTCAGCATCGGGTGCATCTGCTCGGTGCCGTCCACCAGGACGGAGGCGAGCAGGACGTTCGCCGGCTTGAGGTCGCGGTGGACGATGCCGTCGGCGTGGCTGGCCGCGAGCGCGTCCGCGACCTGGGCCATCAGCAGGGCGCCGGCGATCGGGCTGAACGGGCCGTTGGAGCGCAGGTAGCGGGCCAGGTCGGGGCCCTCGACGAGGTCCATCACGAGGGCCAGCAGCTCGCCCTCGACGACCAGGTCGCACACCCGGACGATGTTGGGGTGGGTGAGCCGCAGCAGCAGGGAGCGCTCGCGCAGGAAGCGCATCACGACGTCCGGGTCCGCGGCCAGTTCCTCGCGCAGCACCTTGATCGCCACGGCCTGCCCGGGCTCGCCGCCCGGCACGTCGGCGGCCGGGCGCACCCGCCCGCGCCAGACGGTGCCGGTGGCCCCCCGTCCGAGGGTCTCCTCAAGCACATACTTGCTGCCGACTGGCCGCACCTGTCGCACTCCTCGCCGTGCCGCCCGCGCGGGGCGCTCCTCCGCCGGTGCGGTGAGCCTGCCGGGCCCCTGTCTGCGGCCACTCTAACGGTGACCGTTCGGGTTTCGGAGGCGACCGGCAGGCCGTCCGACCGGTCTCGGGGACGGGTTGGGGGACATCCCCTAGGGAAGGGTCACGGGCACCGCCGGAGCACCGGTTGACCTGACCCTCCGCCACCTCCAACATGGCGATCATCGCAAGATCGTCAAATCCGGTACCGTGCGCGGACCGTCCGTGACGGATGGCAGGATGGACACTCGCCACCTTTGTGGCCCAGCGGCCGCCCGAGCCGCGAGGCAGCGGTACCAGGCTTCACATCAGCAGAAGGGACCCGCGGGCGAGATGCAGATCCGGCTGACCGTCCTCCGACCGCGCAGCGGCCCGACCGCCGCCGGCACCGCCATCCCCTACGTGGACGTACTGGTCACCGCGCCCGTGGGCACCGCGCTCGGCGCCCTCGCGGGCGCGCTCGCGGGCGCCGTGGGCGTGCGCGGGCCCCGGGCCGCCACCCACGTGCACCTCTACGCCGGGGCGCACCGGGTGGACGAACACACCCTGCTCGGCCATCCTCCGCTGCTCGACGGCGCCGTCCTCAGCCTCAACGAGCCGGACCCGACCGCCGACGACCCCGACGACGCGACGGCCGCCGCCGAACTGCGCGTGGTCGGCGGGCCCGACGCCGGCGGCGTGCACCGCCTGCACGGCCGGGAGATCCGGGTCGGCCGCTCCGGCGAGGCCGACGTCCCGCTCGACGACCCGGACGTCTCCCGGCTGCACCTGTCCCTGCACCTCGCCGAGGACGGCCGGGTCACCGTCCGCGACCTCGGCTCCACCAACGGCACCACCCTGGACAGCCGGATCGTCCCGCCCGGCCCGCTGGAGGAGGCCGTCCCGCTCGACCCCGGAGCCCTGCTGCGGATCGGCGAGTCCACCCTCCAGCTCGCGGCCCCCGAACCCGGCGAGCCCGCCCGCGCCGCCGTCCCGGACGGCCACGGCCACCTCCAGCTCGCCGCCCCCGGCCCCGTCCGGCCCGCGCCGCCCGTCGCCGAACCGCCCGCCGCCCCCGAGCCCGCGGCGGGCCGCGGCCGCGGACTGCTCTCGCTGCGGCTCGGCCGCACCGCCGAACCGCCCGGACAGGAGAGCGCCGAGCGCCACCACGCCGCCGTCCGGATCCGCCAGGCCGCCGCCCAGCGCGAACGCTGGCCCGACCTCGCCACCCTCCTGCTCAACGCCGTCGGCCCCGGCCCCCGGCTCTGGGAGCGCGGCCCCGGCCACCCCGACGCGCTCACCCTGCGCCTGGGCACCGCCGACCGCCCCGGCGGCCCCGGCACCACCCCCGGCACGACACTGCCCGCCGTCCCGGTCACCCTCGACCTGCAGACCGCCGGCAGCCTCGGCCTCAGCGGCCCGCGCGAGCGACTGGACGCGCTCACCCGCGCCGTCGTCGCCCAGCTCGCCGCCCTGCACCCGCCGAGCGGCCTGAGCCTCGTCGTCGTCGACTCCGACCACGCCCGCACCCCGCAGGAGCGCGTCGACACCTGGGCCTGGGCCCTCTGGCTGCCCCACCTGCGCCCCGTCGAGGGCCAGGACTGCCGCCTGCTGCTCGGCCTCGACGACGAGCAGGCCACCGCCCGGCTCACCGAGCTCACCGCCCGGCTCAGCGGCCCGGTCGGCCTCGGCGGCCACTCCGCCACCGTCGTCGTGGTCGACGGCCGCCCGGCCACCGAGACCGCCCGGCAGGCGCTGGACCTGCTGCTGCGCCAGGGCCCGGCGGTCGGCATCTTCCCGATCTGCCTCGCCGAGCAGCCCGAACTGCTCCCCCGCGGCGTCGGCGCCACCGCCCTGATCACCGGCGAGGTCGGCACCCACCTCTCGCTCGACCGCCCGGTCGCCCGCGGCCGCGAGACCCTGCACGAGGTCTCGCTGGACGCCGTCTCCGACGCCTGGGCCGAGCGGCTGGCCCGGGTGCTCGCCCCGCTGCGCGAGGCCGCCCCGGCCGCCCGCGGCCCCCTGCCGGACGCCCTGCGGCTGCTCGACCTGCTGCAGCTCGACACCGTCACCCCCGCCAAGCTCTCCGCCCGCTGGGACGCCCACGCCGGCGGCATCGGCGCCGCCACCGCGCTGCTCGGCACCACCCGCGACGAGCTCTGCACGCTCGACCTCGCCGATCCCGAACTGGCCCTCCCCTCCCCCGACCCGGGCGGCCCGCACCTGCTGATCGGCGGCGCGCGCGGCTCCGGCAAGACGGAGCTGCTGCGCACGCTGGTCGCCTCGCTCGCCGTCTCCGAGCGGCCCGAGCGGCTGGCCGTCACCATCGTCGAGGGCCGGGCCACCGAGGACGGGCTGGACGGCTGCACCGAGCTCCCGCACGTCACCGGGCGGGTCAACGCCGCCTCCGACCCGCGCCAGGCGCTGCTCGCCGCGGAGGCGCTGGAGGACGAACTCGCGCTGCGGGAGCGGCTGTTCGACGGCCTCGACTTCGCCTCCTGGCACGCCGCCCGCATTCTTGACGGCCAGCACAGCCTGGACGGCCAGCACAGCCTCGACGGCCGACAGGGACCGGCCGGTCGGCAGGGCCTCGGCACAGGTGCGGACGCCCCGCAGGTACCGGTGCCCGCCGCCGTCGGAGCCGCCGCGACCCCCGCGCCCCGGATCATCGGGCCGCGCGGCGCCGACGGCCCCCGGCCCGCCGCCCCGGGCTCCCCGGTCCCCGCCCGGCTGGTCGTCGTGGTCGACGACTACGACGCGCTGCTCTCCCCCACCTCCCCGGCCGGCCGCCCGCTGGCCCGCGCGCTCGCCGCCGTCGCCCGCCGCGGCGGCCCGCTCGGCGTCCACCTCGCGGTCACCACCGGCCGGCCCGAGGAGAGCGCCGGCACCGAGGTGGACGAGGCCGCCCTGCTCCGGATCGCGCTGCGCACCGAGGACCCGGCCGACTCCGACCTGCTGATCCACCTGGGCGACGCCGCCGCCCTCCCCGAGGACACGCCGGGCCGCGGCTACCTGCGGCTGCCGGACGGCGGCGTCTGCGCCTTCCAGGCCGCCCGGATCAGTGGACGCATCCCGCGCACCGCGACCCTGCGCCCGACGGTCGTCGCGATAGACCCGCTCCAGCTCGGCGCCCCGCCCGCCCGCCGCCCGGTCCGCGAACTCGGCAACGGCCCGACGGACCTGGCGCTCCTCGCCAGCGCCCTCCAGCGCGCGGCGACCCGCTGAGGGCCGGCGTCCCGCGGCACGCACGGAAAGGGGCGGGGCCCGCGTCCGAAGACGCGGGCCCCGCCCCTTTGCCGTCCTGACTTCCTAGCGCATCGAGCCGGTGCGCAGGAGGGTGCGGATGACGCGCATCGCGACCGACAGGCTGGACAGCTCGTAGTTGTCCGAACCCCTTATGTCGTCGAGCGTGCTCTTCGCGCGGTTCAGCAGCGTCCCGTTGAGCTCCGCCCAGGCGGTGTAGCGCTCCTCCGGGGTGGCGCCCTCCGGGCCGCAGACGAGGATGTCGGCGGTCAGCGCCGCGTGCGCCGCGAAGAGGTCCTCGCGGATCGCGGCCCGGGCCATCGACGACCAGCGGTCGGTGCGGGGCAGGTCGATGATGCGGTCCAGCAGGTGCGAGATCTGCAGGCGGTCGCCGAGGTCGTAGTAGAGCTCGGCGACGTCCGCGACGTCCTTGCCGGAGCGGTCCGCGACCTCGGTGATGTCCAGGGTCGGGAAGACCGAGGACAGGCCGGCGATCCGGGTGGCCAGCTCCTCCGGCACGCCCGCCGCGGCGAGCTCGCCGTGGATCGACTCGAACCACGCCAGGTCCTCGCCGCGCAGCGGCTTGGGCAGCGAGCCCCACACCTGGGCGATCCGGTCGCGGAAGAACGCGATCGTGGCGGCGATGTCCAGCGGCTGGCGGCGGTTGTTGAGCATCCACCGGGTGGCGCGCTCGACCAGGCGGCGCGAGTGCAGCCGCATCTTGGTCTGGACCCGGGCCGGGACCTTGTTGTCCAGGCCCTCGATCTCGCCCCAGATCTCCTCCAGGCCGAACACGGCCCGCGCGGCGGTGTGCGTCCGGGCGATCTCCTCGTAGGTCGCGCCGGTCTCCTCCTTCAGGCGGAAGGCGAAGGTGCAGCCACCGCGGTTGATCGTGTCGTTGACGATCAGCGTGGTGATGATCTCCCGGCGCAGCGCGTGGCCGTCGATCGCCTCGGCGAACCTGGTCCGCAGGGCGCTCGGGAAGTACTCGTGGAGCGCGGTGCGGAAGTACGGGTCGTCGGGCAGGTCGGTGGCGAGCAGCTCCTCGGCCAGCGTGATCTTGGTGTACGCGAGCAGGACGGACATCTCGGGCTGCGAGAGCCCGCGGCCGTTCTGCTGGCGCTCGCGGATCAGGCGCTCGGCGGGCAGGAACTCCAGCCCCCGGTCGAGCTGGCCGGCCGCCTCGAAGCGGTTGATCATCCGGGAGTGGACGTTGACCATGCTGTGCGCCTGGGCGACGGCGTTGGCCAGCACCACGTTCTGCGCGTAGTTGTTGCGCAGCACCAGGTGGCCGACCTCGTCGGTCATCTCGGCCAGCAGCGTGTTGCGCTGCTTGACCGTCATGTCGCCCTCGGCGACGACCCCGTTGAGCAGGATCTTGATGTTGACCTCGTGGTCCGAGGTGTCCACGCCGGCCGAGTTGTCGATGGCGTCGGTGTTGATCCAGCCGCCGGTGCTCTCCGGGCCGCCGGCCGCCGCGTACTCGATGCGGCCGAGCTGGGTGCAGCCGAGGTTGCCGCCCTCGCCGATGACCCGGGCCCGGACCTGCTCGCCGTTGACGCGGATGGCGTCGTTGGCCTTGTCGCCGACCTCGGCGTTGGTCTCGGTCGAGGCCTTGATGTAGGTGCCGATGCCGCCGTTCCAGAACAGGTCGACCGGCGCCTGCAGGATCGCCTTCATCAGCTCGGCCGGGGTGAGCCGGGCCTCCTGGATGCCGAGCGCGGCCCGGACCTGGGCACTGACCTGGATCGACTTGGCACTGCGCGGGAACACCCCGCCGCCGGCCGAGATCAGCGACTTGTCGTAGTCGTCCCACGAGCTGCGCGGCAGGTCGAACAGGCGGCGGCGCTCGGCGTACGAGAGGGCCGCGTCCGGGTTCGGGTCGAGGAAGATGTGGCGGTGGTCGAAGGCCGCGACCAGCCGGATGTGCTCGCTGAGCAGCATGCCGTTGCCGAAGACGTCGCCGGACATGTCGCCGATGCCGATGACGGTGAAGTCCTCGGCCTGGGTGTCGACGCCGAGCTCGCGGAAGTTGCGCTTGACCGACTCCCAGGCGCCGCGGGCGGTGATGCCCATGCCCTTGTGGTCGTAGCCCGCCGAGCCGCCGGAGGCGAACGCGTCGCCCAGCCAGAAGCCGTAGGACTCGGCGACGCCGTTGGCGATGTCGGAGAAGGTCGCGGTGCCCTTGTCGGCGGCGACGACCAGGTAGGTGTCGTCCTCGTCGTGGCGGACCACGTCGGCCGGGTGGACGACCTCGCCGCCGACCAGGTTGTCGGTGATGTCGAGCAGCGCCGAGATGAACGTCTTGTACGAGGAGACACCCTCGGCCAGCCACGCGTCGCGGTCCACCGACGGGTCCGGCAGCTGCTTGGCGACGAAGCCGCCCTTGGCGCCGACCGGCACGATGACGGTGTTCTTCACCATCTGCGCCTTGACCAGGCCGAGGATCTCGGTGCGGAAGTCCTCGCGCCGGTCGGACCAGCGCAGACCGCCGCGGGCGACCTTGCCGAAGCGCAGGTGCACGCCCTCGACCTGCGGCGAGTAGACCCAGATCTCGAACGCCGGGCGCGGGGCCGGCAGGTCCGGGATGGCCTTCGGGTCGAACTTCATCGACACGTAGGAGTGCCACTCGCCGGAGCCGTCGTGCTGGAAGAAGTTGGTCCGCAGGGTGGCCTTGATGAGGTTCAGGAAGGAGCGCAGGATGCGGTCCTCGTCCAGCGAGACGACCTCGTCGAGCGCGCCGGCCAGCTCCTCCAGGATGCCCTCGGTCAGCTCCAGGGCGCCCGAGCGGTGGCTCGGGCTCAGCCGGGCCTCGAAGAGGTTGACCAGCAGGCGGGTGCTGTGGGTGTTGTTGCGGAGCGCGTCCTCCATGTAGTCCTGGGAGAACGTGGAGCCCGCCTGGCGCAGGTACTTGGCGTACGCGCGCAGCATCATCGCCTGGCGCCAGGTCAGCCCGGCGGTGAGGACCAGCTCGTTGAAGCCGTCGTTCTCGGCCCGGCCGGTCCAGGTGGCGGCGAAGGTCTCCTGGAAGCGCTCGCGCGCCTCGTCGGTGAGCTCGGTGGCCTCGCGCAGCTTCAGGCCGAAGTCGTACACCCACGCGGTGGTGCCGTCGGAGCGGCGCAGCGCGTACGGGTGTTCGTCCAGGACCTCGACGCCCAGGCGCTGGAGCACCGGCAGGACCTCGGTGAGCGAGATCGGGCCGCCGACCCGGTAGATCTTGAAGCGGCGCTCGTCGTCGCCGGCGCCGACCGGCTGGTACAGGTTGAGGCGGAAGTCGCCCGCGCCGTGCAGCGACTCGATCTGCTTGATGTCGGAGACGGCGGTGCGCGGCGGGAAGTCGGCGCGGTAGCCGTCGGGGAAGGCGTTGGCGTACTTGTGGCCGAGCTCGGCGGCCTTCTCCTCGCCCAGCTCGGTGTGCAGCTGGTCGTGGAAGCCGTCCATCCAGAACCGGGCGGCCTCGGCCAGGCGGTTCTCGATCCGCTCGATGTCGGTGTCGGTGAGCTGCGGCAGCTCGGTGCCGGGGGCCACCCGGACGACGAAGTGCAGGCGGGTCAGCACCGACTCGGTGGCGTACACCGTGTAGTCGATGGCGTCGCCGTTCAGCTCTTCCTTGAGGATGTCGGTGAGCAGCAGGCGGATCCGGGTGGTGTACCGGTCGCGCGGCAGGTAGATGAACGCCGAGTAGTAGCGGCCGTACTCGTCCTGGCGCAGGAAGAGGCGCAGCTTGCGGCGCTCCTGCAGGTAGAGCACGCTCGTGGCGATCGAGAGCAGTTCGGAGGCCGCCGTCTGGAACATCTCGTCCCGCGGGAAGGTCTCCATGATCTGCAGCAGGTCGCGGCCGTCGTGGCTCTCGCTGGAGAAGCCGGAGCCGTCCAGGACGGCCTGGACCTTGCGGCGCACGACCGGGATCCGGGTGACGGACTCGGTGTACGCGGCGGAGGAGAACAGGCCGAGGAAGCGGCGCTCGCCGATGGGCTCGCCGGCGGCGTTGAACTTCTTCACGCCGACGTAGTCCAGGTAGGCCGGGCGGTGCACGGTGGCACGGCTGTTGGCCTTGGTGAGGACGAGCAGCTTCTTCTCGTGGGCCTTGGCGCGCACCGGCGCGGAGAGGCGGCCGAAGGCCTCGCTCACGGAGTGGTGGCGGTCGTCGTGGCTGTGCGGGTCGGCGCGCAGGATGCCGAGGCCGGTGCCGGCGACGGCCTTGAGGACCTCTTCGCCCTCGTGCTCGACGAGGTCGTACTCGCGGTAGCCGAGGAAGGTGAAGTGGTCGTCGCCGAGCCAGCGCATCAGCTCCCAGGCCTCGCCGACCTCCTGCTCGGGCAGGCCGGCCGGGGGCTCCTCGGCCAGCTCGTCGGCCAGGCGCAGCGCGCTGTCGCGCATCTTGGTCCAGTCCTCGACGACCTCGCGGACGTCGCCGAGCACGCGGCGCAGGTTGGACTCGATCGAGCGCAGGTCCTCGCGGTCGGTCTCGCGGTCGATCTCGATGTGCATCCACGACTCGACGGTCGCGTCGGCGGGCCACTCGGCGCCGGCGGCCTGGCTGCGCGCGCACGCGTCGACGTCGAGGATCTCCAGGAGCTTGCCGGTGATGTCACGGCGGACGACCAGCTGCGGGTGGATCACGATGTGGATGCCGCGGTCCTGGCGGGACAGCTCGTTGGTGACGGAGTCGACCAGGAAGGACATGTCGTCGGTGACGACCTCGACGACCGTGTGGCCGCAGGACCAGCCGTTCTCCTCGACCGAGGGGGTGTGCACCCGCACCTCGGCGGTGCCCTGGGGGCGCTTGAGGCCCAGGCGGTAGTGCGAGGCGGCCGCGCCGTAGACGTCGACCGGGTCGAGGTCGACCAGGTCCTCGGGCGCGGTGTGGAGGTAGTAGTGGTGCAGGTACGCGGTAAGAGCGCCGTTGCTCAGACCCTCCCCCGGCGCCGCTCCCCCCACCTGGCTGTTCTCAGCGGCTGCGGCGGCCTTCTTGAGCAGGTCGGCCTTGGCTGCGTCCAGCTTGGTCTGCATGACTTCTTGGCTCCTGTCGCGCGCCGTTGCGTGACTCGGTCGTGTGTGGATGAACACCGACGGGTCTACCGCAATCCTGCCGCACCATCCGACTGAAAAGGGTTCATGGCGCGCATGAAACGCCTTCGCAGTGGGTAGGACGATTCGTCCTGCGGAGCCACCCGACGACGCCAGCCAGCCTAACCGGATCAATCGAAGGTGGACAGGGACAGGGAGGCGCAAAGGTGCCGGGTGACCGGTCCGTCCTGGACACCATGTCCAAACCGGAACCGGATGTTCGCTTTCAGCCCATATGCGGGTACGCATGGTGCGTCGGCGGCACGAAGGTTTCCTTGATCGAACGGGCCGAGGTCCAGCGCAGCAGGTTCTGGGCGGCGCCCGCCTTGTCGTTGGTGCCGGAGGCACGGCCGCCGCCGAAGGGCTGCTGGCCGACGACGGCGCCGGTCGGCTTGTCGTTGATGTAAAAGTTCCCGGCGGTGAAGCGCAGTTCCTCCACCGCACGGGCGATCGCGTAGCGGTCCTGTGCGATGACGGCACCGGTCAGGCCGTACGGGGCGGCGGCGTCGATCCTGGCGAACACGTCGTCCCAGCGGGAGTCCTCGTAGACGTGGACGGCGAGGATCGGGCCGAAGTACTCGGTGCGGAAGATCTCGCCGCGGTGGTCGGAGGAGACCAGGACGGTGGGCCGGACGAACCAGCCGATCGCGTCGTCGTACTGGCCGCCGGCCGCCAGTTCGATCGTGGGGTCGCGCTTGGCCCGCTCGATGGCGTCCCGGTTCTTCTCGAAGGCCCGCCGGTCGATGAGCGCGCCCATGAAGTTGGAGAGGTCGGTGACGTCGCCGACGGCGAGCGCGTCGACCTCGGCCAGGAAGTCGTCCTTGATCCGCTGCCAGAGGCTGCGCGGCAGGTAGGCGCGGGAGAGCGCCGAGCACTTCTGGCCCTGGTACTCGAAGGCGCCGCGGATCAGCGCCGTCTTGAGGATCTCCGGGTCGGCGGAGCGGTGGGCGAGCAGGAAGTCCTTGCCGCCGGTCTCGCCGACGATCCGCGGGTACGTCCGGTAGCCGCCGATGTTCGCGCCGATCGTCTGCCACAGCGACTGGAAGGTCGCGGTCGAGCCGGTGAAGTGCAGGCCGGCCAGCGCCGGGTCGGCCAGCGCGACCGGGGACACCTGGAGGCCGTCGCCGGTCACCAGGTTGATCACCCCGGGCGGCAGGCCGGCCGCCTCCAGCAGCCGCATCAGGTGGTGGGCGGCCAGCGCCTGGGTCGGCGCGGGCTTCCAGACCACCGTGTTGCCCATCAGCGCGGGGGCGGTGGGCAGGTTCCCGGCGATCGCGGTGAAGTTGAACGGCGTGATCGCGTAGACGAAACCTTCCAGCGGGCGGTGATCGGTGCGGTTCCACACCCCCGGGGACGAGACCGGCTGATCGGCCAGGACCTGCCGGGCGAAGTGGACGTTGTAGCGCCAGAAGTCGATCAGCTCGCAGGCCGAGTCGATCTCCGCCTGCTGCGCGGTCTTGGACTGGCCGAGCATCGTGGCCGCGTTGAGCGTCTCCCGCCAGGGCCCGGCGAGGAGGTCCGCGGCGCGCAGGAACACCGCCGCGCGGTCGTCGAAGGACAGCGAGCGCCACTCCCGGGCGGCCGCCAGCGCCGCGTCCACCGCCGCGCGGGCGTCCTCCCGGGTGGCGTTGCCGAGCACGCCCAGCTTGGCCGCGTGGTGGTGCGGCTGGACGACGTCGATCCGCTCGCCGCCGCCGAAGCGCTGCTCCCCGCCGATCGTCATCGGCAGCGGCACCTGCTCGGCCGCCAGCTCGTCCAGGCGCCGCACCAGGCGCTCCCGCTCGGCGCTGCCGGGCCCGTACGCCCGCACCGGCTCGTTGACCGGCTCCGGCACCTGGGTCACTGCGTCGATGGGCATGGCGGCTCCGTCCTGCTGCTGTACCGATGTCAGTCCAGCCTGACCAGCCCCCGGCGGATCCGCCCGTCCAGACACGCCAACGGCGGACGTGGCGCGCGCCACGTCCGCCGTCAGGACGGCGGCATCGCCGCAGCTCAGGCCGTCAGCCGTCCGGCCAGCTCGACCGCCTCCGCGAGGGTGTCCACGACGGGCACGCCGACCGGCTCCAGCTTCTCCCTGGTGTGCGAGCCGCCGGTGTACAGCACGGCGTGCGCGCCCGCGCCGATCGCCGCGAGGGCGTCGTCCGCGGCGTCCCCGATGAGGACCGTACGGGCGGGGTCCACGCGCTCGCCGAGGGCCGCCAGGTGGCGGACCAGCTGCTCGCCCTTCTGCCCGCCGGAGGGGCCGCTGCGGCCGTCCACGCGCAGGAAGGTGCCGGTCAGGCCGAAGGCGTCGACCAGCGGCACGAGCTTGTCGTGCTCGTACATCGACAGCAGGGACTGGCTGTGCCCCGCCTCCTGCCAGCCCGACAGCAACTCGCGGACGCCGTCGGTCAGGCCGCAGGCCGGACTCAGCTCGCGGTAGCGGTCGTGGAAGGCGTCGTCGAGGCGGAGCCACTCGGCCCGGGACGGCATGCGGCCGAGCAGGCGCTCGTAGAAGCGGGGGATCGGGATCTCGTACTGCTCGCGGTACTCCTGCATGGTCATCGGCCCGACGCCGATGGTCGCGAACGCGGCGTTGCTCGCTCCGAGCACCGCCTCCATGTCGTGGAAGAGCGTGCCGTTCCAGTCCCAGACGATGTGATTACGCACGATCCGAACGGTAACTCCGGGCACCGACGGGCCGGTAGGACGGGGCTCACGCAGGGGCGGCCGCTGACCGGCCGGGCGGGCGGTCAGGCGAGGAGCCCGGGGATCTCCTGGGTCGCGAACCAGAGCAGGTCGTGGTCCTCGGCGCCGTCCACGGTGAACTGGGCGTCCTGGTCCCCCTCGTCGGCGGCGGCCACCGCGGCCACGGCCGCCGTCACGTCCGCGAGCACCTCGTCGTCGGCGACGTCCGCGTGCACGGCCGCCGCCTTCGCGAGCTTCACCGGGCCGGCCAGCACCACGCGGCCCAGCGAGGCCTGGTCCTGGTACTCGTCGCCGGGGAAGGGCCGCACGGCGGAGTCCGCCACGTCCAGCGCCACCACGACGCGGCGGCGCGGCGCGCCGGGATCGGCGGCCAGCAGCCGCAGCGAGGACTGCGCGGCCCGGTTCAGCGCCGCGTACTCCAGCTCCTCGATGTCGTCGCTGACGTACCACTCGCGCAGCGCGGGCGTCACGGCGTACGCCGCGGTCTCGTCCAGGACGCCGCCCGGGTGCGCCGCCGCCAGGCCGGTCAGGGTGGTGGGCACGTACACGCGCATCGGTGGCACTCTCCGGTTCGTCCAGCGTTCGTCCAGCGGCACAGCTTCCAGCGCCCCCAAGAATAAGCGCCGGGCGCCCGCCGTGATCACGTCCCGCCGGATCGGCGGGCCGCGGATCAGCGCGCCGCCGCCAGCGCCTCCCGGCTGGTGCGCAGCGCGCTCTCCAGCACCGCGCCGCGGCGGGCCGGGTCCATCATGTTCGGACCCATCGCCGCCAGGTCCGCCGGCGTCGGCGCGAGCAGCCGCACCCGCACGCCCTCCGCCCGCAGCAACGCGGCCTCGCGCAGCAGCTGCCTGGTCACCGCGCGGCGGTAGCGGCTGACCACCTGGGCCAGCACGCCGCGCGGGCGGTCGCGGGCGCGCCACTCGTGCAGCGCGGCGAGGGTGCCGCGGTCGGCGCGCCCGGCGCGGGGGTGCAGGCGCAGGGCCATCGGGGCGAGCACGTACGCCTCGTCCAGACCGCGGCCGAGCAGCAGGTCGGCGTTGGTGGCCGACCAGCAGCCGCCGTCCACGTACGCCGAGCCGTCCAGGCGCACGGGCGCGAACCAGCCGGGGATCGCGCAGGAGGCCATCACGGCGTCCGCGATGGCGACCGCCGGGGCGTCCGGGTCGCCGAAGACCACCCGGTGGCCGCTGCGGTAGTCCACGGCCGCGACCCGCAGCGCGGAGCCGGCCGGCCAGCCGCCCGGCCCGTGCAGGTCGCGGACCAGCGCGCCGACCGGGGCGAGCGAGCCGCGGCCGTGCGGCGCCACCGCCGACACCATGGTCAGCAGCGGGTACTCGCGCGGGTGGCGGACGGCGTCCCGCAGGAGGCCCGGCGAGCCGATCCCGGCCCGCGGCCGGGGCGGCAGGGCGCCGCCGACGGCCGTCTCGTAGTCGAAGGCCACGCCGGCCAGCGGGCCCTCGGTGAGCGGCAGTCCGCGCTGGTGGTCGCGCAGCTGGTCGACCGGCACGCCGGCGGCGAGCAGCGCGCCGAGGATGGAGCCGGCCGAGGTGCCCAGCAGCACGTCGGCGTCGCCGGGGCGCCAGCCGGTCGCCTCCTCGACGGCGCACAGCGCGCCGACCGTCCAGGCCGCGCCGAGCATGCCGCCGCCGCCCAGGACCAGCCCGCGCCGGGGTGCTCCCCGGGCGGCACCCGTCCGGGCCGGGGACTGCGCCGCTGCTGCCCGTGTCGTCATGCCGGGTGTCGTCATGCCGGCCGCCTGTCGTCGTGGGGCGTCGCGCCCGCTCCCGCGGTTCCCGGTCAGGATCCGATCCTGCGCGCCGACCGCGGACCGCCGCAACGCGTGACCCCGGCCGCACCACCCGGACCGGCGAACGCGGCCGTCCCCTTTCGGGCCTACCCGCCCGTCGTCGCACGTCAACCGCGTGCCTCCGGGACGACCCGGGAGGCCGCCGCCGCAACGGGCCGTTCGCCCGGATAGGTGAACTTCACCCTCCGCTCCCCACGGTTGCGCAATCCCCTTGCCGCCCCCTCCCGACCGCCGCTACCAAGGACCCGTCCGTACCCGCACCACTCGCCCGAGGAAGCACCCCGACCCGTCCGCGCCCACCCCCGCCGTCCAGCCCTGCCGTCCAGCCCTGCCGTCCACCCGAGGAATCCCCCGTGACCACGCCCCGGAGCACCACCGCCCGCCCGCCCGGCCCCGAGGAGACACCCGTGACCCCACCGCTCGCCGCCCGCCCCCACCGCCACCTGCACGACGACGCACCGCACCCCGCCGGGCGGCGGCCCCGGCACCCCCGGGCCGACTGCGCCGGCGCCCCGCCCGGGCACGACCCCCGCGCACTCGCGGCGCGCTTCGCGCACCGGCTCGTCGAGGTGCTCACCGGCGCCCGCCCGTCCGGCCAGCTGATGCGGCACACCAGCTTGGACGGCTACGGCCAGCTCGCCTCCCTCGTCCGCACGGGCGCCCTGCGCCGCGGCGGCGCCGGCGCCCGGCCGCGCCTGGGCCCGGTGCACGACAGATCGCCCTCGCCCGACGCCGTCGAGGCGTGCGTGCGGGTCGACCTCGGCCGGCGGCACCACATGGTGGCCTTCCGCCTCGAACAGCGCGGCCCGGCCGGTCAGTGGCAGTGCACCGCCGTGGAGGCCCGGTGACGGCGCAGGGCGCCGCCCCCGTACGGGAACGGCGCCCTGTGCTGTGGCGCGGTGGCGGCTCAGGCCTTGCGGCGGCGCCCCTTGGCCGACTTCGCGGCCTTGCGGCGCTCGGCGCGGGTCAGGCCGTCGCCCTCGTCCTCCGCCGCGAGGTCGTCGAAGTCGCCCTCGACCACGCCGCCGCCGATCTCGTCCGAGGGGGCCGTGTAGTGCAGCCGCTGCGGCTTCGGGGCCTCCAGGCCCTTGGCCTTGATCTCCGGGCGGGCGGCGTCCTTCTCCAGCTTGTCGAGCACCACCTCGGCGTCCTCGACCGGGACCTCCTCGACCTGCTGCTCGACCTGGACCTCCAGGTTGAACAGGTAGCCGACGGACTCCTCCTTGATGCCCTCCATCATCGCGGTGAACATGTCGAAGCCCTCGCGCTGGTACTCGATCAGCGGGTCGCGCTGCGCCATGGCCCGCAGGCCGATGCCCTCCTGGAGGTAGTCCATCTCGTAGAGGTGCTCGCGCCAGCGGCGGTCCAGCACCGACAGGACGACCCGGCGCTCCAGCTCGCGCATGATCTCCTCGCCGAGCTGGTCCTCGCGGGCGCCGTACTGCGCCTGGATGTCCTCCTGGACGACCTTGGTGAGGAACTCGGAGGTCAGGCCGCCGGAGCCGCCCGCCTCCTCCTCCAGCTCCCCGAGGTCCAGGGCGAGCGGGTAGAGCTGCTTGAGCGCGGACCAGAGCTTCTCCAGGTCCCAGTCGTCCTCGAAGCCCTCGCCGGTGGCCGCCTTGACGTAGGCCTCGACGGTGTCGTCCATGAAGTGGCCGACCTGCTCCTGCAGGTCCTCGCCCTCCAGGACGCGGCGGCGCTCGCCGTAGATGACCTCGCGCTGGCGGTTCAGCACCTCGTCGTACTTCAGGACGTTCTTGCGGATCTCGAAGTTCTGCTGCTCGACCTGGGTCTGCGCGGAGGCGATCGCCCGGGTGACCATCTTCGACTCGATCGGCACGTCCTCGGGCACGTTGGCCATCGAGAGCACGCGCTCGACCATGCCGGCCTTGAACAGGCGCATCAGGTCGTCGCCGAGCGACAGGTAGAACCGGGACTCGCCCGGGTCGCCCTGACGGCCGGAGCGGCCGCGCAGCTGGTTGTCGATCCGGCGGGACTCGTGCCGCTCGGTGCCGAGGACGTAGAGGCCGCCGGCCTCCTTGACCTCGTCCTGCTCGGCCTTGACCGAGGCCTTGGCCTTCTCCAGCGCGGCCGGGAACGCGGCCTCGTACTCGTCCGGGTTGTCCCCGGCGGAGAGCCCGCGCTGGGCCAGCTCGGCCGCCGCGAGGTGGTCCGGGTTGCCGCCGAGCATGATGTCGGTGCCGCGGCCGGCCATGTTGGTGGCGACGGTGACGGCGCCCTTGCGGCCGGCCTGCGCGACGATCTGCGCCTCGCGCTCGTGGTGCTTGGCGTTCAGCACCTCGTGCGGGATGCCGCGCTTGCGCAGCTCCTGCGACAGGTACTCGGACTTCTCGACCGACACGGTGCCGACCAGCACCGGCTGGCCCTTCTCGTGCTTCTCGGCGATGTCCTCCACGACGGCGGCGAACTTGGCCGGCTCCGACTTATAGATCAGGTCGGGCTGGTCGATGCGCAGCGGCGTCTTGTTGGTCGGGATCGGCACGACGCCGAGCTTGTAGATCTGGTGGAACTCGGCGGCCTCGGTGGTGCCGGTACCGGTCATGCCGGAGAGCTTGTCGTACAGGCGGAAGAAGTTCTGCAGGGTGATGGTGGCCAGGGTCTGGTTCTCGTTCTGGACCTCCACCCCCTCCTTGGCCTCGATCGCCTGGTGCATGCCCTCGTTGTAGCGGCGGCCGGCCAGGATGCGGCCGGTGTGCTCGTCGACGATCATGACTTCGCCGTTCATGACGACGTAGTCCTTGTCCGCCTTGTACAGCTCCTTGGCCTTGATGGCGTTGTTCAGGAAGCCGACCAGCGGGGTGTTCACCGACTCGTAGAGGTTGTCGATGCCGAGGTAGTCCTCGACCCGGGTGACACCCTCCTCCAGGATGCCGACGGTGCGCTTCTTCTCGTCGACCTCGTAGTCGCGGTCGATCTTCAGGCGCTGCACCAGCTTGGCGAAGTCGGCGTACCACTTGGTCGCCTGGTCGGCCGGGCCGGAGATGATCAGCGGGGTGCGGGCCTCGTCGATGAGGATCGAGTCGACCTCGTCGACCACCGCGAAGTTGTGGCCGCGCTGGACGAGTTCGTCCTTCGACCAGGCCATGTTGTCGCGCAGGTAGTCGAAGCCGAACTCGTTGTTGGTGCCGTACGTGATGTCCATCGCGTACTGGCGCTTGCGCTCGGCGGGCGTCATGTTGCCCAGGATCACGCCGACTTCGAGGCCGAGGAAGCGGTGCACCCGGCCCATCCACTCCGAGTCGCGCTCGGCGAGGTAGTCGTTGACGGTGATCAGGTGGACGCCCTTGCCGGTGAGCGCGTTCAGGTACGCGGGCAGGGTGCCGACGAGGGTCTTGCCCTCACCGGTGCGCATCTCGGCGACGTAGCCGAAGTGCAGCGCGGCGCCGCCCATGAGCTGGACGTCGTAGTGCCGCTGGCCGAGGACGCGCTTGGCGGCCTCGCGGACGGTGGCGAACGCCTCGGGGAGGATGTCGTCCAGGGACTCCCCGTCGACGAGCCGCTGCTTGTACTCGTCGGTCAGTGCCCGCAGCTCCGCGTCGGTGAGGTTGACGAAGTCCTCTTCGATGGAGTTGACCTGGGCAGCAATCCGCTGCAGCTTGCGAAGGATCTTGCCTTCGCCGGCGCGCAGGATCTTGTCGAAGACGGACACTAGAGCGGGCTCCTTGCCTGTATTGGCACTGGACGACTGCACGACGGGTTCACCCCACCGCACGGGCCATCGTATGCGAGGAGTCCAATGCCCCGGGAGGTGCGTCAGCACGGTATTCCCGTGTCACTCGCGCGGGCGCCCGACCGATAGCACCGCCCACCGGGGCAAAACGGTCCCGGCCCCGCCGAGTTGGCGGAATATTCGGATGTCCGCCCTCCGCTTGGCGCGGAATAATCCGGGTATGGAAGAACTCCGGACCACGCCCGTCACCCTCACCACCGAGCGCCTCGTCCTGCGCGCCCCGCAGGAGTCGGACATCGACGCGGTCCTCGCCGCCTGCCAGGACGAGGAGATCCAGCGCTGGACGGTGGTGCCGGTCCCCTACCGGCGCGAGGACGCGGAGTTCTTCGTCCGCACACTGGCCCCGAACGGGCTGCGCGACGGCTCCGAGTACATCTGGTGCGTGACCGACCGCGCCACCGGGCGCCTGGTCGGCACCCAGTCGGTGTCCCGCTTCGCCGCCGACCCGGCCGCCGCCTCCGTCGGCTGGTGGACGGCGAAGGAGCAGCGCGGCCGCGGCTACACCGTCGAGGCGGCCCGCGAGGTCGCCCGCTGGGCCCTCACCGAGCTCGGCGTCCGCCGCCTCCAGTGGCTCGCCTACGTCGGCAACGACGGCTCCCGCGCCGTCGCCGAGCGGGTCGGCTACCGCTTCGAGGGCACGCTGCGCTCGTACGCCGAGCAGCGCGGCGTCTTCCACGACTCCTGGGTCGCCTCGCTGCTCCCGTCCGACCTGGCCTGAGCCGGCCCGCCGCCGGCCGGGCCCGGCCGGGCCCGGCCGCTGTCGGTGCCGGGCGTTACGCTCCCCGGCATGAGCTCCGCGCCCGCCCCCAGCTCCCCCGTCGCCGTCCTGAGTGTCGACGACGCCCGCCGGATCGCCCTGCGCGCGCAGGGCCTGCTCGGTGCGCCGGACCGGCGGGCCGGGGTGCGCGGCGTGCTGCGGCACCTGGGCGCCGTCCAGTTGGACACGATCTCCGTGCTGGCCCGCTCGCACGAACTGGTCCCGTACGCCCGGCTCGGCGCGGTCGGCCGGCCCGCCGTCGAGGCCGCGTACTGGGGCCACGGCACCAGCTTCGAGTACTGGTCGCACGCGGCCTGCGTCCTGCCGGTCGAGGAGTGGCCGCTGTTCGCGTTCCGCCGCCGCCGCTACCGCGACCGCGGCCACCTCTGGGGTCACCAGGTCTCGCCCGAAACGTACCGGCACGTGCTCGACAAGCTGCGCGCCGAGGGGCCGTTGACGTCCACCGAGCTGGGCGGCGCGAAGAAGACGGCCGAGTGGTGGGACTGGTCCGACACCAAGATCGCGGTCGAGCGCGCCCTGGCCTTCGGCGACGTGGTCTGCACCGAGCGCCGGAGTTGGAAGCGGGTCTACGCGCTGGCCGAACAGGCCGTCCCCGACGCCCTGTTCGGGCAGGATCCGACCGACGCGGACTGCGTCCGCACCCTGGTCGCCCAGGCCGGCGCCGCCCTCGGCGTGGCCACCCGGGCCGACCTGCTGGACTACCACCGGCTGCGCGCCGAGGAGTTGGACCCGGTCCTCGCCGACACCGGCCTCGTCCCGGTCGAGGTGGCCGGCTGGGGCCCCGACGGCACCGCGGCTCCCGCCTGGGCCGATCCCGCCGCGCTGGCCGCCGCCCCGCCGCGCGGACGCCACCGCACCACGCTGCTCTCGCCGTTCGACTCCCTGGTCTGGGACCGCGCGCGCACCGAGCGCGTCTTCGGCATGACGCACCGCCTGGAGGCCTACACCCCCAAGCACAAGCGGGTGCACGGCTACTTCGCCATGCCCCTGCTCGCCGGCGGGCGCCTGGTCGGCCGGGTGGACCCGGCCCGCGAGGGGCGCACCCTGGTCGCCCGCCAGGTCTCGCTCGACTCCGCCCGGCACGTCGGGGCACTGGCGACGGCGCTGCGCGAGGCGGCCTCCTGGGTGGGCTGCGACGCCGTGCGGGTGGAGGCGCTGCACGACGAGCGGCTGCGCCCCGCGCTGGAGAAGCTGCTCGCGGTGTGAGCACGCCCGGTGGCCGGGGGGAGCCCCGGCCGCCGCGCGCCGCGTCACCCTATTTCGAGGATCTTCTCGCGCATCGCGTAGACCACGGCCTCCATCCGGGAGTGGAGCTGCAGCTTCTCCAGGATGTTGCGCACGTGGTTCTTGACGGTGTTCTCGCTGATGAACAGCTCCTTGGCGATCTCCCGGTTGTTCATCCCGGTCGCCACCAGTTTGAGCACCTCCAGTTCCCGGTCGGTGAGCCGGGGCGCGGGTACCAGGTCCCGGTCGTCGGAGCGGCGCTGGATCATCGACTTGAACTCGGTGAGCAGCTTGGAGGCCATCGACGGGCTGATCTGCGACTGCCCGTCGGCGACGGCGCGGATCGCGGTGGCGACCTCGTCGGTGGAGATCTCCTTCAGCAGGTAGCCGGTGGCGCCCGCCTTGATCGCCTCGTAGAGGTCGGCCTCCTCGTCGCTTATCGTCAGCATGATGATCTTGGTGCTGGGTGCCACGTCCTTGATCGCCGTGCACGCCTCGATCCCGCTGCGGCGCGGCATCCGGACGTCCATCAGGATGATGTCGGGCAGCAGGTCGGCGGCCTTCAGCACGGCCTCGGCGCCGTCCCCCGCCTCGCCGACGACCTTGATGTCCGGCTCCTCGGCGAGCACGATCTCCAGCCCGCGGCGGAAGAGCGCGTGGTCGTCCACCACCAGCACGCGGATCGGCTCACCCCGGCGCGGTGCGTACGCGAGCTCCTCGCCCGCTCCCGGGGACAGTCCGGCAACCGGCCCCCCAGCGGGCCCCAGCCCGAAGTGATCCCCCATCCGCTCCTCCCCCTTCGCGGGACGTCGTGCGCCAATCATTCCACGCCGCGGCCACGCAACGGTCACCCTCCGATGCCGATTCCCCCGCAACGAGTGACCCCTCCACCACGGCCCGCGACCGCGCTCGACCGACGTTCGACCGCGGACGGCCCCCGGAACGCCGGTGACCCCGGCGGCCGCGGCCGCCGGGGTCACCCGTTCATCGCTCCGGACGGTCAGTCCTCGTCGTCGTCGGCTCCGCCGATCGCGCCACCCGCGCCGCCGCCCGCCGACTGGGCGGCGGGGTCGGTCTGCAGGTGGATCACACCGTAGTGGTAGCCGTGCCGGCGGTAGACGACGCTCGGCAGGCCGCTGTCCTTCTCCACGAACAGGTAGAAGTCGTGGCCGACCAGCTCCATCTCGTAGAGCGCCTGGTCCAGCGCCATGGGGGCGGCCGGGTGGGTCTTCTCCCGGACCACCAGCGGGCCTTCGCCCTCCACTTCCAGGGATCCCATCATGGTCTTGCGGACGGCCCCGTTGGTCTCGCTCTCCGGCGCCGCCGGCTCCGGCAGCCCGGCCAGGGCCGCGGTCGCCTCGGCGACGCTGATCGGGGTGCGGCCGTTGCCGCCCTTGTGCACCCGACGCCGGTCCGCGGACTTGCGCAGCTGGGCGTCGAGCTTCGCCGAGGCCAGGTCGAGCGCCGCGTACGGGTCCCCGGCGGCGGCTTCGGCCCGGATCACCGGCCCACGGGTACGGAGGGTGATCTCCACCCGCTCGGACCGGTCGGCCTGCCGCGGGTTGTGCTCCTTGGACACCTCGACGTCGAGGCTGATCACCTTGCCGTCGAACTTCTGGACCTTCTCCAGCTTCTCGGCCACGTGCTCGCGGAACCTCTTGGGCACCTCGGTCTTGCGGCCCTTGACGACGATGTCCACGCAGAACTCCGATCCCTCGTGCTGACGCCGATCCGGGTGCTACCGGACCGGACTGAGACCCAGCTGGACCAGCCCATCCACTGCCGGCCCCCCGCCCCCACCGCCAGCGGCGGGAACGACTGGCCCTCACCTCACTTCCTCCCCACCAGGGACGGTTGAAACCCCTTGAAGCTTTATCGAACACCTCACGCGGGGTTTTCGCCTCCCCAGGCTCGGTCGTGGGCATGGGCCAGGAGCGGTGGGTGAACGGTCAAGCTGTTGCACCCTGTTTACCCTCCTAGGAGTGAAGCATGGGTGAATACCTGGACAACACCCCCCGTACGGCGCATCCTTTGCTCACTCTTCGTGCCTGCCGCCGCCAGGAGCAGCCGTGCCACCCACCACCGGACCCGTCCACCCGCCCTCCCCGCACGGGCCGTTCGGCCACGCACTGGCCGACCTGCTGGACGTCCTGCTGCCCACGCACTGCGCCGGCTGCGGCACCGACCGCACCCAGCTCTGCCCCGCGTGCCGGCACGCCCTGGGCGCCTCCCGGCCCGGCCCCACGCTGCTGCCCTGGGCGCACGCCGCGGCACCGTACGCCGACCCGGTCCGGCAGTTGCTGCTCGCCCACAAGGAACGCGGCGCCCTGCGACTGGCCGGCCCCCTCGGCGAAGCCCTCGGCCGGGCGGTGCGCTCGGCGCTCGGGCCGCGCGCCGGGCTCGCGCCGCTGCTGCTGGTGCCGATGCCCTCCACCCGGGCCGCCGTCCGCGCCCGCGGCCACGACCCGACGCTCCGGCTGGCCGCGGCCGCGGCGCGCTCACTGCGCCGGACCGGCCTGGACGTCAGGGCCGCACCGCTGCTGCGCCACACCCGCCCGGTCGCCGACCAGGCCGAACTGACCGCGGCCGAGCGCCGGCGCAACCTGCACGGCGCGCTCACCGTCCTGCCGCGCGCGCACCGGAGCCTGGCGGGCCGTCAACCGGTCCTGGTGGACGACCTGGTGACCACCGGTGCCAGCCTCGCCGAGGCCGCGCGGGCACTGGCCGCGGCCGGTCTGCCGGCCGGCGCGGCGGCCACCGTCGCGGCGGCCGGCCCGCTGCGCGCCCGGGAGGGCCCGCTCTGAGGCCCGCCCGGCGGCGGCCCGGGGCTCAGCCCGGGTAGAAGAAGGCGCTCGCCCGGTCCGACAGCGTGACTTCCCGCCACTGACTGTTGGTCAGCCGGTAGATCCGGCCCTCGGTGGCCTGCAGCGCCAGCACCGGCGGAGTCAGCCCGTTCGCCCGGGACTCCGAGGCCTCGGCGGTCGCCATGCCCTCGCCGCCCTGCGCCGGGGCGTCGGTGCTCGGCGAGCCGTCGGTGCTGATGTAGTGCAGCTGCGGGAGGCGGTCGGCCTCCTTGCCCAGCACCAGCAGCTGGTCGGACTCCGCCCAGGACAGCGACGCGACGTCGGTGATCGCCGGGGCCGCCGTGTGCAGCCCGACGATCCGCACGGTCGGCGCCTCCGGGGTGCCGCCGTGCACGATCGCGCCGAACATCAGCGACCGGCTGGACGAGCTCGGCCCCTTCACCACGAGGGCGATCCGGGCGCCGTCCGAGGAGACCCGGAGCATCTGCACGCTCTGCCCGTTCAGCTTCTCGACCGGAACGGTGTACGTCCGGTTGCCGCGGACCATCACCACGCGCGGGTCCTCCGGGCTGCGGTCCACCACCCAGAGGTCGCCGCGGCCGTCCCAGCTGGGCGAGGCCAGCCCGTCGTCGCCGGTGTGCGCCGAGGTCAGCACCGGTTCGGGCAGCGCGACCGCGTTGTCGGACAGCGGCACCGAGTAGAGCTGGTGGTGGTCGCGGCCGAGCACCGCGGCCTGGGAGCCGTCCCGGCGGACGGCGACGGGGCCGAGCGGGGTCTTGCCGGCCGGCTGCGGCTTGCCGAGCACGCCGCGCACGGAACTGGTGGTGGTGTCGTTGACCAGCATCAGGGCGCCGTTGTCATTGCGCTGGAGGTACTGCTGCGCGCCGTCCGACCCGGACAGCGCCCCGGGGCCGGTGGACGGCGAATCGTTGCGACCGGCCGTGCAACCGCCCCGCTGCCCCTTCAGCTCCACCCTCTCGACCTGCCCCTTCCCCTGCTCGGCGAGGGTGTAGAAGAGCTGGGTCGCCATCCGCCGGCAGGACACCGTGTCGGCGAGGTCGGCACCGCCGAGCTGCACGTGGGCGACACGGCTGTCGTCGACGCCGACCCGGTCGATGCTCGCTCCGCCGGGGAAGGCCGTCCGCACGGCCGGTCCGAGCCAGGCCGACGGCCCGCCGACCAGCGCCTTGGCGGCCGCCGTCAGCGGGTCCGTCCGCCGCCGCAGGTAGATCGGGTCGGCGACCAGCACGTCCGGGGCCGGCCCGAAGCCCGCGGCCGACGGGTCGGGCGCGGTGTAGAAGTACCGGTCCACCTGGCGGTAGCTGTTGCGGAAGTTGGTCTCGTTCATGATCAGACCGGGCGGCAGCTTGTCGATGCGCCACTCCCCGTCCTTCTGGCGCAGGAAGGTGAAGTCGGACGACTTCGTGCTCTGCCCCGTCACCAGCTCGTAGGTGTGCCTGGGGTCGACGTCCGCGACGACCTGCCCGGTGATGGACAGCGTGGTGCTGATGTCCGCCTCCGGGAGGTCCGCACCGGCCGGCGGAATGGTGGCCGAGAGCACCGTGATGCCCGCGTCCGGGTTCCAGGCCGCGGCGGCCTCCTCGGTGAGGTACTTGCGCGCCGTGTCGTAGCCCTCGTCGGCCGTCACCGCGTCGAGGAACCCGGCCAGCAGGTCCTGCGGCTTGGCACCCTTGGCGGGCCCCACCGGGAAGACCCGCACCTGCAGGTTCTTGTCGGCCGAGCCCTGGGAGAGCTCGACCTTGGTGATGCCGCCCGAGTCCGGCATGGCCGCGCACCCGCCGGCCAGCAGGGCGACGAACACCCCGCCGGCCACCGCCGCGAGCCGCGGATCAGGCCTGCCGCTGGTCCTTCGCACGCTGCGTCCCCTCCGTGTCCGTCCCGCCCGTCAGATCCGGCTCCGCCGTGCGCTGCGCCACCGACGGCCGTCCGGGCGTGGGGTCCACCATGACCTGGGCACCGGTGGCCAGGTAGCCGGCCCCCGCCGCGCGCACATCGGACGGGTCCGCGCGCGGCCCCTCCGGCAGCCGGGCCTTGCCGAGACCCGGGCCGATGTTCAGCACCCCTCCGAGACCGCTGCCCAGGCTGCTGCCGACGGCGTCCGGCGTCTCGGCCTGCTCCTCGGCCGCGGTGAGGGCCGTCGCCCCGGCCGGGGTGATCGCCCGCCGGTACGGCGTCCCGTACGTGCCGAGGCCCCGGTTGTTGCGCGAGTCCTCCGGCTCCAGCCGGAACGGCGCCCGGCTGATCTCCCCGCCGCGCGTGCGCGGCAGCGTGAGCCGGAAGTGCGAGCCGCCGCCGGGCTCGCCCCAGGCCTGCAGCCAGCCGCCGTGCAGGTGCGCGTCCTCCACCGCGATCGACAGGCCGAGGCCGGTGCCGCCGGTGGTTCGCACGCGGGACGGGTCGGCCCGCCAGAAGCGGTGGAACACCCGGGACGCCTCGCCCGGCTTGAGCCCGATGCCGTAGTCGCGCACGCCGACGGCGACCGCGCCGTCCGCCGAGCCCAGCCGGACCACGACGTCGCGGCCCTCGCCGTGCTCCAGCGCGTTGACCACCAGGTTGCGCAGGATGCGCTCGATCCGGCGGGAGTCCACCTCGGCGACCACCGGCTCGCCGTCGCCGCGGATCACCACGGCGCTGCCCTTGGCCTGGGCCAGCGGGTCGGCGGCCTCCACCACGCGGGCGACGATGTCGCGCAGGTCCACCGGCTCGGCGTCCAGGATCGCGGCGCCGGCGTCGAAGCGGCTGATCTCCAGCAGGTCGGCGAGCAGCGACTCGAAGCGGTCCAGCTGGCCCTGCAGCAGCTCGGCCGAGCGCGCCGCCATCGGGTCCAGGTCCTCGCGGCTGTCGTAGATCAGGTCGGCGGCCATCCGGACCGTGGTCAGCGGGGTGCGCAGCTCGTGCGAGACGTCCGAGACGAAGCGCCGCTGCACCCTGGACAGCTCCTCCAGCTGCCGGATCTGCGCCTGGAGCGCGTTGGCCATCCGGTTGTACGACTCGCCGAGGCGGGCGATGTCGTCGGTGCCGGTGACCTTCATCCGCTCTTCCAGGTGCCCGTCGGCCAGCCGCTCGGAGATCCCGGCGGCCATCCGGACCGGGGTGACCACCTGGCGCACCACGACCCAGGCGATGCCGCCCATGAGGATCACGACGAACACGCCGGCGGTCGCCAGGGTGCCGGTGACCAGGTTGAGGGTGTCCGTCTCCTGCCCGAAGGAGAAGACGTAGAAGAGCTGGTAACTCGTGTTGTTGGTCGGGCCGTCGAACTGCATGCCGAGCGCCAGCCCGGGCTCGGTGTGCCCGCCGCTCTCGGCGGAGCGGTGGATCCGGGTCGGCTGGTCGAACATCTGGCCGGGCTCGGCGTACACCTTGGCCCGCAGCGTGTCGGGCACGCTGATCGGCAGGATGTCGCCCGAGTAGCGCGGGCCGAAGCCCACCGCGTCCGGCAGCACGGTCTGGCCGGTGCCGGGCATCGTCGCGATCACCGAGTAGACCGTCTGCCCGCTCGCGGCCAGGTCGTTGACCTGCCGCAGCAGCCAGGACCCGACCTCGTCGGTGCTCGGATCAGCCGTCGCGCCGACCCGCATCCGCTGGTCCTTGGCCTCGTCGATCTTCTTCAGCTCGGCCTGGAAACCGATCCGCGCCTGCTCGCGCGCGGACGCCAGCTTGGTGTCCAGCAGACCGGTGCGCACCTGCGCCACGACGACCACGCCCAGCACCAGCACGACCGCGATGGACGCCAGCAGCGACACCGCGACGACGCGCAGCTGGATCGAGCGGCGGTACAGCGCCGTCACCCGGTGTGCGGGCCGGCGCAGCTGACGGGTCACCAACGCGAGCATCGCGGCCGGGCCACGCCGGCGGAGGGTGGTCGAACTCAGCACGTCCCCGCGCACGGCGCCCGCCCCGTCGGTCGCGGAACCCGACGGGGACTCGTCAGCCCGGTGCGTCACGTCAGCTGGGTCCGGCCTTGTAGCCGACGCCGCGGACGGTCACCACGATCTCGGGGCGCTCCGGGTCCTTCTCGATCTTCGACCGCAGGCGCTGCACGTGGACGTTGACGAGCCGGGTGTCCGCCGCGTGGCGGTAGCCCCAGACCTGCTCCAGCAGCACCTCGCGGGTGAACACCTGCCACGGCTTGCGGGCCAGCGCCACCAGCAGGTCGAACTCCAGCGGGGTCAGCGGGATGCCCCGGCCGTCCCGCTTCACCGAGTGACCGGCCACGTCGATCACCAGGTCGCCTATGGTCAGCTGCTCGGGCGTGGGCTCCTCGGCGCGGCGCAGCCGGGCACGCACCCGGGCCACCAGCTCCTTGGGCTTGAACGGCTTCGTGACGTAGTCGTCGGCACCCGACTCCAGGCCCACCACGACGTCGACCGTGTCGGTCTTCGCGGTCAGCATGACGATCGGGATCCCGGACTCGGCACGGATCTGGCGGCAGACGTCGATGCCGTCCCGGCCGGGCAGCATCAGGTCGAGCAGCACGAGGTCGGGCTTGGTCTCCCGGAACGCGGCTAGTGCCTTGTCCCCGTCTGCGACGAAAAACGGCTCAAAACCCTCACCACGCAACACGATGCCGAGCATCTCGGCCAGTGCGGAGTCGTCATCAACGACGAGGACGCGTCCCTTCATGGCTCCATCCTCTCATTACCGGATTGTGACCTGCCGCACAGCAGTGCCAATGCTCCACAACGGCCAACTCGACCAGCCGGGAATTCCGGCCATACCGGGCGAATGCCCCCCGGTGGAGCGTCTCCGAACCGTCCCGGAGCCGTGCCCGGACCCCCGTCACGCCCCCGTATCCGTTCCGCGACCGGATACCCCTGGGGCCTGTCGGCGCCCCATGGCACGATGGGCCTGCGCGCGGGTGGAAGATCCACCCGGCACCGCGCCCCCAGGACGCCCTCCGAGGAGCAGTGATGACCGACACTCCGGGCTGGGCCTCGCCCGGCTCGTCCGAGCCACCCCGCGACGACGCCCGGCCCCCGGCCGACGCTCCCGCCGGCGTGCCCGGGCCGTCGGCACCGCCCCAGGGCGCCCCCGTCCCGCCGCCCGCCTGGGGCGGCCCGCAGGTCCCGCCCGCCCGCAACGGCTGGGGCGGCCCGCCGCCCGGCCCGCAGGGCCCGTACGGCCCCTACGGCTGGGGCGCCCCGCCGAGCCCCAAGCCCGGCGTCATCCCGCTGCGCCCGCTCGGCCTCGGCGAGCTCCTCGACGGCTCCGTCTCCACCATCCGCAAGCACTGGCGCACCGCGCTCGGCCTGTCGCTGGGCATCGCCGTGCTCCAGCAGGTCGGCGGCGTCGGCGCCCAGCTGCTGGTCGGCGGCAAGACCGGCGACTTCACCGCCGTCCTCGTCGTGCTCGCCAGCCTGCCGCTCAACCTGCTGCTCGGCGTCATCGCGACCGCCCTGCTCACCGTGGTGGTCAGCCGCGCGATCCTCGGCCAGAGCGTCACCATCCGGGAGGCCTGGCGCGGCGCCCGCGCCCAGCTGCTCCAGCTGCTCGGCCTCACGCTGCTGACGGGGCTGATCACCGGCGGCGTCATGGTGCTCGGCTTCGGCCCGCTGATCGGCTACGCGGCGGCCGGTGCGGCCTCGCCCGCGATCGTCGGGCTGCTGGTGATCGTCGGCCTGCTCAGCCTGCCCGTCGTGGTCTGGCTCTGGATCCAGCTCAGCCTCGCCGCGCCCGCCCTGATGCTGGAGAAGCAGGGCGTCATCACGGCGCTCTCGCGCTCCCGCCGGCTCGTGCGCGGCTCGTGGTGGCGGATCTGCGGCATCACCGTGCTCAGCCAGATCATCGCCTTCATCGTCTCGGGGATCATCGCGGTCCCGTTCACGGTCATCGGCCTGGTGCTCGGCCTCGGCGACCTCCAGCAGCAGATGGAGAGCGGCGGCGCCACGCAGCAGCCGGTCGCCCTTCTGATCGCCACGGCGATCGCCGGCGTCATCGCCTCCACCCTCACCGTGCCCTTCACCGCGGGCATCGGCGTTCTCCTCTACGTCGACCAGCGGATCCGCCGCGAGGCCCTCGACATCGAGCTCGCCCGCGCCGCCGGCCTGCCCGAGGACGGCGGCACCGGCTGGGGCGGCCAGGCCGGCGCCGACCCGACGAGGCTCTGAGCCGGATGCCGATCTGGGGGGAGAGGCTCCTCGCCGCGGGCGGCGCCCCGGTCACGGTCCCGCGTGACCCGGCCCGCGACGCCGCCCGCGACGAACTGCTCGACGCCGACTACCACCGGCACGACCCGAGCCTCGTGAAGCGGGTCCTGGACTGGCTGAACCAGCACCTCTCCGACGCGCTCGACGCCATCTCCGGGAACGGTACGAGCGGCACCACCGGCCTGGTCTTCTTCCTGATCGTCGCCGTCCTGGTCGCCGCCGCGCTGTGGTGGCGCCTTGGCGCACCCAAGCGGGCCGCCCGCACCGCCCTGGACGTGTACGGCACGACCGGTCCGCGCACCGCCGCCCAGCACCGGGCCGACGCCGAACGCCATGCCGCCGCGGGGCAGTGGGCCGACGCCGTCCGCGAGCAGATGCGCGCCCTCGTCCGCGCCCTGGAGGAGCGCACCGTCCTCGACGCCCGCCCCGGCCGCACCGCCGACGAGGCCGCCGCCGAGGCCGGCCGGGCCCTGCCCGAACACGCCGCCGCGCTGGCCGCCGCCGCCCGCTCCTTCGACGACATCGCCTTCGGCGAG
Organism: Kitasatospora sp. NPDC057904; assembly: GCF_042887925.1. Classification (NCBI taxonomy): domain Bacteria; kingdom Bacillati; phylum Actinomycetota; class Actinomycetes; order Kitasatosporales; family Streptomycetaceae; genus Kitasatospora; species Kitasatospora sp. NPDC057904. The sequence goes on from NZ_JBHVOL010000017.1 coordinate 169,801, forward strand.
CGCACCGCCGACCAGGCCGCCTACCAGTCGCTCCACGACCTCGACCGGGCGCTGGAACGCACCCGCCCGACCCTCGACCCGGCCCCGGGAGGCGCGGCATGACGACCACCGCCCCCGCGCCCGCCACCGAGCCGCCGGCACCGGCCCACGCCCCCAGCAGCCTGGCCCCCACCGGCCGCGGCCTGTGGCACCGCTACCGCTGGTACCTCGCGGCGCTCGCATTCCTCCTCACCGGCACCGTCGTCATCGCGGGTCTGAGCCAGGACCGCCGCTACCCGCCGCTCGACCCGCGCTCCTACGACGGGGACGGCGCCCACGCCGTCGTGGCCCTGCTCGAACAGCGCGGCGTCACCGCCACGCTCACCGGCGATCCCACCGTCCGCCCCACCGGCGACGACACCCTCGTCATCCCCGAGCCCGACCTGCTCGACGCCGGCCAGCTCCACGCCATCGCCGCCGCCCGGCACAAGCGGCTCGTCCTCATAGCCCCCGGCCCGGCCGCCCTCAGCGCCCTCGTCCCCGGCGTCCGCGCGGGCGACGAGCGCGGCGCCCCGGCCTGGGCCACCGTCCGCAGCACCGACCCGGGCTGCGACCTCCCCGAGGCCGAGCGGGCCGGAAGCGTCGGCATCGGCGGCTTCGTCTACACCAGCGGCAGCCGCGGCACCGGCTGCTACCCGCGCAACCACGGATTCCCCCTGGTCAGCGCCCCGACCCCCAGCGGCGACGCGATCGTCCTCGGCAGCGCCGACCTCCTGCAGAACCACCTGCTCGGCAAGGACGGCAACGCCTCCCTCGCCCTCGGCCTCCTCGGTTCCCAGCCGCACCTCACCTGGCACCTGCCCGACTACAGCTCGCCGGCCGCCGACACCACCGACCGCCGCAGCTTCACCGACCTCATCCCGGCCGGCTGGCACTGGGCCACCCTGCAGCTCGCGATCGCCGCCGCCCTGGCCGCGCTCTGGCGCGCCCGCCGCCTCGGCCCGGTGATCAGCGAGAACCTGCCCGTCGTGGTCCGCGCCGCCGAGACCACCGAGGGCCGCGCCCGCCTCTACCACCGGGCCAAGGCCCGCGGCCGCGCCGCCGACGCCCTGCGCCGGGCCGCCGCCCACCGCCTCGCCCCCGCCCTGGGCGTCCCGCTCAGCGCCGGCGCACCCGACCCCGACGCACTCTGCGCGGCCATCGCCGATCGCCTCACCACGCGCCCCGCCGGGGACGTGCGGGCCCTCCTCCACGGCCCCGACCCGACCGACGACGCCGCGCTGCTGCGGCTCGCCGACGACCTCGACGCCCTCGAAAGGCAGGTACGGAAGCCGTGACCGAACAGGCCACCGCCCAGCTCCACCCCACCTCCGGCACGGCACCCGCCACCCCCGGCGCCACCATCGACCCGCGCCAGGCCCTGACCGCCCTGCGCACGGAGATCGGCAAGGCCGTGGTCGGCCAGGACGCCGCCGTCACCGGCCTCGTCGTGGCCCTGCTCTGCGGCGGCCACGTCCTGCTGGAGGGCGTCCCCGGAGTCGCCAAGACCCTGCTGGTCCGCACCCTCTCCACCGCGCTCAGCCTGGAGACCAAGCGCATCCAGTTCACCCCCGACCTGATGCCCGGCGACGTCACCGGCTCGCTGGTCTACGACGCCCGCACCGCCGAGTTCTCCTTCCAGCCCGGCCCGGTCTTCACCAACCTCCTGCTCGCCGACGAGATCAACCGCACCCCGCCCAAGACCCAGGCCGCCCTGCTGGAGGCCATGGAGGAGCGCCAGGTCACCGTCGACGGCGAACCGCGCGCGCTGCCCGTCCCGTTCCTCGTCGCCGCGACGCAGAACCCGGTCGAGTACGAGGGCACCTACCCGCTGCCCGAGGCCCAGCTCGACCGCTTCCTGCTCAAGCTGATCCTGCCGCTGCCCGACCGCGACCAGGAGTTCCAGGTCCTCTCGCGGCACGCCGCCGGCTTCGACCCGCGCGACCTCGCCGCCGCCGGCGTCCGCCCGGTCGCCGGGCCCGAGCACCTCGCCGCCGCGCGCGAGCAGATCGCCGAGCTGACCGTCTCCCCCGAGGTCCTCGCCTACATCGTCGACCTCTGCCGGGCCACCCGGCAGTCCCCTTCCCTGTCCATGGGCGTCTCCCCCCGCGGCGCCACGGCCCTGCTGGCCGCCTCCCGGGCGTGGGCCTGGCTGGCCGGACGCGACTACGTCACCCCGGACGACGTCAAGGCACTCGCCCTGCCCACCCTGCGGCACCGTGTCGCGCTGCGCGCCGAGGCCGAGATGGAGGGCGTCACCGCCGACTCCGTCATCCAGGCCGTCCTCGCCCAGACACCGGCCCCCCGCTAGAGCCACCCCGCCCGCACCGGGTACCCGAAGGAGCGCACCGCATGGCCCTCACCGGGCGAACCGCCCTGCTCGCCGCGATCGGCGCGCTCGTCGTGGGCCTGCTGCTGCCGTCCTGGACCGGGATCGGCGTCGTCACCGGCGCCGTCCTGCTCGCCGTCGTCGCCGACCTGGTGCTCGCCGCCCCCGTCCGCAGCCTCCGGCTCGGCCGCGGCGGCGCCACCACGGTCCGCCTCGGCGAGCCGGCACCGGTCGAACTGACCGTCACCAACCCCTCCGGCCGCCCCCTCCGGGCCCGGATCCGCGACGCCTGGGCGCCGTCCGCCTGGCGCCCCGGCACGGCCGGCGCCGCCTCCCGGCACACCCTGACCGTCCCCGGCGGTGAACGGCGCCGCGCCACCACCGTCCTCGTGCCGACCCGCCGCGGCGACCACCACGCCCACCGGGTGACGATCCGTTCCCTCGGCCCGCTCGGCCTGGCCGGCCGTCAGAGCTCGCACCTCGCCCCCTGGACGGTCCGCGCGCTGCCGCCCTTCGCCGGCCGCAAGCACCTGCCCTCCCGGCTCGCCCGCCTGCGCGAACTCGACGGCCGCACCTCGGTGCTGACCCGCGGCCAGGGCACCGAGTTCGACTCCCTGCGCGAGTACCTGCCCGGCGACGACGTCCGCTCCATCGACTGGCGCGCCAGCGCCCGCCGCCACACCGTCGCCGTCCGCACCTGGCGCCCCGAACGCGACCGCCACATCCTGATCGTCCTCGACACCGGCCGCACCTCCGCCGGCCGCGTCGGCGACGCCCCCCGCCTGGACGCCTCGCTCGACGCCGCCCTCCTGCTCACGGCACTCGCCACCCGCGCCGGCGACCGCGTCGACCTGCTCGCCCACGACCTCCGCCCGCGCGTCGCCGTCGCCGGACGCTCCCCCAGCGAGGTCCTGCCCGCGTTCACCAACGCCATGGCCTACCTGGAACCCGCGCTCTACGAGACCGACATGCGCTCGCTGGTCGCCACCGCACTGCGGATGGCACCGCACCGCTCCCTGATCGTCCTGCTGACCGGCCTCGACGCGGGCCCGGTCGAAGAGGGTCTCCTCCCGCTGCTTCCGCAGCTCGTGAAGCGCCACGAGGTGGTGCTCGCCTCGGTCGCCGACCCCCGTCTCGACGAACTCGCCGCCGGCCGCGGCACCGTCGAGGCCGTCTACGGCGCCGCCGCCGCGGAGCAGACCCGCGCCGACCGCCGCCGCACCGCCGACCGCCTCACCCGACACGGCGTCACCGTCCTCGACGCCCAGCCGAGCAGGATCTCCCCGGCCCTCGCCGACACCTACCTCGCCCTCAAGGCCGCCGGACGCCTCTGAGCCCGGACCCGGACCCGGTCGCGGTCCGGTCGCGGCTCCGGCTCCGGCTCCGGACCCGGCGGAAACCCGGGTGGCACGGACGCCCCGGACGCATAGAGTCGGGCGATGCCCGAGCTGAAGCGGCTGCACGCCGAACACTCCCCCGCCGTCCTGGCCTTCGAGCTGGCGAACCGCGCCTACTTCGCGGCGTCGATCTCCGACCGCGGCGACGACTTCTTCGATCAATTCACCGCCCGCTACAGCGCCTTGCTGGCGGAACAGGAATCCGGCCTCTGCGCGTTCCACGTGCTCCTCGCCGAGGACGGGTCGGTCCTCGGCAGGTTCAACCTGGTCGACATCGAGCACGAGGAGCACTCGGCAGAGCTCGGCTACCGGGTCGCCCGGCACGCCGCCGGCCGCGGCCTGGCGACGGCCACGGTGCTGACGCTGTGCCGACTGGCGGCGTCACAGTACGGGCTGCGGACACTGCGGGCGGCCACTTCACACGAGAACACCGCGTCGCAGAAGGTCCTGACGAAAGCCGGATTCGTCCCGGTAGGACCGGCCGGCCCGGCGGACCTGGGCGGCAAGACCGGCACCTGGTACCAACGCGACGTCATCCAGCAGCCGTAAGAACGTCCCGGAAAAGTCCCCGGACATGCGAAAAGCCCCTGATCCGAATGGATCAGGGGCTTTTCAGAAGAATTGTTCGGCGGCGTCCTACTCTCCCACAGGGTCCCCCCTGCAGTACCATCGGCGCTGTGAGGCTTAGCTTCCGGGTTCGGAATGTAACCGGGCGTTTCCCTCACGCTATGACCACCGAAACACTATGAAACTGTCGACCCGCCGGCAAGGCGGTCGTTGTTTCAGAACAACACAGTGGACGCGAGCAACTGAGGACAAGCCCTCGGCCTATTAGTACCGGTCAACTCCACCCCTTACAGGGCTTCCATATCCGGCCTATCAACCCAGTCGTCTACTGGGAGCC
>NZ_JBHVOL010000018.1:0-136883 GCF_042887925.1 Kitasatospora sp. NPDC057904
CAACGCCTCGAAGAACCTCGCCTTCAAGCCCTCAAAATCCACGATCCCCGCAACTCCCTGAACTCAGGGTGTTGCGGGGATCGCTAGAGCCCGCCGGTGCGGGACCGGGGCCTTTGTCGTCGGGCCGGGGAGTGCGGCGGGTGGGGTCAGCCGGCGGCGGGGTGGGGGTGGAGGGCGGTACGGGCCGCCGTGGCGTCGGCCAGGGCCTGGGCCTGCGCCTTGAGGGAGGCGAGCCGCTCGTTCACGTCCCGAGCGTCCCGGGCATCCCGGCCGCCCCGAGTATCCCGGCCGTCCCGGCCGTCCGGGGTGGCCGTGGACGGGAGCTTCGGCGGGGCCGGCGGGGTCACCGAGGGCACGGTCACCGGCAGTGACGGGGGTGCCGGCAGCGAGCCGAGCAGGCCCGACAGGAGGTTGGTCACGGTCGCCAGCAGCTGACCCACGACGCCGGGGACGGAGGAGGTCACGCTCGACAGCAGATCGGTGACCGTCTTGATGATGCCGGACAGGTCCGGGGTGGCGGGGAGGGCCGGGACCGCGGGGGCCGGGACGGACGGCAGGGCGGGGACCGCCGGGGCCGGGACGCTCGGCACGGGGACGCTCGGGAGCGGGTCGTCAGCGAGCGGGGCCGAGACGACGGGGGTTCGGGGGGCCGCGGAGCCGTTGCCCGCGGCGGTGGCGGATGCCGAGGCGACCGGCGTCAGCGCGAGGGCTGCGGTCAGCGCGGCGGCCATCCAGGTGGCACGCATGGGTACTGCTTCCTCTCGGTACGAGTGGGGCGAGATCGCCTGACTCACACCGTGGGGCAGCCACCCGGACGCAGCCACCGCACGTACGCCGAACGGTGGCGCGGCGGCCCCAGCGGCGGCCCCAGCGGCGGCCCCCGCGCCCGGCGTGGCTCGGCCCGGCACGGCTCAACCCGCCGTCGCCGCCCAGCCCTCGGTGCTGCGGTGGGCGCCGAGGCCGACCGCCTCGAACTCGTCCACCCGCCCCTCCCCCACCCGGGCGCCGAGCTGCCGCAGGACGCGGGAGATCGGGCTTCCGCCGGACGCGAAGGGCTCGAACGCGCTGCTGAGCGGGCCCAGTTCGAGCCGGCCGTCGGTCCACACGGCGGCGCGCTGGGTGCCGGTGCCGCCGAAGAAGTCGGCCTCGACGCAGGCGACCGGGCCCGCCTTGGACCAGGCCGCGAGCCGCAGTTCGAAGCCGTCCGGGTGCCAGGCGAAGCCGGCGCCGCCTTCGGACTTGCGCTCGTCACCGTCGGCCCGGAAGGCGGACAGGAACGCGGGAGTGGCCGGGATCAGCGCCAGTCCTTGTGCGAGCGGCGCCACCCGCGCGGCCGGCACTTCGGCCGCCGCGACCGTCAGCAGCTCCAACGTGCCAATCAGCGCCTGGAGTTCATACGACATGCTCGACATCGTGTCCCACCGCACCGACAACCGGCCCGGAATTTATGATTCCGTGCCCGTCCGGAGTCCGCACGGGTGCTCGAACTCCCGCTCCCGGAGCGCGCGTTTGGGCGGCGACGCCGCTCGCCGGCGCGCCGACGGGACCGATGCACGGTCACCCGGGCGGGCGCGCGCCGCATGCGGCGCTCCGGGCAGACGGGTGAACTGGCCGGGTACGGCCCGCCCCGGCCCCCCTCCCGGAGCCCACCCCCGGAGCTCACCCCCGGAGCCCGTACCGGACGAGGACCCCGCACCGGAGGAGGACCCGGATGAGTTCCAGGGACGCGCCCCCACCCCGCCCGGACGGCCCGCAGGCCGGCCCCGCCACCCGGGAGCGCGGCGGAGCGGTGGCCGCCCGGGTCGCCGCCGCCCCGCGGATGTCCTGGCTCACGCTCGCCCTGATGACCACCAGCTCGGTGGCCAGCCTGCGTTCCGCCCCGACCATGGCGGTCTACGGCCTGGCCTGCGTCTTCCTCTACCTCGTCCCGGCGCTCGTGTTCGCGCCGAACGAGAGCGTCGACCCGGGCGAGATCGAGCACATGGCCCACGTCGAGGCGCTGTTCCTGCGTCACTTCGCCGCCGCCGCGCGGGCGTGACGGCGTCCCGGGCGGCCCGCGCCCGGCGGAGCTCCGGCCCACCGCGCCGGCCCCGGACGGGTGACGGGGCCCCGGACGCGTGATGGAGTTCCAGGCAGCAGCCCGTCCGGACCTTGAGGAGGAAGACCCGTGCCCCGACCCTTCACCACCGAGGACTACCGCGCCCGGCTGGCCCGCGCCGCCGCCGACGCGACCGCCGCCGGACTGGCCGGCCTGGTCGTCGCCCCCGGCCCCGACCTGGTCTACCTGTGCGGCTACCAGCCCACCGCGATCACCGAGCGCCTCACCGCCCTGGTGCTCGGCACCGGCCGCGAGCCCGCGCTGGTCGTCCCCCGGCTGGAGCGCCCGGACGCCGAGAAGGCCCCCGGCGCCCCGGCCGTCCGGCTGCTCGACTGGAGCGACGGCGAGGACCCGTACGCCACCGCCGCCCCGCTGCTCGACCCGGCCGGGCGGTACGGCGTCTCCGACAACGCGTGGGCCATGCACCTGCTCGGCCTGCAGGGCGCGCTGCCCGGCACCGGCTTCACCTCGCTCACCGCGAGCCTGCCGATGCTGCGCGCGGTCAAGGACGCCGACGAGCTGGAGCGCCTCGCCGCGGCCGGCGGCGCCGCGGACGCCGCGTACCGGGGCGTCCTGGAGGTCGAGTTCGCCGGGCGCCGGGAGACCGACGTCGCCGCCGACCTGGGCGCGCTGCTCATCCAGTACGGCCACAGCCAGGTCGACTTCACCGTCGTCGGCTCCGGCCCCAACGGCGCCAACCCGCACCACGAGGCCGGCGACCGGGTGATCGAGCGGGGCGACACCGTGGTGCTCGACTTCGGCGGCCTCAAGGACGGCTACGGCTCGGACACCACGCGGACGGTCCACGTCGGCACGGACGTCCCGGCCGAGGTGCGCAAGGTGCACGACGTGGTCCGGCGGGCCCAGCAGACCGCGTTCGAGGCCGTCCGCCCCGGCGTCACCTGCCAGGAGATCGACCGGATCGCCCGCCGGGTGATCACCGACGCCGGCTACGGCGAGCACTTCATCCACCGCACCGGCCACGGCATCGGCATCACCACGCACGAACCGCCGTACCTGGTCGAGGGCGAGGAGCAGCCGCTGGTGCCGGGCATGTGCTTCTCGATCGAGCCGGGGATCTACCTGCCCGGCCGCTTCGGGGTGCGGATCGAGGACATCGTCACCGTCACGGCGAACGGCGGTCGGCGGTTCAACAACACCCCGCACGAGCTCGGCATCGTCTCCTGAACCGGCTGCGAGGCGGCACCGGACCGACCCGCACCACCCGGCACGAGTAGGACTTTCTTAAGATCCGGTCATCGTTCATCAAGGCTCCTCCCAGCTTGCGCCGCTAGTTTCAGCGGGCATGACCAACCTGCTGCGGCCGGCCCCACCACCACGACTCGTGCGGGCCGGGCGGCCCGGCCCGGTGGGCGCGGCGGCCAGACTCCGGCCGCTGCGGCTGCTCGCCTGGCCGCTCTACCTGGCCTCCCTCGCCTGGTACGTGCGCGGCAACGGCCTGCCGTCCGCCAACGACGTGGTCTTCTGCTGGCTGATCGGCGCCCTGCTGACCGCCGCCGTGCACAGCGGACACGGCCCCCGCGGCTTCCTCCTGGTCCTGCGCGACTGGGTCCCGGTCATGGCCGCGGTGTGGACGTACTCGCTGCTTCGCGGCTACGGCGCGCACACCCCCTGGGCGCCGCACTGGCTGCCGCAGCTGGACGCCGACGAGGTGCTCGGCTTCGGCCGGACCTGGACCGTCCGGCTCCAGGACGCGCTCTACACGCCCGGCTCGCCGCACTGGTACGACTACGCGGCGGTCACGGTCTACCTCTCGCACTTCTTCCTGGTCTTCGTGGTCCTCGCGGTGCTCTGGCGGCGCGACCACGCGCGGTACGTCCGGCTGCTCACCTGCTACCTGGTGCTGACCTTCGCCGGCTTCGCGACCTACCTGCTCTACCCGGCCGACCCGCCGTGGCTGGTCGCCCAGGAGGGCCACCTGCCCGGGCTCACCCGGGTGGTGTCCTCGACGCTCACCGACATCGGGCTGCCGCAGGCGCAGTCCGTCTTCGAGAACGGCAGCCAGTTCGCCAACGACGTCGCCGCGATGCCCTCGCTGCACTCCGCCTACCCGGCGATGCTGCTGTTCTTCTTCTGGCCGACCGCCCGCCCCTGGCTGCGCGCGCTGCTCGTCGCCTATCCGCTCGCGATGGCCTTCACGCTGGTGTACGGCGCCGAACACTTCATCGTCGACATCCTGGCCGGCTGGACGTACGCGGCCGTCGTCGTCCTCGGCCTCCGGTGGCTGCGCTCCCGCCGGACCGGGCGCGGGGGAACTGAAAAGAGGCGGGTGCACGTGGCACCCGCCACCAGGTCGCTTCCACCCACGAAGGACACCACGTGATCGGGTGCTATCGATGGCCGAACGCGTCCTGTTCTGCGGCTTGGCTTCCTCCCGGTCACAAGGGCAGGGATTCCCTCCGGCCCACTGTCCGGACTGGGCTTCCGGTTACCCGGTTGCCAGGTTGGCGATTCACGGCCTGCCCAACGGCTAAGGCTCCACGCCCTGACACCGCAAGCCCTGCGGCGTTCATTCCAATGCCGACGCTTGGCTATCGCAGTCGGCACTCCGACGCTATCACTGAGTAGCTGCACTCTCACCCAAAGTGCCGCTTTCGTCCTCGCCGTCCTCGGGATCGGCGCCTACCGGACGGCCTTCGGGGCGCGGAAGGCCGTGATCGGGCGGCAGCCGGAGGGCATCGGCGGGACCGAGGTGTGGGTGCTGCCGAACCCGAGCGGGCTCAACGCGCACTACACGCTGGACGCGCTGGCGGCGGAGTTCCGCACGCTGCGGGAGTCGCTGGAGGACTGAACCGGACGGGCCGCCACGAGCCCCTCCGGCAGCGGCCCGGCCCGCAGCTCGCGGATCAGCGCCCGGACGGCGGCCGTCGCGGCCGGCTCGGGCGTGGTCACGTACCCGACGGAGCGGCTGGGCGGGAGCGGCCCCAGGTCGGTGACGGCGAGGCCGGCCGGGGCGCCGAGCAGCGTGGTCCTGGGCATGATCGCCAAGCTGCGGCCCGACGAGACGGTGTTCGTCTCGGCCGCGGCCGGCGGCGTCGGCACCGCCGCCGGCCAGTTCGCCCGGCTGCTCGGCGCCGGCCGCGTGATCGGCAGCACCGGCAAGATGACCGTCCGGCTCGCCGACGAGTCCTGACGCCCTACGGCAGCACCGCGAGCTCCAGTCCGGCCAGCCGGGCCGGGTCGGCGACCACCTCGTACCCGGCCACCAGGCCGTCCGCGACCGCCACCCGCAGCACCAGCCGCAGCCGTCCGCCCGGCGCGATCAGGATCCCGGGCACGCCGTCCACCAGGGCCACCGCGCCGAACCGGGCCCGGCGGCCGAAGACCGTCGTCTCCCGCGCGACGGTGAGCGCCCCGCGCGCGACGAGGGAGCGCCCGGCGGGCAGCGCGGCCGGGTCGGCCCGACGGACGACGTCCGGCGCGAGCACCGCCAGCAGCTCGTCCAGGTCCCCGCCGCGCGCGGCGGACAGGAAGGCCTCCACGACCCGACGGTGCCCGGCCAGGCGCTCCGGCGGGCCGGCGGCCGTCCCGCGCACCCGCTGCCGGGCCCGGCTGGCCAGCTTCTTGGCGGCCACCGGCGTCCGGCCGACGATCGGCGCGATCCGCTCGAACGGCACCGCGAAGCCGTCGTGCAGCACGAAGGCGACCCGCTCGGCCGGGCCCAGCCGGTCCAGCACCACGAGCAGCGCCCGGCCGACCGACTCGACCAGCAACGCCTCCTCCTCCGGGTCCCCGGCCCCGGCCGGCCCGTCCGGCAGCGCCTCGTCGGCCGGCTCCTCACGGCGCACCGCGCGGGCGCGCAGCAGGTCCAGGCAGATCCGGGAGACGACGGTGGTCAGCCAGCCCGGCAGGTTCGCCACCTCCGCCGGGTCGGTCCGGCCGAGCCGCAGCCAGGCCTCCTGGACGGCGTCCTCCGCCTCGCCCGTCGAGCCGAGCATCCGCTGCGCCACCGCCCGCAGCCGCCCGCGCTCGGCCTCGAAGCGCGCGGCGAGCGCGTCGTCCGGAAATCCGTCCCCGCTCATCAGTCACCTTTCCTCGGCCCGGCCCGTCACCGGTATGACGTTCCGCCCGACCCCGAGGTGACGAGGAGAGCACCATGACGTCCGCCACCCTGCTCCACCTGGACTCCAGCATCAGCCCGGAGGGTTCGGTCAGCCGCGCCCTGACCGCCCGCTTCGCCGCCGTCTGGCGCGCCCGGCACGGCGCCGCCGCCACCCACCGCCACCACGACCTCGTCGCCGACCCGGTGCCCGCGGTGCACGCCGCCTACGACGCCCTCGGCCGCCGCACCGAGCGCAAGGGCGGGCTCCCCCTGGACGACGTCGCCGCGCTCGCCGAGACCCCGGACGAGGAGCGCGAGTGGGCGCTGACCCGCCCGCTGATCGACCGGCTGCTGGCCGCGGACACCCTGGTGGTCGGGTCCCCGATGTACAACTTCACGGTCTCCACCGGCCTCAAGGCGTGGATCGACCGGGTCTCCTTCCCCGGCGCCTACGTCGACCCGGACACCGGCGCGAAGCTGCTGGGCGGCACCCGCGTCGTGGTCGTCGCCGTCCGCGGCGGCGGCTACGGGCCGGGCACCCCGCGCGAGCACCAGGACTTCCAGGTCCCGTACCTGCGGGCGTACTTCGGCAACCTCGGCGTCGCCGAGGAGAACCTGCACGTCGTCACCGCCGAGCTCACCCGCGCCGACGACGTGCCCGCGCTGAACGGGCTCCGGCCGATCGCCGCGGAGTCGCTCGCACGGGCCGGGGCCACGCTCGACGCACTGGCCGCCGCCTAGAACGGGGTGACGGCCTTCAGGACGACGAGCAGCGCCACGGCGGCGTTGAGCGCGCACAGCGCCGACGCCGCCGTCCCGACCGCGGCGACCATCGCGGCCAGGCCCGCCGGGGTCTTCGCCGGCGGCCAGTTGCGATCGGACGGCACCGGGCCGAGCAGCGCGGCGACCCGGCGCGGCACCGGGCCGGGGGCCGGTGCCGGGGCGGCGAAGGCCGCGAAGCCCGGGGACGGCACGGGACGCGCGACGAGGGCCGCCCGGGCCACCGCCCGTGCGGTGATCCGCCGGTCCCCCACCGCCTGCGCCGAGTCCTCGTCCGCCCAGCGCTCCGCGCTGAAGGCCACCGCCTCCTGGAGCGGGCGCAGGAACGGGTTCACGTTGGCCGCGAGCTGGGTGGCCAGCAGGTAGCGGTGGTGCCGGTGCACCAGGTGCGCGCGCTCGTGGGCGACCAGCGCCTCGCGCTCGTCCTCGGCCAGGCCCTCCAGCATCCCGGTGGACACCACGACCCGCCCCGGCGAACCCGGCAGCGCGTACGCGTACGGGCTGGCGTCCGGCAGCACCGCGAGGTCGGCGTCCGGCCCGGAGCCCGCCGGCAGGCCGTCCAGCGCCCGCCGGGCCCGGGCCCGCACCCGCAGGTGCCGCGCCGCCGTCCGCAGGCAGGCCGCCCCGACGAGGACCAGCAGCCACATCGCGGCCGTCCCGACCGTCTCGTGGTACGGCAGCGCGGCCCGCACCTCCGGGTCGGACCAGCTGTCCGGCAGCGGGTTGCCGGGGATCTGCGCGGTGCCGACCACGCCGATCAGGCCGAGGCACAGCACGCTGCAGACCGCCATCACCGCGCTGATCACGGTCATCAGCCGGGCCGCGCCCCGCGGGTGCAGGTGCTGCCCGGTGAGGCGCGCGATCGGCACCGCCGTCAGCGGCAGGATCAGCGGGAGGAAGACGAAGAAGCCCACGGGTCAGCTCTCACGGTCGGCCGCTGCCGGATCGGCGGACGCGGAGTCGAGGAGCGCGCGCAGCAGCTCCTCGTCGTGCGGGAGCAGGGCGCTCACGAAGCTCGCCAGGACGGCGTCCCGGTCGGCCTCGCCGTCGAGCATCCGGCGCATCCTCAGGGCGGCGAGCCCGGCCGCGTCGGAGGACGCCTGCCAGAGGTAGGAGCGGCCGGAGCGGGTCCGGGAGACGGCGTTCTTCGCGTGCAGCCGGGAGAGGATCGTCATCACGGTGGTGTACGCCAGGCCGCCGTCCAGGCGTTCCTGCACCCACCCCGCGGTGACCGGGCCGGGCGCGCGCTGGAGCACCGCCAGCACCTGGGCCTCCAGCTCGCCCTGGCCGCGTCGCCGGGCGGGGGCGTCCCCGGCCGGGGCGTGCCTCTCGTCTGCCATGACGGCCCACTCCCTCCGGATGCCGCGCCCCGGAGCCGGCGGGGCACGCCGCTCATCCTAACGAGCGAACCCCGTCGGACGGGCGGTCCCGGGGGCCGTTCTGCCTCCGGTCGAGCTCCGCGATCTCCGGGTGGTGCAGGTCGAACGCCGGGCACTCCGAGCGGATCTTCGGCAGCGTCACGAAGTTGTGCCTCGGCGGCGGGCACGACGTGGCCCACTCCAGCGACCGCCCGTACCCCCAGGGGTCGTCCTCCTCCACCGGCTTCCCGTACTTCGCCGTCCGCCACACGTTGTAGAGGAACGGCAGCGTCGAGGCCCCGAGCAGGAACGAGCCGATGCTGGAGACGGTGTTCAGCGTCGTGAACCCGTCCGAGGCGAGGTAGTCGGCGTACCGGCGCGGCATGCCCTCGGCGCCCAGCCAGTGCTGCACCAGGAAGGTGGCGTGGAAGCCGGTGAACAGCGTCCAGAAGTGGATCCGGCCGAGCCGCTCGTCCAGCATCCGCCCGGTGAACTTCGGCCACCAGAAGTGGAATCCGGCGAACATCGCGAACACCACCGTCCCGAACACCACGTAGTGGAAGTGCGCGACGACGAAGTACGAGTCGGAGACGTGGAAGTCGATCGGCGGCGCGGCCAGCAGCACCCCGGTGAGCCCGCCGAACAGGAAGGTCACCAGGAAGCCGACGGTCCACAGCATCGGCGTCTCGAAGCTCAGCGAGCCCCGCCACATCGTGCCGATCCAGTTGAAGAACTTCACCCCGGTGGGCACCGCGATCAGCATCGTCATGATCGAGAAGAACGGCAGCAGCACCTGCCCGGTGACGAACATGTGGTGCGCCCAGACCGTGATCGACAGGCCGGTGATGGCGACCGTCGCGCCGATCAGGCCGGAGTAGCCGAAGACCGGTTTGCGGCTGAACACCGGGATGATCTCGGTGACGATGCCGAAGAACGGCAGGGCGATGATGTACACCTCGGGGTGCCCGAAGAACCAGAACAGGTGCTGCCACAGCATCGCCCCGCCGTTGGCCGGGTCGAAGACGTGCGAGCCGAACCGCCGGTCCGACTCCAGGCAGAGCAGCGCCGCCGCCAGCACCGGGAAGGCGAACAGCACCAGGACCGCGGTGAGCAGGACGTTCCAGACGAAGATCGGCATCCGGAACAGCGTCATGCCCGGCGCCCGGAAGCAGACGATCGTCGTGACGAAGTTGACCGAGCCGAGGATGGTCCCGAACCCGGAGAGCGCCAGTCCCATGATCCACAGGTCCGCGCCGTGGCCCGGGCTGTGCATCCGACTGTTGAGCGGCGCGTAGGCGAACCAGCCGAAGTCGGCCGCGCCGCCCGGGGTCAGGAAGCCGAACATGACGATCAGCGAGCCGAACAGGTAGAGCCAGTAGGCGAGCGCGTTCAACCGCGGGAAGACCACGTCCGGTGCGCCGATCTGCAGCGGCATGATCCAGTTGGCGAAGCCCGCGAAGAGCGGGGTCGCGAACATCAGCAGCATGATCGTGCCGTGCATGGTGAACAGCTGGTTGAACCGCTCGTTGTCGATCAACTGCAGCCCAGGGCGCGCCAGTTCGGCCCGCATCAGCAGTGCCATGACGCCGCCGGCGAGGAAGAACAGGAACGACGTCGTGATGTAGAGGGTGCCGATCCGCTTGTGGTCGGTCGTGGTCAGCCAGCCCACCAGGGCCCGCCCGCGCCGGCGTCGGCGCAGACGGGCCCGGTCCACGACGTCCTTCGGCAGGAGAGTCACGCGGCGCGCCTTCCGGGCTCGGGCTGGCGGTGGTCGGACCCACCACTACCAGCGGCCGCCCACCGAAGCCCGGGGCGCGCGCGGCGCATCACCCGAACAGGCCCTCACGCACGGGCGCGCTGGGTGACGGCGATGCAGACGAGCACCACCACGGCCGTCACCGGAGCCGCCGCCGGCAGGTCCTCGGCCAGCAGCAGAACCGCCCACACGAGCGTCAACAGCGGCTGTGCGAGCTGGAGTTGGCTCGCCCTCGGCACGCCGATCGCCGCCATCCCCCGGTACCAGAGCACGAACCCGCCGAACTGCGACACCGCCGCCGTGTACGCCAGCCCGACCAGCGCCTTCGCGCCCGGGTGGACGGGCTCGGCGGGCAACGCGAGCGCGGTGGTCAGCACGGTCGCGGGCAGCGCGGCCACCACCGCCCACGCGATCACCTGAGCACCCGGCAGGTCCCGCGACAGGCGCCCGCCCTCCGCGTACCCGGCGGCGCAGACGAGCAGCGCCGCGAACAGCAGGCAGTCCGCGGCGCTCGGCCGGCCGTGGCTCTGCAGCAGGGTGAACGCGATCACGGCCGCCGCCCCCACCAGCGCGGCCCCCCAGAACGCCCGGGACGGCCGACGGCCGGTGCGCCACGCCGCGAACACCGCCGTCGCCAGCGGCAGCAGGCCGATGACCACCGCCGAGTGCGCCGTCGAGGACATCCGCAGGGCGAGCGTGGTGAGCAGCGGGAAGCCGAGGACGCAGCCCGCCGCGACGACGAGCAGGCCGGGCCACTGCCGCCGGGTCGGCAGCGGGGCGCGGACGGCCGCCAGGTAGAGGGCGGCGAGCAGGCCCGCCCCGGCCCCGCGCAGCCCGGTGGCCGTCCAGGGGCCGAAGCCGGTGAGGGCCCAGGAGGTGGCCGGGAAGCTGAACGAGAAGAGGAGCACCCCGAGGGCGGCGGGCAGGGTGCCGGCGGCCGCTGCCGAACCAGGGCCGACGATCCGCGGTGCTATCGCCGACATTCGAATAGCGCTATCTTGTGCCTTCATGAACGAGCGTAGCAGTGTGGCCGAACTCGCCGAAAGCCTGCGCCGCGAGGTGGAGCGCTACCCCGAAGGACGAAAGCTGCCGTCCAGCCGCGCCCTCGTCGAGCGCCACCAGGTCAGCCCGGTGACGGTCTCCCGGGCGATCGCCGTCCTCGCGGCCGAGGGGCTGGTCGTCTCCCGGCCGGGAGCCGGGGTGTTCCGGGCCGCCCACTTCGCCGCCGCGCCGAGCGCCCGCACGGGCGACCTCTCCTGGCAGGAGGTCGCGCTCAGCGCCGGCTCCGGCCCGCGCGACCTGCTCGCCGCACCGGTGATGGCCACCCTCAACGTGCCGCCGCCCGACGTCATCGACCTCAACAGCGGCTACCCGCACGCCGGCCTGCTCCCCGAACGCCTGCTGGCCGGCGCCCTCGCCCGGGCCGGACGCCGCCCCGGCGCCTGGGACCGCCCGCCCGCCGACGGCCTCACCGAACTGCGCGGCTGGTTCGCCCGGGACATCGGCGGCACCGGCGGCCCGATCGGCGCCGGAGACGTCCTGATCACCGCCGGCGGACAGGGCGGCCTCACCGTCGCGGTGCGGGCGCTCGCCGCGCCCGGCACACCCGTCCTGGTGGAGTCCCCGACGTACCCGGGGATCCTCGCGGTCCTGCACGCGGCCGGGCTGCGGCCCGTCCCCGTCCCGGTCGACGCCGACGGCGTCCGCACCGACCTGCTGGCCGACGCCTTCGCGGCCAGCCGGGCCCGGCTCTTCGTCTGTCAGCCGCTGTTCCAGAACCCGACCGGCGCGGTGCTCTCCCCCGAACGGCGCACCGAGGTCCTGCGGATCGCCCGCGCCGCCGGGGCGTTCGTCCTCGAAGACGACTTCGCCCGGCTGCTGGTCCACACCGACGCCCCCGCGCTGCCCCGCCCACTGGCCGCCGACGACCAGGACGGCGTCGTGGTCCACCTGCGCTCCCTGACCAAGGCGGCCTCGCCCAACCTGCGGGTCGGAGCCCTGACCGCCCACGGCCCGGCCCTCGCACGACTGCGGGCCACCCAGGTCGTGGACAGCTTCTTCGTGCCCCGCCCGCTCCAGGAGGCCACCCTGGAACTCGTCTCCGACCCCGGCTGGCCCCGCCACCTGCGCACGCTGGGGGCCGAACTCCAGGACCGCCGCACCGCCACCGTCGCCGCCCTGCACCGCGAACTGCCGGGCTTCCTCGACGACTACCGCCCGGGCGGCTACCACCTGTGGCTACGCCTGCCGGACGGCACCGACGACGCCGTCCTCACCGCAGCGGCCCTGCGAACCGGCGTCCTCGTCACCCCCGGCCGCCCGTACCACCCGGCAGAACCCCCGGCAGCACACCTCCGCCTCAGCTACGCGGCAGCCGAGAGCGCCACACAAGCGACCGAGGGCATCCACCGCCTGAGGAGGGCGTACGAATCCCTGACCTCATAGCCCCCCGCACCAACGCACCCACTCAAACCACCCCCCACCCCCACCCCCAAACCCACCCACCCGACCCACTCACCTCAACCTCCCACCCACCCCTCATCCCTCCCCAGCGAGAGGGAGCGCTGCGGGAGGGGGTGGCGGAGGGGGTGGCCGCGGAGAGGGGCGTGACGGGTGATTTTCAGACTGCCAACGGCGAGAACACCCCACCCACAGAGTCGGCAGTCGGAAAATCATCCAGCCCCCGGAGCGGCCACCCCCGCAGCCACCCCCGGCGAACCCCACCCACCCGAAAGCCCACCCCACACCCCAAGCCCCGCGCAGCGGAACCTTCAGCCCCGATACCCCGCCATCCGCTCAAGCCGAGCGATCCGCTCCCCCATCGGAGGATGCGTCGAGAACAACCGGGCCCCAGCCTCACCCGGCCGGAACGGACTGGCGATCATCATGTGGCTCGCCGTCTGCAGCTGAGGCTCCGGCGGCAGGGGCAGCCGCCGCGTACCGGCGTCCAGCTTCCGCAGCGCACTGGCCAGCGCCAGCGGATCCCCCGTGATGCGGGCACCGTCCGCGTCGGCCTGGTACTCGCGGGAGCGGCTGACCGCGAGCTGGATCAGCCCGGCCGCCAGCGGTCCGAGGATCATGATCGCGAGCATCCCGAACAGGCCCGGCCCGTCGTCGTCCTCGCTGCGTCCGAAGGGGATCAGCCAGGCGAAGTTCACGAGGAACATCACCACCGAGGCGAGCGCCCCGGCGACCGACGAGATCAGGATGTCCCGGTTGTAGACGTGGCTCAGCTCGTGGCCGAGCACCCCCCGGAGCTCGCGCTCGTCGAGCAGTTGCAGGATGCCGTCCGTGCAGCAGACCGCCGCGTTGCGCGGGTTGCGGCCGGTGGCGAAGGCGTTGGGGGCGGGGGTGGGCGAGATGTAGAGCCGGGGCATCGGCTGGCGGGCGGAGGTGGAGAGCTCCCGGACGATCCGGTAGAGCTGCGGCGCCTCGATCTCGCTGACCGGCCGGGCCCGCATGGCCCGCAGCGCGAGCTTGTCGCTGTTCCAGTACGCGTAGGCGTTGGTCCCGACGGCGACCAGCAGGGCGATCACGAGGCCGCTCCGGCCGAAGAAGCCGCCGATCACCAGGATCAGCGCCGAGAGGCCGCCGAGCAGGACGGCGGTCCTCAGTCCGTTGTGCCGGCGGTGCACGTCAGGCCCTCCAATGGCGCGGTGGGGAAGCCCTTTCTGCCTCGTCCCTCTTGCCCGGTCAACGGGCGGGGCCGGGGACCTTGTTCCCTTGTGACACAGCCGACAGAGGTGACACCACCCTCACCCCCGAGTGCCCACCCACCTCAGAGCCCGCCCGACGGGTCAGAACAGGCTGCCACCCGCCACCTGGAGCACGAGCTGCGGAGCGACCGACAACACCACGGCGACCGAAGCGGTGAGCCCCAGCGTCGCCGTCAGACTCAACGGAAGCCGACTCTCGACGCCTCCCTCGACGCCTGCCCCGGTGCCTGCCTCGACGCCGGCCGCGACCGCCGCCGGAGCGAACAACCGGGCCGTCCAGAGCAGGTAGTAGTACAGCGCGACGACGACGTTGACGGCCATGACCACGGCCAGCCAGCCCAGCCCGGCGTCGACGGCCGCCCGGAACACCACGACCTTGCCGAAGAGCCCGATCACGCCCGGCGGCAGCCCGGCCAGGCAGAGCAGGAAGAAGGCCAGGGCGAGCGCCGTCCAGCGGCTCCGCGCGAACAGCCCGCGGAAGTCGTCCACACTGGTGCCGGCCCGCCGGCCGACCGCCGCGACCACGCCGAACGCACCGAGGTTCACGACCCCGTAGATCAGCGCGTACGCGGCGGTGGCGCCCAGCGGGTCGGCGGCCGTGGGCGCGTAGCCGGCGGCGGCGAGCGGCACCAGCAGGTACCCGGCCTGGCCGACGGAGGACCAGGCGAGCAGCCGGACCGCGCTGTAGCGGGTGTCGAAGCGCTGGCGCAGCGCGCCGACGTTGCCGACGGTCATGGTGACGGCGGCGAGCACCGCGAGCACCAGGCCCCAGGTGTGGGCGTACGGGCGGAACGCCACCGTGGTGGCGAGCGCCAGGCCGGAGAGGCCGGCCGCCTTGCCGACGACCGACAGGTAGCCGGCGACGGGCAGCGGTGCGCCGGTGTAGGTGTCGGGCACCCAGAAGTGGAACGGGACGGCGGCCACCTTGAAGGCGAAGCCGACGAGGGTCAGAACGGCACCGGCCTCGGCCAGCGGCTTGAGCTGCGCGGGGGCGTGCTCCAGGCCCTCGGCGACGGCGCCGAGGTGCAGGCTGCCGCTGGCCGCGTAGACGAAGGAGACGCCGAGCAGCATCACGGCGGTCGCGGTGACGGAGGAGACGAAGAACTTCAGCGCGGCCTCGGCGCCCCGGCCGTCCCGGCGCAGCGCCACCAGCGCGAAGGCGGGCAGCGAGGCGACCTCCAGGGCGACCACCATGGTGGCGAGGTCGCGGGAGGCGGGCAGCAGGGCGGCGCCGGTGGCGCTGGAGAGCAGCAGGAACCAGTACTCGCCGCCGGGCAGCTTCTCGCTCTCCACAGTGTGCGCGGACAGCAGCGCGGCGATCAGCGCGCCGCCGAGGGCGAGCAGCTGGAACACCAGGGCGAAGTGGTCCGCGACGTACGAGCAGCCCGCGTTGTCAGTGGCCCCTGCTACGTTCTGCGCACAGAACGTCGCCCGGGGTGATCCCCCGGTGAGGGGGAGGAGCGAGATGAGCGCGAGGGCGAGTCCGGCCGCGGTGAGGCGGCCGAGCCACTTCTTGTGGCGCTCGGGCAGGAAGAGGTCGGCGACCAGCACC
The DNA here is from genome assembly GCF_042887925.1 of Kitasatospora sp. NPDC057904. Taxonomy (NCBI): domain Bacteria; kingdom Bacillati; phylum Actinomycetota; class Actinomycetes; order Kitasatosporales; family Streptomycetaceae; genus Kitasatospora; species Kitasatospora sp. NPDC057904. The sequence continues at coordinate 15,324 of NZ_JBHVOL010000018.1, forward strand.
GCGAGGGCGGCCACGGCGGCGATCAGCGGCGGCGCGATCGCGACCCAGTCCACGGACTGGATCAGGCTGCCCGCGTTGGGTACGGCGAGGGAGGTCACAGTGTGCTGCCCCGTGGAGTGAGGTCCGAGTTCGGCGAGCCGGGCTCCGAGCATGTCAGCCACCTCCGAGGAGGTGCTTGACGGCTGGGTCGGAGAGGCCGAGCAGGAGCGCGGGCCAGAGGCCGGCGAGCAGGGTGAGGGCGGCCAGCGGCGTCCAGCTGACGGCCTCGTACGGACGCAGGTCGGCGAGCTCGGCCACCGGCGCGGGCTGCTCGGGGTCGCCCATGCAGACGCGCTTGACGACGATCAGCAGGTACGCGGCGGTGAGGAGGGTGCCGAGGCCGGCCAGGACCATGTAGGTGACGAAGGCCGGGCGGGACAGGCCCGCCGCCGGGTCGAACGCGCCGAACATGGCGAGCAGCTCGCCCCAGAAGCCGGCCAGCCCGGGCAGGCCGAGGCTGGCGACGGCGGCGAAGGCGAGCAGGGCGCCGATCCGCGGCGCGCGGCCGTAGAGGGCGGCGCCGGTGGTGCCGGACAGGGTGTCGAGGTCCGCCGTGCCGTAGCGGTCCTTGAGCGCTCCGACGAGGAAGAACAGCAGGCCGGTGATCAGACCGTGCGCGATGTTGGCGAACAGCGCGCCGTTCACGCCGACCGGGGTGAGGGAGGCGATGCCCAGCAGGACGAAGCCCATGTGGCCGACGGAGGAGTACGCGATGAGGCGCTTGAGGTCGCCCTTGGAGCCGCGGCGGGCGAGGGCGAGGCAGGCCAGCGAGCCGTAGACGATGCCGACGGCGGCGAACGCGCCCAGGTAGGGGGCGAGCGTCGTGGTGCCGTCGGGCACGACCGGGAGGAGGACGCGGACGAGACCGTAGGTGCCCATCTTCAGCAGCACGCCGGCGAGCAGCACCGAGCCGACCGTCGGGGCGGCGGTGTGCGCGTCGGGGAGCCAGCTGTGCAGCGGCCAGGCCGGGGCTTTGACCGCGAGCCCGATCATGATCGCCAGCGCGGCGGTCACCTGGGTGGTGTGGCTCAGGCCGCTGCCGTGCCCGGCGGCGAGGGCCTGCATGTCGAAGGTGCCCGCCTTGCTGCCGATCAGCAGGAAGCCGAGCAGCATCACGGCCGAGCCGAGCAGCGTGTACAGGATGAACCGGTTGGCGGCCGGCACCTTCGCGCCGCTCCCCCAGCGGGCGATCAGGAAGTACATCGGGATCAGCACGATCTCGAAGGCCATGAAGAAGAGGAGGAGGTCCAGCACCGCGAAGGTGGCGAGCATGCCGACTTCGAGGAGGAGGAACAGCCCGACGAAGGCCCGCGCCGACGGCACGTTGTCCCCGGCCGGCAGCCGCTTCTCCGAGTACAGCGCGCAGAGGAAGGTGAGCAGCGCGGTGAGCACGATCAGCGGCAGCGAGACGCCGTCCACGCCGAGGTGGAAGCGCACGTGGATCGCGGGGATCCAGGACACGTCCGTGGTGGCCTGCATCCGGGCGGGCTCGCCGTGGTCGAACCCGGCCGCCAGGGCGAGGCTGACCAGGAGCACCGCGCCGGTGAGCACCGAGTTCAGCCGCAGCGCGCGCCGGTCGGCGACGCCCGCGTCCGGGCCGAACACCGGCGCCAGGGTGAGGGCTGCACCGAGCAGCGGCAGCGCCAGGAGGGCGATGAGGACCGCGTTCATCGGGGACTCCTACGCGCGACGGTCGGGGGGAGGGACAGGACGGGGAACGGCATCCGCTACACCGCCACCAGGACGGCCAGCAGGACGACGCCGGCGAGCAGCGCGCTGAGGTAGGTCTGCGCGTTGCCGGTCTGCGCGAGCCGGACGGCCCGGCCGAGCAGGTTGGCACCGATCCCGCTGCCCTGCACGTAGCCCTCGACGACCTCGCGGTCGAGGAAGCGGACCAGCCGGGCAGCGGCGGCCACCGGGCGGACGAACAGCGCGGCGTAGAGCCGGTCGACGCCGAAGCCGTGCCGGGCCGGGCCGAACAGCGGGCCGAGCAGGGTGCGCCCGGGGTCGGCGACCAGCACCTCGGTGGCCAGTACCTCGGCGGCCGGGGCCCCGGCCTGCTCGGGCACCCGGCCGGCCGGGGCGGGGCGGCCCGCGCCGAGCCGGGCGGTGGCCGAGCGCCAGGCGCCGTACGCCAGCAGCGCGCCCGCCACGGCGAGCCCGGTGCCGGTGACGGCGGTGACGCCGGAGGGGCGCAGCGAGCCGCCGTCAAGCAGGGCGGGCAGCCAGTCGGAGCGCAGCCCGGCGATGCCGAAGGCCATGGTCGGGACGGCCAGCACCCACAGCGGCCAGCGCATCGCGTGCGGCTCGGCGGTGGCCGGGTCGGCCTCGTCGAGCTCGGGCGAGTAGGGCGCGTCGGCCTCGTGGTCGGCCACGACGGTGGCCCGGTCGGCGACGGCGGGGGCCACCACCTCGGGGGCCGCCGCGGCGGCACCGGCCGGGCTGTGGAACGCGAGCAGGAAGAGCCGGGTGGCGTAGGCGGCGGTGAGCAGCGCGGTCAGCGCCGCCGAGACCAGCACGATCCACCCGGCGGTCTGCGGCACGGCCGAGGCGGGGCCGAGACCGTTGGTCATCGCCTCGCCGTTGGCGGCGTGCTCGGCGGCGCCGAGGACCGCCTCCTTGCTGAAGAAGCCGGAGAACGGCGGCAGCCCGGTCAGCGCGACCAGGCCGATGCCCATCGTCCAGTAGGCGTCCGGCACCCGCTTGCGCAGCCCGGGGATCCGGGACATCGCGGAGATCGAGTTGGTGTGCGCGGCGTGGATCACCACGCCGGCGGCCAGGAACAGCAGCGCCTTGAAGGCGCCGTGGCTGACCAGGTGGAACACCGAGGCCTCGCGGTCGCCGCTGGCCAGCGCCCCGGCCATGTAGCCGAGCTGGCCGACGGTCGAGTAGGCGAGCACCCGCTTGAGGTCGTCCTGCGCGAGCGCGCACAGCGCCGAGCCGATCATCGTCACGGCGGCCATGACGGCGAGCACGACGAGCGCCGCGCCCGAGAGCAGGAACACCGGCAGCAGCCGGGCGACGAGGTAGATGCCGGCCGCGACCATGGTGGCGGCGTGGATCAGCGCGGAGACCGGCGTCGGGCCGGCCATCGCGTCCGGGAGCCAGGTGTGCAGCGGGAACTGCGCGCTCTTGCCGGCGACCCCGGCGAGCAGCAGCAGCGCGATCAGCGTCGGGTGGCCGAGCTTCCCGTCGGTGGCGGCGGCCAGCACGTCCGGGATCCGGAAGCTGTGGGCGTCGGCGCCGAGCAGGAAGATCCCGAACAGGAACGGCACGTCGCCGAGCTTGGTGACCAGGAAGGCCTTCAGCGAGGCCGAGCGGGCGTCCGCGCTCTCCCAGTGGTGGCCGATCAGGAAGTACGAGCAGATGCCCATGACCTCCCAGCCGACCAGCAGCACGACCAGGTCGCCCGAGTACACGACGAGGAACATCGCCGCGGTGAAGAGCGAGACCAGCGCCGCGTACGAGGGGTAGCGCGGGTCCTCCTTCAGGTACGCGGTCGAGTAGACCTGGACGCACGTGGCGACCAGACCGACCAGCACGGAGATCAGCGAGCTGAAGCCGTCCAGGTGGAGGGCGAGCGCGATGTCCGGGCCGCCGGTCGGGGTCAGCCGGGTGGCGGCGTCGAGCGCCTGGCCGGTGCCGAGCTGGAGCGCGACCACGAGGGCGAGCACGGCCGAGGCGGCGACCGGGACGATGGCGAGCGGCCGGGCCAGGCCGGGGGCCTTCTTCCCGGCGGCCAGGGTGGCGGCGGCGCCGAGCGCGGGCAGCGCGGGGACGAGGACGGGCAGGGCGAGGTTCATGCGGTGGCCTGGCCCTTCAGCGCCCCGGCGCCGGCCGGCGCCTCCTCGGCGAGCGTCTCGGCCGGGTCGCCGAGCGCGGTGGCCCGGTCGATGTCCGCGGTGCCCCTGGCCCGGAACAGCAGCAGGACGATGGCGAGCCCGAGGCCGATCTCGGCGGCGGCGATCGTGATGGTGAACAGCGTCAGCGCCTGGCCGGCGTGCAGGGAGTCGCGCAGCCAGGCGTCGAAGGCGACGAGGTTCAGGTTGACGGCGTTGAGCATCAGCTCGACGGAGATCAGGACGAGGACGGCGTTGCGCCGGGCGAGCACGCCGTACACGCCGACGCTGAACAGCAGCGCGGCGAGGACGACGGGGTAGGCGAGGTGCATCAGCTCTCCTCCGTCACGGGCGGGGCGGCGGCCTCCGGAGCGGTGCGCGGAGCGGTCGCGGCGACGGTCCCGTTGGACCCGACCGGCCGCCCGGTGCGCAGCCGGCCGGCCCGCGGCGGCGGCACCCGGCGCTTCGAGCCGCGCGACAGCACGATCGCGCCGACGAGTGCCGCCAGCAGCAGCACGGACAGCGCCTCGAAGGGCAGGACCCACGTGCGGAACAGGCTCGCCCCGGTGACGGCGGCCGATCCGCCGCCACCCCCGAGGTCGATCCAGGAGGTGCGGAAGGCGTCCACGACCAGGGTCACGAGCGTTCCGGCGGAGGCCAGCGCGACCGCCAGGGCGACCCAGCGGTTCTTCGAGTCGGCGTCCGGCGAGCGCCCGATCGGCGCCTTCGTGAGCATCAGCCCGAACAGCACCAGGACGATCACCGAGCCGAGGTAGATCAGCACCTGCACCCAGGCGATGAACTCGGCGGTGAGCAGCAGGAACTCGATCGCGAGCCCGCCGAGCGCGACCACCAGCCACAGCGCGGCGTGCACCAGCTGCTTGGTGCTCACGGCGACGACGGCCGAGCCGAGCACGGTGATGCCGACCAGCAGGAAGACGATCTCCACGCCGGTCGGCGACAGGAACGAACGGGAGGCCGGCGCCAGCGGGCCGGTCGCCGCGAGCAGGGCAAGAGCAGTCACTCGGTCTCACCCTTCTCCTCGGGGGCGACGGCCGCCGCGGCGGCCGCGGCCAGCTTGTCCGCCGCCTTGCGCGCGGTGGCGATCTCCTTGGGCTCCTCGGCCGCCGGGTCCAGCGCCGGCGGCGCCGGGACGGTCCACATCCACTCACGGAGCCGGTCCCGTTCGTGGGTCAGCTCCAGGATGTCCGTCTCGGCGTACTCGAACTCCGGCGACCAGAACAGCGCGTCGAACGGGCACACCTCGATGCAGATCCCGCAGTACATGCAGAGCGAGAAGTCGATCGCGAAGCGGTCCAGCACGTTGCGGGTGCGGGCGCGCGCGTTCGGGTCGGCGGCCGGCAGCGTCTCCTTGTGGGAGTCGATGTAGATGCACCAGTCCGGGCATTCGCGCGCGCAGAGCATGCACACCGTGCAGTTCTCCTCCAGCAGCGCGATGACGCCGCGCGAGCGCGGCGGCAGCACCGGCTGCACGTCGGGGTACTGCGCGGTGACGGTCTTCTTCGTCATCGTCCGCAGAGTCACGGCCAGCCCCTTGGCGAGGCCGGCACCCGGGAAACTCATGAGATCGCCACCTTGATGATGCCGGTGAGGGCGAGCTGGACGAGGGCGAGCGGGATCAGCACGGTCCACGCGAAGCGCATCAGCTGGTCCTCGCGCAGGCGCGGGTACGTCACCCGCAGCCAGATCACCACGAAGGCCAGCGCGAAGGTCTTCAGCAGGGTCCAGAGCCAGCCGAGCTGGTCCGGCATCGGGCCGTGCCAGCCGCCGAGGAACAGCACGGCGGTCAGCCCGGACACCACGAGGATGCCCACGTACTCGGAGAGCAGGAACAGGGCGAAGCGCAGGCCGGTGTACTCGGTGTACGCGCCGAAGATGATCTCCGAGTCGGCCACCGGCATGTCGAACGGCGGGCGCTGGAGCTCGGCCAGACCGGCCGTGAAGAACACGAACGCGCCGATGAGCTGCCACGGGAGCCAGTACCACTGCCAGGAGTCCACGATCCCGGGCAGCGACAGCGTGCCGGCGGCCATCGCCACCGAGGCCGCCGCCAGCACCATCGGCAGCTCGTAGGACATCAGCTGGGCGGCCGTGCGCAGGCCGCCGAGCAGCGAGAACTTGTTCGCCGACGCCCAGCCGGCCATCAGCTTGCCGATCACGCCGACGCCCATCACGGCCAGCACGAAGAACAGCCCAGCGTCGACCGCCTGGCCGACGAAGCCGTCCGGGCCGACCGGGATCGCCAGCAGCACGAAGAGGTACGGCAGCAGCGAGACGGCGGGCGCCAGCTGGAAGATCCGGCGGTCCGCCCCGGCGGGGACGATGTCCTCCTTCTGCGCGAACTTCACGCCGTCGGCGACGAGCTGCGCCCAGCCGTGGAAGCCGCCGGCGTACATCGGGCCGAGCCGGCCCTGCATGTGCGCCATGACCTTGTGCTCCGTCTGGCCGATGATCAGCGGGACGGTGAGGAAGACGACGAGCGTGGCGACGCAGCGCAGCACCGTGTCGAGCAGGTTCACGTGCCGTCTCCGTCCTGGCCGGCCGGGCGGGCCGACGGGTCGTCCTTCTTCTCCGCCGGGGCCTCGGCGGGTTCCGCCGCCGGCCCCTCCGCAGGTTCCTCGGCAGGCTTCGCGTCGTGGGCGGGCACCGGGTTGTGCCAGGGCGCGTCCGACGACTGCGTCCGCGTGGGGGCGGGACGCTCGGCCTTGGGCTCGTCAGCGGCCTTCGGCGCGTCGGCGCCGGGCGCTTCGACCGGCTGGCTGACCGAACCGTCCGACACCGACCGGGTCCGTCGCGGCCGGTCCGCCCGCACGGCCGGAGCCTCACCGGCAGCGCCCTCGGCGACGGCGCCCTCGGCAGCCTCGGCTCCCGCCTGGCTCGCCGAACCGTCCGACACCGACCGGGTCCGCCGGGGCCGGTCCGCCCGCACCGCCGGAGCCTCACCGGCGGCACCGGCAGCACCGGCAGCACCCGCAGCCGCCGCGGCGGCCCGTGGAGTGCGCGCCGCCGCGCCCGCCGCCCGCGCACCACGCGCGGGCCGCTCGGCGACCGGCGGCAGGGTGCCCTTGAGCGGGCCCCACTCGTTCGGGTCCGGCACGCCGGCCGGCTGCATCTTGCGCCGCGCCGGCCCGTCGCCGTGGTCGGACTCGCCCGGCTCCTTGGCGCCCGGCCAGGCCTTGGCGACGCGGGCCGCGAGCACGAACTCCTTGCGCAGCGGGTGTCCCTCGAAGCCGTCCGGCAGCAGCAGGGTGACGAGGTGCGGGTGCCCGGGGAAGTCGATGCCGAACATCTCGTGGGTCTCGCGCTCGTGCCACGCGGCGCCGGCGTACACCGACACGGCCGTCGGCAGGGCGGCCTTGTCCCGCGGCACCCGGGTGCGCAGCGCGAGGTGGCGCACCGCGTGTCCCTCGGCCGAGGCCAGGTGGGCGACCACGGAGAAGCCGTCGGCGAGCTCGTCGACGGCGCTCAGCCAGTCGAAGAAGCCCAGGCCGAGCCCGTCACGGGCGGCGGTGAGCGCCTCGATCCAGTGCTCGGCGGGCACGTCGACGGTGATCAGCCCGTACGCCTCGGCGCCAGTCGCCCACTCCCCGACCGACGCCGCGTACTGCTCTGCCGTGGTCACGAGACCCCTCCCTCTGCCGAAGAGCCCGAAGACCCCGAAGGCTCCGCAGAGCCCGAAGAGCCCGAGGAGCCCGCGGGCCCCGCCACCAGCGGACGCCGCAGCGCCGACGCGGGCGCGGCGTAGCGGGCGGGCAGCGACTCGGCGGCGATCTTCTCCTGCAGCTTGAGGATGCCCTGGAGCAGCGCCTCGGGCCGCGGCGGGCAGCCGGGCACGTAGACGTCGACCGGGATGATCTGGTCGACGCCCTTGGTCACCGAGTACGAGTCCCAGTACGGACCGCCGGAGTTGGAGCAGGCGCCGAAGGAGATGACGTACTTCGGCTCGGGCATCTGCTCGTAGAGGCGCTTGACGGCGGGCGCCATCTTGTCCGTCACCGTCCCCGAGACGATCATCAGATCGGCCTGCCGGGGGCCGGGCGCGAACGGGATGACACCCATCCGGATGAAGTCGTGCTTGGCCATGGACGCCGCGATGAACTCGATCGCGCAGCAGGCCAGCCCGAAGTTGAAGCACCAGAGGCTGTAGCGGCGGCCCCAGTTGAGCACGACCTTGACCGGGTCCGGCGCGAGCCGGGCCAGCGGGCCGATGCTCCGGCGCTCGACGGCGCCGGGGCGCGACGGGTCCGGGAGGCCGAGCGGGACCGGTCCGCCCGGCGCGGCGTGCGAGTGGTTGTGGGTCATGTCCATTCCAGAACGCCCTTCTTCCAGGCGTAGAGCAGCCCGACCGCGAGGAAGCCGATGAAGAGGAACATCTCGATCAGCGTCCCGGCCCCGTACCCGGCGGTGGCGAACACGGTCGCCCACGGGAACAGGTAGATCGCGTCGACCGCGAAGATCACGTACAGGAAGGCGTACACGTAGTAGCGGATCTGGGTGTGCGCCCAGTCCTCGCCCACCGGGTCCACGCCGCACTCGTAGGCCAGGAGCTTCTCCGGCGAGTACACCACCGGACGCAGCAGCCGGTTGGCGGTGAACGCGACGGTCACGAACAGCACGCCGATGACGGCGAGCAGTCCCATCGCCGCGTACGCGTCGAAGTAGCCGCTGCCGACCGCCGGGTCGGCCGCGACGGCAGCCGCTTGCCGCCACTCCATGCCTTCGCCCTCCACTCGGCCGTGAACCGCCCCTCAAGGCAGTTCTACGTCGCTTCTTTACACGGTCATAACCATGGCCAATGCGTGAGTCTAAGGGGACGGCTCCGCTCCACCCGAACCCAGCCCGCTCCGCAAGACGTCACGTGGACAACCGGTGGACACCCCCGTACCGCCCGGAGCCGTCCGGAGAGGGACGGGGAGGGGCCGGCAGGGGTGGGGATAACCCCCGGCCCAGGAGATGTATCACCCCCATGGCACCACCCGCCCCGTGTTCGGGAAGCTTGGACCACTAGAGCGAGAGGGAGGGTGGATCCTGATGAAGCCCCTGACCCGGCGCGCCGTGGCGGCCGTCAAGGAGCAGGACGCGCGGATGGAGCGCGGCCCGCTGTACGGCGCCCGGATGTGGCGACAGGCCGGGCAGTTGATGCTGAACCTGCCACTGGGCATCGGCGGGTTCGTCTTCGCGGCGGTGATGCTGTCGGTCGGCCTCGGGCTGTCCGTGACGGTGATCGGCCTGCCGGTGCTGGCCGCCGGGCTGGCCGGCTGCCGCGGTCTGGGCGCGCTGGCCCGGCGCCGGGCGCGGTCGGCGCACGGTTCGGAGATCAGCGAGCCGGAGCCGGTGGTCCGGCGCCGCCCGGGCGTCACCGGCTTCGCCATCGCCAACCTGACCGACCTGCTGAACTGGCGCTCGGCGCTGTACAACGTACTGCTGCTGCCGTGGGGCATCCTGAGCTTCACCGTCACCCTGGTCAGCGTCGTCGTGCTGTGGCCGGTGCTGCCGTGGGTGATCCGCGCCGAGGCGGCGGTGGACCGGATCCTGGTCGAGGCGCTGCTGTTCCCCGGTGCCCTGTCCGAGCGGGTGCGCGAGCTGGAGGAGGACCGCGGCACGGTGGTCGACACCGCCGCCGCCGACCTGCGCCGGATCGAGCGCGACCTGCACGACGGCGCCCAGGCCCGCCTGGTCGCGCTGGCGATGGACCTCGGCATGGCCAAGGAGCGGCTGCGCGAGGTGGAGACTCCGGCGGACATGGCCGCCGCGGCGTCGATGGTCGACAACGCGCACGGCGAGGTGAAGCTGGCCCTGAAGGAGCTGCGCGACCTGGCCCGCGGCATCCACCCGGCGGTGCTCACCGACCGCGGCCTGGACGCGGCGCTGTCCTCGGTGGCCGCCCGCTGCACCGTCCCCGGCGGGGTCCGGGTGAACGTCGAGCTGCGCGGCCCCGACGGCGTGGCCGAGCGCCCGGACTCGGCGGTCGAGGGCATCGCCTACTTCACGGTCAGCGAGCTGCTGACGAACGTCTCCAAGCACTCCGGCGCGCGGAGCGCCTCGGTGGAGGTCTGGCGCTCCGACGACCAGCTGATGCTGCTGGTCCAGGACGACGGCCGGGGCGGCGCGAGCGCCTACCCGGGCGGCGGCCTGGCCGGGCTGGCCGAGCGGGTCCAGGCGGTGGACGGGGTGTTCCTGGTGGAGAGCCCGGAGGGCGGCCCGACCACCGTCACCGTCGAGCTGCCCTGGCACACCCGGGCCGCCCGCCACTGAGCACCCGGACACACGAAGGCGCCGGCGCCCCGCCGAGGCAGTGACGGGGCGCCGGCGCCGCTCCGGTGCGGCGCGGCCGGACCGCGGAACCCTTGCGCGGTCGTGCGGCCCGGCCGGTGGCCGTACCGGGGTCCGGGGGGCCGGTGCGGCCCTAGGAGGTCGTCTCCAGCGTGCCGAGGGTGACGTCGGCGGTCTGCGCCTTGCCGTCCCGGGTGTACGTCACGGTGGCCTTGCTGCCCGGCGTGAGCGAGGCGAGGGCCGTGGTCAGGGCGTTCAGCGAGTCGACCGCGGCGTCGCCGATCTTGGTGATGACGTCCCCGGGCTGGAGCCCCGCCGAGGCGGCCGGGCCGCCTGCGGTGACCGAGACGATCACCGCGCCGGCCGGCTGGAACTGCTGGTTGAAGCTGGTCCGGGCGGTGACGCCGAGCGCGGCCCGGCCGGAGTTGGTCACCTTGCCCTGCTTGATCAGCTGGTCGGTGATGTTGGTGATGGTGGACGCCGGGATCGCGAAGCCGATGCCGGGCGCGGCGGCGCCGTTGGCCTGCGGCTCGGTGGCCGCGAGGGTGTTGATGCCGATCACCTGGCTGTCCAGGTTGACCAGCGCGCCGCCGCTGTTGCCCGGGTTGATCGCGGCCGAGGTCTGCACCATGTTGCCGATCGTCGCGCCCGGCGATCCGCCGCCCCTGGGCTCGGAGACGGTCCGCCCGGTGGCCGAGACGATGCCCTGGGTGACGCTGCTGGAGAGCCCGAGCGGGCTGCCCATGGCGAGCGTGATCTGGCCCAGCTGGACCTTGCCCGAGTCCCCGAAGGTGGCGGGCTTGAGGCCGCTCGGCGGGCTGCTCAGCTTGATCACCGCGAGGTCGGAGTCGGGGTAGCTGCCGACCAGAGCGGCGTCCAGGGACTTGGTGCTGTTGGCCAGGGTGACGGTGAAGGTGGTGGCGGACCCGACCACGTGGGCGTTGGTGACGATGTCGCCCTTGTCGTCGTAGACGATCCCCGAGCCGAGGCTGTCGCCGGTGGTGATCTGCACCACGGACGGCAGGACGTCGGCGATGACCTTCTGGTAGGCGTCCTGGAGCTGGTTGCCGGTCATGGGCGGGGCCGAGGAGCCCGACGCGGCCGGTGACGGGGCCGCGGAGGACGAGGCCTGGCCCGGGGCCGAAGACTTGGCCGACGACGACGAACCGCTGCTGCACCCGGTCAGCGCCAGCGCGGCGGCCGCCAGGACGGCGACCGCACCGGGGGCGCGCAGCCACCCGCGGAACGCCTTGGGGCCGGTAGGCCGCGGACCGGCCGGGAGGGGACGGTTGTGTTCCTTCTTTCGGCTCACCTTGGCTGCCTCCGATTCGTCACCAGGCCGAGAGCACAGAAATCTTTGTCAGCATTTCACCGATTTGTCCGAATTGCTGGCTGGACTCGCCCGGCCACACCGGTCAAAACGGGACGGCCTAGGATCGGAGCATGACCTGGTTGATCACTGGCGGTGCCGGATACATCGGCGGGCACGTGGTCCGTCAGCTGCTCGACGCGGGCGAGAGCGTGGCCGTCCTGGACGACCTCAGCACCGGCGATCCGAGCCGGCTGCCGGCCGACGTCGCGCTCGTCAAGGGCTCCACGCTGGACCGCGCCGTCGTGTCCGCCGCCATCCGCGAGCACGCGGTGACGGGGATCCTGCACTTCGCCGCGAAGAAGCAGGTGGGCGAGTCGGTCGAGCGCCCGTTCCTCTACTACCGCGAGAACATGCTCGGCCTGCAGACCGTCCTGGAGGCCGCCGCCGACGAGGGCGTGCGGCGCTTCCTGTTCTCCTCCTCGGCCGCCGTCTACGGCATGCCGGACGTCGACCTGGTCACCGAGGCCACCCCCTGCGCGCCGATGAACCCGTACGGCGAGACCAAGCTGGCCGGCGAGTGGCTGGTCGCCGCCGCCGGGCGGGCGCACGGCATGTCGACGATCTCGCTGCGGTACTTCAACGTGGCCGGCTCCGGCACGCCGGAGCTGGCCGACACCGGGGTCTTCAACCTCGTCCCGATGGTCTTCGAGCGCCTCACCACCGGCCGGGCGCCGCGCGTCTTCGGCGCGGACTACCCCACCCCGGACGGCACCTGCGTGCGCGACTACATCCACGTGGCCGACGTCGCGTCGGCCCACGTCGCGGCCGCCCGCCGGCTCGCCGCCGACCCGCCGGGCGACACCGCGCTGGTGCTCAACATCGGCCGCGGCGAGGGCGTCAGCGTCCGCGAGATGCTCGCCCTGATCGGCGAGGTCACCGGGCGGGACACCACCCCGGAGGTGACCCCGCGCCGCCCCGGCGACCCGGCCCGGGTGGTGGCCTCCGCCGACCTGATCGGCCGCGAGCTGGGCTGGCACGCCCGGTACGACGTCGCCGAGATGGTCGCCTCCGCGTGGGAGGGCTGGTGCCACCACCACCCGGAGGCCCGCGACAAGCGTTAGCGGGCGGGCACCGCCGTGCCGTAGAAGGCGTCCAGCGCGTACACGCAGCGGTCCTTGGAGCCGACGAACACCCGGCCGCCGACCGCCACCGGGGAGCCGGTCAGCTCGCCCTTGGTGCCGAGCTCCCAGCGCAGCTGACCGCTCGCCAGGTCCACCGTGTGCAGCGAGTGGTCCCGGCTGCCGAGGTGGACCAGGCCGTCCGCGACCGCCGGGGAGCCGACGATCTCGCCGCGCGCGGTGTAGCGCCAGCGCTCCCGGCCGGTGGCCGCCTCGAAGGCGTACAGCACCTCGCCGCTGCCGACCAGCACCATGCCCTCGCCGACCACGACCGGCTCGGCGCCCTGGCGGCCGCCCGTGGCACCGCGCCAGCGGTCCCGGCCGGTGGCCGCGTCGAGCGCGTACACGGTGCCCAGGTAGTCGGCGACGTAGACGGCGTCCGCGTCCAGCGCGGGCGGGGTGAAGAGCACCACCGGCGCCTCGAAGCGCCACCGCTCGGCGCCGCTCGCCGCGTCCAGGGCGTACACCCGGGTGCCGGCCGTCACGTACAGCACGCCGCCGCGCTCGACGGGGTGCGACGGGACGTCCTCGCCGACCGGGAAGGACCAGCGCAGGCCCGCGCCGCGCGGGTCGACGCAGCGCAGCCGCCCGGCGCCGTAGTAGTACGCGGCGCCGGCCACCAGGACGGGCCCGGACTGCGGGTTCTCGTAGTCCTGCTGGGCGTCGTCGGCGCGCCACAGCTCGGCGCCGGTGGCGGCCGAACGCAGCTGGACGCCGCCGCCGCGCACGCCGCAGCACAGCACGCCGTCGGCGGCGGACAGCGAGTAGACCCAGCCGTCCAGCGAGGTGCGCCAGCGCTCGGTGCCGTCCGCGACGTCCACGGTGTACAGGTGCGGTCCGTCGGCCGCGTGCACCCGGCCGGCGTCCACGGCGAGCGCCCAGGCCACGTCCCGGGTCTTGTAGCGGCGCTGGCCGGAGGCGATGTCCAGCGCGTGCACCTCGAAGCTGGAGACGAACAGGGTGCCGTCGGCGACCACCGGGGTGCCCCAGACGTCGTTGGACATCCGGAACCGCCAGGGCCGCCAGCGCGGCGCCGGAGCCGGGGGCTGGACGGGCGCCGGGAGGGGCGTCCGGGCCGGCGGCGGGGTCGCCCGGCGCACCCACTCGGTCTCGGCCGGCGTGGCACCGGGGCCGGTCTGCTCGTGCTCGGCCCGCGGACCGGGGCCTATCCGCACGGACGCGCCGGGCAGCCGCACCTCGGCGCCGCCGCCGTCGGTGGGCGCCCGGTGCTTGTTGGGCGAGCGGATCTTCTCGGTGGCGATCTCGGCCTCGGACGCCTGGCCCGGCCGGACGTGCACCGGACCGAGCGGCGGCGGGGCGTGGCCGCCCGGGTGCTGGGTGCGCGGGTCCTCGACGCCGGGACGCTGCGTCGGCACGTTCTGGTGCGGCACGCTCTGGTGCGGGACGGGCCCCGGCGGGACGGGGGCCGGCGCCTCGGCCGGGTGCAGCGGCCCGGCGCCCTGCGGGGTCACGGGCGGCGCGGGAGGTGCCGGGGGTGCGGGCGGCGCGGCGGGCTGGCGCCGGCCGCGCTTGCGCTCGATCAGCTCCAGCGCGTTGGCCGGGAGCCAGTCCCCGGCCTCGCCGGAGGCGTCGTCCCGGGAGAACAGGTGCGGGGCCAGTTCGGTCTGGATCTGCGCCGGGGTGGGCCGGTGCTCGGGCGAGGGCCGCATGCAGGCGCGGACCAGGTCCATCAGCTCGACCGGCATCCCCGAGTAGTCGGGCTGCTCGCGCAGGAGCTGGAACACCGTCTCGACCGGGTTCGAGCCGCGGAAGGGCGGGTGCCCGGTGGCGCAGAAGACCATCAGCGAGCCGAGCGAGAAGATGTCGCTGGCGCCCTGGACGGTCCGGCTGTCGCGGGCCTGCTCGGGCGACATGTAGGCGGGGGTGCCGACCGCGACGTTGGTCATGGTGAGCCGGGTGCTGGACACCCCGGCGGCGATGCCGAAGTCGATCACCTTCGGGCCGTCCTCGACCACCAGGACGTTCGAGGGCTTCAGGTCGCGGTGGATCAGCCCGGCGGCGTGGATGGACTGCAGCGCCTCGGCTATGCCGGCGACCAGCCAGCGGGTGGCGTCCACCGGCAGCGGGCCGCACTCCTCGACCAGGTCCTCCAGGGAGGGCGCCGGGATGTAGGCGGTCGCCAGCCAGGGCACGCGCGCGTCGGCGTCGGCGTCCACGACGGCCGCCGTGTAGAAGCCGCCGACCGTCTTGGCCGCGGCGATCTCCCGCGCGAAGCGGACCCGGAACAGCTCGTCCTCGGCCAGCTCCCCCCGGACGGTCTTGATGGCCACGCGCCGGCCGGAGGCGGAACGTGCCAGGTAGACCAGGCCCATCCCGCCCGCGCCGAGCCGCCCCAGCACCTCGAAGGGCCCGATCCGCCTCGGATCGTGCGCCGTCAGCTGGTCCACTCCGCTGCCACCTCCCCGTCCAGGCACCCGCCGCGTGGTGCCGGACCCGATTCTCCATGGCCGCCCGGCCCATCTCCAACCTCCCCCGCCCAGGAGCGCCGGGGGCCGCACGGACGGCACCGCCAGGTCAGTGGTCGCGGAACGGCCGGATTCTGACGCCCGCTCCGGCGGGGGCTTGCGCCCGGGCCGTCCGACGGGCTCACCGACCGCACGTCGTCCACGCCGGGTTTCCGTCACGCTCTGTCACCCGACCACCCCTCAGCGGACTCGCCGTCACGCTGTGAGATCGAAAGCACACGGGGGGGCTACATCGGGATGCGGTGAATATCCGTCCGAAGTGGTTCATGCCCCTATAGGAACCCCCGAGCGGAGTAATAGTCGCATCACCGAATCGCGCCAAGATCGTGCCACGGTAAGCTGACGGCATGACAGGACAAGTTCGCACCGTCGACGGTCGCGTCGCCGGGCGACGCGGACAGGAGACGCGGCAGAAGCTGCTCGACTGCCTCCGCGAGATGCTCAGCACGTCGCCCTATCGGGACGTCAAGGTCATCGACGTCGCCCGTATGGCGGGTACCTCCCCCGCGACCTTCTACCAGTACTTCCCGGATGTCGAGGGCGCTGTCCTCGAAATCGCCGAGGAAATGGCCAAGGACGCCGACACCCTCAAAGAGCTGGTGGCCGGAAAGTCCTGGGCAGGGAAGTCCGGACCGACCACTTCGGAAGAACTGGTCGACGGATTCCTCGCCTTCTGGCGCAAGAACGACGCCATTCTCCGAGTGGTCACGCTCGGTGCCGCCGAAGGGGACAAGCGGTTCTTCAAGATCCGCATGACCGTCCTCAACGCGGTCGCCAAGCCGCTCGCGGATGCCGTCCGGGAACTCCAGGCGAAGGGACAGGCCGACAAGTCACTCGATCCCAACGCCGTCTCCGGGGCCCTGGTCTCGCTGCTCGCCTCGGCGGCAGAGCACCAGAAGGCCTTCACCTCCTGGGGCGTCAAGGTCAAGGACCTCAAGCCCAACCTCGCTCCCCTGGTGTACCTGGGCGTCACCGGCAAGAAGGCGCCCAAGTAGACCATCCGCTCATCCGACCATCCGCCCGCGCGCAGCCCCGGCCTCCTGTCCGGGGAACGACGGACGGCGGCCGTGTCCTCGGGGGAGGTCCGCCGACGTACCGCAGCGCGCCAGGGCCAGACATGCCGGTGGGCGGGCACCCCTCACACAGGGTGCCCGCCCACCGGCATGTTCCGCGTCAGGCGCCGGGACGGCGCCGGGGCCGCCTCAGGGGCAGCGGACCACCTGGCCGGCGTAGGCCAGACCGCCGCCGAAGCCGAACAGCAGGACCGGGTCGCCGGGCGACAGCTCGCCGCGCTCGACCAGCTTGGAGAAGGCCAGCGGGATCGACGCGGCCGAGGTGTTGCCGGACTCCACGACGTCCCTGGCCACCACCGCGTCGGTGACGCCGAGCTTGTTGGCGATCGCGTCGATGATCCGCAGGTTCGCCTGGTGCGGCACGAAGCCCTTCAGCTCGGACGGGTCGATCCCGGCCCGCTCGCAGGCCTGCCGGGCGAGCGGGGCGAGCTGGGTGGTGGCCCAGCGGAAGACCGACTGGCCCTGCTGGCTGATCACCGGGTCCCAGCCGGTGATCACCACGGCGTCGCCCTTCTCCGGCTCGGAGCCCCAGACCACCGGGCCGATGCCCGGCTCGGCGCCGTCCTCCTGGGCCTCGACGACCGCGGCGCCGGCGCCGTCGCCGAAGATCACGCAGGTCGAGCGGTCGGTCCAGTCGAGGGTGTCGGACATCCGCTCGGCGCCGATCACCAGCGCCCGGCGGGCCGCGCCGGCCCGGATCGCGTGGTCGGCGGTGGCCAGCGCGTACGAGAAGCCGGAGCAGACCGTGTTGATGTCGTAGGCGGCGGGCGCCCGGACGCCGAGCCGGGCGGCCACGGCGGCGGCCGTGTTGGGGCTGCGCTCGACGGCGGTGCAGGTGGCGACCACGACGAGGTCGATCTCGTCGGCGGTGCGGCCGCTGCGGGCCAGCGCCTTCTGGGCCGCCTCGGTGGCCATGTCGACCAGGGTCTCGCCCTCGGCGATGTGCCGGGTCCTGATCCCCACCCGGGCACGGATCCACTCGTCGGTCGTGTCGACGAGCATGGCCAGGTCGTCGTTGGAGAGGACCTTGGGGGGCTGGTAGTGACCGAGTGCCACGATGCGCGAACCGCTCATGCTGCCATGCAACCGGGTTACCCGCTGGTCAGCCGGGCACCATCGGCTACAGGATCCGCCCCCGTGAACTGTAGGTAGCCGACAAGGGGCGTTGCGGCACTTGGGGTTCCGCTTGGCCCGCGGCCGGATCGTCCGGTCCGGGGTCAGGCCGCCAGCGAGGTCGCGTCGCCCATCACGATGACCGGGTGGGCGGCCGGATCCAGGGTGCGGATGAGCTGCGCCATCTTGTCCTCGGGGATGGAGACGCAGCCGTGGGTGGGGCCGTCGTGGTCGACGTGGAGCCAGATGCCGCCGCCCTTGGACTTGCCGTCGGGGCGGCGCGGGTCGAGCGGGGAGGAGCCGGGGACCCGGTTGTAGTTGATCGCCACGACGTAGTCGAAGGAGCCGGCCAGCTGGTCGCCGAAGAAGCCCGTCCCGGAGACCACGAAGCTCGGGTCCTTGTCGTACGGGAGCTTGCTGCCGGGGTCGGCGTTGCGGCCGCCGGCGTCGGTCAGCGAGAAGACGCCGATCGGGCTGCGCAGGTCGCCCTCGTTGTGGCCGGTGGTCCAGCCGTTCTTGCCGTTGTGGCCCTGCCAGGTCTCGCCGGGCAGCCAGCGGCCCTCCGGGGTCCGGGTCCACAGCGTGACGCTGTTCTTGTCGGTGTCCTTGCCCTGGCCGGTGGCCACCACGACCTGGTTGGTCTGCGCGGGTATCCGGGCCGTGAAGGACGCGCCGAGGCCGGGTATCGCGGCCACCGAGCCGTCGTCGCGGGTCTCGCTCCGGCCGGCCACGGCGGCCTGGTTCTGCCGGTCCGCGGCGGCCTGGGCGGCGGCGGCCGGGGCGGGCCGGTCGGACGTGCTGACGCCCTCCGGGCCGGGGCCGTCGGCGGTGGTGACGCCGGGCTTGGCGGTGTCCTGGCCGACGGTGTACCAGCCCGCGGCGGCCGCGACCAGCAGCGCGGTGCCGGCCATCACGGCCTTGCCGTGACTCTTCTTCTTCGCCTTGCGGCGGCGGCCCCGGGCGGCCGTCCTGGCGCCCACGGCGGGGGTGGCGGCGGCCTGCGGCGCGGGCTCGGACAGGTAGACCGGCTCGGGCTCGTACGGCGGCTCCGGCGCGTACAGCGGCTCGGGCGTGTAAAGCGGCTCGGGCTCGTAAAGCGACGACGCCGCCTCGTACAGCGGCTCGGGCTCGTACAGCGGCTCCGGAGCCTCGTAGGCCTCCGGTGCCTGCGCGTACGGCTGGAACGATTCGTCGTACGCGGCGAAGTACCCGTCAGCCGGCTGCGCGTACGGCTGGTACTGGCCGTACGGGGCCTCGTGGACGGGCTCCTGGTACGGCTCGTAGGAGCCGTACGACGGCTCGTGCGGCTGCTGCGGCACGCCGTGCGCCGGCTCCTGCATCGGCTCGTACGGCGGGTACGCGGTGGCGCGATGTGAACCGGACATGGGGCCGATCCTGCCAAACGGCGTACCCGTTGGTAAACCCGGGGCGTTGTACGGGAGCTGTGAAGACGCCCGTCCCCCGGGCCGGCGGTGCGGCCCGGGGGACGGGAACGTGCAGGTGGGAGCGCGACGGGCGCAGCTCAGAGGCGCATCGCCTGCGGGGTCTCGCGGAGCGTCAGGTCGGGGCCCTCGTACTCGCGGATGACCTCGTAGCGGGTGTTGCGCTCGACCGGGCGGAAGCCGGCGTCGCGGATCAGGCCGAGCAGGTCGTCGCGGCCGAGCTTGTTCGGGGTGCCGAAGTTGTCCGCGTCGTGGGTGATCTTGTACTCGACCACCGAGCCGTCCATGTCGTCCGCGCCGTGGCTGAGCGCCAGCTGGGCGGTGGTGACGCCGTGCATCACCCAGAAGACCTTGACGTGCGGGACGTTGTCGAAGAGCAGCCGGGACACGGCGAAGGTCTTCAGCGCCTCGGCGCCGGTGGCCATCTCGGTGCGCGCCATCAGGCGGTTGCGCACGACGCCGTCCTTGGAGTCGTGGAAGTCGTGCTGGTAGCGCAGCGGGATGAAGACCTGGAAGCCGCCGGTCTCGTCCTGCAGCTCGCGCAGCCGCAGCACGTGGTCGACGCGGTGGCGGGGCTCCTCGATGTGCCCGTACAGCATGGTGCAGGGCGTCTTGAGGCCCTTGGAGTGCGCCAGCCGGTGGATCCGCGACCAGTCCTCCCAGTGGGTGTCGTGGTCGACGATGTGCCGGCGGACCTCCCAGTCGAAGATCTCCGCGCCGCCACCGGTCAGCGACTCCAGGCCGGCGTCGATCAGCTCGTCGAGGATCTCGTCCGCGGACAGGCCGCTGATCTTCTCGAACCAGTGGATCTCGGTGGCGGTGAAGGCCTTCAGCGAGACGTTCGGCAGGGCCGCCTTCAGCTCCCGCAGCGAGCGCGGGTAGTAGCGCCAGGGCAGGGTCGGGTGCAGGCCGTTGACGATGTGCAGCTCGGTGAGGGACTCGACCTCCATCGCCTTGGCGAGGCGGACGGCCTCCTCGATGCGCATCGTGTACGCGTCCTTCTCGCCCGGCTTGCGCTGGAACGAGCAGTAGGCGCAGGACGCGCTGCACACGTTGGTCATGTTGAGGTGGCGGTTGACGTTGAAGTGGACGACGTCGCCGTTCTTCCGCGTCCGCACGTGGTGCGCCAGGCCGCCCAGCCAGGCCAGGTCGTCGCTCTCGTAGAGCGCGATCCCGTCCTCGCGGGTCAGCCGCTCACCCGCGTAGACCTTCGCCTCCAGCTCGCGCTTGAGCCCTGCGTCCATGCGGTGACCCGCCTCCTCCGACTTCGATTCCTTGCCGGAACGAGCGTACGCCTATGCCGAGAGCAGCTCCGCGAGCAGTGCCGGTTCGATGTTCCCGCCGCTCACGACGGCCGCGACCGACCGGCCGCCGGTCTGCTCCGCGCGGTGGAAGTACGCGGCCGGGGCGACCGCGCCGGAGGGTTCGGCGACGAGGCGGCCGCGGCGGGCGAGCAGGGCGACGGTGGCCCGGATCTCGTCCTCCGTGACGGTGACGATGTCGTCCACGTAGGCGGTCAGGTGCTCGTACGGGAGCACCCCGACGGACGGGGTGCGCAGGCCGTCCGCGATGGTGCGGTAGGTGTCGGCGACCGGCCACTCGACCCGGCGGCCGGTGCGCAGGCTCTCCCGCGCGTCCGCCGCGAGCTCCGGCTCGACGCCGACCACCCGGATCTCCGGGCGGGTGAGCTTGAGCGCGGCCGCCGTCCCGCCGATCAGGCCGCCGCCGCTGACCGGCACCAGGACGGTGTCCAGTCCGGCCGGGGCGTCCTCGGCGATCTCCAGGCCGACCGTGCCCTGGCCCGCGATGATGTACGGGTCGTCGTACGGCGGCACCCACACGTAGCCGTGCCGCTCGGCCAGTTCGCCGGGCAGGGTGTCCCGCTCCCCCGGCGGCACGAGGATCACCTCGGCGCCGAACCCGCGGGTGGCCTCCACCTTGACGGCGGGCGAGGTGTCCGGCATGACGATGACGGCCTTGATCCCCAGCAGCCCGGCCGCGTACGCGACCGCCTGCGCGTGGTTGCCGCTCGACTGCGCGACCACCCCGCGGGCCCGCTCGTCGTCGGTGAGCACGGCCAGCCGGTTGTAGGCGCCGCGGGTCTTGAAGGCACCGGTCGGCTGGAGGTTCTCCGGCTTCAGCCAGAGGCGGCGCTCGCCCTCGGCCGCCCACGGGGCGGGGACCAGCGGGGTGCGCACCGCGACCCCCGCGATCCGCTCCCGGGCCGCGTGCAGCTCCTCCAGACCGACCAGTGCCATGACGTCACTCTCCTTCGGGAGGGAGATCGCTCACCCGGTTCTCCCACTTGGTGGAGAGTACGACGGTGGTGCGGGTGCGGGCCACGCCCTTCGTGCCCGAGATCCGCTTCACCACGGACTCCAGGCCGGCCACGTCGGCCACCCGGACCTTGAGCATGTAGGAGTCGTCACCCGCGATGAACCAGCAGTCCTCGACCTCGTTGAGGTCCTTCAGCCGGAACGCGACGTCCTCGTGGTCGGCCGCGTCGGTCAGCTGGAGACCGATCAGGGCCGTGACGCCGAAGCCGAGCGAGGCCGGGTTGACCGTCGCGCGGTAGCCGGTGATGACACCGGCCTGCTCCAGGCGGTTGATGCGGTCCGTGACGCTCGGGCCGGAGAGTCCGACCAGCCGGCCCAGCTCGGCGTAGGACGCACGGCCGTTCTCCCGGAGCGCCTGGATGAGCTGTCTGTCCACCGTGTCCATATACCGTCCGCGTCCTTCCGAACCTCACCAGACCCACAGATCATTATCCGGATTCAAAGGCGCCGTGCAGGGACCAACCCGGATATCGCAGAGAACATACTCTCCCGGCCCCGGCTTCCTCACTCCCCCTCAGCCGTCGCCGGTGCGCCGCCGCCGCTCCGGCGCGCCGCCGCGCCCAACTCCCCTTCCCAGCGCAGGTACAGGGAATGCGGCACGCCGACGGCGTCCAGCACCCGGCCGGCGACGAAATCGACGAGTTCGCGCACGGTGGAGCCGCCCGCGTAGAAACCGGGCGACGCGGGGAGCACGACCGCGCCCTGTGCGTCCAGTTCCACCAAGTGCTTCAACGTCACCCCGTTGAGTGGCGTCTCGCGGACGCACACGACCAGCGGGCGGCGCTCCTTGAGGGTGACGCTGGCCACCCGCTGGAGCAGGTCCTTGCTCAGGCCGAGCGCGATCCCGGCCACCGCGCCGGTGGTCGCGGGGACGACGAGCATGCCCTTGGCCGGGTACGAGCCGCTGGACGGGCCGGCCGCGAAGTCCCCCGCGGACCAGTAGCGGACGTCGTCCAGGCCCTCGTCACCGCCCAGCCACTCGGCGAGGTCGGTGCGCCAGTGGGCGTCCCGGAAGGAGATGCCGGTCTCGTCCAGGATGGTGAGCCGGGCGGCCCGGCTGACGACCAGGTCGACGGACTCCCCGGCCGCGAGCAGCGCACGGATCACGGACGCGGCGTACGGCGTCCCGGACGCACCCGAGACCCCGACCACCCACGGTTGACGCTTCACTGTTCCCATGGGCCATTTCTATCCGGCCCCACCCGGCGTGGCCGCATCCGCGCGTCCCCCTGCGAGGATGAGGCCATGGCAGCGACCCTCGTCGACCTCACCCACCAGGTGACCACCGCGATGCCGGTCTACCCCGGCGATCCGGCGGTCGTGCTGGAGCCCGCGCTCACCACCGCGACCGCCGGGGTGAACGTGCTGGCCCTGCACCTCGGTTCGCAGTCCGGGACGCACGTGGACGCCCCGTACCACGTGGACGTGACCTGGCCGACGCTCGACGGGCTCCCGCTGGAGCGCTTCACGGGCCCCGCGGTGATCGCCGACCTGCGCGGGCTGGAGCCCCGGGCGGCCGTCACGCCCGAGCTGCTCGCGCCCGCGCTGGAGCGGGCGGGCGAGGGGACCGTCCTGCTGCTGGCCACCGGCTGGGCGCGGCACTGGGCCACCGACGCGTACTTCGCGCACCCGAGCCTGACCCCCGACGCGGCCGAGGCGATCGTCGCGGCCGGGGTCCGCACGGTCGGCGTGGACGCGCTGAGCGTCGACCCCACCCCCGACCCGGGGCCGGGCGACCCGGCGGTGGCCGCGCTGCTCGCCGACCTCACCGACGAGCACGACCACCCGGCCGCCGACGAGCCGACCCTGGCCGCGCACCGGGTGCTGCTGGGGGCGCCCGGCGGTGGGGTGATCGCGGAGAACCTGACCGACCTGCGGGCCCTGCTGGACGCCCAGGAGGCCGGACTGCCGGTGGAGGTCTCGCTGTTCCCGCTGCGGCTGGTCGCGGCGGACGGCGCACCGGTCCGGGCGGTGGCCCGCCTGGGGTGACCCCGGTGGGCGCGGGAACGGGTCGCGCCCGCGCCCTTTTCCGGGCCGGTCCGGGAGCGTCCGGTTCCGGCCAACTGCCCAGCCAGACTTGGTCTAGACCATCCCCCGGACCCGCCGGTACGCTGTCCGCCCATGGCAGAGATCATCGGAGTGATCGAGCGACTCTGGCGCTACCCCGTGAAGTCCACCGGCGGCGAGCGGCTCGACTCCGTCGAGGTGGAGCGGCGCGGCCTGGCCGGCGACCGCCTCTACGCCGTCCGCGACGCGGCCGGCAGGTTCGGCTCGGGCAAGAACACCCGCCGCTTCCGGCGGATGGACGGCCTGCTCCGGCTCTCCTCCAGACTCGGCCACCGGCTCGACGGCCCCGAGCTGTTCGACCCGCTCGGGCGCCCGGTCGCCGACCCGACCGCCTTCCTGCGCGCCTACCTCCAGCGCGAGGACGTCGAACTCGCCCGCGAGGACGCCGTCTCGCACTTCGACCAGCTGCCGGTGAGCGTGATCACCACCGCCACCCTCGACTGGGCCCGCGAGGCCGCCCCGCTCACCGTCGTCGACGAACGCCGGTTCCGGCCCAACATCGTGCTGCGCACCCCGCCCGGCACCCCGCCGTTCGTCGAGGACACCTGGTTCGGCCGCGAGGGCCGCACCGAAGCCCCGGACGGCGCCCGGCTCGCCTTCGTCCGCTCCAGCGAGCGCTGCGCCATGACCTCCGCCGCCCAGCCGGGGCTCCCGCACGCGCCGGAGCTGCTCAAGGCCGTCGTGGCCGCCCACGACGGCCGGCTCGACGCCCTCGCGGAGGTCGCCGCGCCGGGCCGGCTGCGCGTGGGCGACCGGCTGACGCTCGCCTGATCCATCGCAATGGAGCACGCAGGTCAATGACTTGACGATGCGTCAGCTACGGATCAGGCACACCGGATGCCCCGCCGGATCCGCGAAGACCCGCCAGCCGCCGGCGTCGTGCAGACGGACGGCGCCGAGCGCGAGCACCGCGCGCTCGGCGGCGTCCAGGTCCTCGACGTCGACGTCCAGGTGCGCCTGCTGGGGGTGCTCCGGATCCGGCCAGCGGGGCGGGCGGTGGTCGGCGACGCGCTGGAAGCAGAGCACCGCGCCGCCGTCCAGGTGCAGCGTGGACCAGCCGTCGCCGAGCGCCCAGCGCGGATCCGGCCGGTCGACCTCGCCGCCCAGCAGGCCCGCGTAGAAGCGGGCCAGCGCGGCCGGTTCCGGGCAGTCGAGCACCAGGCACTGCAGTTTGCCGATCACGGCCTTCTCCGTCCTCCGGTGGTTGCGTCCGGGGCCGATTCTCGCCGCCGGACGGGCGGTCCGGAGCTCAGGGCAGCGCGACCGCCCGCAGGTAGGCCTCGGTGAACAGCTCGATGGTCTCGTCCCGCGAGGGCAGCCCGGCGCCGAGCGCCGGTTCGAGGACCGGCCGCAGCAGCACGTGGTTGATCACCGGGCCGAGCAGCAGCTGGACCAGCACCGGCATCGGGAGCGGCCGCAGCCGCCCGGCCTCGACGTGCGGCAGCAGCAGCCGGCCCAGGCCGTCGACCATCCGGGGCAGGTGGGCGGTCATCATCCGCGCGGCCGGGCCGTCCGGACGGCTGAACAGGTCCGCGAAGACCGCGGGGACGATCCGCGGCTCGTGCTCCAGGGCCGCCGCGTACAGCCGGTAGAGCGCCCGCACGGTGTCCGCGAGCTGCTCGGGCGGATCGGCCGCGAGGGCCTCCAGGTCGGGCAGCGGGCCGTGCGCCTCGAACACGGCGGAGAGCAGGCCGTCCCGCCCCTCGAAGACGGCGTGCAGGCTCGGCAGCGAACACCCCGCGCGGTCCGCGACGGCGTCCAGGGTGATCCCGCCCAGGCCGCGCTCGGCCACCAGCCGGGCCGCCGCGTCGACCGCGCGCTCGCGCACCGGGCGCCGCCCGCCCGGGTCGACGCCCGCCTGCCGGACGGCCTCGTCCAGGGCGCCCCGGGAGCCGCCGAGGCGGCGCAGCAGCGTGCTGCGGGAGACGCCGGCGGCCGTCGCGATCGCCGTCAGGGGGACGTCCGCGACGTCCTGGCCGCGCTCCTTCGCCGCCGCCAGCGCCGCGGCCACCAGATCCTTCATGTGGAGCATCGTACTACTTGACACCTGAGACGGTTCCAGAGAGTCTGTTTATGCGAGTTCCACGCAGAGAGTGACCAGCCAGGCACTGAGGGGAGAACTGTCATGAGCGTCGTCATCTCCGGGGGCGGACCGGCCGGCATGATGCTGGGCCTGATGCTGGCCCGGGCCGGCGTCGAGGTGACCGTGCTGGAGAAGCACGGTGACTTCCTGCGCGACTTCCGCGGCGACACCGTCCACGCGTCCACCGTGCGGCTGATGGACGAGCTCGGGCTCGGCCGCGAGTTCGCGAAGCTGCCGCAGAGCCGGCTCGGCAACATGGTGGTGCCGGTGCCCGGAGTGGGCGACGTCGCGCTGAGCGCCTTCGAGAAGCTGCCCGCGCCGTACAACTACATCGCGATGATCCCGCAGTGGGACCTGCTCGACTTCCTCCTCCGGCAGGCGAAGCAGGAGCCCTCGTTCACCGTCCGGATGAACACCGAGGCCACCGGCCTGATCCGGGAGGGCGGCCGGGTCGCCGGGGTGCGCTACCGCACCCGGGACGGCGAGGAGGGCGAGATCCGCGCCGCGCTCACCGTCGCCGCCGACGGCCGGCACTCGGTGCTCCGCCGGGAGGCCGGGCTGGTGCCCGAGGAGTTCCCCGTCCCGTTCGACACCTGGTGGTTCCGGCTGCCCCGGCACGCCGACGAGCAGGGTGTCCCGCCGAACCTCGCGCCCGCGTTCGGGCGCGGCGAGCTGGCGATCAGCCTCACCCGCGAGGACTACTTCCAGATCGCCTACTTCACCGCCAAGGGCTCCGACGCCCGCCTGCGGGCCGAAGGGATCGAGCGTTTCCGCGCCCGGATCGCCCGGCTGATGCCGCGGTACGCGGACCGGGTCGACCAGCTGGCGGGCATGGACGACGTCCACCTGCTCGACGTCCGGCTCAACCGGCTGCACCGCTGGTACGCCGACGGCCTCCTGCTGATCGGCGACGCCGCCCACGCGATGTCCCCCGCCGGCGGGGTGGGCATCAACCTCGCCATCCAGGACGCGGTGGCCACCGCTGCGCTGCTCGCCGAACCGCTGCGGCGCGGGCGCGTCACCGAAGCCGACCTCGCGCGGGTGCAGCGGCGCCGGTGGCTGCCGATGGCGGTGATCCAGCGCATGCAGCGGCTCCTGCACGAGGTGATGTTCGCCCCGGTCCTGGCCGGCCGCCGGGTCGGCCCGCCGACCCGGCTCGTCCTGCTCGCCCGCTTCGTGCCGGGCTTCCGGCAGATCCCGTCCCGCCTGATCGCCCTCGGCCCGCGCCCGGAGCACGCGCCGGCCTTCGCCCGCCGGGCGTCGGCCTGACCGGTCGGCCGACGGCGGCGGCGCCGAGGGGCTCGAAGTCGCACGGGAGGCGCGCGGCGGACGCCGTGCGCCTCCACGCGTCCATACGCGAGAGGCGCGGGACCGGCCGCGGCCGCGCCGGGGGCGCCGGTCCGGAGGGCGCACGACGGTAGACGATCGCGCATGAACCGGAGATCCGCGCGCATGGGGGGTCTCATCTTCGCCGCATACCGTCGAGACATGACACAGAAGCGAATTGACGGCTCGTCGGACATACTCGTGGTGGGCGCCACCGGAACCGTCGGCCGGCACGTCACCCTGCAGCTGCTCGCCTCCGGAGTGCGCGTCCGGGCGCTGACCCGCCACCCGGACCTGGCCCGGCAGCCCAGGTACGTCCAGGGCGACCTGCTCGACCCGGACAGCCTGGAAGCCGCCGCCACCGGCGCCGACGCCGCCTTCCTGATCTGGCCCTACCCGACGGCCGACGGCGCCGCGGCCGCCGTCGCGGCGATGGCGCGGCACGTCCGCAAGGCGGTCTTCCTCTCCTCCGCCGCCGTCCGGGACGTGCCCGGCCGGGGCTCCGAGTCGCCGGGCCGGCCGGACGCCGCGATCGAGGCCCTGATCGCCGGCAGCGGAGTCCGGTACACCTTCCTGCGCCCGCACGGCTTCACCGCCAACACCCTGCGCTGGGCCGAGGAGATCCGCACCGACGCCGCCGTCCGCGGCTTCGGCGGCGGGGCCGGGCTCAACCTGGTCGACGAGCGGGACATCGCCGCCGTCGCCGTGCGGGCCCTCACCGAGGACGGCCACGAGGGCGCCAGGTACGTGCTCACCGGCCCGGAGTCCCCCAGCCAGGAGGAGCAGGTCCGGATCATCGGCGAGGCGGTCGGCCTCCCGGCCCGCTGGGAGGAGCTCCCCCGCGACGCCGCCCGCCTGCGGATGCTCACCGCCGGCTGGCCCCCGGCCATCGTCGACCGCGCCCTCGACTTCATCCACGCCCGCATCGGCGACCCCGAGCCGGTCACCAGCACGGTCGAGGACATCACCGGCCGCCCGCCGCGCAGCCTGCGCAACTGGGCCGCCGACCACGCGGCCCTGTTCCGCTGAGCGCGCCCGGGGGCCGCCGGTCAGACCCCGAGCCCCCGGATGACCAGGTCCACCAGGGCGAAGAAGAACAGCGAGATGCCGACGAAGCCGTTGGTCTGGAAGAACGCGCGGTTGAGCTTGGACAGGTCGTTCGGCCGCACGATGGTGTGCTCGTAGACGAACGCGCCGGCCACGACGACCAGGCCGATCCAGAACGCGACGCCGGCGCCGGTGAGGACGCCGAACCAGGCCAGCAGGGCCGTGGTGACGAGGTGGCAGGCGCGGGCGCCCCGGATGGCCGCCGGGATGCCGAAGCGGGCCGGCACCGAGCGCACGCCGCCGTGCCGGTCGGACTGCACGTCCTGGCAGGCGTAGATGAGGTCGAACCCGCCGATCCAGATCCCGACCGCCGCGCCGAGCACGACGGCCTCCCAGGACCAGGTGCCGGTCACCGCGAGCCAGGCGCCCACCGGGCCCATCGCCTGCGCCAGTCCGAGGATCGCCTGCGGGAAGTCGGTGAACCGCTTGCCGTAGGGGTAGACGACCATCGGCACGACGGCCACCGGCGCGAGCGCGAGGCACAGCGGGTTCAGCATGGCCGCCGCGCCCAGGAACACCACCAGGGCGACCGCCGAGCCGGTGTACGCCGTCTTCAGGGAGACGGCGCCGGTGACGAGTTCGCGCCCGGCGGTGCGCGGGTTCCGGGCGTCGATCTCGCGGTCGATGATCCGGTTGGCGGCCATCGCGAAGGTCCGCAGGCCGACCATGCAGACCGTGACGACGAACAGCTGGCCCCAGTGCACCCGCTTGTCGGCGAGGAACATGGCCGTCAGCGCGGCGATGTAGGCGAAGGGCAGGGCGAAGACCGAGTGCTCGATCATCACGAGCCGCAGGAAGGCCGACACACCCCCGCGGGTGCGGGGAGATTCGCCCTGTCCTCCGTTGCCGAGCGTACCGACTCCGGTGCTCACAGCCCGTACTCCTTCCAGCGACGCGACACGAGAGCGGCCGTGGCCGGGTCCGAGGAGACCATCTCGGGCCAGCCGCCGTCGCGGGTGTAGCCCTCCTCGGGGAGCTTGCGGGTCGCGTCGATGCCCGCCTTGCCGCCCCAGAACTGCTGGTAGGAGGCGTGGTCGAGGTGGTCGACCGGGCCCTCGACGACCGTCAGGTCGCGGCTGTAGTCGACGTTCCCGAAGGCCCGCCAGGCGACCTCCTGGTAGTCGTGCACGTCGCAGTCCGCGTCCACCACGATGATCAGCTTGGTCAGCGACATCATGTGCGCGCCCCAGATCGCGTGCATCGTCTTCTGGGCGTGCTTCGGGTACTTCTTGTCGATCGAGACGATCACGCAGTTGTGGAAGCCGCCGGCCTCGGGCAGGTCGTAGTCGACGATGTCCGGGATGATGATCTTCAGCAGCGGCAGGAAGAACCGCTCGGTGAACTTGCCCAGCGGGCCGTCCTCGGTCGGCGGGCGGCCGACCACGATGGACTGCAGGACCGGGCGGCGGCGCATCGTCACGCAGTCGATCTTCAGCGCCGGGAACGGCTCCTGCGGCGTGTAGAAGCCGGTGTGGTCGCCGAACGGCCCCTCGGGGAGCATCTCGCCGGGCTCCAGCCAGCCCTCCAGCACGACCTCGGCGTCGGCCGGCACCTGGAGCGGGACGGTCTTGCAGTCGACCATCCGCACGCGCTCACCGGCGACGAACCCGGCGAACAGGTACTCGTCGATGTCCCCCGGCAGCGGCGCGGTGGCCGCGTACGTGACGGCCGGCGGGCAGCCGAAGGCGATCGCGACCGGCAGGCGCTCGCCGCGCTTGGCGGCCACCGCGTAGTGGTTGCGGCTGTCCTTGTGGATCTGCCAGTGCATGCCGATCGTCCGGCGGTCGTGCCGCTGGAGCCGGTAGAGGCCGAGGTTGCGGATGCCGGTGTCCGGGTCCTTGGTGTGGGTGAGGCCCAGGTTGAAGAAGGAGCCGCCGTCCATCGGCCAGGTGAAGAGCGCGGGCAGCTCGTCCAGGTCGACGTCGTCGCCGGTGAGCACGACCTCCTGCACCGGGGCGTCCTTCACGTGCCGCGGCGGGACGTGCGCCATCGAGGCGAGCTTGCCGAAGGCGTCCCGGAAGCCGGTGAAGCCCTGCGGCAGTTCGGGCTTGAGCAGGCCGGCGATCTTCTCGGAGATGTCGTCCGGTCCCTTGAGGCCGAGCGCCTTGGCCAGGCGCCGCTCGGTGCCGAAGACGTTCATCGCGAGCGGCATCGACGAGCCCTTGACGTTCTCGAACAACAGCGCCGGGCCCTTGGCCTTCTGCACCCGGTCGACGATCTCGCCGATCTCCAGGTGCGGGTCCACCTCCGCCTTGATGCGCTTGAGGTCACCCTCGCGGTCGAGGGCCCGGAGAAACGAGCGGAGATCGTCGTATGCCATGCCAGTCAGTATCCGCCACCCGATAGCCTGGCTTCGTCAAGGGCCCCCGGGGAGGGCCCCAGGACGCAGTCCGCCACACTCGCCGTCGCCGGGGGAGATCGCCGCCGTGCTCAGGATCCTGACCTTCGTCGTTCCGCTCGCCCTGTGGGTGTGGGCCTTCATCGACTGCCTGACCACGCCCGAGGACGAGGTGAAGCACCTGCCCAAGGTGGTGTGGGTGATCATCGTGCTGCTGTTCCCGCTGGTCGGCTCGATCGCCTGGCTCGTGGCGGGCAAGCAGCGCGGCGGCGCGCGGGTCGCCGGCGGCGGGCCGGCCTCCGGCCGTCCGGAGCACGCGGGCCCGCGCGGCGGCCGTCCGCTCGCACCGGACGACGACCCGGAGTTCCTCGCCTCCTTGAAGAAGGACGACAAGGGGCACGAGGACATGCTCAAGCAGTGGGAGGCGGACCTGCGCCGCCGCGAGCGGGAGCTGCGCGGCAAGGACGAGCCGGAGGACGGTTCCAAGGGCTGACCCGGCCCGTTCGGGGGATCGCTCGGACAGCCCACCCGGCAGGCGTCGGGTGGGCTGTGGCGTTTTTGGCGCTTCCCTACGACTTCGGCCCCACTACCACGACTTCCCCCGGTCGTCCCACCAGACTTTAGCGACGCTTGAGCGGGGCCCCAGTCGGCTCGCCTACGCTCCTGGGTGACGGCCCTGACCTGCGCTTTCCTTCATGCTCAGATCATCGGACCATCATCTGTCCGACAACCCCCGGTATTCGAACGGACACCGAGCGCATCGGGTGAGGCCCGGTCGCTTCTGTGCAGGCCTGACAGCCAAACGCTCCCGACCTTGTACGGAATCGACGCCGAAACCAGCGCACGGCCCCTCGTACAGTCATAAGTGAAGAAAGTGATTCGCAGCCGGGGGCACAGCAGACGTTGGCTGTCGGACAGTTCCCTCACCCTTGGAGTGGTTCGAGATGACGGTTGTGCATGAGGCGCCGGTCGGCGGCGAGATCCCGGAGATCCCGGCCGACGCCCGAGGTCGGGTCGCCGAGCTGCACGAACTGCGCGAGAAGGTCCGGCGCGGCCCGAGCGAGAAGGCCACCGAGGCCCAGCACGCGAAGGGCAAGCTGACCGCCCGCGAGCGCATCGACCTGCTCCTGGACGAGGGCTCCTTCCACGAGGTCGAGCCGCTGCGCCGGCACCGCGCCACCGGCTTCGGCCTGGAGGCCAAGAAGCCGCACACCGACGGCGTCGTCGTCGGCTGGGGCACCGTCCACGGCCGGACCGTCTTCACCTACGCGCACGACTTCCGGATCTTCGGCGGCGCCCTGGGCGAGGCCCACGCGCAGAAGATCCACAAGATCATGGACATGGCCATCGCGGCCGGCGCGCCCCTGGTCTCCCTGAACGACGGCGCGGGCGCCCGCATCCAGGAGGGCGTCACCGCCCTCGCCGGCTACGGCGGCATCTTCCAGCGCAACACCAAGGCCTCGGGCGTCATCCCGCAGATCTCCGTCATGCTCGGCCCGTGCGCCGGCGGCGCCGCGTACTCCCCCGCGCTGACCGACTTCGTCTTCATGGTCCGCGAGACCTCGCAGATGTTCATCACCGGCCCGGACGTCGTCCAGGCCGTGACCGGCGAGAAGATCAGCCAGAACGGCCTCGGCGGCGCCGACGTCCACGCGGGCGTGTCCGGCGTGGCGCACTTCATCTACGACGACGAGCAGTCGTGCATCGAGGAGGTCCGCTACCTCCTGTCGCTGCTGCCGCAGAACAACCGCGAGATGCCGCCGTCCGTCCTCAGCGAGGACCCGGTCGCGCGCCGCAACGACAGCCTGCTCGACCTGGTGCCGGCGGACGGCAACCGCCC
Organism: Kitasatospora sp. NPDC057904; assembly: GCF_042887925.1. Classification (NCBI taxonomy): domain Bacteria; kingdom Bacillati; phylum Actinomycetota; class Actinomycetes; order Kitasatosporales; family Streptomycetaceae; genus Kitasatospora; species Kitasatospora sp. NPDC057904. The sequence goes on from NZ_JBHVOL010000018.1 coordinate 47,197, forward strand.
GTACGACATGCGCAAGGTCATCGAGGAGATCGTCGACCACGGCGAGTACCTGGAGGTCCACGAGCGCTGGGCGACCAACGTCCTGTGCGTCCTGGCCCGGGTCGACGGCCACGTGGTCGGCATCATCGCCAACCAGCCGCAGTCGCTGGCCGGCGTCCTCGACATCAACGCCAGCGAGAAGGCCGCGCGCTTCGTCCAGATGTGCGACGCGTTCAACATCCCGCTGGTCACCCTGCTGGACGTCCCGGGCTTCCTGCCCGGCGTCGACCAGGAGCACGGCGGCATCATCCGCCACGGCGCCAAGCTGCTGTACGCGTACTGCAACGCCACCGTGCCGCGGATCTCGCTGATCCTGCGCAAGGCGTACGGCGGCGCCTACATCGTCATGGACTCCCAGTCCATCGGCGCCGACCTCACCTACGCCTGGCCGACCAACGAGATCGCCGTCATGGGCGCCGAGGGCGCCGCCAACGTGATCTTCCGCCGCGACATCAACGGCGCCGAGGACCCGGACGCCATGCGCGCCCAGAAGATCAAGGAATACAAGAACGAGCTGATGCACCCGTACTACGCGGCCGAGCGCGGCCTCGTGGACGACGTCATCGACCCCGCCGAGACCCGTGAGGTGCTCGCCTCGGCGCTCGCCATGCTCCGCACCAAGCACGCCGACCTGCCCAGCCGCAAGCACGGCAACCCGCCGATGTAGCGGTCGCGGGCCACCGCGTCGCAGCAGCACCCGGAAGACCGCGCGCCCCACGGCGCACGGCACCGAGCGAGACCACACACCACAGCCCGGGGGAGAAACCACACACCATGACCGCTTCCGCCGAACCCCTCGTCCGCATCGTCCGCGGCTCCCTCTCCGACGAGGAGCTGGCCGCCCTCACGGCCGTCCTGATGGCGCGCGCCGCCGCCGCGCAGCAGGCCGCCGCCGTCGCGCCGGTCGAGCCGATCGCCAACTGGCAGCGCCTGGAGCGCCGCCCGGCCTACTACTCGCCGGTCAGCTGGCAGCAGGCCGCCTGACGGCCCGCCCCTCCTGACGATTCGCCGCCGACGGCCGGCCGCCCCACCGGGTGGCCGGCCGTCGCGGTTCCGCCGTTCGTACCCGCCCGGCCGGGCCGGCCCGGAGGAAGCCCCGGACCGGGCCGCGAGCGGCTCGGTAGGATACCTACTGGACGGTATGCGGCCCGCCCGCCCGTCGGCCCCCATAGGATCGGCCGCTGCCGAGGTACCAGAACTATCCAGGGAGGCTGCGATGGCCAGGCAGGCCCGCGCACTGGCGACCCGCCAGGCGGTACTCCTCGCGGCGGCCGAGGTGTTCGACGAGCGCGGCTACGCCGCCGCCACGATGTCGGACATCCTGGAGCGGGCCGGCGTCACCAAGGGCGCGCTGTACTTCCACTTCCGCTCCAAGGAGGAGCTGGCGCTGGCCGTCATCCTGGAGGGCCAGAGCGCGTGGCTGGCCACCTGGGAGCCGTCCTCCGACAGCCCGATGCAGACCCTGATCGACCTGTCCTACGCGTTCGCCCGCGCCCTCCAGGACGACGTCCTGGTGCGCGGCAGCATCCGTCTGACGATCGAGCACGGCAGTTTCACCCAGCCCCAGGTCGCGGCCTACCAGGGCTGGTCGGACGCGACGCGGGAGCTGCTGGAGCGCGCGCAGGAGGCCGGGGAGCTGCACCCGGGGATCGACCTGCGCGGCGCGGCCCTGGTGCTGCAGGGGGCCGTCACCGGCATCCAGCTGAGCTCCCAGGTGCTGACCGACCGGCAGGACCTCATCGAGCGGATCGCCGACCTCTGGACGCTGCTGCTGCCCGGTCTCGTCCAGCCGCACGCGCTGACCAGGCTGAGCGTCGTCGAGCGCGTCCCGGCGGCTTCCTGACGCGTTCTGAGGCTCCCTGAGGCCCACCGGGCCCCGAGGCCGGCCGGCGTCAGAGCCGGTAGGCGGCGCAGCGGCCGGTGTCCACCAGGGCGGGCAGCGCGGCCGCCCAGGTCCCGCGGACGGCCTCCGGGCCGAGCCGGGCGGCGTCCTCGGCGGCGAGCAGGACCAGGCCGGCCGCGAGCGTCGTGAGCAGTTCGGCGGCGGCCCAGCGGTCGATGCCGGGGCGCAGTTCGCCGGCCTCGGCGGCGCGGCCGAGCAGGCGGTGGACGACGGCGGTGAAGCTGCGCCAGGCCGCGCCGGAGCCGGACGGGTCGGCGGCGTCCCGGCGGGGGCCGTGGCCGGCCCGGCCGAGCTGGACGCCGGCCCGGACCACCACGTCCTCGCGCAGCAGCCGGGCGAGTTCGTGCGAGAGGTCGACGAGGTCCTGGACGGCGGGCCCGCCGGCGCGCAGGGCCCGCAGCGCGGCCGAGCCGATCTCCCGGCCCGCCGCGGCGCGCACGCCGTCGGCGAGGGCCTGCTTGGAGACGAAGTGGAAGTACAGGGCGCCCTTGCTGACGCCGGCCCGGCGGCTGATGTCGACCAGGCTCGCCGACTCGAAGCCCACGTCCGCGAACGTGCTCGCCGCGGCGAGCAGCACGGCTTGCCTGGTCCGCCCCGCGCGTTCCTGCTTGACCACTGAGGCCCCTCCGGACTCGACCGGCCGCGGCCCCGCCGCCCGGCTGGTGTCAGGGCGCCGACGAGGTGGGGTACGACGCCTCGCATGCGGACGGACGCCACCTAAACCGCATGGTTGGTATCTAATCTACCGCCTCGGCCAACCCCGCCGTCCAGCGGGGAGGCACCCCCGCCCAAGGTCCTGGGTGCCGGACGCCAGGCATTCCCGCAGCCCAGAGGCCCGGTAGCGTGGTCCCGTCGGGCCGCCCGACGGGGGCGACCCCGAACGCGACTCACAAACCGGGTGGTCTGTATGTTTTGCTTGCCAAGCGTCCGCACCGGCCGCTCGACCGACACCCTGGAGTGGGGCCCGTCATGCCACTGATCGTAGAGCCGGATGCCCGCGACCCCTACGCCCACCCCGTCACCGGCTACGACTTCCACGAACGGACCGTCTCCCGCCACCTCGTCCACCGCACCTCGGTGTCCGAGGTGCTCCTCACCGGCTGGCAGGCGGCCGGCCCGTACGAGTTCCGGATCGGCGCCCAGTGGCCCCGGATGCACGGCTTCTACCGGCTGCCCGGCGACCGCCACCACGACCCGGTGCTGATGGCCGAGACCGTCCGGCAGGCCGGTCTGCTGATCGGGCACGTGGGCTTCGGCGTGCCCAAGGGCCACCACTTCGCGATGGACGACCTCGACTACTCGCTCGGCCCGGCCGGACTGGCCGGCCTCGCCGTCACCACCGAACCCGCCTCGCTGATGCTCGACGCCGTCTGCGAGGACGTCCGGATGCGCGGCGGCCGGCTCGCCTCCCTGCGGATGCACGCCGAGATCACCCGGGGCGGCCGGACGGTCGGACGCGGTTCGGGGCAGCTGCGGGTCATCTCCCCCGCCTCCTACGCGCGGCTGCGCGGCCCGGCGCGGCGCGGCGTCACGCCCGTCCGCCCCGGCCCGCCCACGACTCCCGAGCTGGTCGGCCGCGCGCACCCCTCCGACGTCGTGCTCAGCCCGACCCTGCTGCCCGACAGCTGGGTGCTGCGGACGGACGCCGCGCACCCGGTGCTGTTCGACCACACGCTCGACCACGTGCCCGGGATGCTGGTGCTGGAGGCCGCCCGGCAGGCCGCCCAGCGGCTGCGGCACCCCGAACCGGTCGCCCCGGTCGAACTGGTCTCCTCGTTCGACCGCTACATCGAGCTGGACCGGCCCTGCCTCGTGCGCGCCGTCCGCGAGGGGGCCCCGGACGGCCGCCGGGTGCCCGTCCGGGTGCTGCTGATCCAGGACGGCCGGACGGCGGCCGACTGCCGGCTGCTCACCGAGCCGCTGGACGGCCCGTGCGTCCCCTCGGCCCGGCGGGACGGCTTCGACGGCCGCCCCACCGCGCCGGACCTCGGCGGCACCGGACTGCCGCTGGCCTGCTGAGCCCGCCGCCCTACGCCACCTACGCCGCCCTACGCCGCGACGAGCGCGGACGGGCGGCCGGCGTGCATCACGCTCAGGTTGGCGGCCAGCCGGACCGGGTCCTGGGCCAGCCAGAGCCGCAGTGCGGCGCCCAGCATGGCACTGGCCGACCCGACCCGGATGCCCGTCACCTGGGCCAGCCTCGCCGCGCCCGGCACCAGCAGGTCGGCCAGCGCGGTCGGCAGCCAGACCGTCAGCGCGCACGGCGCGGGCGCCGTGAGGGCGCCCAGCAGCCGGTAGGCGTCGGACGGCGAGCTGATCGTGGGGATGATGTCCAGCAGCCCGTCGGCCACCACTTCGGACACGTCGCTGCGGTGCCCCTGGGCGAGCCGGCGGAGCAGCGTGCGCTCTGCGGCGGTGATTCGGACGGTCAGCATGACCTCGTCGCACTCCATTGCGCGATTTCCTCCTCAGTTCCTCCCCGTACCGGCACAGGGCGGCCGGCACGAACTACCCCTGTCGCACCTCGGCCCGGCTTCCAACCGTGGAGCGCCGGGCCGGTGGGTGTGTTCCGCTCCGGTCAGATACCCGCGTACGAGTGCTTGCCGGTGACGAAGATGTTCACGCCGTAGTAGTTGAAGAGCCAGCAGGCGAAGGCCGCCAGCGCCAGGTAGGCCGCCTTGCGGCCCTTCCAGCCGGCCGTCGCACGGGCGTGCAGGTAGCAGGCGTAGGCCACCCACGTGATGAACGACCAGGTCTCCTTCGGGTCCCACTCCCAGTACTTGCCCCAGGCCGCCTCGGCCCAGATCGCGCCCGCGATGATGGTGAAGGTCCACAGCGGGAAGACCAGGGCGTTGATCCGGTACGACAGCTTGTCGAGCGTCGACGCGGCGGGCAGGCGGTTGCAGACCGAGACCCGGACGCGGGCCAGGCCGGTGCGCAGGTCGCTCTGCTGCTTGCCGGCCGTGCGGGCGGCGCCCGGCTTCAGGTACTCGTACAGCCCGGCCTCGACCCGGCGGTGGTAGGAGTCCTGGAACAGGTACAGCAGCGTGGCGATGAAGGCCGCGTAGAAGGCGCCGCCGCAGAAGATCGCGGTGGAGACGTGGATCGCCAGCCAGTACGAGTGCAGCGCGGGGACGAGCTGCTCGGAGTCGGTGTAGAGCACGGTGGTGGCGATGCCGAGCGTGAGCAGCACCGCGACGGTGACCGGCAGGCCGAGCCAGCGGACGTTCTTCCTCGCCGCCAGCAGCACCAGGTACGCGGCCGTCATGGCCAGCGCGAACGCGCAGGAGAACTCGTACATGTTGCCCCACGGCCAGCGGGACACCGACAGGCCGCGGGTGACCACGCCGCCCACGTGCAGCAGTGCCGCCAGGACGGTCAGCGAGACCGCGATGCGGCCGGCCAGGTCGGCCTTCTCGCTGCTGCCGGCCGCGCCGGGGCCGTCCACCTCGTCGTCGCCGCGGCCGCTGGTGACCACCGTGGCACCCTCGCCCGCCAGGGCGGTGCGGGTGAGCGTGGTGGTGCCGCCGCCCGCGCCGGCCACGGTGACGGTGACCTTCTTCGCGGCCCTGGCCGGCTGGTTCCCCGCCGCGGCGACGGTCTCGGCCAGGCTGCCCGACTGCTCCTTCGAGCGGACGGCGACGGCGCCCTTGCTACCGAACGTCCACTCGAACATGTGGGCGAACATGGCGATCGTGTAGACCGCCATCGCCGAATAGATCAGCTTGTTGGAGAGGTCGGCCAGCTGTGGGTCGACCCCCGAGGCGAGATGCACCGTCTACTCCTTGGAGTTCTGGTCGGCAGGGGCTGTGGGGTCCGCGGGTGCTTCCGGTGCCCGGTCGGGTTCGTCGTCCTCGTCCTCCTCGGACGCCGGGGCGTCGTCCTGGAGGTCCACCGCGAGTTCGGCCAGCTCCTCGGCGATCTTCGCCGACTCGCTGCGGGCCAGCCCGGCCAGCTCGACCAGGGTGCCGCCCTCCGGCAGGGCGACCGCCCGCACCCAGATCCGGCGGCGCTGCACGAACAGCGAGCCGATCAGGCCGAGGATCGCCAGCACCGCGCCGGTCAGGGCGATCGCGTTGCCCGGACGGTGCGAGACGTTGAAGCTGGCCCACTGCTTGTAGCCCTCGAACGTGACGCTGCCGTAGCCGTCCGGGAGGGTCCAGCCCTGGCCGGGCTTCAGCAGGGCCTTGGCCGGCTGCTCGTCCAGCTGCAGCTGGGTCATGTTCCTGGTGTTCAGCTGGTACACGTTCTGCGGCAGGCCCGAGTCGGTGCCGAGGTCGCCCTCGTAGGCGTTCAGCACCAGTTCCGGGGCGGCGTCGCCCGGGAAGAGCGAGATCGGGCCGGTGCCCGCGAAGCTCAGCGGGGCGGTCGGCAGGAAGAAGCCGGAGAAGCCCATCTGGGTCTTCGTGCCCTTCGGCCCGATGCCGTAGTCGGACACCTTCACGACGCCGGTCGACGTCATGTTGGCGTCCTGCGGCAGGAACGGCGTCGCGCCGGTGTAGACGACCTCGCCCTTGCCGTTGCGCACGGTGATGACCGGGGCGTAGCCGTGGCCGATCAGGAAGACCTTCGAACCGCCGATCTCCAGCGGGTGGTTGACCTCGATCGTGCCCTGCTTGAGCTTCGCGGCGTCGTCGCCCGCGTAGTACTCGACGTTCGCGGTGAACTGCCGCGCGGCGCCGATCTGGTCGCCCTGGTCCTGGAACTTGGCCGTGAAGCCCTTCAGCTTGAGGTAGAAGGGGTCCAGGTCGTCACTCGTGTAGAAGGCCGAGCCGGTGAAGTCGTCGAGCTGGGTGATGGTGTTGGAGTAACCGTCGCCCTCCACCATCAGCTTGCCGCCGGTGCCGGCCGCCAGGCTCGCCCAGGCGAAGCCGCCGAGCAGCGCGAACAGCGACAGGTGGAACAGCAGGTTGCCGACCTCGCGCAGGTAGCCCTTCTCGGCGGCCACCGCGCCGCCGGCGAGGTGCGCCCGGAACCGGCGCCGGCGCAGCAGCCGGTGCGCGGCGGCGTTGACGACCTCGGCGTCCGCCCCGGTGCGCCAGGCCGCGTAGACCGGCATCCGGGTCAGGTTGCGCGGCGCCGCCGGCGGCTGGGCCCGCAGCACGCCGACGAACTGCCAGGTGCGCGGGACGATGCAGCCGGCCAGCGAGAGGAACAGCAGGATGTAGATCGCCGAGAACCAGACCGAGCTGTAGACGTCGAACAGCTGGAGCTTCTCGTAGATCGGCGCGACCGTGGTGTGCTGCGCCTTCCACGTCTCGACCTTGAACTGGTTCTGGCCGTTCTGCGGGATCAGCGAGCCCGGGATGGCCGCCAGCGACAGCAGGAAGAGCAGGATCAGCGCGACCCGCATCGAGGTCAGCTGGCGCCACATCCAGCGCAGCCAGCCGAGCACCCCTATGCCGGTGGGGCCGTCGGACTCGACCGGGGCGGTGCTGAGCCGCTCGGCCGCCGCGTCGGCCGGCGCCGGGGGCGGCTGCTCGGTGTCGGTCGTGGTGTTGCTCACGGTCAGATTCCGATCCGGAAGTCGGCGGTCCAGGACTGCAGCTGGTACATCATCGCGTCCCAGACACCGGTGACGAGCAGCAGACCGACCGCGACGAGCATGCCGCCGCCGATCCTCATGACGAGCGGGTAGTGCCGCTTGACCCACCCGAAGGCGCCGAGCGCGCGGCGGAAGGCGACGGCGGCCAGGATGAACGGTACGCCGAGACCCAGGCAGTAGAAGGTGGTCAGCAGCGCGCCACGCTGGGCGTCGGCCTGGTTGAGCGCCAGGTTCTGCACCGCGGTCAGGGTCGGGCCCATGCAGGGCGTCCAGCCGACGCCGAACACCACGCCCAGCACCGGGGCGCCCAGCAGGCCGACCGCCGGGCGGCGGTGCGAGCGCACCTCGCGCATGCTCAGCCCGGGGACCAGGCCCATGAAGGCCAGGCCCATCACGACGGTGAGCCCGCCCAGCACGATGTCGATCGTCCGCTTGTAGCCCTGCAGCTCCTGGCCGAAGTAGCCGAACAGGGCGCCGGTGGAGACGAAGACGGCGGTGAAGCCGAGGATGAACAGCAGCACGCCGAGCAGCATCCGGCCGCGCCGGGTGCCGCGCGCGTCGGCCAGGTCGGCGGCGGAGAAGCCGGTCACGTACGACAGGTAGCCCGGCACCAGCGGGAGCACGCACGGCGAGAAGAACGACACGAGCCCGGCCGCGAGCGCGACCGGCGCCGCGACCAGCAGCGCCCCGCTCTGCACGGTCGCGGTGGTGTCGGCGAGCCGCAGGACGGTGCCGGCGGCCTCCGCGCTCACTGCTTCGGCTCCGCGACCACCGGCTGGAGCACCGACTCGAGGGCGTCGTCGACCGTGCCGCCGACGGCGCGGGCGGCGAGCTTGCCGTCCCGGTCGATGATCAGCGTGGTCGGGATCGACTGCGGGTTGAGGCTGCCCTTGGGGAACTTGAGCAGCTGGGTGCCGGCCGGGTCGAAGATGCTCGGGTAGGTGACGCCCTTCTCCTGCTCGAAGCGGAGGGCGTTGGCCTTCTCGGTGTCGCGCGTGTTGACGCCGAGGAACTGGACCCCCTGGTCCTTGTACTTCTGCCAGACCCGCTCCAGGTCGTCCGCCTCGCCCCGGCACGGCCCGCACCAGGAGCCCCAGACGTTCAGCACGACGACCTTGCCGCGGTAGTCCGAGAGCTTGACCTGGTTGCCCTCGAGGGTCTCCCCGGCGATGTCCGGCGCGTCCTCGCGGTGGCCGGCCTCCGCCTTGGAGACGTTGGTGCCCTTGACCGTCACGAACCCGAGCTGCCCGTCACCACTGCTCGACGAACCCGACGAGGAGCATCCGGTGAGGACGAGCGCAGCGGCGGCGGCGGTAGCGGCGGCGGCTGCGGCGACACGGGGGCGGGGGCGCGCCATGGCAGACATGTGAAAAGTTTCGCATGGAGTTCCAGGCAGGTTCGGGGGGGTCCTGCCTTGCGCGTCGCACCCCCTCTGACCTGCGGCGAGGCCCGGCCGTCCGGTGATCTTCGGACGGCCGGGCCCCATACTTACACCCCGCTTACGGGCCGTTCGGGCGAGTCTCGAACGGGCCCTCGGGCGCGTCGTCCGCGGGCCTCGGAGCCTCAGGCGCCGAAGCTCTTGCCCACCGGCTTGTCGCCCTTGCGGCCCTTGCCCACCAGGTGCGCGGGCAGCAGGTCGCGGGCCGGCTCGCGGTAGCCGACCGAGACGATCTTGTCGCCCTCGAAGGTGAAGCTGGTCAGCGAGGCCAGCGAGCACTGCCGGTTGCGCGGGTCGTGCCACAGCCGGCGGCGCTCGACGAAGGAGCGGACGATCCAGATCGGCAGCTGGTGGCTGACGCAGACCGCCTCGTGCCCGCGGGCGGCGTCCCGGGCGGCGCCGAGCGCGCCCATCATCCGCACGACCTGGTCGAGGTAGGGCTCGCCCCAGGAGGGCTTGAACGGGTTGGTGAGGTACTTCCAGTAGCCCGGGTTGCGCAGCGAGCCGTCACCGACGCCGAAGGTCTTGCCCTCGAAGATGTTCTCCGCCTCGATCAGCCGCGCGTCCGCCGCGACCTCCAGGCCGTGCGCCTTGGCGATCGGCTCGGCGGTCTCCTGCGCCCGCTCCAGCGGGGACGCCACCACGTGGGTGATGTCCCGTCCGGCCAGGTCCTCGGCGACCCGGTCGGCCATCCGCCGGCCCAGCTCGGACAGGTGGTAGTCCGGCAGGCGGCCGTACAGGACGCCCTCCGGGTTGTGCACCTCACCGTGCCGCATCAGGTGGACGACGGTGATCTCTTCGGCACTCACTTCTCAAGACTCCTGGGGCTCGGGGTGGACTAGGCCGTGGCCGCGGCGGCCGCGCGCGCGGCGGCCGGCAGGGCGGCGGCGATCCGCTCGATCGCCCGCTCGTCGTGGGACGCCGAGACGAACCAGGACTCGAAGGCGGACGGCGGCAGGTAGACGCCCTCGGCGAGCATCGCGTGGAAGAAGGCGGTGAAACGGTACGCCTCCTGGGTCCTGGCCTCGTCGTAGTTGGTGACCGCGGCCTCGGTGAAGAACACCGAGAACATGTTCCCGGCGGTCTGCAGCCGGTGCGCCACGCCCTCCTTGGCGAGCGCCTCGGTGACCAGGCCGGAGACCTCGGCGGCGACCCGGTCCACCGTCGCGTAGACCTCGTCGGTGCAGCCGCGCAGCTGGGCGAGGCCGGCGGCGGTGGCGACCGGGTTACCGGAGAGGGTGCCGGCCTGGTAGACCGGGCCGGCCGGGGCCAGGTGCGCCATCACGTCGGCGCGGCCGCCGAAGGCCGCGGCCGGGAAGCCGCCGCCCATGACCTTGCCGAAGGTGAGCAGGTCCGGCGCCCAGCCCTCGTGCGCGGCCTCCAGGCCGTACCAGCCGGCCTTGGAGACGCGGAAGCCGGTCATCACCTCGTCGGAGATGAACAGCGCGCCGTTGTCCCGGCAGAGGCGGGCCAGGCCGGCGTTGAAGCCGGGCAGCGGCGGGACGACGCCCATGTTGCCGGGCGAGGCCTCGGTGATCACGCAGGCGATCTCGCCCGGGTGCGCGGCGAAGGCCTGTTCGACCGCGGCGAGGTCGTTGTAGGGCAGCACGATGGTGTCGCCGGCCTGGGCGCCGGTGACGCCCGGGGTGTCGGGCAGGCCGAAGGTGGCGACGCCGGAACCGGCGGCGGCCAGCAGCGCGTCCACGTGACCGTGGTAGCAGCCCGCGAACTTCACGACCTTCGCCCGGCCGGTGAAGCCTCGGGCCAGCCGGATCGCGGACATGGTGGCCTCGGTGCCCGAGGAGACCAGCCGGACCTGCTCGACCGGGGCGATCCGCGCGACGATCTCCTCGGCGAGCTCGACCTCGCCCTGGCCGGGCGTGCCGAAGGACGTGCCGCGGACGACCGCCGCCTGCACGGCGTCGATCACCGCGGGGTGCGCGTGGCCGAGGATCATCGGACCCCACGAGCACACCAGGTCGACGTACTCGCGGCCGTCGGCGTCGGTGAGGTAGGGGCCGGTTCCGGACACCATGAAGCGCGGCGTGCCGCCGACCGCGCGGAAGGCGCGCACCGGGGAGTTGACGCCGCCGGGCGTGACGACCGACGCGCGGTCGAACAGCGACTGGGACTGGGGGGCTTCGTAGGGGTAGCTCACGGGAGACATGGTCTCAAATCGTGTCCTTGACCTCTGCATGTCGGACCCGATCATCTGGAACGATGATCCGGGCACCGTTGTCTGTACGGTTGTCCGTAGAGACGGGGGCGCTGACTGCCCCGCGGCGCGGACCAGTCAGACTGTGCACTCAGAGTGCGCAGGCGCTCCGGTTGTGTGCAGGGGTGTGGAGAGGACTGCCGCCTTCCGCGAGTGGGTAGGGCCCGCGAGTGGGTACGGCGGCGCATGACGGGTAAGGAGCACGTCCGGAGGGACGCCGGGCGTGCGGGGGTCTGTCGATTCCGGCGAATTCCGGTGAGGATGGTCCGAGTGTCCGAGGCGCAGGACGGCTACGACGAGGCCGCGGGGGGCTCCCGCAGGCCTGCCGAGGCCGCACGCGGGGGTACGGGAGCGGGGACGGGACGCGGTCGCCGCGGCGGCGAGAGGCGGGGTGAGGGACGCGTGGGGGTGACGTACAAGTACTTCGGCGCACCCGACCGCGCGACGGCCGCCAGAGTCCCCACCGCGCTCGGACCGGGCGGACTCGGCCTGGACGCGGGTGAGCTGGGCTCGCTGGGGCGCCTCGGCGACCTGATGGAGACCAGCGGGTCCCCCAACGGGCACCTCTCCACCAAGATCAAGCCGGAGACCATGAGCGCCATGGTCCTCACCGGCATCCAGGGCGTCCCGCTGCACCAGGTCCCGCCGCTGGAACTCGTCGTGCTGCACCCCGACTACGCCGTCGTCCAGCTCCCGCAGAACGTCGTCGAACCGCTGCGCAAGGCCGACGAGACCGAGCTCGGCGCGGCGGCCTTCATCTGGTCCACCGTGCCCGACCGCCGGGGCCCGCGCGACGCCTTCGTGATCTACAGCATGCTGCACGAGTGGCAGGACTTCGCCAACCGCCTGCACGAGGCCGGCCACCAGCTGTACTGCCTGGTCTGGCCGTAACGCGGCCGGACGGACCGGCAGATCCGACGAAACCGAACGCCCCGACGGCCGAACCGGCCTCGGGGCGAAGGTGTCTGACGGCTCGTCACCGGTCGGCCCCGGCGGGGCGGAGCACCACTGCGGCGAGCAGCGTGGCGAGCACCAGCAGGCCGGCGGCCACCGCGAAGGCGACGTGGAAGCCCCCCACGGGTGAATCCGAGGGGCGGTCGGCGAGGGTGGTGAGGACGGCGACGCCGAGTGCGCCGCCGACCTGCTGGGTGGTGTTGAAGAGCCCGGAGGCGGTGCCCGCGTCGGCCGGCCCGGCACCGGACATGCCCAGCGCGGTGAGGGCCGAGATCGCGAGGCCGAATCCGGCCGCGAGCAGCATCGTCGGGAGCAGGTCGAGGACGTAGTCCGCGTCGGCGGGCAGCCGGATGAGCAGCGCGAGGGCGGCGACCAGCAGGACGAGACCCGCCAGCAGCACCGGGCGTTCGCCGAAGCGGGCGTTGAGGCGGGCGGAGAGCGCCAGCGAGACCGTGCCGATGGCGAGTGCGGCGGGGAGCATCGCGAGGCCGGTGGCGGCGGCGCCGTAGCCGCGGACGTTCTGCAGGTAGAGCGCGATCAGGATCTGGAAGCCGAACAGCCCGGAGACCATGAGCAGTTGGACGGCGTTGGCGCCGGAGACGTTCCGTGAACGGAACGTCCGCAGCGGCAGCAGGGGGTGGGCGGCGCGGGCCTGGCGGAGCAGGAAGCCGGCCAGCAGGGCGAGCGACAGCGCGCCGAGGCCGAGGGTGCGGGCCGAGGCCCAGCCGTGCTCGCCGGTGCCGACGATGGCGTAGATGCCGAGCATCAGGGCGGCGGTGATCAGCGCGGCGCCGAGCCCGTCGGCGCCGGCCCGCAGGCCGGGGCCGCTGTCGGCCGCCAGCGCGCGGACGGCGAGCAGGGCGGCGGCGAGGCCGAGCGGCAGGTTGATCAGGAAGATCCAGTGCCAGCTGAGCGCCTGGGTGAGCACGCCGCCGAGCACCTGGCCGACGGAGGCGCCGGCCGCGCCGACGAAGCTGAACGCGCCGATGGCCCGGCCGCGTTCGCGGGGCTCGGGGAAGAGCGTGACGATCATGCCGAGGCTGACGGCCGAGGCCGTCGCACCGCCGACCCCCTGGAGGAAGCGGGCGGCGATCAGCACGCCCTGGCCGGGGGCGAGGGCGCAGAGCAGCGACGCGGCGGTGAAGACGCCGAGCCCGGCGACGAAGACGCGCTTGCGGCCGACGAGGTCGCCGAGGCGGCCGGCGAGCAGGAGCAGGCCGCCGAAGGCGATCAGGTAGGCGTTGACCGTCCAGGTCAGGCCGGCGGGCGAGAAGTGCAGGTCGTCCCGGATGGCGGGCAGCGCCACGGTGACGATCGAGCCGTCCAGGACGATCATCAGCATCCCCGCGCAGAGCACGGCGAGGGCGAGTGCGCGGGAACGGACGGGGGCGGCGGGCGCCGGGGCGGGCGCGGTCGGGGCGTGCGTGGGCATGGCGGGTCTCCCGGTTCGTCGAGTACCGGGTAAGACGCTAGCAGATTGTTTTGTTCGGGACTATCTATCTCGGGAGCAGCTCGCGGCGATCCGCTCAGCTCCGGGCGCGGCGGGCGCGGCGGACCGTCCGCTCGCTCTCCACGGGCTCCGCCAGGTGGCCGTCCACCAGGCGCGTCAGCGCCGACACGAAGACCCCGCGCTCGGGCTCCGGCAGGGCGTCCAGCACCTCGCGGTGCACCCGGTCGGCGATCTCGGTGCCCCGCTCGACGGCGCGCTCGCCCGCCTCGGTGACCGAGATGATCCGGGCCCGGCGGTCGATGGCGGACGGGCGGCGCTCGGCCAGGCCCGCCTTCTCCAGCTCGTCGACGGTGACCACCATCGTCGTCTTGTCCAGGTCGGCCAGCTCGGCGAGCTGGATCTGGGTGCGCTCCGCCTCCTGCGCGTGGAACAGCACGCAGTACGCGCGGGGGGTGATCCCGAGCTCGGTGAAGGCCGACGCCATCCGGGTCGCCAGCACGTGGCTCGCGTGGTCCAGCAGGCCGGAGATGTCGCGGATCTGCCGCACGGGCGGGGTCGTCGTCATGCGTCCGAGGTTAGCAACGTGCCGTCCGTCGGCAGATGATCCCGTAGCCAACCAACCGGCGTGCCGTCGCACACGAACCGCCCCGGCGCGGGACGGCCTACGGGATGCCCATCTCGAACAGCGCGTACCCGGCGTACCAGCCCGCCGCGATCGCGGGCATCGCGAACAGCCCGATCAGCGAGGGCGTCCGCACCCGGCGCAGCGCGACCGCGAGGCCGACGCAGAGCGGGAAGGCCGGCAGCAGGTAGCGCGAGATGTTGTCGAAGATCTGGTTGCTGCTCAGCGCGGTGAAGATGGTCAGCAGCGTGTAGATCACCAGGACCAGCGGCGGGCGCAGCCGCAGCAGCAGCACCAGCAGGCCGGGCAGGGCGATCAGCAGCGCGATCGCGATCAGGTCGGGGGCCGGGTTGGACTGCCAGAAGTTCCAGTGCCCGGTGACCACGTCCAGGGCCGTGCGGGAGGTGGAGGCGCCCCAGTCGAAGTAGCGGTTCCAGGCGCCGCGCTGGAGCTTGAAGTAGCCGCCCCAGTCCCCCATCCGGTAGCCGACCCAGGCGACGTACCAGAGCAGGCCCCACGGCGTGATCAGCATCGCGAAGAGCGGGCGGCGGACGCCGTCGGTGCGCCGGACGAGCGCCACCAGGGCGGCGACCGAGACGGCGGCGATCAGGGCGGCGGCGGTCGGGCGGTTGAGGCCCGCGGCCAGGGTCAGCAGCCCGGCGGCGACCCAGCGGTGGGTCATCACGCAGTAGCAGGCCCAGGCGGACAGCGCGACGAACAGCGAGTCCGAGTAGACCGCCCACTCGACGCCGGAGCCCGGGAACAGGCCCCAGAGCACCGCGGCGATCACGCCCGCCCGCCAGCCGCCGAGCCGCTCGGCCACCGCGAAGATGCCGGCCGCCGCGACGAACGAGGCGAGCACCGACACGACGATGCCGGAGCCGTACGGGCCGAGCCCGGTGACCGCGCCGACCAGCCGCATCAGCCACGGGTAGAGCGGGAAGAAGGCCGCCGAGTTCTCGTAGTAGCTGGCCAGCGGGAAGCCGTGCAGCGGGATCAGCTGCGGGTCGTAGCCGTTCTCGGCGATCCGCTGGTACCAGATGCCGTCCCAGGTGCCGAGCACGTCCCACGGCTGGGCGCCGCCGCCGCGGCCCGGGTCCTTCTTGAGGTAGTCCCCGGTGTGGGCCAGCAGCATCATGAAGACGGTCAGGCCGGTGGCCTTGACCACGGCGTACGCGCCGAGCGCGGGCGCGAAGCGGTCCATCAGGGCGCCGAAGCGGCCCGGGGCGGTGCGCTCCGGCTCCGGCCGTTCGTCCGTCGTCACCGGAGGCGTCGGGGCGCCGGGTTCGGCGCTGGACGACTCGGTGCTCGATGCCGTGCTCATCTGCTGTGGCTCTCCCCGCCCGGCTCGTGGTCGGCGCGCCGGCGAACGCGGCGACGTCGAGTGAGCCTACGACACCGGCCCCGCCCGGCCCGGGGCGGCGGGGCGCAACCGGGCAGGCACACCCGGGCAGCGGGTCCGCCGCCGCCCGTCACGAGGACGGGCGGCGGCGGGCCGGGGCGCGGCGGTGTCTGCGGCGGTGTCAGCCGTGGAGGTAGACGATGCCGAGCTTGGTGAGCTGCCAGAGCTGGTCGGCGGCGCCGGTGTCGGCCGCGAGCACGACGAGCGGGTTGCCCTGCGCGTCGCGGCCGCCGCCGGCGGTGAGCACCTTGCCCTGGTCCTGGGAGTCGGCGACCGTGTAGCGGCCGCCGCCGGCCGGCTTGAACACCCAGTGCTGGTTGCCGCCGCCGTTGCAGCCCCACTGCTGGATCCGGGTGCCGACGGCGACGGACGCGGCGTCGGCGTCCAGGCACATGTCCCGGTTGCCGCTGAAGTCGAGCTCGTAACCGCCGCCCGCCTTCGCCTCCAGGACGAACGACTGGTTGAGCCCGCCGGTGGCCGGGTAGTTGATCGCGGCGCGGCCGTTGGTCGCGTCGCCGTAGGTGCCGCCGCCGGTGAGGTCGAGCGCGTTGCCGGTGGCCGCGTTGGTCAGCTGGTACCAGGCGCCGTCCTCGGGGCCGTCGCCGAACGGCTGCCCGGGGGTGAGCGGCTGGATGGACGTGGTGTTCTGCTGGTTGAGCGTGCAGTAGGCCTCCGCCTGGTCGGGCCGGGCGAAGAACTGGCCGAGGCAGACGCCCTCGCCGCGGTAGCCGGCGACGCGCAGGTGGTACGACTGGCGGACCATGTTCATGCACAGGCCGGGGATGCCGATCTGCGAGTCGCAGCCGTTGCGCGCCCACTCGGAGAGGTTGATGACGTCCCCGTTGCTGTACTCGTACGGGGAACTGGTCCACTCGGCGCAGACCTCGTGCCCGAAGGCGACCCGCCGCTGGTCCAGGTACCGGACGCCGGGCACCTGTTCGGCCGCCGAGCGGAGCGCGTCGCTGAACGTCGGCACCACCCAGTTGTGGCCCCAGGCCAGGTCCTCGGGGAAGGCCGGGCAGCCGTCGGCGATCTTGCCGAGGTAGTCGTTGCGGCGGATGTCCGGTGTGATCGGGTTGAAGTACGACTGGTAGACCAGCTGGTACGAGGAGTCCGCGTAGCCGGCCCGGCGCATGGTCTGCCGGATGTTCTGCAGCGCCGCGACGACCTTGGGCTGGACGCGCTTGGCCCGCTGGGCGATGTCGGCGCTGCCGATGGTGTCGCGGCAGCCCTGGCTCTTCGGGATCGGGAAGTACTGCGCGAGGCAGTGCATCATGATCCCGCTGAAGTCGAAGTCGTCGTTGGCGCCGATCGTGACGACGACCATCTTGACGTCGTACTTGCCCGCCGCGTCGGCGAGTTTGACGTCCTGCTTGGGCTCGCCGAAGTCGCCGCTGCCGCCGCCGGTGATCTTGGCCAGCTCCGGGTCGCTGACCAGGTCTCCGGTCTGGGCGCCGGAGCAGGCGAGGTCGATCGGGGTCACCCCGGGGATGTCGGTGACGAAGACCTCCGACTTCGGGTGCCGGTGGCAGTAGTTGGTGGGGGTGTCGGTGTCCGGGAAGTAGCCGTCACCGGTGTCGGTGCCGGCGCCCTCCCCGGAGATGGCGCTGTCGCCGAGGGCGACGATCGCGGCCGGGCGGGCGCCGTCGGCCGCGGGGGCCTGGTCGGCGAGGGCGGCGGGTGCGCCGGCCAGGCCGAGGGTGGCGACGAGGGCGCTCACGGCGAGAAGTGCGCCGTACGGGGAGCGGCGCGCAACCGTCCGGGTTCTGCGCGCCGCCGACAGTCGTGACCTGATCACACGCGACTCCTTGCGGGGGGGTGGGGACCGCCCGGCCGGGGGCGCCGAGCGGCGCGGAGCAAGAACGCGGAGCAGAAAGATGAGCAGGTCTCACATTCTAGGTACTGACAAGTAACGCAACAAGGCTTGTGACAGCAGCGGAAGTTGACGCTCCGCGGGCCGTCGCGACGCCCCCGGACATGCGAAAGAGCCGCCGCCCGCACCCCAGGAGGGAAGCGCGGGACGGCGGCTCGACACCCGGCCGAACCGGGTGCGGAATCAGCCCAGGTTGGCGCAGTGGTTGCCGAACGCAGGGTTCAGCGCACCGATGACGTCGACCGAGTTGCCGCACAGGTTGACCGGGATGTGCACCGGGATCTGGATCTGGTTGCCGGAGATGACACCGGGGGAACCCGCGGCGACGCCCTCGGCGCCCGAGCTGGCCATCGCGGAGCCCGCGCCCGCGGCGACGATACCCACCACGGCGGCACCGACGGCAGCCGTCTTCTTGATGCTCATACGAGCCTCCTGACTGTTCAACAGAGATGCACGGGGAGTGCGACAACTAGAACGAGACCCGTCGGGAGCGGTTGCGAGCGCACACGCCATGTCACCCGTGTGGCGCAACGGTGGCGGTACCCGGCATTCGGGTGATCACCGGACCGGACCGTTTCCCCTCGCGCCCTGCCTCGTTCTCCCTGGCGGAACACGCTCCACTCAGGCCCCTACACGAATCGAGTACCGCCCATGCGCAAGCTAGCCCACGGCGTCGCCGGCACCGCGGCCACCGCCGCCCTGCTCGCCGCCGGTGCCGGCGTCGCGTCCGCCCACCACCTGCACGGCGCGACCGCCGAGGGTGTCGCGGCCGGCTCCGCCGGCGTGGTCTCGGGCAACTCGGTGGAGGTCCCCGTGCACATCCCGCTCGACGTGTGCGGCAACTCGGTCGACGTGGCGGGCCTCCTGAACCCGGCGTTCGGCAATCACTGCCTCAACGCCTGACCGGGAATTCCTCCTGGTCGCGCCTTGCCCCGGACCTTATCCCGGCCGTGCGGGAAACCGTCCGCGAGGCGCCGAGAAGCGGCCACCGCGGCCACGCCCGAGCCATGGGCGGAACACGCCGGTGTGCGCCGACGGAGTGACAAACCACGGCAATCCCAGAAGCCAGCGGGCGAGCATTCCTGCTCGCCCGGCTCCCGACATTCGCGATCCGTCGGGCAGAAAACGGAGGAAATAACATGCGCAACCTCAAGAAGGCCGCCGTCCTGACGCTGGCCACCACCGGTCTGGTCCTCGGTGCGGCCGGCGGCGCGTTCGCCAGCTCCGGCGCCCAGGGCGTGGCCGCCGGCTCCCCCGGCGTGCTCTCCGGCAACCAGATCCAGGTGCCGATCCACATCCCGCTGAACGTCTGCGGCAACACCGTCAACGTCATCGGCCTGCTGAACCCGGCCTTCGGCAACAGCTGCGCCAACGTCGGCTGAACCCGCGGTCGCCGCCCCGGCGACAGCTGATTCACCGAGTCCGTGCCGCGCCCCGCGACGGGGCGCGGCACGCTCCACCCGTGTGTGATCGAGGAGATCAACCCCCATGCAGAACGTGAAGAAGGTCGCCGTCCTCTCCGCCGCCGCCGCCGGCCTGGTGCTCGGCGCGGCCGGCTCCGCCGCCGCCAGCTCGGGCGCCGAGGGCGTGGCCGCCGGCTCCCCCGGCGTCGGTTCCGGCAACCAGATCCAGGTCCCGGTGCACGTGCCGATCAACCTGTGCGGCAACTCCATCAACGTGGTCGGCCTGCTGAACCCGGCCTTCGGCAACAGCTGCGCCAACGTGGACATGCACCCGCACCACGACGCGGACGACTGCTGATCCTCCGGTCGGCACGCGTTCCGGCCGAACTGCCCCCCGACCGACCGGCCGGGGGGCAGTTCGGCATCTCCGGACGGCCCCCTGCTCCCGGCCGGCCGCCGGCCGACCGGATCCCGATCCACCGAAGGGTGATCCGCATGGTTTCGAAGAAGGGCGGGGCCGGGCTGGCCGCCGCCGTCGGCGCCGCGGTGCTGCTCGGCGCGGGCTCCGCGCAGGCCGCCACCGCCCCGGTCCCGGAGACCGGCCCGGCCACGCTGACGAAGACGGACGTCGGCCAGGCGCTGAACGGGACGACCTCCGGGCTCGGCTACGGCGTCGCGCCGATCAAGAGCCTGCGCCTGGACCCGTGGGCGAACTCCTCGGCCGACGTGCTCAACAACGGCGCGACCGTGCAGCCCGACCAGGGCCTCGCGCCGGTCGGCACCGGTACGCTGACCGGTCCGCTGAGCGCCGGGGGCGGCGCCAAGGACCTCCCGCTGGTCGGCGGACTGACCGGCGTCCTGCCGGGCTGAGGCCCGCGCACACGCGAGAGCCCGGCACCCGTACGAGGCGGGGGTGCCGGGCTCTCGCATGTGCCCGGAGGACTCAGAGCTGCGCGAGGTCCGTGAGCCCGGTCTCCTGCACGACGCCGGTCGTGGTGGCCGCGGTGGTCGTGGCCAGGTCGTTCACCTCGTCGGTGACCGAGAGGCGGTGGTCCTCGTTGCCGAGGGTCGCCGTGGCGCCCGGCACCGCCTGGACGGCGCCGGTGACCAGCCGCGGGTCCACCTCGTCGACCTTCAGGTGACCGCCGGCCAGCTGGCCGGTGCCGTCCTGGGCGAGCGAGAGCGGCTTGCCGAGGGCGAGGCCCGGGGTGTCGGCGCGCAGCGGCGCCGCGGGGGCGTCCAGCAGCACCTTGCCGAGGTCGGTGCTCTGGTCCACCAGCGGGACGGGCAGCTCGGCCTTGGCGCTCGGGCCCACCTTGCCGGTGCGCAGCTCGGGGACGAGGCGGTCGGGGAGCAGCTCGGTGCTGGTGCTGGTGGTCCGCCCCGGCGCCGGCGGCATGACCAGCGAGGTGGGGATGCCCGCGGTGAGGTGGCTGTCCAGCGGGGCGAGCGGGATGTCCGCGGGGACCTGCTGGGTGGCCAGCTTGTCCTCCAGCGCTCCGACCTGGTCGGGGCTCATGGGGGCGGCGGAGGCCGCCCCCTGGGAGGCGAGCACGCCCGCACCGACCGCCAGCAGCATCGCGCCGGCCCGCTTGGAGAACTTCATGCTTTTCACCGTTCTGCCTGTCCGTACTGGAGATCTTCCGAGGGGGGTACGGCCGCGCTACCCGAGTACCGCAGCCGTAAAGCAATCTGTCTCAACGAGTGAGCGGGAGTACCGATTGCGGCGGTTAACCGATTCGGCCTAATAATCCGACCGGAAACCACTCCCGGACGCGCCTCCCGGACTCTTTTCAAAAATCCCCGTAACCTTCCGTGCCGTCATTCTTTGATCTGGACGTCAGTGACTGCAGACCGGGTCTGAGCGTTCTACGCGTTGTACGCACGGAAACCAAAGAGCTTTTCAGAGAGGGATCTCCCCATGATCCAGAAGTCCTTCGCCGCCGCCGGCCTGGCCGTCGCCGCGCTGGCCGCCGCCGCCGCGCCGGCCACCGCCATCGGTGACGCGGACGGCGCCGCCGCCTCCATCGAGGGCAACGGCGGCACCAACTTCACCGGCACCGTCGGGAACAACAGCCCGAACTTCCACTTCCTGGACAACGCGAACGTCTGCCTCCCCGAGATCCACAACATCGCCGTCGGCGTTCTCGGTGTGGCCGTCCCCGTCGAGGTCCCGATCGCCAACAGCGGTGGCAAGCAGTACTGCACCCAGGGCCAGGGCACCCAGAGCCACGGCGACGCCGGCGTCTCGCACCTGGTCGGCTGACGAACCGTCCGAGCCGTACCGCCTGCAGCTCCCGGGCAGGCCTCCTGAACCATCCCTTCGAATCGCTCCCCGATTCACCCCTCGAGAGGAAAACCGGAAATGATCAAGAAGTCCCTCACCGCTGCCGGCCTGGCCGCCGCCGCCATCGCGATGTCCGCCGGCTCGGCCTCCGCCATCGTCGACTCGGACGGCGCCGCCACCTCGGTCCAGGGCAACGGCGGCACCAACCAGACCGGCACCCACGGCAACGCCAGCCCGAACTTCCACACCCTGGACAACGCCAACATCTGCCTGCCGGAGGTCCACAACATCGCCGTCGCCGTCATCGGCGTCGCGGTTCCGGTCGAGGTGCCGGTCCTGAACAGCACCCCGAAGCAGATCTGCAACGTCGGCCAGAACACCCAGTCCTCGGGCGACGCGGGTGTCTCGCACCTGATCGGCTGATCAAGGGGCACGGCACGGACGGAGGGCCCGGGGAGGTTGGTCTCCCCGGGCCCTCCGGGCTGTACGGACGAGGTGTCCGGCGGGCGCGCGCCCGGCCGGGTGAACGGCCGTCCGGTCCGGCGCGTGGGGCGGCGGGCCGGACGGCCGGAAGTGATCACGTGTCACAGGCAGAGCGCCGGCCGAGGCGCTCCCGAAGAGAGGGCAGAACCATGAAGAGCAAGCTGGCCAAGGTCGCGCTGACCGCCACCGCCGCGCTCGCGCTCGCGGGTGCCGCCACCCCGGCGTTCGCGCACGTCGGCCTGGCTGGGGGCGGCGAGTTCGTCGGCTCCGCCGACCCGGTGTTCGCGGCCGACCAGTGGGCCGCCGTCGCCCACACCTCGCACATCGTCACCGGTGGCGAGGGCTGGGGCGCCGCCACCGCCAAGGACGTGGCCGGCGGCGTGGAGGGCTTCGCCCACGTCCACGACTTCCGGTAGGCGGTACGGCGGAAGGCCGGGCCTCCTCCTCGCAGGGAGGGGGCCCGGCCTTCCGCCGTCCCCGCCCCGAGCCGAAGGGCGCGCCCGGAGGCGAGCGGGCGGGTAACGACGGCTACTTGAGCATCGCGGCGGCCTCGACCGCCCAGTAGGTGAGGATCTGCTGGGCGCCGGCCCGGCGGATCGAGGTGAGCGTCTCCATGATCATCCGCTCCCGGTCGATCCAGCCGTTCGCCGCCGCGGCCTCGACCATCGCGTACTCCCCGGACACCTGGTACGCGGCGACCGGCACCGGCGAGGCGTCGGCGACCTGGCGCAGGATGTCCAGGTAGGCCATGGCCGGCTTGACCATCACCATGTCCGCGCCCTCGGCGAGGTCCTGCTCCAGCTCGCGCAGCGACTCGCGGGCGTTGGCCGGGTCCTGCTGGTAGGCCTTGCGGTCGCCCTTGAGCGAGGAGCCGACCGCCTCGCGGAACGGGCCGAAGAAGGCCGAGGCGTACTTGGCGGTGTAGGCGAGGATGCCGGTGTCCTGGTGCCCGGCCTCGTCCAGCGCCCGGCGGACGACGCCGATCTGGCCGTCCATCATGCCGGACGGGCCGACCAGGTGGACGCCCGCGTCGGCCTGGACCCGGGCCATCTCGGCGTAGCGCTCCAGGGTGGCGTCGTTGTCCACGCTGCCGTCGGCGGCCAGCACGCCGCAGTGGCCGTGGTCGGTGTACTCGTCCAGGCACAGGTCGGACATGACCACCAGGGAGTCGCCGACCTCGGAGACGACGTCCCGGATCGCCTGCTGGAGGATGCCGTCCGGGTTGGTGCCCTCGCTGCCGATCGCGTCCTGCACGAGCGGGACGCCGAACAGCATGACGCCGCCGACCCCGGCCTCGGCGGCCTCGACCACGGCCTTGCGCAGGGTGTCCCGGGTGTGCTGGACGACGCCCGGCATCGAGCCGACCGGGACGGGCTCGCTGACGCCCTCGCGGACGAACAGCGGCAGGATCAGCTCCGCCGGGTGCAGCCGGGTCTCGGCGACCAGACGGCGCATCGCCGGGCTCTGGCGCAGCCGGCGGGGGCGAACGTACGGGAATTCAGCGGACACGGCTTCTCTCTCCGAACGGTGGTGCAGCTCCGGGGGCGACGGGATCGCCGCCCCCGGGTCCCGGACAGGGGTCAGCGGGCCTTGCGGCGCGAGCCCGGGCGGCGCTCGCTGGGCCGGTAGACCGGCTCACCGGCAGCGGTCGCGGTGTCGCGGCGCTTGGCCCCGAAGTCTGCCAGCGCCTGGGCCAGCGCGGCCGCCGACGGGGCCGGGGCCATCACGTCGACCCGCAGGCCGTGCTCCTCGGCGGTCTTCGCGGTGGCCGGGCCGATGCAGGCGATGACGGTGACGTTGTGCGGCTTGCCGGCGATGCCGACCAGGTTGCGCACGGTCGAGGACGAGGTGAAGAGCACCGCGTCGAAGCCGCCGCCCTTGATCGCCTCGCGGGTCTCGGCCGGCGGCGGCGAGGCGCGCACCGTGCGGTACGCCGTCACGTCGTCGACCTCCCAGCCGAGCTCGACCAGGCCGGCCACCAGGGTCTCGGTGGCGATGTCGGCGCGCGGCAGCAGCACCCGGTCGATCGGGTCGAACACCGGGTCGTAGGGCGGCCAGTCCTCCAGCAGGCCGGCCGCGGACTGCTCGCCGGAGGGCACCAGGTCCGGCTTCACGCCGAAGTCCACCAGGGCCTGCGCGGTGGTCTCGCCGACCGCCGCGACCTTGATGCCGGCGAACGCGCGGGCGTCCAGGCCGTACTCCTCGAACTTCTCCCGGACCGCGCGGACGGCGTTCACCGAGGTGAACGCGATCCACTCGTAGCGGCCGGTCACCAGGCCCTTGATGGCCCGTTCCATCTGCTGCGGGGTGCGCGGCGGCTCGACCGCGATGGTCGGCACCTCCTGCGGCACCGCGCCGTACGAGCGCAGCTGCTCGGACAGGCCGTGGGCCTGCTCCTTGGTGCGCGGCACGAGGACGTTCCAGCCGAACAGCGGCTTGGTCTCGAACCACGAGTGCGAGGCGCGGTGGGCGACCTGCTCGCCCACCACGGCTATCACCGAGGTGGCCGGGTCGACCGGGGCCGAGACCGGCGAGGGCAGCACCCGGGCGGCCTTCAGGTCGGCCGCGATGCCGGACAGGGTCGAGGTGAAGGTGCGCTGGCGCGTGGTGGTGCCGGACAGCGTCGCGCTCAGCGCCGCCTCCGGCTTGCGGCCGTTGGAGACCAGTGCGGCGGCGGTCGCGGGCAGCTGGCCCAGCGTCGTGCGGACCACCAGGGTGGTCTCCGGCGCGCCCAGGTCGACCGGGCCGCCGGCCAGCAGCGCTGCGCCGTCGACGAAGCGCACGTCCGCACCGGCGGAGCCGCGCAGCGGGACGCCCGCGTAGGCCGGCACGCCGACCGACTGGGCGACGCCCGGGATCACCTCGAAGGCGATCCCGTCGCCCGCGCAGCTGAGCATCTCCTCGGCGGCGCAGCCGTCCAGGCCCGGGTCGCCGTCGACGGTGCGGACCACGTGCTTGCCGGCCCGCACGGCCTCGGCGACCAGCTTGGCCAGGTCGAGCTCGACGCCCTCGGCGCCGGGGGTGTGCACCTGCACTCCGGCCGGGCAGTGGCTGCGCACGGCGGCGGCGGTCAGCGGATCGGCGACCAGGACGTCGGCCGAGGACAGCACCTCGACCGCGCGCAGGGTCAGCAGCCCCGGGTCCCCGGGGCCCGCGCCCAGGAAGGTGCACCGTCCGGTGGCGGACTGGCCGCCCGGGAACGGGATGTCGGTGGCGGCGGTGGGGCTCATGCGCCCACCTCGCTGCGCTCGGCGGTCTCTTCGCGAAACGCGCAACTCTTCATGATTCGCTCGCTTCGCTCGCTCATCGGGCTCGCTCCCCCATCAGGGCGGCCGCGCCCGCGTCGAGCAGCCGGGCGGCCAGCGCGCGGCCGAGGGCCGTCGCCTGCTGCTCGGCGGTCTCGTCGAGGACGATCGGACCGTTGGCGGACATCTTCAGCAGGGTGGCGCCGTCGGTGGTGCCGACCACGCCCTCCAGCCGCAGTTCGTTCGGCCGGCCCCAGGTGGCCAGCCCGGCCACCGGCGCCGAGCAGCCGGCCTCCAGGGCGGCCAGCAGCGCCCGCTCGGCGGCCACCTCGACCCGCGTGGGGGCGTGGTCGAGGGCGGCGAGCGCGGCGGCGAGGTCAGTGTCGGCGCTGGTGCACTCGATGGCGAGCGCGCCCTGGCCGGGGGCCGGGATCATCAGCTCGGGGTCGAGGTGCTGGGAGATCTCGGCGCTGCGGCCGAGCCGGTTCAGGCCCGCGGTGGCGAGCACCACGGCGTCCAGCTCGCCCTTGGTGACGTAGCCGATCCGGGTGTCCACGTTGCCGCGGATCGCGACGGTCTCCAGGGCGGCGCCGCGGGCGGCGGCCCAGGCGTTCAGCTGGGCCATCCGGCGCGGGGAGCCGGTGCCGATCCGGGCCGGGCGGCCGGCGCCGGCCAGCTTCTCCACCAGCTCGTCCAGGGCCAGGCCCTCGCGGGCGACCAGGGCGTCGCGGACGTCCTCGCGCTCGGGGACGGCGGCCAGCACCAGGCCCTCGGGGGCGGCGGTGGGCAGGTCCTTCAGCGAGTGCACGGCGAAGTCGATCCGGCCCTCCAGCAGCGCGTCGCGCAGCGCGGAGACGAACACGCCGGTGCCGCCGATCTGGGCCAGCGCCTCGCGCGAGGTGTCGCCGTAGGTGGTGATCTCGACCAGCTCGACGGCGCGCCCGGTGAGCCTGGTCACCTCGCGGGCGACCATGCCCGACTGGGCCATGGCGAGCGCGCTGCGCCGGGTGCCGAGCCGCAGGGCGGGGGCGGCCGGAGCCTGCTCCGTGATCGGTTGACCATTCATGAGGTGATCGTCCCGGTGGTACTCGTGGGATGGCTGACGGTTCATCCGGCGCTCCCGCCCGAGGGCTGGGGCCGGCCGCCGACGGGCGTGCCCGACACGGCGTGCACGGCCGCCGGGTCGAGGTCGAACAGTTCGCGCAGGGCGTCCGCGTAGGAGGCGCCGCCGGGCTCGGCGGCGAGTTGCTTGACCCGCACGGTGGGTGCGTGCAGGAGCTTGTCGACGACCCGCCGGACGGTCTGGGTGATCTCGGCGCGCGAGCGCTCGTCCAGGTCGGGCAGCCGGGAGTCCAGCCGGCCGAGTTCGGCGGCGACGACGTCGGAGGCCATCGACCGCAGCGCGACGACGGTCGGCGCGATCCGGGCGGCCCGCTGGGCGGCGCCGAACGCGGTGACCTCGTCCGCGACGATCCGGGTGACGGCGTCCACGTCGCCCGCGCCGGGGCTGGCGGCGTGCGCGTGCGAGAGGCTCTCCAGGTCGACCAGCAGGGCGCCGGGCAGCTCGTGCACCGCGTGGTCGACGTCGCGCGGCATCGCGAGGTCCAGCAGGGCGAGCGGCTGCTCGGCCCGGCGCAGGGCGACCGCGGCGGCGACGTCCTCGGCGCGGATCACCACGCCGGCCGCGCCGGTGCAGGAGATCACCAGGTCGACGTCGGCCAGCGCCTGCGGCACCTTGGCCAGGTCGAGGGTGCGGGCCACGCCCGGGCCGAGGATCTCGACCAGGCGCTCGGCGCGCGCGGGCGTCCGGTTGGCGACCAGCAGGTCGGTGACGCCGGAGCGGACCAGGGTCGCGGCGGCCAGCGAGCTCATCGAGCCGGCGCCGACCACCAGGGCCCGCTTGCCGGCGATCTCGCCCGCGCCGGCCGCGACCTGCTCCAGGCCGAAGGTCACCAGCGACTGGCCGGCCTTGTCGATGCCGGTCTCGCTGTGCGCCCGCTTGCCGACCCGCAGCGCCTGCTGGAACAGCTCGTTCAGGTCGCGCCCGGCGGTGTGCTCCTCCTGGGCCTTGGCGAGCGCGTCGCGCAGCTGGCCGAGGATCTGGCCCTCGCCGACGACCATCGAGTCCAGGCCGCAGGCCACCGAGAAGAGGTGGTGGACGGCGCGGTCCTCGTAGTGGACGTAGAGGTGGGGGGTCAGCTCCTCCAGGTCCACGCCGCTGTGGTGGGCCAGGAGCAGGGACAGCTCGGCGACGCCGGCGTGGAACTTGTCGACGTCCGCGTACAGCTCGATCCGGTTGCAGGTGTTGAGCAGCGCGGCCTCGGCGACGGTCGCGGTGGCCGCGGCGTCGTGCAGCAGCCGGGTCGGCGCGTCACCGGTCAGCGCGGCGCGCTCCAGCACGCCGACCGGGGCCGTCCGGTGGCTCAGTCCTACGACGAGAAGACTCACGCCCGCCCCCCACAGATCTTCGTGTTCATGCGGGCATCACCGCGGACAGATCGCCCTCGCCGCCCTTGGCCGGCTTGCCCTTGGCCTGCTCGGCCTGGTCCTTGGCGGTGGTCTCGGCGCGGCCCTTGCCGTTGCCGCCGGCCGCGCGGCGCAGCTTGGCGGCCGCGGCGCGGACCGGGCCGGGGGCACGGTCCAGCACCGACTCGGTGCGGTCGGGCTCCTCGCCGGCCTTGCGCTGCTCGTGGAAGGCCAGGATCTGCAGCTCGATGGAGAGGTCCACCTTGCGCACGTCCACGCCGTCCGGGACGGTCAGCACGGTCGGGGCGAAGTTGAGGATGCTGGTGACGCCGGCCTCGACCAGGCGGTCGCAGACCTGCTGGGCGGCACCGGGCGGGGTGGTGATGACACCGATCGAGACGTGCTGGCTCTCGACGATCGACTCCAGCTCGTCCATGTGGCGCACCGGCAGCCCGGCCGCCGTGGAACCGACGACGTTCGGGTCGGCGTCCAGCAGGGCGGCGACCCGGAAACCGCGGGAGGCGAAGCCGCCGTAGTTCGCGAGGGCGTGGCCGAGGTTCCCGATGCCGACGATGACGACCGGCCAGTCCTGGGTCAGGCCGAGCTCGCGGGAGATCTGGTAGACGAGGTACTCGACGTCGTAGCCGACACCGCGGGTGCCGTAGGAGCCGAGGTAGGAGAAGTCCTTGCGCAGCTTGGCGGAGTTGACCCCGGCCGCGGCGGCCAGCTCCTCGGAGGAGACGGTCGGCACCGAGCGCTCCGAGAGCGCGGTGAGGGCCCGCAGGTAGAGGGGCAGGCGGGCGACGGTCGCCTCCGGGATGCCCCGGGCACGCGAGGGTCGGCGCGCGGCGCCCTGGTCGGGCGTCTGCGAACTGCTCTGTGGTGATCGGCCGATTGCCACGGTGCTCCTGTGGGTGAAGCTGGGCTTTGGCAGCCAGGCTATGCGTTTGTGAACGTGTGCACAAAGATGGTGTCCGATTTGTCCCCGCACAGTGATGCGCATCACGCCGTCGAACCCATAGCACCGCAGTCCGTCAGGACCACGGCCGGGGCCGGTACCCCGGGCAGCCACGGGCCGTACGGCGCCTCCCGGCGCAGCAGCGGGACGGCCGCCCCGGACGGGCGGGAACGGGCCCGGCCCAGCCGCGGCCACGGCACCAGGGCCGCCTCGCGCAGCGCCCCCGCCAGGTCGTCCGGCGCCAGGTCGTCCGGCGGGCCGCCCGGGACGCCCACGCAGTGGCGCAGCAGCTCGGCGGTCACCCGGGCGTCGCCGAGCGCGGTGTGCGCCGGGTACCAGCCGAGGCCGGCCGCCTCCACGCAGGCCGCCAGGCCGTGGCCGCGGGCCTCCGGCAGGAGCGCGCGGGCCAGCCGCATCGTGCACAGCAGCGGGACGGGCGGCAGCGGCACGCCGATGCGGGCGAACTCACGGTCCAGGAAGGCGTGGTCGCAGCTCACGTGGTGCCCCACCAGCACCCGGCCGGCCAGCAGCTCCAGCAGCCGCGGCGCGATCTCCCGGAAGCGCGGGGCGCCCTCGACGTCCGCCTGGCTTATGCGGTGCACGTGGGTCGGGCCGACCGGGCCCAGCGGGTCGAGCAGGGTCGCGAACTCGCCCTCCGGGCGCAGCTCGCCGTCCAGCAGGACCACCGCGATCTCGACCACCCGGTGCCGCCACGGGCTCCGGCCGGTCGCCTCCACGTCCACCACGGCGAAGCCCTGGGCCCCGGCACCGTCCGGGGCTTCGGAGGGCGCGGGGGTGGGACCGGGAAGCATGGCGGCACTCCTCGTGTGCTCAGCCCCCCACGGGCGCAAACGAGTTCGATCGTAAGCCGACGAACACGCTCCGACATCGCCGGTTCGGAGTGGGTTTGGCAACGATTCGGCGACTCGCCCCCGCCGGTCGGCGGGGGGGACGGCCGGAGCCCGGGAAAAGGCGGCGGAGGGGGGTCAGCCGCCCAGCGCGGCGCGCAGGCGGCGCTCGTCCACCCGCCAGAAGTCGTGCTGGCGGCCGTCGATCAGCGTCACCGGGATCTGCTCCCAGTACAGCCGGTACAGCTCCTCGTCCTGGGTGATGTCCTTCTCCTCGAAGGCCGCGCCCAGCTCCCCCGTCACCCGGACGATCACCTCCCGGGCGTCGTCGCACAGGTGGCACCCGGGCTTGCCGACCAGGGTCACGGTACGGTCCGCCGGGGACGGCTTCGGGCTCTTGTCACGTCGCAGCAGTGGGCTCACCCGGCCATTGTCCGCCCCGCCCGCGGCGGCCCCGCGCCCGGCCGCGCAGCGCTCTGTTCACCGCACGGGCACGCCGCCGTCACGGCCGCTGCGCGCCCGGCTGGCTATGCTCGATGACATGGCCGTGCTCCGAAGGCTCACCCGCGCAAGGCGCCCCACCACCGAGCTGACCGCCCTCGCGGGCGAGGCCGCGGCCGAGGCGGCGGAGGCCGCCCTGCGCGCCGAGCCCGAGCCGGCCGGAGCCCTCGCGGACACCGCCGCCGACACCCCCGGCGCACCCACCACGGCCCCCGGTGCGGCCACCGGCAGGCCCGGGAAGGCCCCCAAGGCACCCGCAGGCAACCACACCCCCGAGCCCGGGGACCCGCACGCCGCCGCCTTCTTCGACTGCGACAACACCATCCTGCGCGGCGCCGCGATCTTCTACCTCGGCGTCGGCCTCTACCGCCACGGCTTCCTCACCCGCCGCGACATCGCCCGCTTCGCCTGGCAGCAGGCCTGGTTCCGGCTGCACGGCGCCGAGGACCCGGACCACATCTCGGACGCCCAGCACACCGCGCTCGGCCTCGTCGCCGGCAAGGCCACCGCCGAGCTGGAGGCACTCTGCGAGGAGGTCTTCGAGGACGTCGTCGCCGACAAGATCTGGCCCGGCACCCGCGCCCTGGTCCAGATGCACCTCGACGCCGGCCAGCGGGTCTGGCTGGTCACCGCCGCCCCGCTGGAGGTGGCCCGGGTGATCGCCCGGCGGCTCGGCATGACCGGAGCGCTCGGCACCGTCGCCGAGGCCCGCGACGGGCTCTACACCGGCCGGCTGGTCGGCGAGCTGCTGCACGGCCCCGCCAAGGCCGCCGCGGTCTCCGCGCTCGCCAGACGCGAGCGGCTCGACCTCGACCGCTGCGCCGCGTACAGCGACTCGGCCAACGACATCCCGATGCTCTCCCTGGTCGGCCACCCGTACGTGGTGAACCCGGACGGCGCGCTGCGCCGGCACGCGCGCGCCCAGGGCTGGCGGGTGCGGGACTTCCGCACCGGGCGGAAGGCGGCCAGGATCGGGTTGCCGGCCGCGGCCGCGCTCGGCGTGCTCGCGGGCGCGACGGCCGCCGGGGTCGCGCTGCACCGGCGGCGCCGCCGCGCGTGATCCCGCGCACGTTCCGCCACTCCCCGACGCGCGCGAGTTGCCGTCGGAGCCGCTCCGAACTCCCTCGCACGGCCTTCCCCTTCACGGGTGACCAGACGTCAACAGGGCCGCTGACCTGGCCCCTCGTACGGGCGAACTCCGGTCCACGGCAGGGCCGTCCGACCCCGCTGCCCGAACCTGATACCCGCTGACCGGTTCTGATCGTTCGCCAGACCGGGAAAGTCGGCGATTACCGAGCCCCAAGGCAGGGAAACCGCCCACCGGACCGCCGAATTGGTCACCCTGAGCGCTCGTTCGGTCACGTTGGGCCGGATGAACGGTGACACGATCGGTCAGTGTCAGCCGAATATGCACGCGAAATGGATCCCAAGCGACCACTTCGACCACACGGTGTAGCTGTCATTGCACAAAGCGTTATTCTCTCCTGGATGCGCGTCACCCGACCGCCCCGTCCGAACGGGCCATGGTGGCGTGCTCTCCGCGCAGGCGGAGGTGATCCGTCCACAGTTCTGCCTCTGGGAGTCCCGTGTACCCACCCGTCCGGAACGACGCGCCTGCACCCTCCCGCCCGTCGTCCGCGCCCCTGCGCCCCCGCACCGGCCTCCGCGGTCGCCCGGTCACCACCCGGCAGATCTCCACCGGCCTCGACCTGCTGCGCAGCCTGCTCCTCAGCCAGCTCGCCGTCTCGCCCCAGCTCGTCCCGGCCGGGGCGGCGCTCGGGCCCCAGCCGGCCCCCGGGCTCGCGCTGCGCACCACCGCGGCCGGCTCGGCCGGCACCGGCTCCCGCGGCCGCACCGGCACCACCGGCGTCGGCCGCAGCCGGACGCGCACCGCGCCCACCCCGGGCTACGAGACCGAGCACAACCCGATCATGGAGCTGGTCGAGCGGGCCCAGGCCGGCGAGAGCGAGGCCTTCGGGCGCCTCTACGACCACTACTCGGACACCGTCTACCGGTACATCTACTACCGGGTCGGCAGCCGGGCCACCGCCGAGGACCTCACCAGCGAGACGTTCCTGCGCGCCCTGCGCCGGATCGGCACCTTCACCTGGCAGGGCCGCGACTTCGGCGCCTGGCTCGTGACGATCGCCCGCAACCTGGTCGCCGACCACTTCAAGTCCAGCCGCTTCCGGCTGGAGGTCACCACCGGCGAGATGCTCGACTCCAACGAGTGCGAGCGCAGCCCGGAGGAGTCGGTCCTGGAGTCGCTCTCCAACGCGGCCCTGCTCGACGCGGTGCGCCGGCTCAACCCGCAGCAGCAGGAGTGCGTCACGCTCCGCTTCCTGCAAGGGCTCTCGGTGGCCGAGACGGCGCGGATCATGGGCAAGAACGAGGGCGCCATCAAGACGCTGCAGTACCGGGCCGTCCGCACCCTGGCCCGCCTGCTCCCGCCCGACGCGCGATGAGGCGCACGGCCGTGCGGGCAGCGGCGGCCGCGTGCGGCGCCGACGGGGAGATACCCCACCGGGCCCGAGCCGTCGGTCCGTCACCACCGGTGGCGGACCGACACGTCCGGGTGAACGGTCGGTCCGATGATCAGTCGTGCGTAACCGACCACCCGCACCGCTCGTTGGCCAATGTGCAAGCCGCCACCACGCGTACGGTCAAGCCGAATTGCGGCCCGTCACCCGATGGAGTGGCTTTGGCCCGCCGGGGCAACCGTCCGGCAGGCCGGGGTGTCGACAACGACGAAGGGAGGTGTGGCCCGTGACGGCAAACGTGCTGGAGCACCGACGGGCGAAGGCCTTCGCCGAGGCGCTGGAGGCCCACCAGGCAGAGCAAGGCGGCACGGCCGACGCCGAATCGGCCAACACCGCTACCACTGGCCAGAGTTCCGCCGCGATGGCCGAACTGGTCGGCCTGGCGGGCGCGTTGGGCACACTGCCCGGCCCGGCACTCGACCCGGAGGTACGGACCGTCCAACGCGCCCAGCTGATGGCCGCGTTCGAGCAGGCCTTCGCCGGCGGACCGGGCGCCGCGGTGCCCCGCCAGCGTCGGCACCGCGCGGTCCGAACGGCCCCGCGCGGCCGCTGGAGCCGCCGCTTCGCGATCGGCGGCCTCGTCGCCGGCCTCGCCGTCGGCAGCCTCGCGGGCGCCGCCGCCGCCAGCACCAGTGCCCTCCCGGGGGACACGCTGTACGGCATGAAGCGCGGCCTCGAAGGACTCCGGCTCGACCTGGCGGGCTCCGACTCCGAGCGCGGCGAACTGCTCCTCGACAACGCCGCGACCCGGCTCAAGGAGGCCAAGAGCCTGGTGGGCCGCACCGACGGGGCGGGCGCACTCAGCCCGGGCACCGTCGACCAGGTCCGCCGCGCACTGGACGACATGCACGCCGATGCCATCAAGGGCCGCGACCTGCTGCGCTCGGTCTACCGGAGCAACGGCTCGCTCGACCCGATGCGGACACTGGCCGGCTTCGCCCACGACGAGGACGGTCGCTGGACCGAGCTGGAGGGGCGACTGCCCTCCCAACTCACGCCGCAGGCCCACCTGGTGAACCAGCTCTTCGACGACATAAGCGAGGACGTCGCGCCCCTGCGCCTGGCCCAGCCCACCGCCCCCGGCGGTGCACCGGCCGACGCGGGAGCGGGCGGCGACACCGCCGGCCCGAACCCCGGTGGCACCGGCCCGGCGCCGTCGGGCGCCACCGGCACCGCACCGGGCGCACCCGCCCAGGGCGGCAGCACCGGCACGGCCGGCGGCAACCGGCCCGGCGGCACCGAGCACCCCTCGGTCGGCGCCGGGACGCTCCTGCCCGGCGGCACCGGCGCCAAGGGCAACGGCCTGACCGGGAGCCTGCCCAGCAGCGCTCCCGACGCCGTCAACGGGCTGGTGGGCAACCTCACCAACGGGCTCACCGGCGCCAAGCAGCAGCCCTCGCCCAGCACCGACGCGGCGCCCGGCGGCCAGTCGCAGCAGCAGCCGACCGCCACGCCCAGCGCCGCCACCGGCGGCCAGCAGCAGGGCGTCGACGTGCCCCCGCTCATCCCGGGGCTGCTGCCCGGGCTGCGGATCCTCGGCGGCTGACGCACCGGGCCGGCACACGACGGTCGAGGGCCCGGCGGGGCGAACCCGCCGGGCCCTCGGCCGTCGTCCTGGCGTCGGAAGAGCCACAGCGCTGCAAGGGGCCACAGTGCCAGGGGAACCGGGCTAGAAGAACACCGAGCGCCGCTGCACCAGCAGCTTGTAGAGCGTGTGCTGGATGGTCTCCCGCACCTCGTCCGCCAGGTCGAAGACCAGCATCGGATCGTCCGCCGCCTCGGCCGGGTACCCGTCGGTGGCGATCGGCTCGCCGAACTGGATCGTCCACTTCGTCGGCAGCGGCACCGCGCCGAGCGGGCCCAGCCACGGGAACGTCGGCGTGATCGGCACGTACGGCAGGCCCAGCAGCCGGGCCAGCGTCTTCAGGTTGCCGATCATCGGGTACGTCTCCTCCGCCCCGACGATCGAGCACGGCACGATCGGCACCCCCGCCCGCAGCGCCGAGGAGACGAACCCGCCGCGCCCGAAGCGCTGGAGCTTGTACCGCTCGGCGAACGGCTTGCCGATGCCCTTGAAGCCCTCCGGCCACACCCCGACGACCTCGCCGCGCTCCAGCAGCGCCTGGGCGTCCTCGTTGCAGGCGAGCGTGTGGCCGGCCTTGCGGGCCAGCTCGTTGACGCCCGGCAGCACGAACACGAGGTCCGCGGCGAGCATCCGCAGGTGGCGGTGGTTCGGGTGGTGGTCGTGGATGGCGACCTGGGTCATCAGGGCGTCCAGCGGGATCGTCCCGGAGTGGTTGGCGACGATCAGCGCGCCGCCCTCGGCCGGGATGTGCTCGACGCCGCGCACCTCGATCCGGAAGTACTTCTCGGCCAGCGGGCGCAGCAGCCCGAGCAGGACCTCCTCGGTGAGCTCCTGGTCGAAGCCGAACTCGTCCACCTCGTAGTCGCCGGTGAGGCGGCGGCGCAGGAAGGCCAGCCGCTCGGCGGCCCGGCCCTCCCAGCCCTTGCCGAACAGCCGGGTCGCGGCCGGGCCGAGCTGCCCGGACAGCGCGCCGCCGACGGCCCCGGCGAGCCGGTCGGCGAGGGCCGGGTGGTCGGGGTCCGGGGAGGTCCAGCTGGGGGCGGACTCGATCGGGATGACCTTGGCCTCGCCCGGCGCGTTCTCTGCTGCGGCACTCATGGCGGGTTCAGCTCCTCGGTCGGGTGGGGCGGTCGGTGCGGTCGCGATCTGCGCGGTCGCGGGCGGAGCGGTCGCGGTCGGCGGGGCCCGCTTCGGGGCCGAGCAGCCCGGTCAGCCGGTCGGTGACGGCGGCGAGCCGTTCGGGCGGCAGGAGGCCGGGGCCCCGGGCAGCGGCGAAGTCGGCGAAGGCCTCCGGGGTGGTGAAGGCCGGGCGGTAGCCGAAGGTCTCCCGCAGCCGGGTGGTGTCCACGACGCGCCCGTGGGTGAGCAGCCGCAGCTGCTCGGCCGAGACGTCCACCAGGCGGGTCTGCCGGGCCAGGCCGGCCATCCAGCTGACCGCGGGTAGCAGCAGCGGGAGGGTGGGCCGGCCGAGCCGGCGGGCGCACTGGGAGAGCAGCAGGACGCCGTCCCCCGCCACGTTGAAGGTGCCGGTGTTGACGGTGCCCGGCGCGGGCTCGCCGGCGGCCCGGCAGAGCACGGCGACGGCGTCGTCCTCGTGCACGAACTGGAGCCGCGGGTCGTAGCCGAGGACGGTCGGCAGCACCGGCAGCGCGAAGTACTCGCTCAGCGGGGTGTCGGCGGCGGGGCCGACGATGTTGGCGAAGCGCAGCACCGTCACCGCGACGTCGGGCCGGCGGCGGGCGAAGCCGCGGACGTAGCCCTCGACCTCGGCGGCGTCCTTGGCGAAGCCCCCGCCGGGCGGGTTCTTCGGCTGGATCCGTTCGGTGAACACGGCCGGGTCGCGCGGGGCCGAGCCGTAGACGCCGGTGGTCGACTTCACCACCAGCCGCCGCACGCCCGGCGCCTTCTGGCAGGCGCCCAGCAGCTGCATGGTGCCGATCACGTTGGACTCCTTCACCGCGGAGCGGTTGGTGGAGCCCAGCCCGGTGGCGGAGACGCTGAGGTGCACGACGGTGTCGACCCCGTGCTCGGCGATCACCCGGGCGACCGCCGGGCGGCGCAGGTCGAGCTGGTGGAAGCGGTAGGGCGCGGCCGGACCGTCCGGGTCCTCGACCGGGCGACCGGGCGGCTGCACGTCGACGCCGACCACCAGGTCGACGTCGGGCCGGCGGCGGACCTCGGCGACGAAGCGGGCCCCGAGCTGCCGGGCCACACCCGTGACGAGCACGACGACGCCCACAGTGCTCCACCCCAATCCTCGACCCGAGCGGCCTGCGTGCACCGTACCGCGCCGCCGCGACGGGCCGTGAAACGACACCGCCCGCCCAGCCCACGAGGGGCCCGGGCGGGCGGTGGTAGCGCGCGGCGCGCAGGGCGCGTCCGGGGGCGCTTACTTCTTGTTGCGACGCTGAACGCGCGTGCGCTTCAGAAGCTTGCGGTGCTTCTTCTTGGCCATACGCTTGCGACGCTTCTTGATGACAGAGCCCACGGAACAACCCTCGCTCACTGAGACTCTCGTCCGTGAGAGACGGAGTCCATACGACTGACGTGAGGGCCTAGCCTACCGTCCGGTTGCCCGGGGCTGTAAATCGCGCCCCCGTCCGCCGGGGAACACGCGGGAAATCCGTGGCAAACGGGTGCGGAGCCCACCGTGGTGAGCCCCGCACCCGCGCGCCCCGTCCTACGCGCTTTCGAGCCGCACGTAGGACTCCTTGAGGTACTCGTGCACCGCCTGCTGGGGCACCCGGAAGGACCGTCCGACCCGGATGGCCGGCAGCTCTCCGCTGTGCACCAGGCGGTACACCGTCATCTTGGACACCCGCATGACCGCGGCAACCTCCGCCACGGTCAGGAAGACGACTTCCTGCAGGGGGCGTTCGCCGGAACTCATGACCATCACCCGACCCTTAACCCGTGTGCAAGGCACCGGCTTCCCCTCCGGTGACTCCACCGGCACACGTGTATCCCCAGAGTAGTTATGGGTGGTACCAGTGGGAAGAGGGAGAAGCGCAGTCCTCGTACGGTGAGAGATAGTCCTGTTGCAGTACGTAGTCACTCGGCGGTTCGTAGCAGTGGGCGTGCGCACCGCCACCGCGCGGGGCGTCCGGGGCGCCGGTTTCAGGCCAGCAGGCCGTGGTGGGGGAAGACGGCGCGACGGCTGGCGAGGATCGCCTGGTCCAGGCGGTCGGCCGGATCGTATCCCGCGTCGAAGTCGCGCCACACCGGGCGGGCGCCGTCGGTCATGCGCAGCGGGGCGGGGCGGCGGGTGAGGCGGTAGACCTCGGCGCGCCACGGTTCGGGGGTCTCGGTGGCCGGGTCGACGGGGTGGCCGGCGGCGGTGGCGACGAGGTGGGTCCAGGTCCGCGGGACGACGTCCACGACGGCGTAGCCGCCCCCGCCGGTGGCGACCCAGCGGCCGCCGGCGTGGCGGTGGGCGAGGTCGTGCAGGTCCTCGGCGATCAGCCGCTGGGCGTCGACGGTGACGGCGAGGTGGGCGAGCGGGTCCTCCAGGTGGGTGTCCGCGCCGTGCTGGGTGACCAGGACGTCCGGGCGGAAGGCGGCGAGGAGTTCAGGCACCAGGGCGTGGAAGGCGCGCAGCCAGCCGGCGTCGCCGGTGCCGGCCGGGAGCGGCAGGTTGGCGGCGCCGCCGGGGGCGTCGGGGCCGCCGGTCTCGGTCGGGAAGCCGGTCTGCGGGAAGAGCGTGGCGGGGTGTTCGTGGAGCGAGATCGTGAGCACCCGGGGGTCGTTCCAGAAGGCCTGCTGGACGCCGTCGCCGTGGTGGACGTCGACGTCGACGTACGCGACGCGCTCGGCGCCGAGTTCGAGCAGGCGGGCGATGGCGAGCGCCGGGTCGTTGTAGATGCAGAAGCCGGAGGCCTTGGCGGGCATGGCGTGGTGCAGTCCGCCGGCGAAGTTGACCGCGTGCGGGGCGTCGCCGCGCCAGACCGCCTCGGCGGCGGCGACGGACTGGCCCGCGATCAGGGCGGAGGCCGAATGGATCGCCGGGAAGGCCCAGTTGTCGTCGGTGCCGAGCCCGTGCCGGACGTCGTGCCGGTCGGGGTTGGCGGCGGCGCGCTTGACGGCCTCGACGTACTCGCGGGTGTGCACCAGCTGGAGCGTCGAATCCCCGGCCGGGGGCGCCGCCTTGACGGTCACGCCGGGCGCGGTGGCCAGTCCGAGGGCCTCGACGAGGCGCATGGTGAGGGCCAGCCGGGTCGGGTCCATCGGGTGGCCGGGGCCGAAGTCGTAGGCGGTGACGGCCTCGTCCCAGAAGAGGTGCAGGCCGCAGGGGAGGTCACGCTCGGCTTCGGGCATGGCCTCCACCGTAGTGGGTGGTGGTCCGCGGGCGGCCGCCGGGCCGGGGCGAGTCCCGGGGGCCGGGGTTCAAACCCGTACGGGAAAGGCGGCTTGAAGCGGAAGGTCAGGAGCGGTCGCCGGCCGGGGCCGCGGCGGTGGCGGCGGTGCGTGCGGGGAGCGTCGCGCGGGCGGGCCGGCGGCCGGCGAGGCGGCAGCCGAGGCAGTCGGGGTGGCCCTGCCGGCCGGCCGGGTCGGGGGTGCGCCAGTGCCGCTGCCCGGGCGGACGCGGGCCGGTGGGCTTGCCCCGGCCGGCGACGTGGAGCAGCCAGGCGGCCACCGCCCCGAGGGCGACGACCAGGCCGCCGGCCCAGAGGCCGGGGACCGAGCCGGCCACGAGGGCCACGCCCGCGACCGCGGAGCCGAGGATCACGACGACGGAGCCGGTCCAGCCCGCGACGGTGTGTCCCATGTCGTGTTCGCCGTGTGCGCCCATGTCTCCTCTTTTGGTGTGATGGACGGGTTCGCCGGGGCTCGACCCCGACAGACGTTTTATCTCACGAGATAAGTTACTTAGATGCTAAGGAGATCCCGGGTGAAGGGCAAGCCGCGCCCCCAGGCGTCGCCCGAGCAGGCGCTCTACGCGATGGACCGGATGATCGCGCTCGCGCAGTTCGGGCAGCAGGACATCGCCGCGCGGCTCGGGCTCAACGTGACCGACCTGACCTGCCTCGGCTTCGTCATCGAGGCCGCTCTGGCCGGCGAGGCACTCGCCGCCGGCGACCTGGCCGAACGCGCCCAGCTGACCACCGGCGCCGTCACCGGCGTGCTCAACCGGCTGGAGAAGGCCGGGTACGCGCACCGGGAGGCCGACCCGGCCGACCGCCGCCGGGTGCGGGTGGTGATGGCCGACGACGCGCAGGCGCGCATCCTCCAGGTCTACGGGCCGTTCTACGAGCGCGTCGGCGCCCTGTTCGCCGACTACACGCCGGACGAGGTCGCCGTCCTGACCGACTGGTTCACCCGCGCCCGCGCGATCCTGCGGGAGTCCCTGGACGAGATCCGCGCCGAGTGAGACGCGGGGCGGGGGCCCGGGGCCTGAAGACAGGCCCTACGCCTCGGCGGGCGCCAGGGCGGCGGGCGCCGGGGCGAAGCGGTCGGCCAGCGGGAGGACGGCGAGCACCAGCACCATCGGGGCGAGCAGCGCCCAGCGGTACGAGCTGCCGTCCGCGATCGCGCCGACCAGCGGCGAGCCGATCAGGAAACCCACGTAGTTGAAGAGGTTGAGCCGGGCCACCGCGGCGTCCGAGTCGGCCGGGAACAGCCGCCCGCCGGCCGCGAACACCTGCGGGATGATCGCGCAGATGCCGAAGCCGAGCAGCGTGAACCCGGCGATGCCCGCCCACGCCGCGGGCGCCGCGGCGGCGGCCGCGAAGCCGAGCGCCGCCAGCGCCGCGCCGCCGCGGACCACCGGGACGGCGCCCCAGCGCTGCACCGCGCGGTCGCCGAGGGCGCGGCCGAGCAGCATCGCCACCATGTAGCCCAGGTAGGACAGCTTGGCGACGTCCTCGGGGCTGCCCAGCCCGTCGGTCAGGTACTTGACGCTGTAGTTGGAGACCGAGGCGTCCGCGATGTACGCGAAGGCCATCGCCAGGCACAGCGGCAGCAGCGGCCGCCACGGGATCGAGCGGGCGGCGGCCTCCGCTGCCTCCCGGACGGCGTCGCCGAGTTCGGCGGGCCCGGCGAAGCGGGTGCCGACCAGGACGGCGAGCGGGGCGATCACCGCGGCCGCGGTGCCGAACAGCAGCGGCAGCCCGAGGTCGTAGTGCGAGCCGAGGCCGGCGACGGCCGCGCCGAGGATGCCGCCGAGGCTGAACGCGGCGTGGAAGCCGATCATGATCGAGCGGCCGTAGCGGTGCTGGAGCCCCACCCCGAGCATGTTCATACTGGCGTCCAACGCTCCCACCAGCAGCCCGAACGCCCCCAGCGCGATGGCGAGTTGCCACAGCTCGTCGCCGAGCCCGACGCCCGCGAGGCTGAGGCAGACGCCCGGCTGGACGACCCGCAGGACGGCCCGCGCGCCGGTGCGCTTCACCAGCTGTTCGGAGGTGATCGAGCCGACGCCCGCGAGGATCGGCACGGCGGCCAGGAACACCGGCAGCAGCCCGTCGCTCAGCCCGTACCGGTGCTGGATCTCCGGGATGCAGGTGACCAGCAGCGCGAACGTCGTGCCCTGGAGCAGGAAGCTCAGGGCCAGGGCGGCGCGGCCGGCCCGCAGGCGGGACGGGACCCCGGCACTCGACGGGAACGCAGGACTCATGCGGGAACCTCGCTACCGGCCGGTACGACGATGTTGGCGAGAGCGTAGGTGCCCGGGAGGACTTTGGGGAGAGGGTGCGCAGCGCTTTCCGCGCTCAGCCCAGCAGCGCGGGCACCTCGGCGAGGTCGGCGATCAGCCCGGTGGCCCCGGCGGCCGTCAGCTTGGCCGGATCGGTGAGCGCGGTGTAGCCGTACACGTCCATGCCGGCGGCGCGGGCGGCCAGCACGCCGTTGGGGCTGTCCTCCAGCACCAGGCAGCGCGAGGGGTCGACACCGAGGGTGCGGGCGGCGTGCAGGAACAGGTCGGGCGCGGGCTTGCCGACGCCGACGTCCTGCGCGCTGAAGATCCGCTCCTCGGCGAAGTGCCCGCGCAGGCCGGTGACGTCGAGCGCGGTGCGGATCCACGCGTGGTGCGCGGAGGAGGCCAGGCAGTACGGGACGGCACGCCGCTGGAGCTCCTTCAGCAGCGCCTCCGCGCCCCGGACGGCGGTGAGTTCGGCGCCGAACGCGTCGAAGACCCGGCCGTGGAAGAGCTCGTCGAAGCCCTCGGGCAGCGTCGCGCCGTCGTACCGCTCGGCGATCACGTCGTGGATGCGGTGGGCGGCACAGCCCATGAAGTCCCGGTAGCTGTCCTCGATCGTCGTCGGGTGGCCGAGTTCGGTCAGGTACTCGGCCAGCACCCGGTTGGAGAGCGGTTCGCTGTCCACCAGGACGCCGTCGTTGTCGAAGATCACCAGGTCGTAGGCCATGCCGCCGAGCCTAACCGGACGGACGTTCGAGGCGGTTACTTCCCCCCGGAGGCCAGCTCGCGCGAGCGGTCCCGGGCCGCCTCCAGGGCGCCCAGCAGCGCGGCCCGCACCCCGTGGTTCTCCAGCTCGCGGATGGCCGCGATGGTGGTGCCGGCCGGGGACGTGACGGCCTCGCGCAGCTTCACCGGGTGCTCGCCGGAATCGCGCAGCATCACCGAGGCGCCGATCGCGGACTGGACGATCAGGTCGTGCGCCACCTGCCGGGGCAGGCCGAGCAGGATGCCGGCGTCCGTCATCGCCTCGACGAGGAAGTAGAAGTAGGCCGGGCCGGAGCCGGAGAGCGCGGTGGCCGCGTCCTGCTGGCTCTCGGGCAGGCGCAGCGCCTTGCCGACCGAGCTGAAGATCTCCTCGGCGCGCACCAGGTGCTCCTCGGTGGCGTGCGAGCCGCCCGAGATGACGCTCATCCCCTCGTCCACCAGGACGGGCGTGTTGGGCATCACCCGGACCACCGGGGTGCCGGCCGCCAGCCGCTCCTCGAACCACGCGGTGGGCACGCCGGCCGCGGCCGAGATGACCAGCCGGTCCGGGCTGACGTGCGGCGCGAGCTCCTCCAGCAGGGTGCCCATGTCCTGCGGCTTGACGGCGAGGATCAGGGTGTCGGCGAGCTTGGCGGCCTCGGCGTTGGAGACGGCCACGACGCCGTGGCGGTCGGCCAGTTCGGCGGCGCGCTCGGGGCGGCGGGCGGTCACCAGGACGTCCGCCGGATCCTTGCCGGCCCGCAGCAGACCGGAGAGCAGGGCCTCCCCGATCTTGCCGGTGCCCAGGAAGGCGATCTTCTGTCCGTGCGCTGCGCTGCCGCCCATGGCCGCTCCTAACCTCGGTACTGCTGCCATCCTCGCACCGCGCGGCAGCCCCCGGCGGGACCGTCCGGCCTGTGGTCCCTTACGGAGAAACTCGGGGGTTTCCCCTATGGCCCCGGGGCGTCCGCAGGAGCACCGTGGGGGTATGGCACACGACGAGATGTCCCGACGTGAGAACCGGCAACTCGCCGTCGCCTCGGCGACGATGGGTCCGTGGCGGACGGCCGCGGGGGTCGGTGCGGTGGTGGGGGCGACGGCCCTGGGGATCGACGCGATCACCGGGCACTGGTCGCTGAGCATCCTGGCCGGACCGGCCGGCTGGGGTCTGTTCTTCTTCTTCCTCGTCGGCACGCTGGGCGGCCAGTTGCGGCGCGACACCGGCGACCGGCGGCTGCGGCGGTGGGCCGACGCGCACCCGTGGCAGGCGGCGCTCCCGGCGGCCGGCGGACTGCTGCTCCTGAACACGCTGGCGCAGCTGTTCCTCGGCGACGCGGGCGTGTTCGCCGCGTTCTTCGAGTCGCTCATCCCGGCCGGGATCCTGCTGGCGATCGCCGGTGTGGTGGGGTCGGTGAAGCAGGCCCGCAGCAAGGGCTGAGGCTCCCCCGCACTGCTCCGACCTGGGCAAACGGGGCAAACCTCGGCACTCCGTGCACGAGTTCAGCACAAGGTGTGCCCCCGATCGACCGGTCGTCACACCCCGTCGGCATACTGGCGCGATGCCGATCGCCGAAGATCCAGAACCGCGCCCCTCGGAGGGCGGTGAGCCGGGCGGGTCCGACCTGTCCGGAGCGGGCGGGAAGGACCCGTTCGCGGACCTCGTCCTCGACGACGAGTTCGTCAAGGGTGCCGCCGTCACGGAACAGTCCGGCCGCACCCGGATGCTTGCCGCCCAGTGGAAGCACACCCCGCCGGTCGACCCGGGCGGCCGCCGGTCGGTCGACGACGGCCCGGCGGCGCCGAAGCGCCGGTTCGGCCGCAAGCCGAAGCTCCAGGCCGTCGACCCCTGGGGCAACCCGCGCCCGCCCAAGCGCCGGGTCCTGGAGTGGCGCACGCCGCTCTTCGCCGTCCTGGCCATCGCGGTGCTGGTGGCGGCGCTCAACATCGAGGGGCTGCGGAACTGGTACCAGGGCGGTTCCGCCGGCTCCTCGGCGTCCCACACCCCGGTGCCCACCGTCGCCCCGGAGACGGCCAAGCCGACGACGGCGCCGCCGAAGGTCGACGCCGACCAGCCGACGGTCGACCACCCGTGGGCCGGCTCCCCCGCCGAGGGCTGGCCGAACGGCGCGGACGCCTTCGTGCTCCCCGATGCCAAGGCCACCGGCGTCTTCTCCGCCGACCAGGTCGCCGCCCAGCTCCAGCTGGTCAAGGACTACCTGACCGCCGCCAACCTGGACCCGCAGGTCATCGCGGGCGGCCGCCCGGAGGCCGCACTGGCGCTGCTGGACCGGGCCGAGCGCGACCAGGCGGCCGCCGCCCTGGCGACCCCGTCCAAGGAGAACGACCCCACCAACTGGTTCAGCCGCTTCGACCCGCGCGAGGCCGTCCAGGTCGGCGGCGTGGTCAAGGTCCAGGGCCGGATCGGCTTCGAGGGCGACGGCGACAAGGGCG
This sequence comes from Kitasatospora sp. NPDC057904, assembly GCF_042887925.1. NCBI lineage: Bacteria > Bacillati > Actinomycetota > Actinomycetes > Kitasatosporales > Streptomycetaceae > Kitasatospora > Kitasatospora sp. NPDC057904. The sequence goes on from NZ_JBHVOL010000018.1 coordinate 90,783, forward strand.
TCCTGGTGCACGCCGACTTCAGCTACGTGTACGCGGTGCGTCCGGGCCCGGACGCCGCCAAGCGGGCCGCGTCGCCCGCGCCGTCGGCGAGCGGCGGCCCGAAGCCGACGAAGCCGGCCGCGCCCGGGACCCAGGACCCGGCGGCCAGGCCGGTGGGCCTGGTGCTGCCCGCGGCCGACGTGGCCGGGGACACCTGGACCACCCGGACGGTCGTGCGGCGGGTCGAGAACTTCCGCTTCTACGACCCGGCCCGCTACCAGGTCAACCCGAAGAAGATCGCGTTCGGCGAGGGCGGCGGCTCGGACTCGGCCAACTCGGCCTGCGACGTCTACGACGGCTTCTACCACCCGCAGTTCGCCCAGTTCGACCCGGTTCAGCAGGACACCCCGGGCTCCCGGCCGACCGGCCCCGCGACCGACCCGTACGACCGCAGCAAGGACCTCGTCCCGAGCGACCAGTGCGGCACGGTCAGCCGCAACTGACCGTCAGCGCTTGCGCTTCCCGCCGGACCGGCCGCCGCGGCCGGTCCGGCGCTTCTCGTACTGCTCGACGGCCCGCTCGTACCGCGCCCGCCGGACGCCCTCGCCCGGGGCCTCGGTGAGGCTGCGGACGAAGTAGGCCAGCAGGGAGCCGACCCCGCCGATCATCCAGACCGCGCCGAGCGAGCGGTCCTCGGTCATCCAGCCGGTGAGCCGGTCCTTGCCCTCGGCGAGCACCTTCCAGGTGCGCAGCGCGGCCAGCAGCGAGCAGAGCGCGACGGCCAGCACCAGCAGGGTGTTGAGGAACCCGCCCTGGGCGGAGAGCGCGACGCCCTCGACGGCGAGTCGCAGCACGAACGCGGCCGCCGCGGCGATGACCAGCGAGCCGGCGGACACGGCGACGCGGCGCGGCCAGTAGCCGTGGTCGCGGTGCACCCAGCTGGTGCCGAACCAGCGGATCGGCTCCGGCTGCGGGGCGGCGGGGTCCGGGGCGCCGGCGGGGTTCGGGGCGGGGGTGGGGGGCTGCTCGCTCACGCCGCCGATTATCCCCCGGTTGTCCCCCCGGCCCCGGACGCGCGAGGAGGAGCCGTCCCGTGGTCCGGGGCGGCTCCTCCTCGCGCGTGTGGTGCGAGTGGCTCAGCCGAGCTTGGTGACGTCGCGCACGGCGCCCTTGTCGGCGGAGGTGGCCATCGCGGCGTAGGCCCGCAGGGCCTGGCTGACCTGGCGCTCGCGGCTCTTCGGGCGGTAGCCGCCCCCGGCCTCCAGCGCCCGGCGGCGCTCGGCGAGCACCTCGTCCGGGACCTCCAGGGAGATCGTCCGGCCGGGGATGTCGATGGCGATGGTGTCGCCGTCCTCGACGAGGGCGATGGTGCCGCCGGAGGCGGCCTCCGGGGAGGCGTGGCCGATGGACAGGCCCGAGGTGCCGCCGGAGAAGCGGCCGTCGGTGACGAGCGCGCAGGCCTTGCCGAGGCCGCGGCCCTTGAGGAAGGAGGTCGGGTAGAGCATCTCCTGCATGCCGGGGCCGCCCTTGGGGCCCTCGTAGCGGATGACGACGACGTCGCCCTCCTTGACGCGCTTGGCGAGGATCGCCTCGACGGCGTCCTCCTGGGACTCGACGACGACGGCCGGGCCGCTGAAGGTCCAGATCGACTCGTCGACGCCGGCGGTCTTCACGATGCAGCCGTCCTCGGCGAGGTTGCCGTACAGCACGGCGAGGCCGCCCTCGACGGAGTAGGCGTGCTCGACGCTGCGGATGCAGCCCTTGGCGGCGTCGGTGTCCAGCGACTCCCAGCGCTCGGACTGCGAGAAGGCCTCGGCGGAGCGGACGCAGCCGGGGGCGGCGTGCCACAGCTCGACGGCCTCGGCGGAGGGCGAACCGCCGCGCACGTCCCAGGTCTTGAGCCACTCGGCGAGCGAGTCGGCGTGCACGGTGTGGACGTCCTCGTTGAGCAGCCCGGCCCGGTACAGCTCGCCGAGGATGGCGGGGATGCCGCCGGCCCGGTGGACGTCCTCCATGTAGTACGAGCCGTTGGGCGCGACCTTGGACAGGCAGGGCACCTTGCGGGAGATCGCGTCGATGTCCCGCTGGCCGAAGTCCAGCTCGGCCTCCTGGGCGGCGGCGAGCAGGTGGAGGATGGTGTTGGTCGAGCCGCCCATGGCGATGTCGAGGGCCATGGCGTTCTCGAACGCGGCGCGGGTGGCGATCGCGCGGGGCAGGACGGAGGCGTCGTCCCGGCCGTAGTGGCGGTTCGCGATCTCGACGACCGTCCGGCCGGCGTTCTCGTAGAGGGCGCGGCGGGCGGTGTGGGTGGCGAGGACGGAGCCGTTGCCGGGCAGCGAGAGGCCGATCGCCTCGGTGAGGCAGTTCATCGAGTTGGCGGTGAACATGCCGGAGCACGAGCCGCAGGTCGGGCAGGCGTTCTCCTCGATGATCGCGATGTCCTCGTCGGAGACGTTCTCGTTGACGGCCTGGGAGATCGCGTCGACGAGGTCGAGCTTGCGCACGGTGCCGTCGACGAGGGTGGCCTTGCCGGCCTCCATCGGGCCGCCGGAGACGAAGACGGTCGGGATGTCGAGCCGCAGCGCGGCCATCAGCATGCCCGGGGTGATCTTGTCGCAGTTGGAGATGCAGATCAGGGCATCGGCGCAGTGCGCGTTGACCATGTACTCGACCGAGTCGGCGATCAGGTCGCGCGAGGGCAGCGAGTAGAGCATGCCGCCGTGGCCCATCGCGATGCCGTCGTCGACGGCGATGGTGTTGAACTCGCGCGGGATGCCGCCGGCCTGCTTGATCGCCTCGGAGACGATCCGGCCCACCGGCTGGAGGTGGGTGTGGCCGGGGACGAACTCGGTGAAGGAGTTGGCGACCGCGATGATCGGCTTGCCGAAGTCCTCGCGGGCTACGCCGGCGGCCCGGAGAAGCGCCCGGGCGCCTGCCATGTTGCGACCGTGGGTGACCGTACGGGACCTCAGCTCGGGCACTGTGCTCCACTCCTTCGGGGCTCGCGCGCGGCCCCGCGGGCAGGAGGGTGCGGGAACCGCTGTGGCTACCGAGCCTACGCCCGCCGTCCGGGCCGCGGACGGTCCGTCCGCGATGCGGTCAGGCGGCGGGCGCACGGGCGCACGGACCGTACGGCCGCACGGGGGGTCAGGACGGCGTGACGGCGACCACCAACTCCAGGGTGAACGGCTCGGTCACCCAGCCCCCGGGGAACTCGGCGAGCGTGGCCTCGCGCTCGGCGGCGAGGACCGGAGCGCGCTCGGCCGGGTCGAGCGAGGCCAGGTACGAGCGGGAGGTGAGGTCCGTGATCACGTGGTCGACGGTGACCCGCCGCTCCCAGCGCAGCACCGTGCGCTCGACCGCGAGGCCGGCCGGGGCGAAGTGGCTGGTGTGCTCGCTGATCCCGCCGTAGCCGTGGTAGCGCTCGGGCAGCGCGGCGGCCATCCGCTCGGCCCGGGCCCGGACCCACGGGACGGTCTCGTCGTGGACGTTCCACCAGGTGGCGAGCGCGCCGCCGGGGCGCAGCACCCGGATCGCCTCGGGGACGGCCAGCTCGGGGCGGGTCCAGTGGAAGGCCTGGGCGTAGGTGATCAGGTCGGCGGAGCGGTCGTGGAAGGGCAGGTCGTCCCCGGAGGCCCGGACCAGCGGCAGGCCGGGCGAGGAGGCGAGGTACTGGGCGGCCATGCCGCCGTTGGGCTCGACCCCGACGACGTCGGCGCCGCGGGCGGCGAGCAGCCGGGTGGCGATGCCGGTGCCGGCGCCGACGTCCAGGACGCGGGCGCCCTTGAGGGCGCGGCCGGAGAGCCGTTCCAGGGCGTCGAAGAGTCCGTCGGGGTAGGTCGGGCGACCGCGGTCGTACTCGGCGGCGACCCCGCCGAAACTCTGAGCGAGCTCCCGGAAGTTCTTTGCCTCCGTCATGTCTCCCCCTACGTGCGGCAGTTGGTGCCCGGTGGGGCACGTGGGTTCAGCGTACGCGCGAGGGGGTGGCCAGGTGCAAGCGGGTGAAGGCGAGCGCCTCGGCGAGGTCGGCCTCGCGTTCGGCGGGGGACGCGGAGCGCCGCGTGTTGACCTCCAGCACGACGTGGCCGTCGAAGCCGGTGCGGGCGAGGTGTTCCAGCAGCTCGGCGCAGGGCTGGTTGCCGCGGCCGGGGATGAGGTGCTCGTCCTTGCCGGAGCCGCTGCCGTCGGCGAGGTGGATGTGGGCGAGCCGGTCGCCCATCCGCTCGACCATCTCGAACGCGTCGATCCGGGAGGTGGAGACGTGCGAGAGGTCGATGGTGTAGTGCCGGTACGCCTCCTCGGTGACGTCCCAGCCGGGGGCGTAGGCGAGCATCTCGCGGTCGCGGTAGCGCCACGGGTACATGTTCTCGACCGCGAACCGGACGTCGGTCTCGCCCGCCATGCGGTTGATGCCCTCGACGAACTCCCGGGCGTACTGGCGCTGCCAGCGGAACGGCGGGTGGACGACGACGGCGCTCGCGCCGAGCTTCTCGGCCGCCGCCCGGGCGCGGACCAGCTTGGTCCACGGGTCGGTGGTCCAGACCCGCTGGGTGATCAGCAGGCAGGGCGCGTGCACGGCGAGGATCGGCAGCCGGTGGTGGTCGGAGAGGCGGCGCAGCGCCTCGATGTCCTGGCTGACCGGGTCGTTCCAGACCATGACCTCGACGCCGTCGTAGCCGAGCTTGGCGGCGAGTTCGAAGGCGACGGCGGTGCTCGCGGGGTACACCGAGGCGGTGGAGAGGGCGACCTTGGTGTCCGGGATGTGCAGGGCCGGGTGCGGGGGCAGCACGAGCCGGTCGGTGGTGCGCAGGAGGGGCGCCCGGGTGGCCTCGCGCTTGGCGGCCTTGACCGACTTCACGGACTGGACGGCGGCCTTGGCGGCGCCGGTGGCGCGGGCGGTGCGGGTCTCCTTGCGCGCCGGGGCCGCGGTGGCCTTCGGGGCGGCCTTCCCGGCCCCCGCCACGGCCTTCTTGGCCGTCGCCTTCTTGGCCGTGGCCTTCTTGGCGCCCTGCGCGGTGCGCTGGGCCGCCTTCACGGCCTTGGCGGCCTTGGCGGCGGTGGCGCCCTTGACGGTCTTGCCCAGCTTGCGGCGCGGGCCGTCCGGCCGCGGCTGCCCGTCGCCGGGGGCGCGGCCCTCCCGCGTCCCGTCGTCGCCCGCTGGTTGCACCACGGGAGACAGCGTAAGCGGACCGGCTCGCGAACGGCACCGAACGCCGGGCGAACGAGACGCGGCTCTCAGGCGCCCCCGGTGTCCTGCGGGGTGACGGTGCGGCCTGCGGCTCAGGTGGTCAGCGCGGGCCGGCGGCGGTCGGCGGGGCTGTCCATGGCGTCCAGGCGGCGCAGGATGATGCCCTCGCGCAGGGCCCACGGACAGACGTCGAGCTCCTCGAGACCGAAGAGGTCCATCGCGGCGTCGGCGACCAGCGCGCCGGCCAGCAGCTGCTTGGCCCGGCCCTCGGAGACGCCGGGGATCTGCGCCCGCTCGGCGACGGTCATGGTGGACAGCCGGGGCAGCCAGGCGGACAGGCCGGTGCGGGTGAGCCGGCGGTCGGCGTACGGGCCGGCGTCGGCGGGGGCGGCGCCGGTCATCCGGGCGAGCTGCTTGAAGGTCTTGGAAGTGGCGACGGCGTGCTGCGGGGCGCCGAGCCGGGAGATCTCGCCGACGACGGTGGCCATCTCGGCGCGGACGTGGCGTCTGAGCTCGCGCAGCCCGTCCGGGTCGGCGACGTCGCCGGGCAGCCAGCGGGCGGTCAGCCGGCCGGCGCCGAGCGGCAGCGAGCAGGCGACGTCGGGCTGTTCGTCCAGGCCGCAGGCGATCTCCAGCGAGCCGCCGCCGATGTCCAGGTTGAGCAGCCGGCCGGAGGACCAGCCGAACCAGCGGCGCACGGCGAGGAAGGTGAGCCGGGCCTCGTCCTGGCCGGACAGGACCCGCAGTTCGACACCGGTCTCGGTGGCGACGCGGCGCAGCACGTCCTCCCCGTTGGCGGCCTCGCGGACGGCGGAGGTGGCGAAGGGCAGGATGTCGACGACGCCCTTGTCCTCGGCGACGCGCAGCGAGGAGGCGATGTGGCCGACCAGCCGCTCGACACCGGCCTCGCTTATCGCCCCGCGCTCATCGAGCAGCTCGGCGAGACGCAGTTCGGCCTTGTGCGAGTAAGCGGGCACGGGGGCGGCGCCCGGATGGGCGTCCACCACGAGGAAGTGGACCGTGTTGGAACCTACGTCGAGCACACCGAGTCGCATAACTCTCCACGCTACGCGATCCGGCCGCGCCGGTGATCGGTCGCGGCGGTACTGCCTCGGCGCCGCCGCGGCACTCGTGCTGGTCGCAGGTGCCAGGGGGCGGCGGACGCCGGCGGGCGGGCCGGGCCCGGGTGGCCGGATCCCTCAGTTCCTGTGCGGTCCCGCCGGGCGGCCGGTGGGGCAGTTGGCGTCCAGCCAGCGGCGGGCCGGGCCGGGGGTGTCGGTGATCAGGCCGTCGGCGTCACGGCCGGTCATCAGCTGCCAGGACTCCTCGTCGTCGACGGTCCACACGTAGACCTCGTGCCCGGCCCGGCGCTCGGCGGCGATCCGGGAGGCGCTGGCCAGGGTGGTGTCCAGGGCGATGCCGCTCAGCGGCAGGTTGCCGGGGTTCTCGGCGATGGAGGCGCCCTGGATGAGGACGATCGGCAGTCCGGGCGCGGCCGCGTGGGCCACCCGCAGGTGGTCGGCCGAGAACGAGTACATGATGACCCGGGCGCCGCTGGCCGCCGCGAGCCTGGCGATCCGGACGACGTCCTCGGTCCGGCGCTGCCACTTGATCTCCATGAGCAGGGTGGCGTTGGTGCGGGCCATCCGTTCGAGCAGCTGTTCCAGGGTGGGGACGGGCTCGGCCGGGCCCGGTCCGATGGTCACCCGCAGGGCGGCTATCTGAGCGGCGGTCAGGTCGCCGATCGCGCCCTTGCCGTTGGTGGTGCGGTCCACGCTCGGGTCGTGCATCAGCACCGGGACGCCGTCGCGGGTGGTCTGGACGTCGGTCTCCACCCAGTCGGCACCCTGGCGCAGCGCCGTGTCGAAGGAGGCCATGGTGTTCTCGGGGGCGTTCTGCGGCGCGCCGCGGTGGCCGATCACCACGGGTCCGGTGCACGGCGGCGGCGCGCTCTCCGCCCGGGCCCGCAGCGCGGGTCCGGAGGCGCAGCCGGAGGCCAGGACGGCGAGCGAGGCGAGGATGGCGGTCCGGACGGCGCGGGGCGAGGCGGTCACGGCTCGGGGCTCCAGTCGGGCGTCGGGCGCCGCGGGCACGGACGCACGGGGCATCCAACACGCAACGGCTCGGAATCATCAAACCGAACGGACTGCCCGACACGGCCGGTGGTTCCCGCGGAGGCTCTACCCTTGCCGGGTGGCACCAGCAGAAACCTCCAAGAAGAAGTCCAAGGCGAAGGTCCCGGCCGCTCCGGCCCCGGTCGACCTGGCCATGCCGGCCCTGCGCGCCGAGGTCCCGCTCGACTTCCCCCGCGCCTGGGTCGAGTTCGCCGACCCCGCCGACGAGGAGCAGGTGTTCCGCTGCGACCTCACCTGGCTGACCTCCCGCTGGTCGTGCGTGTTCGGCCGCGGCTGCCACGGCATCCGCGAGGGCCGCGGCGAGTCGGACGGCTGCTGCACGCTGGGCGCGCACTACTCGGACGAGGACGACGAGAAGCGCGTCGCCGGCCACGCCGCCCGGCTGACGCCGGACATCTGGGAGAACTTCGCGCACGGCACCGACGGCAAGGGCCGGATCAAGGCCGACGGCGGCATCACCATGCTCGACGAGGACGGCGACCGCCAGACCCGCCGGGTGGGCGGCGCGTGCATCTTCGTGAACAGCCCCGGCTTCGCGGGCGGGGCCGGCTGCGCGCTGCACGCGCTGGCGCTCAAGGAGGGCCGCGAGCCGCTGGAGACCAAGCCGGACGTGTGCTGGCAGCTGCCGATCCGCCGCACCTACGACTGGATCGACCGGCCGGACGACACCCGCTACCTCCAGGTGACGATCGGCGAGTACGACCGCCGCGGCTGGGGCCCGGGCGGCCACGACCTGCACTGGTGGTGCACCGGCAGCCCGGAGGCGCACGGCGGGCCGGACCCGGTGTACGTCAGCTACCGCCCCGAGCTCACCGAGCTGATGGGCCGGGCGGGCTACGACGTGCTGGCCGGCCTGTGCGAGGAGCGGATCGCCACGAAGGGCGACCGCAAGGTGGCGCCGCACCCGGCGGATCCGGTCGGCAAGGCGAAGAAGAAGGACTGAGGGCCGGGCCCGGGGACCGTCCGTCCCCGGGCCCGCTCGTTCCCTGCTCGTCGCCGTACTCGTCGGTGTCTACTCGTCGGTGTCTACTTGTCGATGTCGCCGACGACGAAGAACATCGACCCGAGGATCGCGACCATGTCGGCGACCAGGGTCCCGGGCAGCAGTTCGGTCAGCGCCTGGATGTTGTTGAAGGACGCCGAGCGCAGCTTGAGCCGCCACGGCGTCTTGTCGCCGCGCGAGACCAGGTAGTAGCCGTTGATCCCGAGCGGGTTCTCGGTCCAGGCGTAGGTGCTGCCCTCCGGGGCCTTGAGCACCTTGGGCAGCCGCAGGTTGACCGGGCCGGCCGGCAGGGTGGCGAGCTTGTCGAGGCACGCGTCGGCCAGGTCCAGCGCGTTGAGCGTCTGCTCCAGCAGGCACTCGAAGCGGGCCAGGCAGTCGCCCTCCTCGCGGGTGACGACGGTGAGCACCTGCCGCAGCTCCTCGGAGCCGTACGCGAGGTAGGGCTCGTCGCGGCGCAGGTCGAAGTCGAGGCCACTGGCCCGCGCGATCGGGCCGCTGACGCCGTACGCCTCGGCCTGCGCCCGGGTGAGGACGCCGACGCCGGCGGTGCGGGCGCGGAAGATCTCGTTGCCGAGGACAAGGTCCTCGAAGACCGGCATCTGCGAGCGGACGGTGGCGACGGCGGTGCGGACGCGGCCGAGCCAGCCGGCCGGGAGGTCCTCCTTGAGGCCGCCGACCCGGTTGAACATGTAGTGCATCCGGCCGCCGGAGGCCTCCTCCAGCACGTGCTGGAGGTCCTCGCGGCCGTGGAAGGAGTGGAAGATCGCGGTGATCCCGCCGAGCTCCAGCGGGTAGGAGCCGAGGAACATCAGGTGGTTGAGCACCCGGTTGAGCTCGGCGAGCAGGGTGCGGATCCACACCGCCCGCTCGGGCACCTCCATGCCGAGCATCCGCTCGACGCCGAGCACGACGCCGAGCTCGTTGGAGAAGGCGGAGAGCCAGTCGTGCCGGTTCGCCAGCATGATGATCTGCCGGTAGTCGCGGGCCTCGAACAGCTTCTCCGCGCCCCGGTGCATGTAGCCGATGACCGGCTCCGCGGTGACGATGCGCTCGCCGTCGAGCACCAGCCGCAGCCGCAGTACGCCGTGCGTCGCGGGGTGCTGCGGGCCGATGTTGAGCACCATGTCGGTGGTGCCCGCCTCGCCCGTGATGTTCTCGGCTCCCGCCCCGATGCCGACCGTGGTCTCCCTCATGGGTTCAGAGTCTGCCATCCCACCAGGGGTTCCAGGCTCCGAGCCCCTACCAAATCTCCAGGGGTGGAATGCGGACGCTCTGCAAGACCCAGCCGAAGGCACCCAGCCCGGCCGGGTCGGTGAGTTCGGCCGCCTCCCCGGCGCCGCCGAGGGCCCGGAGGTAGGCCACCGGGTCGCTGGAGGCGAGGGCGAGCGGCGGGCGCCCGCCGCTGACGCCGAGGGCGCGCAGGGCCTCGCGCTGCGTCGTCCACAGGCTGTGGACAGCGGGGACGACGATCGAGTCGAGCGCGACGTGCACGGTGACGTCGCACGAGCCGTCCGGCACGGGGGCCACCTCGCGGCCGTCCCGGAAACCGGTGCGGGTGCCGAAGAGCGGACGGCGGGCGGCGGTGTGCCCGTAGTCGACGGCGACGGCCAGGCCGCGCTCCAGCCCGGCCACGGCGTGCGCCCAGGCGGCGTCCCGGGGGCCGCCGAACTCCACCAGGTCCCCGGGGTGTTCGACCGGCCACCAGCGGGCGGCCCAGGCGGCGTCGGCCTCCGAGACGGGCTCGCCGAGCCGCTCCCGGCCGGTCTCCGTCTCCACCTCGACGTACCGGAGCACCCCGTCCTCGTCCACCTCGCCGGCGTCCAGCGGCACGTTGTCCAGCCACTCGTTGGCGAACAGCAGCCCGCTGACGCCCCGCGGCACCTCGCTCGTCCACAGGGCTGTGGACGGAAGTCCGGCCGGCCGGTCCGCGATCTCCACGCCGTACGGGCGCAGCCGCGCGCGCACGTGGTCCGGGACGGCCCCGAGCACCCCGGTCAGCAGTTCCCCCCGCCCGGCCCCGACGTCGACGAAGGCCAGCTCCTCCGGACGGCCGAGGGCCGCGTCAACCTCCAGCAGCAGCCGGGCCACCGCACGGGCGAACTCCGGCGAGGCGTGCACCGAGGTGCGGAAGTGCCCCGCCGGGCCCTCCGGCCTGCGGTAGAAGCCCGCCTCCTGGTCGTACAGGGCCCGTTCCATGGCGGGCGCCCACCGCATCCACGTCATGGGGCGCGACGCTACCGGCCGACCCCGGCCCCTCCCCAACCGGAGCCGGGGCTTCTCCGACCTACGGAGTAGGGCGGATCGCCCTACCGGCGGACCTGGACGGGTCGTGCGACTGCCTACGCTTGAGACGTGCATCGACTCAACGCCTGGCTCCGCCGTCACCCCATGGTGGTCGACGCCGCCTGGGCGGCGATCGTGCTCCTCCTCGGCCTCCTGCCGAACGACAACGTCTCCGGGGGCTGGCGGTTCGACGCGCAGATCGCCACCGCGGTGGCGCTGCCCGCGCTCATGGTCTTCCGCCGCCGCCTGCCCGACGTCGCGGTGGCCGCGGCCACCGCGATCGCCCTCGGCCAGGTCGGTCTCGACATCGACCCGGCCGCCTCCTCCATCGCCTACCTGGTGTTCGCCTACACCGGCGCCGCCTTCGGCCGCACCTGGACCTCCCGGCTGGCCCTGGCCGCCGGGCTGGCCGCCGGGCCGCTCGCCTACTGGCGGATGAACCCCGCCAAGACGCACTTCGCGGAGGACGGCGTCACCGCCGTCCGCACGCCGTACAGCATCGGCGAGGCGCTGCTCATCATGCTGCTGATGAGCACCCCGTTCATCCTCTGCTGGGCCTGGGGCCGGCTGACCCGGGTCCGCCGCGCCTACCTGACCGAGCTGGAGGACCGCGCCGCCCGGCTGGAGCGCGAGCGCGACGCCCAGTCCAAGGTCGCCGTCGCCGCCGAGCGGGCGCGGATCGCCCGCGAGCTGCACGACGTCGTCGCGCACAACGTCTCCGTCATGATCGTCCAGGCCGACGGCGCCGCCTACGTCCTCGACAACTCGCCCCAGCAGGCCAAGGAGGCGCTCGGCACGATCGCCTCCACCGGCCGCCAGGCACTGGTCGAGATGCGCCGCCTGCTCGGTGTGCTGCGCACCGCCGACACCGCCGAGGAGTACGTGCCCCAGCCGGGCGTCGAGGAGCTGCCCGAACTGCTGGAGCAGGTCCGCACCGCCGGCCTGCGGGTCGACTACGCGACCTCGGGCCACCCGCGCGAACTGCCGCGCGGCGTCGAGCTCACGGTCTACCGGATCGTCCAGGAGGCGCTGACCAACGTGCGCAAGCACGGCGGCCCCGACGTGCACGCCCGGGTCGCGGTCGACTTCGGGGAGCGCGAGCTCGCCGTCCTGGTCGAGGACGACGGCCGCGGCACCACCGACGAGCAGCTCGCCTCCGGCGGCACGGACGGCCTCGGCCACGGCCTGATCGGCATGCGCGAGCGGGTCGGCATGGTCAGCGGCAGCCTCGACGTGGGCCCGCGCCCCGGCGGCGGCTTCCGGATCCGGGCCGTCCTGCCCCTGAAGACGGCCCACTAGCCCGCCCGCCGCTCACCCCCTAGGAGCTCCCTTTGACCATCCGCGTGATGCTCGTCGACGACCAGGAACTGCTGCGCACCGGCTTCCGGATGATCCTGCAGTCCCAGGGCGACATCGAGATCGCCGCCGAGGCCGGCGACGGCGCCCAGGCCCTGGAGAGGCTGAAGCACACGCCGGTCGACGTGATCCTCATGGACGTCCGGATGCCCCGCCTGGACGGGGTGCAGGCCACCCGCCGGATCTGCCTCGCCGAGGACGGCAGCCCGCTGCCGGACGCCCCGCACGTGCTCATCCTCACCACCTTCGACCTCGACGAGTACGCCTTCGCCGCGCTCAAGGCCGGCGCCAGCGGCTTCCTGCTCAAGGACGTGCCGCCGACCGAGCTGGTGGCCGCGATCCGCGCCGTGCACGGCGGCGACGCGGTGGTCGCGCCGACCACCACCCGCCGCATGATCGACCGCTTCGCCGAGGTGCTCCCCACCCCGCAGAGCGCGCCCGGCTCGGACGCCCTCGGCCCGCTCACCGACCGCGAGCGGGAGGTGTTCCTGCTGGTCGCCCAGGGCCTGTCGAACGGCGAGATCGCCGCCCGGCTGGTGCTCTCCGAGGCCACCGTGAAGACCCACGTCGGCCGGATCCTGGCCAAGCTCGGCCTGCGCGACCGGGTCCAGGCCGTGGTCCTCGCGTACGAGGCCGGGCTCATCCGGGCCGGGGCCGGGGACTGACGCGCCCGTACACTGGGGCGGTACGTCCGGTACCCGAGGTGGACCGGAACGGAGATCAGGGACAAGGTGGGCCCCGTGTGTGAGCGCAGCGAACTCACCATCGACCGGCGCGCATGGGCGAACGCCCCTGCCGAGCGGAGCGAGGTGGGCGCGTGAGCACCTACGAAGGCGGCGACTTTTCCGAGTTCGCCCCGCTCGACGACGGTTTCGGCGACCCGCGCGACCCCGGCAACCGCCCGGCCCGGCTGACCGTCGGCGTGGTCGGCACCGGCCGGGTCGGCCCGGCCCTCGGCGCCGCCCTGCAGCTCGCCGGGCACACCGTGGTCGCCGCCTCCGGCGTCTCCGCCACCTCGCGCCGCCGCGCCGAATCGCTGCTGCCGGGCGTGCGGATCGTCACCCCGCCCCAGGTGCTCGCCGCCGCCGACCTCGTCCTGCTGACCGTCCCCGACGACGCCCTGGCCGACCTGGTCGCGGGCCTCGCCTCGACCGGCGCGGTCCGCCCCGGCCAGCTGGTCGTGCACACCTCCGGCGCGCACGGCGTCGGCATCCTGGAGCCCGCCACCCGGGCCGGGGCGCTGCCGCTCGCCCTGCACCCGGCGATGACCTTCACCGGCACCTCCGTCGACCTGGACCGGCTGGCCGGCTGCCCGTTCGGCGTGACGGCGCCCGCGGAGCTGCGGCCGGTCGCCGAGGCGCTGGTCGTGGAGATGGGCGGCGAGCCCGAGTGGGTGCCCGAGGAGGTCCGCCCGCTCTACCACACGGCCCTCGCGCACGGCGCGAACCACCTGGTCACGCTGGTCGCGCAGGCGATGGACCTGCTGCGCACGGCGGGCGTCGCCGAGCCCGGCCGGCTGCTCGGCCCGCTGCTGGGCGCGGCCCTGGACAACAGCCTGCGCTCCGGCGACGCGGCCCTCACCGGCCCCGTCGCCCGGGGCGACGCGGGCACCGTTCGGCGCCACCTGGCGCAGCTCAGTACGGTGTCCCCGGACATCCCGGCGGCCTACCGGGCGATGGCCCGCGCCACGGCGCAGCGGGCGCTCGCCAACGGGACGATCGACGAACCGTCGGCGGCGGCGCTGCTGGACGTACTGAACGAGGAGATTCCTGATGGCACGCGGTAAGCAGCCGAACAAGCCCCAGCGGACGCCGAAGGTCCACCGGGCCGTCGTCACCCGCACCGTGGACGACTTCGAGGCCGCGTTCTGGCCGGACGAGCGGCCGGTCGACAACGCCGTCGTGATGACCATGGGCGCCCTGCACCAGGGGCACGCCGCGCTGGTCCGGGCCGCCCGCAAGCAGGTCGGCCCGGAGGGCCGGGTCGCGGTGACGGTCTTCGTCAACCCGCTGCAGTTCGGCGCCGGCGAGGACCTGGAGCGCTACCCGCGCACCCTCGACGACGACGTGAAGCTGGCCGAGGAGAACGGCGCCGACGTCGTCTTCGCGCCCTCCGTCGACGAGGTCTACCCGAACGGCGAGCCGCAGGTGCGCCTGGCGGCCGGCCCGATGGGCGAGCGCTTCGAGGGCGCCACCCGCCCCGGCCACTTCGACGGGGTGCTCACCGTGGTCGCCAAGCTGCTGCACATCACCGACCCGGACTTCGCCTTCTTCGGCGAGAAGGACGCCCAGCAGCTGGCGGTCATCCAGCGCATGGTCGCCGACCTGGACTTCGACGTCGAGATCGTCGGCGTGCCGACCGTCCGCGAGGAGGACGGCCTGGCGCTGTCCTCGCGCAACCGCTACCTCTCGGAGGAGGAGCGCGAGCGCGCCCTCGTCCTCTCGAAGGCCCTGTTCGCGGGCCGCGACGTCGCCGCCCAGGGCCCGAAGGCCGTGCGCGAGGCCGCCGCGGCCGTCCTCGACGCCGCCGAAGGCGTCACCCTCGACTACCTCGCCCTGATCGACCCGCACGCCTTCACCGAGGCGGCGGACGACTTCCAGGGCGAGGCGGTGCTGGCCGTCGCCGCGAAGGTGGGCTCGACCCGCCTGATCGACAACGTCCACGTCATCTGCCGCTAGGCAGATGACCGGCAAGCACAGAATCGTTCGATAGAGCTCTTCCCACCCCAGGCATGCACTCACAGGAGGCGTGACCCGCAATGCTCCGCACCATGCTCAAGTCCAAGATCCACCGGGCCACCGTGACCCAGGCCGACCTGCACTACGTCGGCTCGGTCACGGTGGACGAGGACCTCCTCGACGCCGCCGACCTGCTCCCCGGCGAGCTGGTCCACATCGTCGACATCAACAACGGCGCCCGGCTGGAGACGTACACCATCGCCGGCCCGCGCGGCACCGGCGTGATCGGCATCAACGGCGCCGCCGCCCGCCTGGTCCACCCCGGCGACCTCGTCATACTCATCGCCTACGGGCAGATGGACACGGCCGAGGCCAAGGGCTACGAGCCGAAGATCGTCTTCGTGGACGAGCACAACCGGATCACCGGCCTCGGCGGCGACCCCGCGGACGCCCCGGAGGGCAGCGGCCTGCTGCGCGGCGACACGGCGTACCGTGGCGCCGACGGCGCGGCCACGACGGCCACGCGCTGAAGGAGCAACTGAGCCATGCCCGTTAAGCACCGCCTCACCGCCCCCGCCCCCGGCTGGACGTCCACCACCGATGTGGTCGTGGTCGGCTCGGGGGTGGCCGGTCTCACCGTCGCCCTCAACGTCCGCGAAGCCGGCCTGCGGGCCACGGTGGTCACCAAGGCGATGCTGGACGACGGCTCCACCCGCTGGGCCCAGGGCGGCATCGCCGCCGCCCTGGGCGAGGGGGACACCCCCGGGCAGCACCTCGACGACACCCTGGTGGCCGGCGCCGGGCTCTGCGACGAGGAGGCCGTGCGCACCCTCGTCACCGAGGGCCCGGACGCCGTCCGCCGGCTGATCGCCACCGGCGCCGCCTTCGACCGCGGCGAGGACGGCGAGATCCTGCTCACCCGCGAGGGCGGCCACCACCGCCGCCGGATCGCGCACGCCGGCGGGGACGCCACCGGCGCCGAGATATCGCGCGCGCTGGTCTCCGCCGTCCGCAGCACAGCGACACCAGCGGCCCTGGCCGCGGAGGGCATCGAGCTGATCGAGCACGCGCTCGTCCTCGACCTGCTCACCGACGCGAACGGGCACGCCGCCGGCCTGACCCTGCACGTCATGGGCGAGGGCCAGCGCGACGGCGTCGGCGCCATCCGGGCCCGCGCCGTGGTGCTGGCCACCGGCGGCATGGGCCAGGTCTTCTCGGCGACCACCAACCCGGCGGTCTCCACCGGCGACGGCGTGGCGCTCGCGCTGCGGGCCGGCGCCGCCGTCACCGACCTGGAGTTCGTCCAGTTCCACCCGACCGTGCTCTGGCTCGGCCCCGAGGCCGAGGGCCAGCAGCCGCTGGTCTCCGAGGCGGTCCGCGGCGAGGGCGCCCACCTGGTCGACGCCGACGGCGTCCGGTTCATGGTCGGGCAGCACGAGCTGGCCGAACTGGCCCCGCGCGACATCGTCGCCAAGGCGATCACCCGGCGCATGCAGGAGCAGGGCGCCGAGCACATGTACCTGGACGGGCGGCACTTCGGCGCCGCGATGTGGGAGCAGCGCTTCCCGACCATCCTCGCCTCGTGCCGCGCGCACGGCATCGACCCGGTCACCGAGCCGATCCCGGTCGCCCCGGCCGCGCACTACGCCTCCGGCGGCATCCGCACCGACCGGCACGGCCGCACCACCGTCCCCGGCCTGTACGCCTGCGGCGAGGTCGCCTGCACCGGGGTGCACGGCGCCAACCGGCTGGCGTCCAACTCGCTGCTGGAGGGCCTGGTCTTCGCCGAGCGGATCGCCGCCGACCTGGCCGGCCGGCACCGCGCCGACGACCTGCCCGAGCGCTCGGTGGACGTCGCCGCCGCGCGCGCCGCACAGCCGGTGCCGCTGCCGCCGTCCGAGGCGCGGGCCGAGATCCAGCGGCTGATGTCGCGCGGCGCGGGCGTGCTGCGCTCGGCCGCGTCGATGGCCGACGCCGCGGCCGGCCTGGCCCTGCTCGCCGAGCAGGCCTACGCGCACGTCGCCGAGGAGAAGCCCGCCGACCCGCGGGTGGAGACCTGGGAGGCGGCCAACCTGCTGCTGGTCGCCACCGCCCTGGTCGCCGCCGCCGCGCAGCGGGAGGAGACCCGCGGCTGCCACTGGCGCGAGGACTTCCCCGAGCGGGACGACGCCCACTGGCGGCGTCACCTGATCACCCACCTGACCGCCTCCGGCGACCCCGTCAGCACCCCCGAGGAGCGTTGAGAACCATGTCCCACTCGCACGAGGAACTCCCCCTGGCCGACCAGGGCGGCTGCGGCGACGGCTGCGCCTGCGGGGACGGCGAGGGCTACGAGACCGGGCTCGACCCGCAGCTGGCCGAGCTGCTGGAGCAGGCCGGGCTGGACCCGATCGAGGTCGAGGACGTCGCCACCCTGGCGCTGGCCGAGGACCTGGCCGGCGGCGAGGACGTCACGTCCGTCGCCACCGTGCCCGCCGACGCCGTCGCCACCGCCGACTTCACCGCCCGCTCGGCCGGCGTGGTCGCGGGCCTGCGGATCGCCGAGGCCGTCGTCTCGCTGGTCTGCGAGGAGGAGTTCGAGGTCGAGCGGCACGTCGAGGACGGCGACCGGGTCGAGGCCGGCCAGGTGCTGCTGTCGATCCGCTCCCGCACCCGGGACCTGCTGACGGCCGAGCGCAGCGCGCTCAACCTGCTCTGCCACCTGTCCGGCATCGCCACCGCGACCCGCGCCTGGGCCGACGCCCTGGAGGGCACCGGCGCCGTCGTGCGGGACACCCGCAAGACCACCCCGGGCCTGCGCGCGATGGAGAAGTTCGCGGTCCGCTGCGGCGGCGGCGCCAACCACCGGATGGCGCTGTCCGACGCCGCGCTGGTGAAGGACAACCACGTCGTCGCGGCCGGCGGCGTGGCCGAGGCCTTCCGGGCCGTCCGGGCCGCCTACCCCGAGCTGCCGGTCGAGGTCGAGGTGGACACCCTGGAGCAGATCCCGCCGGTGCTGGAGGCCGGGGCGGACCTGATCCTGCTGGACAACTTCACCGTCGGGCAGCTCAAGGAGGCCGTCGCGCTGGTGGCCGGCCGGGCCCGGCTGGAGGCCTCCGGCGGTCTCACCCTGGCCACCGCGCGCGAGGTCGCCCAGACTGGTGTCGACTACCTGGCCGTGGGCGCGCTCACGCACTCCTCGCCGATCCTGGACATCGGCCTGGACCTGCGCGCCTGACCGTCAGGAGAAGACGCCAGGCCCGTCCCGACTCGCAGAAAGCGCCCCATGCTCCTCACCATCGACGTCGGCAACACCCAGACCACACTCGGCCTGTTCGACGGCGAGGACGTGGTGGAACACTGGCGGATCTCCACCGATCCGCGCCGCACGGCCGACGAACTGGCGGTGCTGCTGCAGGGGTTGATGGGCAGCCGCACCGCGGTCCGCGAGGCCGCGGTGGAGGGCCTGGCGATCTGCTCGTCCGTTCCCGCCGTGCTCCACGAGCTCCGCGAGGTGACGCGCCGTTACTACGGCGACGTCCCCGCGGTGATCGTGGAGCCCGGCGTGAAGACCGGCGTGCACGTCCTGATGGACAATCCGAAGGAGGTCGGCGCCGACCGGATCGTCAACGCGCTGGCCGCCAACCACCTGTACGGCGGGCCGTGCATCGTGGTCGACTTCGGCACCGCCACCACCTTCGACGCGGTCAACGCCCGCGGCGACTACGTGGGCGGTGCGATCGCCCCGGGCATCGAGATCTCGGTGGAGGCACTCGGTGTCCGCGGCGCCCAGCTGCGCAAGATCGAACTGGCCCGGCCGCGCAACGTGATCGGCAAGAACACCGTCGAGGGCATGCAGTCCGGCATCCTCTACGGCTTCGCGGGCCAGGTCGACGGCCTGGTCGACCGGATGGCCAAGGAGCTCGCCAAGGACCCGGACGACGTCCAGGTGATCGCCACCGGCGGCCTCGCCCCGCTCGTCCTCGGCGAGGCCGGCAGCATCGACGTCCACGAGCCCTGGCTCACCCTCATCGGCCTGCGGCTCGTCTGGGAGCGCAACCGCCCGAGCTGACCGGGCCGTTCCGTCGGGCCGAACGTGGGGCATCGGCGCGACGTTACCGACAAATCGGATATTCCTCACGTAGTGTCAGCCCATGCCTACGCCACACGGATCGCGCGGCGGCATGGCCTTCAGCGCCGACGAAGTCCGCGTGCTGCGCCGCGCCCTCGCCCAAGCCCTGCACCCCGCCGTCCCCGTCCACTTCCCGGCCCTCGAACGGACGGCCTGCGCCGACCCGGGCGCCGAGCTGTGGGCCGAGGACGTCCAGGACGCGCTGCGTCTGACCGAGGCGATCGACGAGGCCGTCCAGGAGGGCGGCCGGCTGCGCGCCTTCCTGCTCGCCGACCTCGGGCGCTACCGGGCCGCGCTGCCCGGCAGCGCCAGCGGCTACCTGGAACGCCTGGAGGAGGCCGTGACCGACGGCTACCTGCCCGGCCCCGAGGACCTCACCGCGCTGCGCGGGCTCACCCGCCAGCCCTGCGGCCACCTGGAGCGCTCCCGCCGCTCCCGGCTGGCCGGGCGCTGCCACGCGCTCGCCGAGGCCGCCGTCCGCGAGCGGCTCGCCCGCGCCGTCGGCCAGCCGCGCCACCTGGTGGCCGTACCGAACCCCGCCGCACCACCGAGCAGTCTCCCCACCCCTGTTGGAGGACGGATCACGATGAGCAGCACCGACTCCCCCGCCGAGCGGCCCGCAGCCCCGCAGGACCCGCCCAGCCCGCACCGGATGCCCACGCCGGCGGAACTCTTCGGCCGCCGCCCCAAGCCGCCCGCCCGTCCGGCCCCGCCCGCGACGCCGGCGCCCGGCCCGGAGGACGTCGAACTCGCCACCGGCACCGGCTGAGCCGGACCGGACGGAGCGAAAGGGAGGCCGCGCCGAGCGGCCTCCCTTATCCATGTGTCGACTTTCCGGCAATTCCCCCACTGAATGACGGTCACATCTTCATAACCTTCACGCCGTACGGCGGGGCATTCGGTCCGGTCCTGCGCGCATTGATGCGGGATCGGCCCGGTTGACGGCCGGGGGGGCGTACCCAAAAGTCGCGGAGTCACACTCACTCGATCCGGGGGAATCACGTGAACCCGACTCGCACGCGCCGGGCACTCGGCGCGGGTGCGGCCACGCTCGTCGCGGCCCTGTCCGTCGGCACCGCGGCCGTGCCGGCCCACGCCGCCGACCACCAGCTCAAGGTATTCCCGGCGTCCGGCTCGCTGCAGATCCCGAGCCGGCCGGTCGCGCCGCCGCGGTCCGGCGAGAACGTCTTCCTGCACATCGGCCGCACCGGCACCGGCGCCGTCTCGGACGTCAAGCTCGCCCTCGACGTCTCCGGCCTCGACGGTCTGGCCACGCTCGAAGCCCCGGGCTGCACCACCGCCGGCAAGGTCATCACCTGCACCATCGGCCGGCTGGACCAGGACAACATCAACATCACCACCAACCTGTGGCTGAGCGCCGTCGCCGGCGCGAAGCCGGGCTCCAGCGGGACGGTCCACGCGACCCTCAGCGCGCCCGGTGCCGAGACCGGCACGGCGGACTTCCGGGTGGACGTCGGCACGGCCACGTTCCGCACCCACCAGCGCTCCCAGACGAAGGGCGCCAAGGTCGGCAGCAAGCTGCCCACCGACCTGGAGTTCGCCAACCACGGGGAGCTGCCCGCCAAGCGGGCGATCGTCCACGTCGACCTGTCGGCCGGCCTGACGGCGGACACCTGGCCGTCCAACTGCGAGTACGCGGTGGACAAGGGCCAGCCGTGGAACAACGACCCGCCGATGCCCGCCGTGCACGGCATCTGCACCATCGACGGCGAGATCGCCCCCGGCCAGGCGGTCAAGCTGAACGGCCTCGACATCACCGTGGGCCCGGACGCCTACTACACCGTCGCCGGCTACGACGTCTTCGCCGTTGCCGACGCGTACGGCACCGGCTGGCTGAACGACCTGCGCAAGCGGCTCGCCTTCAAGCCCGGGACGGGCGCGCCCGCCACCCTGACCAAGAGCGCGGGCGACGGGATCCCGGCCGGCAACGACACGAACGGCTACAGCACCGAGCAGGAGGTCCTGGCGGACAACTCCGCCGACTTCCAGGCGACCGGCGGCTGGGCCCCCGACACCTCCGGCGCGGCGGGCGTCCTCACCGCCGGGATGGGCAACAACGGCCCGGCCTCGATCTACGACCGCAGCGGCGGGGACGGCGCGCCCCACGTCACCGTGCAGCTCCCCGACGGCGTCACCGTCACCGACCTGCCCAAGACCTGCCACGCGGACGACTACGTCCACGGCAAGAAGTCCGACAAGCCGCTGAACAAGTACGCCTGCGACGGGGTGGGCGCCGCGTTCATGCCGAACGGCGCGAGCGTCTCGCACAAGCTGGGCCTGAAGCTCCCCGCCGGCACCGGGGAACTGGTGGCCACCGTTTCGCTGCAGAACATGTCGAGCGACTACCAGGACGGCCACCCGACCGCCGTCATGGACTGGGACCGCAACCCGGCCAACGACCTCGTGAAGGTCACCCTGCGGCCCGGGGCACCCGCCAACGGCGGCACCGGTACGCCGGTGTCCGACACCACGCCGACGGCCGCTCCCGCGCCCGCCACGGGCGCCACCGGCACCGCGGGCGGGGCCGAGCTGGCCGACACCGGGAGCTCCGCCACCCTGCCGCTGGCCGGCGCGAGCGCGGCCGCCGTCGCCCTCGGCGCCGCCGCCCTGATCGGCTCGCGCCGCCTCCGGGCCCGCCGGAACGGCTGAGCCGTCCGCGCCCCTGTGGGGAGGGCGCCCGACGCGCCCTCCCCGCGGGGTTATCCCGTGGCGGAGCACGGTGTGTGGCTGGCTACCCTTGTGGGGTGAGCGATCAGAGTCTTATTCCCGCGACCGACGACCTTCCCGAGCAGATGCGCGTCCGGCGCGAGAAGCTCGACCGGCTCCGGGCCGCCGGTGTCGACCCGTACCCGGTCGGCTTCCCCCGCACCACCACCATCGCGGACCTGCGCGCCAAGCACCCGGACCTGGAGGCCGACACCGCGACCGGCGAGCGCGCCGGCGTCACCGGCCGGGTGATCCTCTCCCGCACCGGCGGCAAGCTCTGCTTCGCCACCCTGCGCGACGGCAGCGGCGACCTCCAGGTGATGTTCTCCCTGGACAAGCTCGGCCCGGAGCGGCTGGCGGCCTGGAAGGCGGACATCGACCTCGGCGACCAGGTCGGCGTCGAGGGCGAGGTGATCACCTCCAAGCGCGGCGAGCTGTCCGTCATGGTCGACCGCTGGGAGCTCACCGCCAAGTGCCTGCGCCCGCTGCCGGACAAGCACAAGGGCCTGACCGACCCGGAGGCCCGGGTCCGCCAGCGCTACGTCGACCTGATCGTGAACCCCGAGGCGCGCGAGATCCTGCACCTGCGCAGCAAGGTCGTCCGCTCGATCCGCCGCACCTACGAGGACCGCGGCTACATCGAGGTCGAGACCCCGATGCTGCAGCCGGTCCACGGCGGCGCCAACGCGCGCCCGTTCAAGACCCACATCAACGCGTACGACATCGACCTCTACATGCGCATCGCGCCCGAGCTGTACCTCAAGCGGCTCGTGGTCGGCGGCGCCGAGAAGGTCTTCGAGATCAACCGCAACTTCCGCAACGAGGGCGCGGACTCCACCCACAACCCGGAGTTCACCTCGCTGGAGTCGTACGAGGCGTACGGCGACTACGACACCCAGGCCGAGCTGATCCGCGAGACGATCGTCAACGCGGCCCGGGACGCGCTCGGCACCACCGTGATCAAGGGCCTGGACCCGCACGGCGTCGAGCACGAGATCGACCTGGCCGAGCCGTGGGAGGAGGTCAGCGTCTACCCGGGCATCTCCGCCCACCTCGGCGTCGAGGTCACCCCGGAGACCGGCGTCGAGGAGCTGCGCAAGCTGGCCTTCGACCACGGCATCCCGTTCGAGAAGAGCTGGGGCCACGGCCAGATCGTGCTGGAGATGGTCGAGCGCCTGCTGGAGGAGAACGCCGTCCGGCCGACCTTCATCAAGGACTACCCGACCGAGGTCTCCCCGCTCACCCGCCAGCACCGCTCGATCGCGGGCGTGGCCGAGAAGTGGGACCTGGTCATCTTCGGCACCGAGATCGGCACCGCCTACTCCGAGCTCGTCGACCCGGTCGAGCAGCGCGCCCGCCTGACCGCGCAGTCCCTGCTCGCGGCCGGCGGCGACGTCGAGGCCATGCAGGTCGACGAGGACTTCCTGCGGGCCCTGGAGTACGCGATGCCGCCCACCGGCGGCCTCGGCCTCGGCGTGGACCGCCTGATCATGCTGCTGACCGGCAAGAACATCCGGGAGACCGTGCTCTTCCCGCTGGTGAAGCCGGAGCCGAAGGCTTCCGCCGCCGCGGCGGAGAAGACCGAGGAGGAGTGACCTGATGGACTACGTCAGCGCGATCGTCCCGCCGCTGGTCATGGCGATCGGCTTCGGCTTCCTGGTGCGGGCCATCGTCCGCAGCCAGGGCGGGGCCCAGAAGGCCAAGGAAGACCTCGACTGATCCGCGGACGGCCGGCCCCGGCGCATCCGCGTCCGGGGCCGGCCACCGCCCGCACGCCCGCCGCGCCGCCATTCCCGATTCCGGGGGTGGCGGCGCGCCGGTTTGGCGCACTTCACAAGATTTGCCCCATTCACTCCCTATCCTGGCCGCACTATGGTCCGGCAACTCGGCGAACTTGAGAACGCCATCATGACCAGGGTGTGGCGGTGGAACCGACCGGTGACGGTTCGCGAGGTTCTCCAGGATCTGCAGTCCGAACGCGAAATCGCCTACACCACGGTGATGACGGTCCTGGACAAGCTGCACAGAAAGGGCTGGCTGCGCCGCGAGCGCGCCGGCCGGGCCTATCGATATGAACCGGTCTCGTCCCGCGAGGCGTACACCGCGGCACTCATGAACGACGCGTGGGCCACGAGTGACAATCCCGCGGCGGCCCTGGTGCACTTCTTCGGCCTCATGTCGCCCGAGCAACGGGAGGCGCTGCGGGACGCCTTGCGGGTGGCCGCACTGTTCCCGCCCGATCCGGCCGGGCCGGAATCCCCGGACGACGGGGCGGATACCGGGGGGACCCCACCCGGGGCGGCGCGATAACGTCCCGCCATGGAGGTCACCATCCGCCGCGCACGGACCACGGACGTGCGGGCAGTACGCAGGCTCATCGACGCCTACTCGCGGGACGGCATTCTGCTCGACAAGCCCACCGTCACCCTGTTCGAATCCGTGCAGGAGTTCTGGGTCGCGGAACGCGACGACGATGCCACCGTGGTGGCCTGCGGCGCGCTGCACGTGATGTGGGAGGATCTCGCCGAGGTCCGCACGCTCGCGGTGGATCCGGCCTGCCGGGGGTTCGGGGTCGGACACCTGCTGCTGGAGAAGCTGCTGCAGACGGCCCGCTGGCTCGGCGTCCGTCGGATTTTCTGCTTGACGTTCGAGGTGCCCTTCTTCGCGAAACACGGTTTCGTCGAGATCGGCGAGCTCCAGGAAACCGATGATGGTACGACAGACCCGGCGGCGATCGCTACGGATGTCTATGAAGAACTTCTCCGCTCGTACGATGAAGGTGTCGCGGAGTTCCTCGACCTGGAGCGGGTGAAGCCCAACACACTGGGCAACTCGCGCATGCTGCTGCACCTCTGAGCGGCTCCGCGCCGGTCAGGGGTTTGTGTTTTCCGGTGAAAGGCGCTTTCCTTTCCTTAGGCAATGGGTCGTTTAGCGGAAAGGGAAGCCCGTGGCACAGAGGGTGCAGGTCATTCTTGAAGACGATCTCGACGGCGGTTCGGCGGACGAGACGGTGACGTTCGCGCTCGACGGCGTTGCCTACGAGATCGATCTGAAGAGCGCGAACGCGGACAAGCTGCGCGGTCTGCTGGCGCCGTACGTCGAGAAGGGCCGCAAGCAGAGCGGCCGGCTCGCCGGTCCGCGCCGGCCGGGCCGCGGCACCGCCGCCCGCCCGTCCGGCAGCGCTCCGGACACCGCCAAGATCCGCGCGTGGGCCAAGGAGCAGGGCCTGGAGGTCAACGACCGCGGCCGCGTTCCGAGCGTGGTCCGCGACGCCTACGACAAGGCGAACGTGGCCTGACCCCGGCCCCGGACCACCGGAGCGGGTGCGGGGCCCCGGCGGCCGCGGACGGCGTCGACGGCACACGCGCGGGGCGCGGAGGAGCCTCCTCCGCGCCCCGCGGCACGCGCCGGACCGGCCGCACCGCCGCCGGGGGCCGGGCGGGACGGCCGCGGGCCGGGCTCGGGCGGCGGAACAATCACGAGCTGTGCAACGCTGTAGGGGCGAAGCGGTAACGCGGACACCACCGGGATGGCGTACCGGCCACGGTGGCCCCCGCTGAGCCACCGTCACCGCGGCCCCGTCCCGGCCCGACTTCTCGCCAGGCGAACACCGCCACCGCGGAAACTGCGCGAGAACCGCCCCGATACCGGGTATGAATGCAGGTGGACGGGTTCTTCGACCCGTCCAGGGGCAGTATGCGTGACCGGCCGGAGACGGATCCGGCTGCACCCCGGCGGTCCTTGTTCGCCGATGGCGTAGCGGTATCCGGTGCATCCGGCCCGCCTGCGGGAACACCGATTCCCAGCATCAGGTTGGGATTGGTGTCGGCTGGTCGCGCAGCATCTCGCTCCCACTACCGGGGAGTGAATCCGTGGGCCGCGCCGCTGAGCGGGACTAGCATGCGGAAGGACAGGGCGGGGACAGTCCCCGAACTGCCCGACCGCTCTGAGGAGCGATAAACGATGTTCGAGAGGTTCACCGACCGCGCGCGGCGGGTTGTCGTCCTGGCTCAGGAAGAAGCCCGGATGCTCAACCACAACTACATCGGCACCGAGCACATCCTCCTGGGTCTGATCCACGAGGGCGAGGGCGTCGCCGCTAAGGCCCTGGAGAGCCTCGGGATTTCTCTTGAGGCCGTACGCCAGCAGGTCGAGGAGATCATCGGCCAGGGCCAGCAGGCCCCGTCCGGCCACATCCCCTTCACCCCCCGGGCGAAGAAGGTCCTGGAGCTGTCGCTCCGGGAGGCCCTGCAGCTCGGCCACAACTACATCGGCACCGAGCACATCCTGCTCGGCCTGATCCGCGAGGGCGAGGGCGTCGCCGCCCAGGTCCTGGTCAAGCTGGGTGCCGACCTGAACCGGGTGCGCCAGCAGGTCATCCAGCTGCTGTCCGGCTACCAGACCGGCGGCGGCAAGGAGTCGGCCACGGCCGGCGGGCCCGCCGAGGGCACCCCGTCGACCTCGCTGGTCCTGGACCAGTTCGGCCGCAACCTCACCCAGGCCGCCCGCGAGGCCAAGCTCGACCCGGTCATCGGGCGCGAGAAGGAGATCGAGCGGGTCATGCAGGTGCTGTCCCGCCGCACCAAGAACAACCCGGTCCTGATCGGTGAGCCCGGCGTCGGCAAGACCGCCGTGGTCGAGGGCCTGGCCCAGGCGATCGTCAAGGGCGAGGTCCCGGAGACGCTCAAGGACAAGCAGCTCTACACGCTGGACCTGGGCGCCCTGGTGGCCGGCTCGCGCTACCGCGGTGACTTCGAGGAGCGCCTGAAGAAGGTCCTCAAGGAGATCCGCACCCGCGGCGACATCATCCTGTTCATCGACGAGCTGCACACCCTGGTCGGCGCGGGCGCCGCCGAGGGCGCCATCGACGCCGCCAGCATCCTCAAGCCGATGCTGGCCCGCGGCGAGCTGCAGACCATCGGTGCCACCACCCTGGACGAGTACCGCAAGCACCTGGAGAAGGACGCCGCGCTGGAGCGCCGCTTCCAGCCGATCCAGGTCGCCGAGCCGTCGCTGCCGCACACCATCGAGATCCTCAAGGGCCTGCGCGACCGCTACGAGGCCCACCACCGGGTCTCCATCACGGACGCCGCCCTGGTCGCCGCCGCCACCCTGGCCGACCGGTACATCTCGGACCGCTTCCTGCCGGACAAGGCGATCGACCTGATCGACGAGGCCGGCTCCAGGATGCGCATCCGCCGGATGACCGCGCCGCCGGACCTGCGCGAGTTCGACGAGAAGATCGCCGACGTGCGCCGCGAGAAGGAGAGCGCGATCGACGCGCAGGACTTCGAGAAGGCCGCGTCCCTGCGCGACGACGAGAAGCAGCTCCTGCAGGCCAAGGCCAAGCGCGAGAAGGAGTGGAAGGCCGGCGACATGGACGTCGTCGCGGAGGTCAACGAGGAGCTCATCGCCGAGGTCCTGGCCACCGCCACCGGCATCCCGGTCTTCAAGCTGACCGAGGAGGAGACCTCGCGTCTCCTGCGCATGGAGGACGAGCTGCACAAGCGCGTCATCGGCCAGAAGGACGCCATCAAGGCGCTCTCCCAGGCCATCCGGCGCACCCGTGCGGGCCTCAAGGACCCGAAGCGCCCCGGCGGCTCGTTCATCTTCGCCGGCCCGTCCGGCGTCGGTAAGACCGAGCTGTCCAAGACGCTGGCGGAGTTCCTCTTCGGCGACGAGGACGCGCTGATCGCGCTCGACATGTCCGAGTTCTCGGAGAAGCACACCGTCTCCCGGCTCTTCGGCTCCCCGCCCGGGTACGTGGGCTACGAGGAGGGCGGCCAGCTGACCGAGAAGGTCCGCCGCAAGCCGTTCTCGGTCGTCCTCTTCGACGAGGTCGAGAAGGCCCACCCGGACATCTTCAACTCGCTGCTGCAGATCCTGGAGGACGGTCGCCTGACCGACTCCCAGGGCCGCGTGGTCGACTTCAAGAACACCGTCATCATCATGACGACCAACCTCGGCACCCGGGACATCTCCAAGGGCTTCAACCTCGGCTTCGCGGCCACGGGTGACACCCAGACCGGGTACGAGCGGATGAAGGCGAAGGTCGGCGAGGAGCTCAAGCAGCACTTCCGCCCCGAGTTCCTGAACCGCGTCGACGACATCGTGGTGTTCCACCAGCTGTCCGAGGACGACATCATCCAGATCGTCGACCTCATGATCGCCAAGGTGGACGAGCGGCTCAAGGACAAGGACATGGGCCTGGAGCTCAGCGTCGAGGCCAAGAAGCTGCTGGCCAAGCGCGGCTACGACCCGATCCTGGGTGCCCGTCCGCTGCGCCGCACGATCCAGCGCGAGATCGAGGACCACCTCTCCGAGAAGATCCTCTTCGGCGAGCTGCGGGCCGGCCACATCGTCGTCGTCGACGTCGAGGGCGAGGGCAAGGAAGCCAAGTTCACCTTCCGGGGCGAGGAGAAGTCCGCCGTCGCGGACACCCCGGCCGCCGTTGCTTCCTCGGGTCCGGACCTGACGAAGTAGCAACATTTAACAGACAACAGCAAGCGGGCTGAGCCCCCGGCGTTCGCGCCGGGGGCTCAGCCCGTTTCGCATGCCCCTCGCACCGCTCTGACCTGGGGTTTTCCCACGACCCATCAGCTGACGGAAAGTCGGCGAGCATAGCGCTGTCGCCATGTCAGGGTCAAGGTCTATCTTTTCCGTCCCCACTTCGGTCAAAGTACGTCCACCTGTCTTTCATATTGGTTTACCGAGCCTTGGCCAAGAGTCGGCTCGGCCGGGGAGGACGTCACAACGTTGAAGACCACCAGGAGAACCGCTGCGGCCACCACGGCTGCGGCGGTCATCGTCACGCTCGGCGCGGGTCTGTTCCCGAGCAGCGCCGTCGCGGCCGGTTCGGCTGCCACGCCGAAGGACCCGGCCGACGCCGTCCAGTCCGTCAACACCGAGCACAACATTCCGGGCCCGCTGACCGAGAAGGTCGACGCCGAGCGCAAGGCCGCCACCGAGCAGCTGCTCGACGGCACCGCGCAGGTCGAGCAGCACAACGGCAGCACCAGCGTGAAGCTCGGCAAGGACAAGTACGTCGAGCTCGCCCGTGAGCGCACGGACAAGATCTTCACGATCCTCGTCGACTTCGGCGACCAGGTCGACAACACCACCAAGACCGCCGACGGCAAGGTCAAGTACGGTGGCGAGGCCGGTCCCAAGCACAACGAGATAGCCGCGCCGGACCGCGCCACCAACAACTCGACCGCCTGGCAGGCCGACTACAACCAGCAGCACTACCAGGACCTGTACTTCGCCAAGGACAAGGCCTCGCTGAAGACCTTCTACGAGAAGCAGTCCTCGGGCCGCTACTCGGTCGACGGCGTGGTCTCGGACTGGGTCCGGGTGCCGTGGAACGAGGCCCGCTACGGCTCCGACTACTGCGGCTCCAACGTCTGCGCCAGCGCCCAGGACCTGATCCGGGACGCCGTCGACATCTGGTACAAGGACCAGGTGGCGAAGGGTCAGACCCAGGAGCAGATCAAGGCGACCCTGGCCTCCTACGACCAGTGGGACCGCTACGGCTCGCACCACGACGGGAACTTCAACCAGCCCGACGGGTACATCGACCACTTCCAGATCGTGCACGCCGGTGAGGACAAGTCGGCCGGCGGCGGCAAGCAGGGCAGCAAGGCCCTGTGGGCCCACCGCTCCTACGTCTACGGCAACCTGACGGGCCAGGCCGGCCCCGACGGCAACAAGCTCGGCGGCGTCCAGGTCGGCGACACCGGCTTCTGGATCGGCGACTACACGATGCAGCCGGAGAACGGCGGCCTCGGCGTCTTCGCCCACGAGTACGGCCACGACCTCGGTCTGCCGGACCTCTACGACACCGCGGGCAAGGGCATCGACAACTCGGTCGGCTTCTGGTCCCTGATGTCCTCCGGCTCCTGGCTCGGCGAGGGCAAGGACAGCATCGGCGACATGCCGAACGACCTCGACGCCTGGAGCAAGTACCAGCTCGGCTGGCTGAAGGCCGACCGCGCCAAGGCGGGCACCGAGTCGACGCACCACATCGGCCCGGTGGAGTACAACACCAACCTGCCGCAGGCGCTCATCGTCGACCTGCCGAAGAAGTCGATCACCACGGAGATCAACAAGCCGTTCGGCGGCCAGTCCGAGTGGTGGAGCGGCAGCGCCGACAACCTGAACGTCACGCTCACCCGTGACATCGACCTGACCGGCAAGGCCAAGGCCAGCATCAACGCCAAGGCCTGGTACGAGCTGGAGCAGGACTTCGACTACGCCTTCGGCGAGGTCTCCGTCGACGGCGGCAAGACCTGGACCGTCGTGGACGGCACCTGGAACGGCGCCGCGCTCCCCAAGGAGAACGGCCGTCCGGCCGTCAGCGGCCTCGCCGCCACCTGGGGCGACCTGTCCTTCAACCTGGACGCCTACGCCGGGAAGAAGATCCAGTTCCGCTACCACAACACCACCGACGGCGGCCTGCACTACCGGGGCTTCGCGGTGGACGACATCTCGGTGGTCGCCGACGGCGCCACGGTGTTCAGCGACGACGTGGAGAAGGGCGACAACGGCTGGACCGCCGCCGGCTTCACCCGCTTCGGCGGCTCGTTCACCAAGGAATACGGGCAGTACTACATCGCCGAGAACAAGCAGTACGTCTCGTTCGACCAGACGCTGAAGACCGGCCCGTACAACTTCGGCTTCGCCGACAAGCCGAGCTGGGTCGAGCACTACGCGTACCAGCCCGGCCTGCTGATCTGGTACTGGGACCAGTCCCAGACCGACAACAACGTCAGCGCCCACCCGGGCCACGGCCTCGTGCTGCCGGTCGACTCGCACCCGGCCCCGCTGAAGTGGGCGGACGGCACCCTGATGCGTCCGCGCATGCAGGGCTTCGACTCGACCTTCGGTTCGCGCCGCGTCCCGGCGCTGACCCTGCACAAGGCCGGCGTCGAGACGGTCGTCCCGAAGTCCAAGGGCGTCGACGAGTTCAACGACCTGAAGTCCTGGTGGTCCAAGGACGACCAGTACAGCGGTGTGGACGTCCCGAAGACGGGCACCAGCATCGAGGTCGAGAACGAGTCCTCGAACTACCTGGAGACCTGGATCCGGGTCCGTCCGGTCGGCAACTGATCGGTGAGCGGACGTAGTTGATCCGTCGGTCCGACCCGTCCCCGCACTGCGCGGGGGCGGGTCGGACGCTTTTCAGGCCTTGCGCTCGGGCAGGCGGTCGAGGAAGGCCGCGACCGCCTCCGCGATCCCGGCGGCCGTCCAGTCCAGCGCCTCGGCGGCCACCGTGACCTCGGTCATCGCCAGTCCCGGCGGGCCGGGCTCGCGCCAGCTGCCGAACAGGCCCACCTTGGCGTCCTCGGCCAGCCCCAGGCCCGCCTCCTCCAACTCCGCGGCCGGGTACGGCAGCCAGAGCTGGAACTGGTGGGTGTGCGGCGGCGCCGGGTGCACCCGGGCGCCGGGCACCGCGGCGACGGCCTCGGCCAGCGCGCCGGCGACCGTCCGAGCGTGGGCCACGTACCCCTCCAGGCGCGGGAGTTCGCGCTCCAGCCCGGCGAGCGCGGCCAGCGCGGGCGGCCACTGCTGGAACAGCTGGCCGCCGTACCGGTGCCGCCAGGCCTTCGCCGTCCGCACGAAGCGCTCCGGACCGGCCAGTGCGGCGCCGCTGATCCCGCCGAGGGTCTTGTAGAAGGAGACGTACACCGAGTCGGCCAGCGCGGCGACCTCCGGCAGCGAGCGGCCGAGGTGGAACACCGACTCCCAGAGCCGCGCGCCGTCCAGGTGCAGCGCCGCTCCCTGCTCCGCCCGCACGACCTCGGCGACGGCCACCAGCTCCGCCCAGTCGGGCAGCACGAAGCCGGCCTCGCGCAGCGGCAGTTCCAGGATCATCGCGGCGTACGGCTCGTCGAAGCTGCGCACCTCCTCGACGGTGGGCAGGCGCGGGGCCAGGGTCGGCCAGACGCTCCGCAGGCCGGTCAGCACGCCGAGCGCGTGGCGCTCGTGCTGGTCGGTGTGGCCGAGCGGGTGGGTGGCCACGGTGGGCAGCCCGGCCGCCTCGGCGTGGATCCGCAGCGCGACCTGCTGGGCCATCGTGCCGGTCGGGAAGAAGGCCGCGTCCTCGGTGCCGAGCAGGTCCGCGACCCGGCGCTCCAGCGCGCGGACCACGCCGTCGCCGTACTGGTCCGGACGCCCGTCGAGGTCGTGGACGCCGTCCGCCTCCCCGGCCAGGGCGGCGAGGTGTTCGCGCAGGCTCTTCGGCCGGTGGCCGGAGAGCAGCCGCTCGCAGCCGCGCTGGGCGGCGAAGCGGCGGTCCTGGAGGCTCGGGCGGCGGGGGCCGTCGAGGTCGTCGCTGCTGTTGGCATACATGCGTCGATCGTCCCCCAGCGGAGGCTCCCGGTCAGCGGTGCGGACGCGAGCGGCGGGCGCGGCCGGCGGCAAACCTCACGGCCGCGTGGTGCTGGTCACAGGACTCGGAGGCGGTACGACCGGCGGTAGTAGACGGCGTCGACGGGCGCGGCGGACGACGCGGACCGTGGGCCGACCATCGGATTTCATGATCGTTGCTCCGTCGGCTTGAATCTCCGGCGCGACACCGACTACACGCCGTAGTACGTCACCGCGTTTGGGAGTCCGCTCGGTGACGGTTAAAGCTGAGTGGTCCCCCGCTCAGCACACGCCGCGCCCGACCGGGCCCTTCGTGCTGCCCTTCTACGACCGTGATTGGGCCCGCCATGTCCTCTGTCCCGCCCGTGGGGCCGGCCCTGCGCCGGCTCGCCGCCCGCACGGCGGCCCAGGCGGCGGCCTGGCAGCCCCGACTCGGCCACGCCGTCCGCACCGTCGGCGCCCACGCCGCGCCGGTGCTCGCGCTCGCCGAGGCCCGGCACCCGCTGCCCGGCGCCCGGGTGTGGGCCGACCGCGAGCGGGCCGTCGTCGCCGCCGGGGGCACCGCGGTGCTGCTGGCCGCCGCGCTGCTCGTCGCCGCGCCCGGCAGCGCCTCCGCGCAGACGGTCCTCCCGACCACCCCCGGCAGCTCGGCCTTCACCGCGCCGCAGGCCACGGTGCCCGTCCCCGGCATGGTGCAGGTGGCCGGGCCGAGCCCGTACCGGCTCCCGGACGACAGCGAATCGGCGCAGGCGGACGTGGCGATGGCCCCCAACCTGCTGCCGGTCGAGCCGGCCGCCGAGCCGGCCCCGGGGGCGCCGGCGGCGTCGGCCCCCGAAGGCGGGGAGGCCGTGCCCGCACCCGCCGCGGCGCCCGACTGGTCCGCTCCCGTCCCGGGCGCGCCGACCAGCAATCCGTACGGGGTGCCCAACTCCGAGTACGCGGCGGGCTACCACACCGGGGTGGACTTCGCGATCGACCCGGGCACGCCGCTGCTGGCGGTCGGGAACGCGACCGTGGTGTCGGCCGGCTGGGACGGCTCGTACGGCAAGGAGGTCGTGCTGCGGCTGACGGACGGGCGCTTCGCGCAGTACGCGCACCTGTCCTCGGTGGAGGTGTCGCCCGGCCAGCAGGTCTCGGCGGCCGAGGAGATCGGGCGCTCCGGGAGCACCGGCAACTCGACCGGGCCGCACCTACACTTCGAGATCCGCACCAGCAACCGGTACGGCGCGGTGATCAACCCGGTCGCGTACCTGGCCTCGCACGGCGTCACGGACTTCTGAGGTCCGGAGGTCCCGAGGGGGACGGGGCGGCTCGCGCTCCGGGCCGCCCCTCCGTCGTGATCGGGCCCGGGTGTGCTCGGGCCCGGGTGTGATCAGGCCTGGGCCGGGGCGGGAACCGGGCGGTCGATCAGGGCGCCGATCTCCAGCGCGACCTCGCGGGCGGCGGCCATCGCCTCCTCCACGGTGGCCTGCGGCGACTCGTGCCACAGGTGGTCGACGTGGTCGGTGCCGGTCTCGTCCTGCTTGAGCAGGAACATCGCCGAGTTGATGGTGAAGAGCGACATCGCGGCGCGCAGCCGGTCCTGGAAGCTCGCGTCCGGCCCGTGCACGAGGCGGACCATCGCGATCATGCGCTCCTTGAACTCCAGGCCGGCCGGCGACTCGCGCAGGGCGGGCTGGTTCTCGTGGAAGAAGCGCAGCAGCGGCGCGCGCTCGGACATCCCGGCGGCGAAGCGGCGGATCAGCTCGTCGCGCAGCTCCGGCGTCCAGGGCTGCTGCCGGCCCCACTCGATGGTCTCGTCGATCGGCGCGGCCATGGACTCGACGATCCCGTGGACGATGTCGTCCTTGGTCTTGAAGTGGTAGTAGAGCGCGGCCTTGGTGACGCCCAGGCGGTCGGCGATCTCGCGCAGCGAGGTCTGCTCGTAGCCCTGCTCGGCGAAGAGCTCCAGAGAGACCGCGATGATGCGGGCCCGGGTGTCGCTGCGCGGGCTGTGCGTCGTACCCATGGCCTGCCTCATGACTGCGTCGGTGACTGCTGCGGACGCCGGCGGTGCCCGCCCCCCGGGACACATTCTCCCTGCCCAGGCGGCCGGGATGGAAACTGGCTTGACGACCGGCTAGTGGACAACTTACCGTGCCGACGGTCCATAAACTAGCCGGGCGACAAGTAAGTAGCCGCTCCAGGCCCGACGATCGTCCACACCCAGTCCCGGGAGACACCACCCCATGTCACAGTCCAAGACCGCCGACCCGGTGCCGGAGGACAAGCAGGCCGAGGAGGAACAGCCGCGGTCACCCCGCGAGATCCGCCTCGTGATGGTCGGCCTGGTCGTCACGATGCTCCTGGCCATGCTCGACAACCTGATCGTCGGCACCGCGATGCCCACGATCGTCGGTGACCTCGGCGGCGCCGAGCACCTGTCCTGGGTGGTCACCTCGTACACCCTGGCCACGGCCGCCTCGACCCCGATCTGGGGCAAGCTCGGCGACCTCTACGGCCGCAAGGGCACCTTCCTCACCTCGATCGTCATCTTCCTGGTGGGCTCGGCACTGTCCGGCCTGTCGCAGAACATGAACGAGCTGATCGGCTTCCGCGCCCTGCAGGGCCTGGGCGCCGGCGGTCTGATGGTCGGCGTCATGTCGATCATGGGCGCGCTCGTGCCGCCGCGCGACCGCGGCAAGTACCAGGGCATGTTCGCCGCGGTGATGGCGCTCGCCACCATCGGCGGCCCGCTCGTCGGCGGTTTCATCACCGACCACCTGAGCTGGCACTGGACCTTCTACATCAACCTGCCGCTCGGCGTGATCGCGCTCGCCGTGGTCGTCGTCACCCTGAAGCTGCCCAAGGTCCGCAACAACGCCCGGATCGACTACCTGGGCGCGATCCTGCTCACCACCGGCATCACCTCGCTCGTGCTGATCACCACCTGGGGCGGCCAGCAGTACGCGTGGGGCTCGAAGCAGATCCTCGGCCTGGCCGCGCTGGCCGCCGCCTCGCTGATCGCCTTCTGCTACGTGGAGCAGCGGGTCGAGGAGCCCATGCTCCCGCTCAGCCTGTTCAAGAACCTGAACTTCACCCTGGTCTCGATCATCGGCTTCATCGTCGGCTTCGTGATGTTCGGCGCGACCGTCTTCCTGCCGCTCTACCAGCAGATCGTGCAGGGCGCCTCGGCGACCAACTCCGGCCTGCTGCTGATGCCGATGATGTTCGGCATGCTGGTCGTCTCGCTCGTGGTCGGCCAGGTCGTCACCAAGACCGGCAAGTACCGGATCTTCCCGGTCATCGGCACCATCGTGATGACCGGCGGCATGGTCCTGCTCTCCACCATGGGCACCGAGACCAGCAGCTTCACGTCCGCCTGCTGGATGGTCGTGCTGGGCGCCGGCATGGGCTTCCTGATGCAGATCACCATGCTGGTCGCGCAGAACAGCGTCGAGCTCAAGGACATGGGCGTGGCCAGCTCCACCGCCACCCTGTTCCGCACCATCGGCGGTTCCTTCGGTGTCGCGCTGTTCGGCGCCCTGTTCAACAACCGGGTCGCCGACACGATGAAGGAGCGGCTGGGCGAGCACGCCTCGGCCGGCGCGTCGAAGGCCGACCCGAGCCAGATGAGCCCGGCGGCGCTGAAGCAGCTGCCCGCCCCGGTCCAGGACGCCTACCACCACGCGGTGGCCAACGGCATGCACACCGTCTTCCTGTGGGGTGCGGCGGTGGCCGTGATCGCGATCGCCGCCTCGGTCTTCATGCGCGAGGTGCCGCTGCGCGGCGCCGGCAAGGACGAGAAGGCGGCCGAGGCCTCGCTGGAGGCCGCGGCCGTCTGACGGCCCCTGCCGTGCGCGGCTGATCGACGCGACGCCCCCGGAGGGTTCTCCGGGGGCGTCGTCGTGTGTCGGGGCAGGTCTACTGCCATCGGGGCAGAGTTACTGCGGGAGGCGGTAGACGCCCTGCTCGACGGGCTCGACCAGGCCGTCCGCCACGAGGCCGTCCAGGGCCCGGGCCCGCTGCACGGCGTCCGGCCAGACCGCGTCCAGCCGGGCCTGCTCGACCGAGCCGTGCGCCTCGCGCAGGACGGCGAGCAGCTTGCCGCGCACCTGCCGGTCCGTCCCCTCGTAGGACTGGCCGCGCCGGGCCGGGCCCTCGTACGGCGGGCGGCCGGCCCGCTGCCAGGCGCAGTGGGTGAACAGCGGGCAGTCGCCGCACTCGGGGCCGCGGGCGGTGCAGACGAGCGCGCCCAGCTCCATCACGCCGACCGCCCAGGTGGCGGCCGTCCCGGCGTCGTCGGGCAGCAGCGCGGTCGCCGTCCGGCGCTCGGCCGCCGTGGTGGCCTGGGCCGGGTACTCGACGCCCGTCACCGCGCGGGCGAACACCCGGCGGACGTTGGTGTCCAGCACGACGTGGCGCTGGCGGAAGGCGAAGGACGCGACGGCCGCGGCCGTGTACTCCCCCACCCCGGGCAGCGACAGCAGCGTGGCGTGGTCGTCCGGCACCTCGCCGCCGTGCTCCTCGGTGATCGCCACCGCCGCCGCGTGCAGCCGCAGCGCGCGCCGCGGGTAGCCGAGCCGGCCCCACATCCGGACCGCCTCGCCGGGGGCGTCGGCCGCGAGGTCGGCGGGGGTGGGCCAGCGCTCCAGCCACGCCTCCCAGGCGGGCAGGACCCGCTTCACCGGGGTCTGCTGGAGCATGAACTCGCTCACCATGACCGCCCAGGGCGACGCGTCGGGCGTGCGCCAGGGGAGGTCGCGCTTGCTGGCCTCGTACCAGTCGAGGACGGTCGCGTGCAGCGCCGGCAGCGGGAGGGGCAGCCGAAGGGCGGGTCCTGCGGGGGAAGGAGACGCGGTGGTGGCGGTGGCGGTGTTGGAAGTCATGGCCCTTCGATCCTCCCACGCCCGCGGACCCGGCCGAAGTGGAGTAGGTGATTCCGGATCCTGTGTAATTTCCGGGCGGACACGCCGGAAGACCTCCCTCGAACGGCTCAAATGGCGGATCATGTGAAGGAAGGGGCGACTGTGCGGTGTTGGTGAGTCAATCGCCACACACTGTCTCGTAGAGTTCGGGTGTGCCCTCTCTGCGTCAACCCGTGGGACCGTTGCCGGCCTCGATCTACTGGCGACGGCGTGTCGTCGTGCTCGCCGCCGTGGCCGCGGTCATCGCCCTCATCGCCTGGCTGATGTCCGATCAGGGCGGCGGCGGTGACGACGGATCACAGAGCAAGGCCGCGCAAGCCGCGCCGACCCAGTCCCAGACACCCGCTCAGGCCATCACGCCCGGCGCCTCGCCGAGCGGCCCCGCGGCGCGCCCCGGCGGCGGCGGCACGGGCGGTACCGTCCCCGGCTCGGGCGGGGGCGGCGGCGAGGTCAGCCTCAGCACCGGCGGCACGGGCACCGGCGGCGCGGCCGGCCCGGCCCCTGCCACCGGCGGTGCCGGCGGCGCGGCGGCGGGTGGTGCGGCGGGTGGTGCGGCCGGTGGCACCGGCGGCGGTGCGGGCGGCTCCGGTGGCGGCGCCCCCGCGGTGAACACGCCCGACGTGATGGCGCTGCCGATCTGCGCCACCTCGCAGGTGGCCCTGGAGCTGGCCAGCCCCCAGAACTCGTACCAGTCCAAGGACAAGCCGCGGTTCGCCCTGACGGTGAAGAACTCCTCCGGCGCCAACTGCCGCGTGGACCTGGGCCGGACGACCTCGGTGGTCACCGTGACCGCCGCCAACAAGGGCGACCGGGTCTGGTCCTCCGGCGACTGCCCGACCGACCGGGGCAGCCTCTGGGTGCAGCTCCCGGCCAACGGCAGCCAGATCGAGACGTTCACCTGGGACCGCAGCCGCAGCAAGCCGCAGTGCGCCACCCCCGACCCGGCGCCCCCGGCGAACGACACCTACGTGGTGAACGCCGACGTCACCGGCCTCACCGGGGACAAGGTCTCGGCGCGCATCTCGATCCGCCTGGACGGCTGACCGGCCGTCACCCCGCCCGTACGCCGAAGCCCCCGATCCGCGAACCGCGGTCGGGGGCTTCGGTGTTGTGCGGGTCGATCGATGCCTGACGGCCGATCCGGCGATCCGGCGATCCGGCGATCCGGCGATCCGGCGATCCGGCCGAGGGTCAGACGTAGCGCTCCAGGATGGACGATTCGGCAAGGCGGGACAGGCCCTCGCGGACCGAGCGGGCGCGGGTCTCGCCGACGCCCTCGACCGTCTGCAGGTCGTCGATGCTCGCCGCGAGCAGCTTCTGCAGCCCGCCGAAGTGCTCGACCAGGCGCTCTATCACCGTGTTGGGCAGGCGCGGGATCTTCGCCAGCAGCCGGTAGCCGCGCGGCGAGACGGCGGCGTCCAGCGACTCCGGCGAGCCGGAGTAGCCGAGCGCCTTGGCGACCGTCTGCAGGTCGAGCAGTTCGGCGTGGGTGAGCGCCTCCAGGTCGGCCAGCACCTCGGTGACCGTCCGGCCCTTCTTGGCGGCCCGCTCCGGGAAGTAGTCCCGGGCGACCAGCTCGCGCTCCGGCTCCACGCCCGCGATCAGCTCGTCCAGCTGGAGCGACAGGAGGCGGCCGTCGATGCCGAGCTCCAGCACGTAGCCGGCGATCTCGGTGGCGATCAGCCGGACCATCTCCAGGCGCTGGGCGACGGCGGTGACGTCCCGGACCGTCACCAGGTCCTCGATCTCCAGCGCGGACAGCGTGCCGGCCACCTCGTCCAGGCGGAGCTTGTAGCGCTCCAGGGTGGCGAGCGCCTGGTTGGCGCGGGAGAGGACGGTGGTCGAGTCCTCCAGCACCCGCCGGGTGCCGTTGACGTACATCGCGATCAGCCGCATCGAGTGCGAGACCGCGACCACCGGGTAGCCGGTCTGCCGGTTGACCCGCTCGGCGGTGCGGTGGCGGGTGCCGGTCTCGTCGGTGGGGATCGTGGAGTCCGGCATCAGGTGGACGCCGGCCCGGACGATCTTGGTGATGTCCTTGTCCAGCACCACCGCGCCGTCCAGCTTGCACAGCTCGCGCAGCCGGGTCGCGGTGAACTCGACGTCCAGGACGAAGCCGCCGGTGCAGATCGACTCGACGTGCTTGTCGAAGCCGAGCACGATCAGACCGCCGGTGTTGGCCCGCAGGACCCGCTCCAGGCCGTCGCGCAGCCCCGTGCCGGGCGCGATCGCGCTGAGGGAGGCCCGCAGCAAGGCCTCCTCACGGGAGGACTTGTCCGCCCCCCGGTCGCTGGCTGCCACGTGACTCCTCCGGTCGCCCGTGCCGCGCGCCTCGCGCCGTGCGCCCGGCCTGCGGTCTGTTGCTCTGTCGCTCAGTACCGCTCGGTACTCGCCTTCTCGTCAATGAGACAGGGGAAAGTCTAACTGCGTGTGGCGGGGACAGGGCTTGGGTCAGCGCAGTTCGTCGGAGTCGAGCGGCTCCCAGCCGTCCATCAGCTCCTCCGGGTAGGCGGCGACCCGGGCCTGGCGCGGGGCCGGCGGCGCCGACGGTGCCTCACCACGCGCCTCACCACGCGCCTCACCACGCGCCTCACCACGCGCCTCACCACGCGCCTCACCACGCGCCTCACCACGCGGCTTGGCGGCGGCCCGGCGGCGGCCCGGGATGGCGCGCAGCGCCTCGCCGATGTCGGCCACCTCGACCACCTTCATGCCCGGCGGCACCTTGCCCGGGTCCGGCGGGACGAGGGCGTGCGTGAAGCCCAGCCGGTGCGCCTCGGCGAGCCGGCGCTGCACACCCGTCACCCGCCGCACCTCGCCCGCCAGGCCGACCTCGCCGATCGCCACCAGGTTGCTCGGCAGCGGGGTGTCGGTCGAGGAGCTGGCCACCGCGAGCGCGACCGCGAGGTCCGCGGAGGGCTCGCTGAGCTTCACGCCTCCGACCGTCGCGGTGTAGATGTCCTGCTTGCCGAGCTTCACGCCGCCGTGCCGCTCGACGACCGCCAGGATCATCGCGATCCGCGGCGACTCCAGGCCGGAGGTCGTCCGGCGCGGCGACGGGATCTGCGAATCCACCATCAGCGCCTGCACCTCGGCCACCAGCGGGCGCTTGCCCTCCAGCGTGACGGTGAGGCAGGTGCCGGGGACGGGCTTGTCACGCCTGGTCAGGAAGAGGCCGGACGGATCGGCCAGGCCGACGATGCCCTCGTCGTGCAGCTCGAAGCAGCCGACCTCGTCGGTGGCGCCGTAGCGGTTCTTGACCCCGCGGATGAGCCGCAGCCGGGCGTGCCGGTCCCCCTCGAAGCTCAGCACGACGTCCACCAGGTGCTCCAGCAGGCGCGGGCCGGCGATCTGGCCGTCCTTGGTGACGTGACCGACCAGCAGCGTGGCCATGCCGCGCTCCTTGGACGCCCGGATCAGCGCGCCCGCCACCTCGCGGACCTGCGCCGGGCCGCCGGGGGCGCCGTCCAGCTCGGCGGAGGCGATGGTCTGCACCGAGTCGAGGATCAGCAGGCCGGGGCCGACCGCCTCGATGTGCCCGAGCACCGCGCCGAGGTCCTGCTCGGCGGCGAGGTAGAGGTGTTCGGAGAGCGCGTCGATCCGGTCGGCACGCAGCCGGACCTGGCCGGCCGACTCCTCGCCGGTGACGTACAGCGTGCGGTGCTGGGCGGTGGCCGCCTTCGCGGCGACGTCCAGCAGCAGGGTGGACTTGCCGACACCGGGCTCGCCGGCCAGCAGCACCACGGCACCGGGGACGAGACCGCCGCCGAGGACCCGGTCCAGCTCCGGGACGCCCGTCGACCTGGCCGTCGCGACCTGGCCGTCCACCTGGGCGATCGGGCGGGCGGGCGCGCTGACCGGGCCGGCCGCCGTCGTCCGGATCGGCACCGCGCCGTACTCCTCCACCGTGCCCCAGGCGTTGCACTCCGGGCAGCGGCCGACCCACTTGGGCAGCTGGTTGCCGCACTCGGTGCAGCGGTACGCCGGGCGCGGCTTGGCGGTGGTCTTGGTACGGGCAGCCATGGGGCCCACCGTAGCGTCTGGGTACGACAGTGGCGGGTACGGCCGTGCGGGGGCCGGGTCCGATCCGGGTCCGGTCCGGGCCTGGGTCCGGACCGGCTTCCGTTCAGGGCCGCGCGTCCACACACGTGGGCGATGTTGTTACCCGAAAGAAGTACATACGCCAGGAATCGGCCGGACGGGCCGCCCGTCGTCCCTACCGTCGGACGGGTGACAACGCGTACTGATGGGCCGCCGCGCGCGGAAAGACCGGCGACGGCCGTGCTCGCGGCGTACGACCGGCAGGTGGACGGCCTGTTCACCTACTGCCTCTCGGTGCTGTGCGAGCACGACACCGCCGCCGACACCCTGCGCGAGGTCCGCGACCTGGCGCAGCGGCACGGCGGACGGCTGGCCGAACCCGGGCTCGTCC
Organism: Kitasatospora sp. NPDC057904; assembly: GCF_042887925.1. Lineage (NCBI taxonomy): Bacteria > Bacillati > Actinomycetota > Actinomycetes > Kitasatosporales > Streptomycetaceae > Kitasatospora > Kitasatospora sp. NPDC057904. The sequence continues at coordinate 131,950 of NZ_JBHVOL010000018.1, forward strand.
GGGCCTGGCTGTTCTCGCTCGCCCGGTACTGCTGCCTGCGGCGGCTCGCGGACGGCGCCGGGGGGACGGCCGGCACCGGGCTGACGGAGGCCGAGGCGGCCCGGCGCCGGCGCGAGCTGGCCTCGCTCGCCTGGCCGGAGGCGGCCGGGACCGGCCCCGAGCAGCGGGAGGCCCTGGAGCTGTCGGTCCGCCACCGGCTGACCCCGCTGGAGGTGGCCGCGGTGCTCGGGCTGCCGTTCGACGCGACCCGGGCGCTGCTCGGCGCGGCGGAGGCGGAGGTCGCCCGCACCAGGTCGGCGCTGCTGGTGCTCGGTGTGGGCAGCTGCCCGGAGCTCGACCGGCTCGGCGGGGCCGGGGCGGAGAGCTGGCGGGACTGGGTGCTCGGGCCGGCGCTGCGGCGGGAGCTCGTGCAGCACGTCGTCGACTGTCCGACCTGCCGGGGGACGGCGGAGCGGGTGGCGGGCGAGGCGGCGGACGGTGCGGGGCCGGCGGGTCCGGCGGGTCCAGCGGGTCCGGCTGGGCTGGCCGGGCTGCCGTTGCTGACGGCGCCCGCCGCGCCGGACGGCATGGTGGCGTACCTGCCGCAGACCTCCGGGGCCGGGCGCAGTGCGAGTGCGGAGGCGGCCGTCGAACCGGGTCTGCGGTTCGACCAGAGCGGGTTCCCGCGGCACCGCGCGCCGGACGCGGGCCGCGGACTGGCCGTCCGGCGTCGGGTGGTGACCACCGGGGTGCTCGCGGCCGTGCTGGCGGCGCCGGTGGTCGCGCTGTGGGCCGGCCACCGGGGTGGTGGCGGGCCCGGGGCGACGGCGGCCGTGTCGTCGGTGCGGGTGGACGAGGCCGGGCGGCAGGCGGAGCAGCGGCCGGCGGGGGCCGGCGGGGTGGGGGTCACCACCTCGGGTGCGGGTTCCGTCGGTGGGACGGGGGTGCCCGGGGTGGAGCTCGCGGGGGCCGGGGCGACGGGTGCAGAAACGTTCTTCCCCGGCTTCCGCGGGCCCGTGCTCCAAGGTCCCGCCGTCCCCGTCCCGGGCCGGGGCGCGACGCCGCTCGGCAGCCCCGCCCTGATCGCCACCCCCGCGACGGCGGTCGGGCCGGCCGCCGGCTCCGGCTGGGCCGCGGGCGGCGGCGCCGACCGGCCCGCACCGGTCGGGCTGCTCACCGTCGAGGCGGGCGAGTACGGCAACCGGACGGTCCTCACGCTCACCAACTCCGGTGGCAGCGAGATCCGTTGGCACGCGGTCGTGGACGCGGCCTGGCTCCGGCTGAGCCGCGACTCCGGGACGCTCGAACCGGGCCAGCGCATCACGGTGATCGTCACGGTGGACGACGGCCTCGCCCCCACGACGCACTGGACGGCCCGGATCGCACTGCCGCCGTCCGAGGCCGTGGTCACCCTGGAGGGCGGCCCGCAGGACCACGGCGGCTCCGCCCCGCCGTCCGCCTCGCCGACGCCGACCGCGGCACCGACGGCCACGGCCACGGCCACGCCCGCCCCGGGCACCACCCCGACCGCCACGGCCTCGCCCAGCGCGACGCCCGCACCGACCGCCACCCCCACGGCCCCGCCCACGAGCACGCCGACACCCCAGCCCCCGTCCCCGCCCCCGCCCTCGCACTCGCCGAGCCCGACGGCCACGGCGTCCCCGAGCGCGACGTCGACGCCGCACCCGCGGAGCGGCGCATCGGCCCCGCCGCAGCCTTCGCCGCGGTGAGGGAGCGCCTTTCGGCTCACACCGGAGGGCGGGCTGCGGCGTCAGGTGCACGCGACGGTGGGTGGGGCGTCTCCCGGCCCGAGCCGAGAGCGGTTCAGCGCCGGTGGATCAGGGGCACCTGGTACGTGCCGTCCAGGACGGACTGCTTCGGCCGGTAGAAGCGGATGATCGGGCGGAACTCGCCCGCCGGGGTGGGCAGCCAGTTCGCCAGTTCCGTCGGGTCCTCGGGCTCCTCGTGCTGGAGGGTCAGGGTGAGTGAGCCGTCCGCGCCGTGCACCAGGCCGGGGGTGCGGTCGCCGATCGAGTAGCGCTCGATCGGGTTGTCCACGAGGTAGTAGTCCGGCAGCGAGTACATCGTGACGGACCAGAACGCCTCGGCCGGCGGCGGCTGGTCGAAGCGGAGCGTGTAGCGGTTCGCGCCGCTGAGCGGGCGGCCGTCGGAGTCGTCGTACGTCATGGCGTACGAGGCCTCGTAGGCGTGGTTGCCCCACAGGCCGGCGCGGGCGGCGGCGGCCCGGCTGAGGTAGCCGGCGCGGCGGTCGGGGATGCGCCACTCGGGGTCGTCGATGGTGCCGGGGCCGAGGTGGTCGATGTTGTAGTCGAACAGGTGCAGCGCCGAGCGCCACTCCCCCAGCGGGTGGTCCTCGGGCGGGCGGGTGGCCGCCTCGACCCGTTCGCGCCCGGCGGCCAGGCCCTTGAGCAGGGTGTGGGTCCAGTCCGAGGCCGCCGCCCGGTACGGGGAGATGCCCTCGTCCAGCAGGCCCAGCGGGGCCAGCCGCCGCTCGTACTCGACGTCGGGACCGGCGGGCGGGAAGGCCCGCATCCAGATCCGCATCCGTTCGAAGAACGCGAGCCGCTCGGGGACGTCCTGGTCGGGCTCGGGCAGGCCGGCGGCCAGGCCGCCGGGCTCCAGCGGGGTGAGGGTGAGCGCGTTCTGCAGGGCCTTGACCCGGGGGAGGTCGTCCGGGCCGGCGCAGGCGAAGCGGCCGACGACGGTCGCGACCGTGGTCGGCGCCTCGATCACCTTCTGCGGGTCGGGCGGGGTGCCGTGCCAGCCGGGCGGGACGACCAGCCAGGTCTGCGCGCCGGTGCCGGTGGCGCGGCTGCCGAGGTAGGCGAAGTTGTCGGTCCAGGCGCCGACGAACTGCAGCACGTAGTAGGCCCCCGCGGTGTCCGGGACGTGCAGCACCTGGGGGCCCTCGGAGAGGTCGAGCTGGGCGATCGAGTAGACGGTGTCGTTGTTGACCGAGACGAAGTCGTCCCCCGGGGCGGCCAGCCGGGTGGCGTGGCTGAAGCGGTTGAACGTCGCCGCCGGGAGGGTGCCCATCCCGCCCTTGGTGAAGCGCTCGACCATCGTGAGGCCGGCGACGAGCGGGTAGCCGTAGACGTACGCGTCGGCGGCCAGGGCCTCCAGCTCGGGCTGGGTCATCGGGTGTCCTGTCGTGGTCGGTCGGGGGTGGTCGGGGGCGGTCGGGCCTGGGGAGCGGTCGGTCGGGGGTGGTCGTGACCGGTCGGGGTCAGGGGGCGAGCGGCGGTCAGCGCGGGGTGAGCGGCGGGAGCCGCCAGCGGCCGTCGAGTGCGGGCGCCTCGGGGCCGTGGAGCCGCAGGACGACGGTGAACGGGCCGTCCGGCGCCGGGAGCCAGTTGGCGGAGTGCTCGGCGTCGGCGGGGCGCTTGTGCCGGACGTGGAGCGTCAGACCGCCGTCCCGGTCGTGGACCAGGCCCGGGGTCCGGTCGCCGATCGCATAGCGGTCGAGGGTGTTGTCGACCGGTCGGCGGTCCGGGAGCTCGTACAGGGCGGCGGACCAGGAGAAGCGGGCCGGCGGCAGCGCGCCGGGGCCGAACCGGATCGTGTAGTCGCGGTCGCTCGCGCTGGGCGGCCGGTGGCCCTCGCTGTCGGCCGTCCAGGCGCCGCACCAGACCTCCTCGGCGGGGAGGTCGTACGGGCCGAGCCGGGCGCCGAGGGCCTGGCGCAGGTAGTCGGCGCCGGTCTGCTCGCGGGTGCCGGCGAGGCCGCACGCGTCGGGGCGGGCGGCGGCCTCGCGCTCCAGCCGGGCCCGGGCGTCGGCGATGCCGCGCGCCATCTCGGCGCGCACGTCCAGCGGGAGGGCGGCGGGCTCGAACTCGCCGCGGCCGTCGATCCCGAGGTCGGTGAGGCGGCCGCGCAGGTCCGCCTCGGCGGGTGGGAGCGGGACGGCGGCCGGGTGGCGGGGCGACGGGAGCGGGAAGAAGCCGAGCAGGAAGTCGAGGAAGGCGAAGAACTCGACGGTGTCCGTCACCTCGTCCCGCCAGACCGGCCAGACCGGGTCCGGGGCGGGGTGCGGCGCCGGGGTGCCCTCGTACTCGTGCAGCGGCCGCAGCCGGTACTGCTGCCGGACGGCCTCCATCGCGGCGACGTCGGCCGGCTCCGGCCCGGCGAGGTGCGTGCGGGCGACGATGCCGGCCAGACGGGTGGCGGTGCGGATCACGCTCCGGACGCCGGGCGGCGGCTCGCCCTGCCAGTCGGGGCCGGCCACCAGGTGGTCGCCGGCCTCCGGGCCGGTGGCGCGGGCGCCGACGAACCCGGCGTACACGGCGTCGAGTTCGTGGACCGGCAGCACGTAGTAGCGGTCGTCGGCGGGGACGGAGAGGACCCAGGGCTCGGCGCGCAGGTCGAGCCAGGCGGAGGAGGACGGGAGATCGTGGTCGACGGCTCCCTCACCGAGGGGCGAGGCGGGGAGAGTCGCAGTGTGGGGGGCCGCGGTGCGGAGGGTCGCCGGGTCGAGGGCGGACGGCGGCGGGTGGTGACGGAAGACGCCGAAGCCGCCGACGTACGCCGGATCGGCGTCGTCCAGCGCCTGCGCGTACAAGGTGCGGTAGTTCCGCAGGATCGGGTACCCGCGCAGCCACGCCTCGGCAGCCGTCGCACGGACGGTGGTCGGATCGACGAGGGCCGGGCTGACCATGGTGTCGCTCTCCCCAGCAGGATCAGGACAAATCACTACATAGGGGATGCTAGGCGGGGAGGCGCCGGTCAGCACCTGGAGCGGCGGGCGGAGGGAAGCGAAGGGAAGGGGACGCCCCGGGAGTGGAAAGCGGGAGGGAAAACGAGGGAAAGCGGGAGGGAACCAGGAGTGGGGAGTCGGCCGGGGCGCCATACCACACCCCCCCGCGGGCAGTGGGTGGGGCGCGGCACCAGCGCGGCCACCGCGAGCAGCAGTGTCGTATAAACAAAAGACGCTGCCG
>NZ_JBHVOL010000018.1:136893-172890 GCF_042887925.1 Kitasatospora sp. NPDC057904
GTGTAACCCTCCGGTGGGGGCCCCCCGGGGTCTCTCAGCGGGGGCGAAAAACCGGGCCCCCGCGGGCCCCCCCGCGCGGGGCCTGGGCGGCCCGCCCCACCCCCCACTCCCCCGCGCGGTCAGTGGGTGCGGCGCGTCACCAGCTCGGCCAGCGCGAGCAGTTCGTCCGTCCGGGCCGGCTCGGGCACGGCCGCGGCCAGCAGGTCCATCGCGGCGGCCATCCGCTCGCAGGACGCACCCTGTGCCCAGCCGCGCCCGCCCGCGCCCTCGACGGCCGCGGCGCAGAGCGCCAACTCCTCGGCACTGAGCTGCCGTTCCAGCGTGTACAGCTCGGCGAGCCGGGCGCCGTCGGGCGTGCCCGAGCCGAGCGCCGCGACCACCGGCAGCGACTTCTTCCGCGCCACCAGGTCCGCCCCGACCGGCTTGCCGGTGACGGCCGGGTCGCCCCAGATGCCGATCAGGTCGTCGATCAGCTGGAACGCCAGACCGATCTCCCGCCCGAAGCCGTCCATCGCCTTCGCCGCCCGCTCGGACGCGCCGCCGTACTCCGCGCCCATCGCGCAGGACGCGCCCAGCAGGGCGCCCGTCTTCGCCTCGGCCATCGCGAGGCACTCGGCGAGCGAGACGTCGTCCCGCTGCTCGAAGGCGCAGTCGATCTGCTGGCCCTCGCACAGCTCGACCACGCAGTCGGTGAGCCGGCGGACGGCGGACCGGGCGGCCGGGTGGGTGTCCTCGGCCAGCAGCCGCAGCGCCAGCGAGTGCATCGCGTCGCCGGCCAGGATCGCCTCGGTGGTGCCGAACACCCGCCAGGCGGTGGGGCGGTGGCGGCGGGTCTCGTCGCGGTCGATGACGTCGTCGTGGAGCAGGGTGAAGTTGTGCACCAGCTCGACGGCCGCCGCGGCGGCGGTGGCCGCGGCCGGGTCGCCGCCGAGGGCCTGGGCGGCGGCGAGGACCATGGCCGGGCGGATCGCCTTGCCGGAGGGCGACGCGGAGGGCGAGCCGTCCGCCTCCCACCAGCCGAAGTGGTAGCCGGCGACCTTGCGCATCGCGCCCGGCAGCGAGTCGACGGCGGCCCGCAGGACCGGGTCGACCAGACCGCGGGCCCGGACGAGCACGTCCTCGGCCTCGTGGCCCTCCCGGTGGTCCCGCTCCAGCGTGGGGCTCGTCATGGGTTCCTCCCCCTGATGACCTGTCGTGAGAAGGCCGGCCGCCGCCCTGGGGGCGACGCGGCCGGCCGGTGCGCGGTAGGGCGCGCGTGGCGCCGCCCGGCCCGGGACACGGGCCTGGGCCGGACGGTGCTCGGTGCGGTGGGACGGGGTGCGGTCGGCGTGCCGTGCGGGCCGCCTCCGCGGCCGGCCCGCGGCGCCCGCCTCAGCGCTGGGCGATGTCCACGTTCTCCAGGACGCCGATCGCGTCCGGCACCAGGACGGCGGCCGAATAGTAGGCGCTGACCAGGTAGGAGATGATGGCCTTCTCGTCGATCCCCATGAACCGCACCGAAAGGCCCGGCTGGTACTCGTCCGGAATTCCGGTCTGGTTCAGGCCGATGACGCCCTGGTTGTCCTCGCCGACCCGCATCGCGATGATCGAGCTGGTGTGGCCGCCGATGATCGGGATCTTGTTGCACGGGAAGACCGGCACCCCGCGCCACGAGGTGACGTGCTTGCCCTCGACCTCGACCGTGCCCGGGTAGAGGCCGCGCTTGTTGCACTCGCGGCCGAAGGCGGCGATCGCCTTCGGGTGCGCGAGGAACATCTTGGTGCTGCGGCGGCGGCTGAGCAGGTCGTCCATGTCGTCCGGCGTGGGCGGGCCGGAGTGCGTCTGGATCCGCTGGTCGTACTCGGCGTTCTGCAGGAGGCCGAACTCCGGGTTGTTGATCAGCTCGTGCTCCTGGCGCTCGCGCAGGGCCTCGATCGTCAGCCGCAACTGGTGCTCGGTCTGGTTCATCGGCTGGTTGTAGAGGTCGGCGACCCGGCTGTGCACCTTGAGGATCGTCTGGGCGACGCTCAGCTCGTACTCGCGCGGCTTCAGCTCGTAGTCGACGAAGGCGCCGGGCAGCTCGAACTCGCCCTCGTGGCCGGCGGAGAGGTCGATCGCGGCCTCGCCGTGCTTGTTCTGCGCCTGCTGGAAGCCGTTCAGGTACTCCATGATCTGCAGCTGCAGCGACTCGGAGCGGTCGTGGAGCTCCTGGAAGGCGGGCCACTGCAGCACCATCACGGTGCCGGCGGTGGCCGCCTTCACCGTGTACGGCCAGGTGTTGGTGTCCTCCTGCAGGGCCTCGTCGCCGAGGTGGTCGCCGTCGGCGAGGGTGCCGATGACCGTTTCCTCGCCGTACTTGCCCGTTCCGATCCGCTCCAGCTTGCCGTGCGCGATGATGAAGACCTCGCTGATCTCCGCACCGGCGGAGATCAGCACGTCACCCGCGGAGAACTCGCGTTGCACGAAGCGCCCGGCCAGCTCCTCCAGGAGGGCCTCGTCCTGGAAGCCGCGCAGCACCGGCACCTCGGTGAGGCTCGGCGGGACGATCCGCACCTCGGCGCCCGTCTTGACGAAGCTCACCCGGCCGCGGCCGATCGAGTAGCGCAGGCGACGGTTCACCCGGTAGGTACCACCGGAGACCTGCACCCACGGCAGCATCCTGAGCAGCCAGCGCGGGCTGATGCCCTGCATCTGCGGCGCGGACTTGGTGGTCGTGGCGAGGTTCCGCGCACCCGCCGTGCTCAGACTCTGCTGCTGCCGGATCTCCGGCTGCGCACCCGGCGCAGGAATACCGGCATTCGTTTCGGTCGACATAGGGGAGCCCTTCGCAAACCCGATGAAGTGACGCCTTGCATATTCATGGTGCAACTTCATGGTGGGCCCGAACGGAGGCACGCCGCAATCACTCATTCGAGTGGTTCGGAATAACCGAACAAATAGTACGACTAGATCACTTGCTCGATATTTGTTCGATTGATTAATCGAACTCGCCGGAATGCCGGGTGCCATCCTCCCGCATCCGGCGCGTCAGAGTGGGCCGTTCCAGTCGAGAGTCGGCTCCAGCACGCCCTCCAGGGTCAGCAGCCAGCGCTTCACGTCGATCCCGACCCGGCCGCCGCCGAAGCCCCCGATGCCGTCCGCCGCCACCACCCGGTGGCACGGCACGAGCAGCGCGACGGGGTTGGCGGCCATCATCTGCCCCACCGTGCGGGCCGCCAGGCCCGGCTCGGTCACGTCCTCGAACACCCCGCTGCGCGCGGCCAGTTCGCCGTAGGTGATGGTCCGCCCGTACGGCACCTCGCGCCACAGCGTCCGCAGCACCTCCCGGTGCGGGCCGCTGCTCAGGCTCCAGTCGATCGGCAGGCCCAACTCCCGGCTGCGGCCCGCCAGGTAGGCGCCGATCCGGTCGGTGACGGCGGCGATCTTCGCGTCGTCGGTGCAGGCCGGCGCCTCGCCGTCGCGGCCGCCGTAACCCGCCGCCGCCACGCCCAGCGGCGTCACGGCGATGTGCATCGGGCCGCTCGGCAGCGGCGTCGGCACGGTCAGCCAGGACATCTGCGACACGCTCGGGCCCCCACCCTCACCCTCCACCGGGCCGGCCGCCGGCCACCCCGGCACCCGGGAGGCGTGCGACCACCGCCCGCCCCGCGCGCCATCGTACGGCGGGCCCGGCGGCGGCGCCGGTGCGCCGGGCTAGAGCCGGCCCTTCAGCTGCGCCGCGAGCGCGCGGGACCAGTGCGACAGCTCGGCGCGGTTCGCCGCGCGTCCCTCGCACAGGACGGTGAGCTGCGCGTCGTTGATCCGGTTCGGGCCCGGGATCTCCAGCAGATAGGCCAGTTCCTCCAGCACGGTGGCGAGCCGCGCGGCGTCCGTGTGGTCGAGGGCCACCGCGGCCTCGTGGTGGCTGATGGTGAGCGAACCGGGCATGGCCGGCCTCCTCCGTCGACTCCGTCGACCCCCGCACCCTCCACCGTACGACCGGCTCACCGGGACCGCCCGGGGGCGGGGCGGGTGCGGCCCGGGGGGAGGGTGACCCGGGGGCGGGGAGGGTGGCCCGGGGGGAGGGTGGCCCGCGGGCGGGAAGGGCGGCCGGGGCGGGACGCGGAGGGTGGCCCGGGGGCGGGAAGGGCGGCCGGGGCGCGGAGCGCGGCCCCGCCCGCCGGCGGGTCCACGGGGCGGGCGGGGCGGTGGCGCGCCGGGGCCGGGCGCCCGCCCGGGGGTGCGCCCCGGAGCGGGTTCAGGTGGCCTCCTCGTCGCCCTCCCAGGGGCGGCGGCGCACGGCGGGTACGGCCAGCACCGCCACGGCGGCGCCGAGTTGCCAGAGGGCGCCGAGCGCCAGGACGGTCCCCGTCCCGAGCCGCCCCGCCAGCGGTCCCGCCGCCGCCAGGCCCACCGGCCCCAGGGCGAAGGCGCCCAGCGCGCCGAAGGACGTCACCCGGCCCAGCGCCTCCGGCGGCACCCAGCGCTGCATCGTCGTGCCGTACAGCGTGCCGCAGACCGCCGAGCCGACGCCCGCGACCAGCGCCCCGGCCACCACCCACGGCAGCGCCGCACCGCCCGCCAGTGCCGCCGAGGGCAGCGCCCAGCCCAGCGTCGCCACGGTGGCCACCGCCAGCGGCCGGGCCGGGCGACGGCCCAGCATCAGCAGGCCGCCCAGCACCGCACCGACGCCGTACACGGCCATCACCGCGCCCCAGGCGCGCGCACCGCCGAGCTCGCGCTGCGCGGTGAGCGGCCCGAGGACCAGGAACGGCGCCCACACCAGCAGGTTGAAGAGCCCCATGTGCGCGGTGGTGATCCACAGCCACGGCCGGGAGCCGAACTCCGACCAGCCGGCGCGGAGGTCCGCGAGGAGCGACTCGCGCCCGCCGTCCGGCGCCGCACCGGCCAGGCGCAGCCGGTACAGCGCGAACGCGCCGACCCCGTACGTCGCCGCGTCGGCCGCCAGCACCACCGCCGGTCCCCAGACCGCCGTGATCACGCCGGCCAGTGCGGGACCGGCCACCGTCGCGACCGAACGGGCCATCCCCAGCAGCGTGTTAGCGTCGCCGACGAGCTCCTGGCGGCGCACCAGGCCGGGCACCAGCGCGCCCAGCCCCGGCATGAACAGCCCCTCGCCGATCCCCCACACGGCGACGAGCGCCACCATCGCCCACAGCGGCGCCCGTCCGGTCGCCAGCAGCACGGAGAACAGCGCCTGGACGACTCCGCGGAGCCCGTCCGAGGCGAGCATCACGCGGCGGCTGCCGAGCCGGTCGGCGATCACTCCGCCGGCGAGCAGGACCAGCACCACCGGCAGGATCCGGGCGGCCATCACCCAGCCCAGGTCGGTGCCGTCCCCGCCGGCGCTGCCAGCGCCGGGGCCGCCGCCACCAGGGCCGCCACTGCCGTCCGCTCCACCGCCGAGCACCGCGAAGGCCACCGCCACCGGTGCCATCGCGGAGCCGAGGAGGGACGTCGCGTAGCCCGTGAAGAACCACCGGAAGTCGCGCTCGCCCAGCACGGCGAGACGGTCTCCAGGGCGCCGTCGACGGGCCGGGATCCGTTCGGTTTCCACTGCCATGGGCGGCAAGTCTGCCTCCGCGCGGAGCAGCCGTTCAAGGGCTCCGGCGAAAAAACTTGAGTCTTTTCGCATCAATTTCTGCGATGGCCGAATGTGCCGCAGTAAACGGCTAGCTGGATACCGTTTCACCTGCTGTTTACTGCGACTACCGGATACGATTCAAGCGTCCGTGAGGCATTCGTTTACTGCGGTAGAGGATCACTGATGACAGAGCTTCCCCCGGTCGAGTACGCCGTCGCCGTCGAGCGCTACCTCGCCGTCTCCGGACTCGCCGAGGGCTCCCGCCGGGTCTACCGGATCGGGCTGGACACCTGGGCCTGGGCGCTCGCCGGCCGGACCGCCCCCACCGGCCCGGGGCGGCGCCGCGCCCGGCCGCCCGTCCTCCCGCTCGCCCTGCTCGACCACCCGGACGCCGCCGCCCGCCTCGGCGCCGCCGTCACCCGCCGCGCCGCGGACACCGACGCGCGCACGCTCAACCGCGAGCTGTCCACCCTGCGCGCGGCCGTGGCCTGGTGGCGCACCCGGGGCTGGATCACCCGGGACCCGACCGCCGGCCTGCGCGCCCACCCGGCCCCCGCACCCGCCGCCGGCCCGCTCACCCCGGACGAGCTGCGCGCCCTGTTCGCGCTCCGGGCGCCGCTGCGCGAGCAGACGCTGTGGCACCTGCTGCACGAGTCCGGCGCCGCGATCGAGACCGTCCTCGCCCTGAACACCGACGACCTCGACCTCCCGGCACGCCGCACCCGCCCCCGCCCGGGGCGGCCGGCGGTGCAGTGGCAGGCCGGCACCGCCCGCCTGCTCCCCCTCCTCGTCGCCGGTCGCGCCACCGGACCGCTCTTCCTCACCGACCGCAGGGCCCCTGCCGGCACCGCACCCGCGGACCGCTGCCCGCACACGGGCCGTGGGCGCCTGTCGTACCGCCGGGCCGCAGAGCTGTTCACGGCGCACACGCAGCGGCTGGGCACGGACTGGACGCTGCGCCGGCTGCGGGCGGCGCGCTGAGGTCACTGCTCGTCCGGCGGCACCGCGCGGCGCCCCTGGGGGAGCAACTCGTCGAGACGGCCGGCCAGTTCGGGCACGCTCGGGCGGGCTTCCGGGTCGGTGCGGAGGCAGGCGTCGATGGCGGCGGCCAGCGGGCGCGGGAGGCGGCGGCGCCGGGAGACCGGTGGTGCCGGGCCGTCCGGGTCCGGGCCGTCGTACGGGACGTCGCCGGTGGCGGCCTCGTAGAGGGTGATGCCGATGCCCCACACGTCGGCGGCCGCGGTGAGCCGCCCACCGCGGGCCTGCTCGGGGGCGAGGTAGCCGTCGGTGCCGATGCCGGGTGCGGCCGGGCCGGGCGGACGGGCGACGCTGAGGTCGAGCACCTTGGCGCGGCGGCAGTCGATCACGACGTTGGAGGGCTTGAGGTCGAGGTGCAGCAGGCCGCGGCCGTGCAGGTAGTGGACGGCCGAGCACAGGTGGAGCCCGAGCATGGCCACGTCGGCGGCGGCCGGGCGGCGGGGGCGGGTGTCCAGGACGTGGGAGAGCGTCTCCCCGGCGAGCGTCTCCAGGACGGCGTACGGTTGCGGGCGCTCGCCCGTCCCGTAGCCGCGGACGAGGTGCGGGTGCGTGAACTCGGCTAGCCAGCGGCCCTCCTGGAGCAGCCGGGCGCGCAGCCGCCGCTCGCGGCGGCGGTCCGGTCGGAGCACCTTCACGACGCAGCGGCAGTCGCGCTCCCCGCTCCAGGCGTCGTAGAGGTCGAGCCAGCCGGTGCGACAGAGGTGCGCCAGGACCTGGTACCCGGGGACGATGAACGTCCCTGCGGGGAGGGGTGGTTGGACGGTGTCCGGACTCAACTCGGCACCTCCTCGGCCAGGTCGGAGCGCTGCAGCCCGTCGAGTCGCGCGTATCCGTCGTCGCGGGCCAGCAGTTCCCCGTGCGTGCCGCTGTCCGCGACGCAGCCGCCGCGGAGCAGCACGATCCGGTCGGCGTGCCGGACGGCGGACAGGTCGTGCGAGACGACGATCGTCGTCCGGCCCCGCATGAGCCGCCCGAGCGGCGCCAGGACCCGCCGCGCGGACTCGGCGTCCAGCCCCGTCGTCGGCTCGTCGAGGATCAGCACGGGCGCGTCGCGGATCATCGCGCGGGCGATCGCCAGCCGCCGGCACTGCCCGCCGGACAGCAGCCGCCCGTTGCGGCCGACCACCGTGTCGTAGCCGTCCGGGAGCCGGCTGACGAACTCGTGGGCGTCGGCGGCCCGGGCGGCGGCCACGATCTCGGCGTCCGTGGCGCCCGGCCGCCCGTACGCGATGTTCTCGCGCACGGTGCCGTGGACGACCAGGGTCTCCTGGAGCAGGACGGCGATGTGCTCGCGCAGGTCGGCGACCGCCAGTTCGCGCAGGTCGATCCCGTCCAGGCGGACGGCCCCGCGCTCGGGGTCGTAGAAGCGCAGCAGCAGCTTGGCGGCGGTCGACTTGCCCGCACCGCTCGGGCCGACCAGCGCGACCGTCTCGCCCGGCTCGGCGCGGAACGACACGTCGAACAGCGCCACCCGCGTCGAGCCCGGGTAGCGGAACCAGACCCCGTCGAAGGCCACCGCCCCGCGCACCCGGGCGGGGCGCAGCGGCACCGGCGGATCGCTCACCTGCGGGCGCTCGTCGAGGAGTTCGAGGATCCGTTCGGCGGCGGCGGAGGCCGAGTAGAAGCCGTTGCTGAGCCGGGAGATCCCCCGAACCGGGCCGTACAGCCGGCTCAACAGGGCGACGAAGACCAGGAGTTCGCCCAGCGTCAGGCGTCCGCGCGCGAGCTCCCAGGCGCCCACTCCGAGGACGATCAGCGCGCCGGCCAGCTCCAGGACGTCCACGATCGGCGCGAACAGCGCGCGCAGGCGGGTGGCCTCCATCGTCGCCCGGAACCGCGCCATGCTCTCCCGCCGGAACCGCTCCTGCTCCCAACCCTGCCGGTTGCAGGCCTGGACGAGCGCGATGTTGCCGAGCGACTCCTCGGTGAGCGCGCTGACCGAGCCGCTGCGCCGCCGCCGCTCGCGCGAGGCGGCCTTCACCCGCGCCGAGAAATGCCGCGCGGTGAACCAGAACAGCGGCACCACGATGAGCGCGACCAGCGCGAGGTCCCACCGCAGGTAGAACAACACCCCCAGGAAGACGGCGAGTTCGGCGACGTACGCGACCGCGTCGACGACGCCCGAGAGCAGGAACGTCTCGACCGCCTCGACGTCGCCGGTCAGCCGCGCCAGCACGTCGCCGAGCCGCCGCCGCTCGAAGAAGCCGAGCGACAGGCCCTGCAGGTGCCGGAACACGTCCGCCCGCAGGGCCAGCAGGAAGCGCTCGCCGACCCACGTCGAGGTCATCTCGTCGGCGAAGCCCAGGGCCCCCGCCACGGCCGTCAGCCCCGCGTAGGCGAGCGCGACCGGCAGGAAGAGGCCGAGCCTGTGCGGGACGAGGACGTCGTCGACGACGACCTTGAACAGCCAGATCGCGGCCGCGTCGACCACCGGGCCGGCCAGGACGAGGACCAGCAGCAGGGCCAGCCAGCGCCGCCCGCCCCTCGTGTAGGGCCAGAGCCGCCCGAAGGTCCGCCGCAGCGGCAGGGCCGGGGCCGGCTCGACGACCGGATCCACCCGGGCGCCGTCGCCGTCACCCGCGTCGGCGGCCGTCGGCCGCAGCGGTGACCACACGGTTCGACTCCAGCCCGTGGAACGTGGCCGGGCCGCCGGGGGCCCGGCCCTGACAGGACGGCGGGGCCGTCAGTGCCGCGAGTTCGACCCGCGACGACGACGGCGGCCCGCCTTGGAGTCCCTGGTCTCCTTGCCGGTCTTGCGGTCGTGCTTGCCGCCGTGCCGCATCGCCGGGACCAGGTTGGCCAGCATGCTCATCGCTGCCACCTTTCTCTCCGGTCCCCCCATCACCAGGGGGTACGCACGGGCGGGCGGGTTGGTTCAGGGGCGGGGGAGGTTTCCTTCCGCGTACCGGGAGTTGGGTGGTGCCGCGGGGCTCCGGGGGTCGTTGTCAGGGCTCCGGGGGGCGTTGCCGGGCCTTCGTTGCCGGGCCTTCGTTGCCGGGCCTTCGTTGCCCGGCCTTCGTTACAGAGCCCTCCGGAGCCGTTACGAAGGCCGTCGGGGGCGTTACGAAGCCGATGGGCCGCCGTGATGCGACCGGCCGGGGACCGCGACACGGGCTCCCTAACGTCTCCGTCGACGCACCGGCCGCAGGGGTCGGAACGCGTCGAGGACGGACGTCGACGACGGACGTCAATGCCGACCATCGACGACGAGCGTCGACGATGCCGACGAAGGAGAGCACCCCATGAGCAGGAGCCGTACCGATCGCGCGCCGGGCCGCCGGGTCCTGGCCGTCTGCGCACTGACCGGGGCCGCGCTGCTGACCGCCCTGACCGGCGGGCAGGCGTGGGCCGACGGGGCCCCCGCCCCGGCCACGCCCACGGCCGCCCCGAGCGCCGCCCCGGCCATCCCGACGGCCACCCCGACCGCCGGCCCCGCCGCCTCCGGCGCGGTCGTGGTGCCGAAGGGCTCCGCACCCGCCCAGCCGGCTCCGGCCCGGCCCACCGCCGGTGCGCCCGCAACCGAGGGCGTCGCCAAGACGCCCACCGCCACGCCCGCGCCGGCCGACGCCAAGGACACCAACCGGCCGCAGGTCCGCGAGGTCCCGAAGGGCGCCGCCCAGGCCGGGGACGGGTCCACCGCGACCGACGGCAACGGCCTGACGCTGGCCGCCGGCGGTGCCGTCGCGGCCGTCGGCGCCGGGGCGCTGGGCTTCGCCCTCCTGCGCCGCCGCTCCGGTGCGCGCGGCTGACACCGGCCCCGAGCCCTCCGGGCACCCCGGCGCCGCAGCCCCGCACCTGGCCAGGCGGGGCGGCGGTGCCGGGGCGGCCCCGGGCGCGGACGGGGCACCGGCCGGCCGGCGGCGGCGCGCGACCGGTCGGGGACGAGGGCAGGGGCCTGTACCGGAACGAGGGCGCGGACGGCGGCGGCGCGGGCCCCGGCGCAGACCGGGCGTGGTGCGCCGGGCCGTCGTGGGGGCGGCCGGGCTGCTGTGCCTGGTGCTCGGCGTGTCGGTGGCGATCGGCTCCCAGGAGACGCCGGTCGTCCGGATCGAGTCCTCGGCGCACGGCAGCGCGACGGACGGTCCGGCCCCCGGGCCCGCGGCGTCCACCCCGGGCGTCTCCGGCACCACCGGCGCCGGCACTTCCGCCGCCACCGCACCGCCCGCCGCCCCGAAGGCCCTCCCCGCCTCGGAGCCGACCCGCCTGCTCATCCCGTCGGCCGGCGTCGACGCCCCGGTGACCGGCCTCGGCCTGAACGCCGACGGGACGGTCCAGGTGCCGTCGGCCGACCGGGCCGGGGAGGTCGGCTGGTACCGCAACGGGCCCACCCCGGGCGAGACCGGCCCCACCGTCCTGATCGGGCACTACGACACCGTCCACGGCCCGGCGGTCTTCCACCGCGTGCCGCAGCTGCGGCCGGGCGACCTCGTCCAGGTGCGGCGCGCGGACGGCACCACCGTGGACTTCAAGGTCCGCTCACTGCTGCAGGCCGCCAAGGACCGCTTCCCCACCGACGCCGTCTACGGTGACACCCCGGCCCCGACCCTCAGACTCATCACCTGCGGCGGCAGCATCGGTGCGGACGGCCACTGGACCGACAACATCGTCGTCCTGGCCGACCTGGCCTGAGGCCGGCGGAGGCGGCCTGAGGCGGCCCGGCCGGCCGCACGGGAACCGCCGGCCACCGCCGGCACGACCTACACCAAGGGCGCCGTAGGCCTGCGGCGTCCCCCCACGACCAGGCGTTCCAGGCCAGGCGTTCCAGGCCAGGCATCCCAGACCAGGCGTTCCAGGAGGGCGAGCACCGACGTGGCAGCAGCACCCCCGCCCCGCCGACGGCGCGCCGCCACGCCGGTGGCCGCCCTCGCGGCCGTGGCCGTCCTCGTCGCGCTGGCCGCGGCCCTGGTCGTGGGCCGGGCCGACCCCGGCGGCCTGAAGGACCACGGCCCGTCGCAGCCGGTGACACCGCCGCTGCGGGCCCAGCCGCTCTGGCCCGGGCTGAACGCCCCGCCGACGCCGTCCTCCTCCGCCGCCGAGACCGGCTCCGCGTCCCAGGCGCCGCCGCAGCCCGTGCCCGACCTGACCGTGGCCGGGCGGGACATCACCGCGGTCGACGTCCACGCCGTCCTCACGAAGGACCCCGGCGTGAGCGCGGAGGAGCGGCCGGCCCTCGGATCGTGCACCAGCTGCGCGGTCCGCAGCGCCGAGTTCCGCGACCTCACCGGCGACGGCAAGCCCGAGCTGATCACCGCCGTGGCCGTTCCCCAGCAGGTCGTGCTGCACGTCTACACCCTGGTCGACGACCGGCTCGTGCCGATCCTGCGGGTCAAGCTGGTGCCGCTGTTCAGCGCCGAGACCATCGGCACCGACCTGTGGCTGCACGAGCAGACCACCACCTCCGTCCAGACCACCAGCCACTACCAGTGGGACGGCGTCCGGCTCGTCCGGCTGGAGCAGAAGTTCGAGGGCACCGGCCCGCTGCCCGGCCCGTCCGCCGCACCGGACCCGGTGACGTCCGTCATGCCCCCGGGCGGCCGCGCCCCCGGCCCCGTCCGTCCGACGGCCGAGCCGGCCACCCCGACGGCCGCGCCGTCCCCACTCGTCCCCAAGAACCCCGCCCGGCCGACGCCCGCCCTCCCGGGAGTGCAGCCGTGATCCCCGACCCCCTAGCCTCAGCACCCATGACCCCCGCCGAGACGCCCGCGCAGCCCCGCATCCTGATCGTCGAGGACGACGAGGTGATCCGCGAGGCCACCCGGATGGCCCTGGAGCGCTACGGCTTCCCCGTCTCCACGGCCGCCGACGGCCTGGAAGGGCTGGAGGCGTTCCACGCCGTCCGGCCGGACCTGGTCCTGCTGGACGTCATGCTGCCGCTCCTCGACGGCGTCGGGTTGTGCCGGCGGATCCGCGAGGAGAGCCAGCTGCCGATCCTGATGATGTCGGCGCGCACCGACCCGGTGGACGTCGTGTCCGGGCTGGAGGCCGGGGCGGACGACTACGTGGTCAAGCCGTTCGAGAGCGCCGTGCTGGTCGCCCGGATCCGGACGGTCCTGCGACGGATCCGCGTCGTCCCGGCCCCTGCCGACGACGACCTCCCCACGCCGCCCCCTTCCGTTTCCCCTCCTGTTTCCCCCTCTGTCTCCCCCGCTGTTTCCCCGTCCCCCTCGCCCACCGTGCGCAGCTTCGACGGCATGCAGGTGGACACCGACAGCATGGAGGTCCGGGTGGACGGCCGCCTCGTCCCGCTCACCCCCACCGAGCTGCGGCTGCTGCTGGAGTTCACCGCCGCGCCCGGCATCGTGCTGGAGCGCTCTACCCTGCTCGAACGCGTCTGGGACTACGAGTGGGGCGCCGACACCCGCGTGGTCGACGTCCACGTGCAGCGGCTGCGCGCCAAGATCGGCGCCGGACGGATCGAGACCGTCCGCGGCTTCGGCTACAAGCTGCGGCGGCCGGCATGACGCTGCGCCGCCAGATCGCCACCGCCGTCGCCGCGATCTCCGTCCTGGTCGCGGTGGCCGTCGGCCTGCTGGTCCACCAGGCGATGATCCGCCAGCACGTCGACCAGGCCCGCGCCACCGCCGTCGCCGCCCTCGACTCCTCGCTCGGCGCGTACGGACGCGGCGAGGCCCCGGCCCACGGCGCCGCCCTCAACGACCCCGCGCTGCCGGCCCGCCTGCACACGCTCGCCGCCGACGGACGACAGGGCACGCTGCTGGCGGCCGGGCCGGACGGCGAGACGATGTGGGCGGCCGGACCGGTGCAGAACGCCGTGCTCTCGGTCCGGGTCGACTTCACCCAGGACCGGCAGGCGATCGCCGACCTCGACCGGATCATCCTGCTCACCGTCGTCGCGGCCGTCTTCACCACCGTCCTGGCCGGCGTGCTGGTCGCCGACCGGATCAGCCGCCGCCTGCGCACCGCGGCCACCGCCGCCCGGGGCATCGCCGCCGGCCGGACCGACACCCCGATCGGCGAACTCGTCGACGGGCGGGACGAGGTGGCCGACCTCGCGGCGGCCGTCGACCAGATGTCCCGCTCGCTGCACCGGCGGCTCGCGGACGAGCAGCGCTTCACCGCGGACGTCGCCCACGAGCTGCGCACCCCGCTGACCGGCCTGGTCACCGCCGCCGAACTGCTGCCCCCGGGCCGGCCCACCCAGCTCGTCCAGAACCGGGTCCAGGCCCTGCGCGCCCTCGTCGAGGACCTGCTGGAGGTCTCCCGCCTCGACGCCGACGTCGAGACCCCGGACCTCTCCACCGTCCCCCTCGAACGGGCGGTGCGCCGCACCGTCACGCTCACCGGCCTGGACGTGGACGTCACGGTCACCGCCGACGCCGAGGTGCGCACCGACCTCCGCCGCCTGGACCGCATCCTCGGCAACCTCGTCGTCAACGCCCACCGCCACGGCGCCGCCCCCGTCGAACTCCACGTCGACGGCCACCGCATCACCGTCCGCGACCACGGCCCCGGCTACCCCGACGACCTCCTCGACGACGGCCCGCAGCGCTTCCGCACCAACGCCCCCGAACGCGGCCGCGGCCACGGCCTCGGCCTCACCATCGCCACCGGCCACACCCGCGTCATCGGCGCCACCCTGGCCTTCGCCAACCACCCCACCGGCGGCGCCCTCGCAACCCTCACCCTCCCCGCCGCGCCACCCTCCTGACCCGGCCCCACCAACACCGAAGGGCCAGCCCGACCGGATGCACCCCGGCGGACTGGCCCTCCACACGCAGAGCCCCCTGTCGGGTTCGAACCGACGACCCCCGCTTTACAAGACGAAACCGGATCATGACGGGGCGTGACGCCTGATGCTGCGTGGCGCTGAACCTGCAGGTCAGCGCCACGCAGCAGGTTCCCTAGTCCATGCTGCAACGGCTTTCTGCCACCGCGTCCGCTCACGCGGCGCTCACGCCGGAGGGCCGCATAGCTTTTCCGTCGCCCACCACGAGTCACCCCGGCGCCCCGCCTCCGGTCAGTCGTCGCCGTAACGCCCCCACATCGAACAGGCAGAAATTCCCCGCACGCCACGTCGGCATCCGATTAACTGGTGAGCTTCTCAACTGCATGCATCATTCGCCTGAATGACCGACTATTCTTCGCCGCCACATCCAGATCAATCAAGGATGAGAATTTCGCTTGATGGAGAGTCTCTTTGTACGACTCGTTCATCATCAGCTCCAGCTGCTTCTTGGCGTTCCTCTTCGATTCTGGATTGGGTGGCGAAGTCGCGTCGCTGCGGACAGATGAGTGGCGGCGAAGAGACTCTGCAGCTGCTAGGAACCACGCCTCATATTCATGAAACGCAATCACAACTTCTACCGGAACTGAAAATGCGCCCAACTCAGGGGATATCTGGCGAGCTAGCTCTACGGGGCATTGCACGTCATCGTCATCCCCGTCGCGAACAATTAGCACTCCGCCGGCTCTACCCCGAACGCGAACCTCCTGAAGGCGCACCGCCTTGTCCAACTCTTCGCGCTTGCGCATTTTTCCAGAGTCGAGCCGAAAGGGCTGTGCGACTTCAATGAATATCCCGAGCTTTTCGCCGATTCGAGTGATCAGTTGCCGCACGGCCGCAACCTCGCCATGGCCTTCAACGATCGGGGCTATGATTGGAGAGTAATTCACTGGGATGCCGCCGGAAGAAGTTGGTCGTTGCGAAGCAGTTCGCCAGGGGTGTATAGGTGTTCGCGTAGCGCCACAGCGCCCGCTTCATCCAACTCGCCAATGTGAGTCTCGCCACCAATAGATCGCACCGCGCGAATCTCTTCCAGGCTGAAGTCATTCCGATCTAGCAGATCGGGGCTATGGCTGGTCACAATCACTTGACGACGCTCAGATGCATCGCGGAGCGCATCAAGAAGCACGCCTGCAGCAGCAGGGTGAAGCGCACTCTCTGGTTCCTCAATTCCAACCGTACTGAGAGTGGATCCGGTTCCAGCAAACAAAGATACGAGGACTCCAAGCGCGCGGAGCGTACCATCAGAGACTGATTGCGCCTGAAATCTCCACGCGTTCTTCGCCCCCGGGACATCTTGGCTAAATACAAGGGTTTCCCAGTTGCCCAGCTCGGAACGGGATACACCTTGGATACCGGGGACAATGTTCTGCAGATAGCTCTCAATACGCGCCTTGTCTGCAGAACCCTGATCACTGCGCTCTAGCCTATGCAGCACGCTGGCAATATTAGCCCCATCGCGGTGGAGGAAATCTCCGGCATCCGGCGTCTGAGGCTGGCGTATCACATCAGGATTCAAACTGAAAACGCTAATCCCAGCCAGTCCGTCAAATACAGGCCGGAAAGAGTCAAGCCCTGCCGCAGACACCAGATATAGGCGCTGCTCGCTTACTGGCGGCATGACAGGTTCGCTCTGCTCGGCCAGAACGCCATTCTCGACCCTAAAGTACGCCTCAACAGGAAGCGGGCTGTCCTCGGATGGGAGCTGATTCCAGACCCTGCAATACTCCTTCGAGATTCGGAAGCCTCCACCCTTGACCGCACCTACCTCAAACCCATACTCCCCAGAGAATGCAGGGCTCTCAAATGAAAGGTCGATCGAGAAATGCGTCGGGTGACCCGTGGATCGCCGTCGGACTTCTGCCACCCCGCCACGCGTACGGAGCGCTTGGTCGAGGGACGTTTGCAGCGACTCGGACACAAGGCGTAGGGCATCCAAGAAGTTGCTTTTGCCAGAACCGTTGGGGCCCACGAGCAGCAGGAGCCGACCCAACTGCACGTTGGCCGAAGCGATGCTCCTGTAGTGCCGTAGCCGGACGCGGGTCAACAAGAAGTAGTTGTGCTGCATGAGATCAGTCTGGCATCGCATCGGTGGGATCTTCGAGACCCTAGCCGCTACTGCTTAGCACTCGTAACACGATCTTGCTGATCGTTTGCTGATGCGCACGGCTGCTGTGACGCCCCGTCTGTTCGCGATGGCATGAGCAGGAGCACTGGCTCATGGGTGCCGAGCTGTGGGCCCCGGCCGAGCGCTTGTCGCCAGCCCGGCCGAAACGTGCCTGGCCCTCCTCACCTGCGTCTGCTGATGGCAGCACTCGTATACGGACGAGCAGTCTCGACGGCGTGGTCACAAGCGACAGACCAGGAGCCCACCGAGGCATTCGATCTTGAACAGCCCGTCCCTCCTGATCACGGCAGTAACGATCTCTTCAGCCCGGCTGACGGTCTCGTGGAACGGGACACCGGCTTGGTCGGCCCACGCCTCATAGGAGGCGAGGTGGGCCACGATTGGTGAGGGGTCGGTGAGCTCGATGGTGCCGGGCAGGTTCCGGACTCGGATGTCCTTGAACGCCGTCCTGAGGTAGCCGGAGGCCTTCTCCAGTGAGAAGCGGGAGCTGAGAGAGACCCGTGCCGGCCCCTCGGGAACCCCGAGGACGTCGCCGGCGGCTCGGGCCCAAAGTTGATCCAGATCCTGTTTGTCAGTTTCGCTGTTGGTCGAGGCGATGAGCACGCCGCCAGGCCGGAGGACGCGGGCCAGTTCCTTGATCGTGGCCTCGATGTCGCTGACGTGGTACAGCATGTGCAGGGCCAACACGGCGTCGGCGCTGTTGTCGGCGAACGGCAGGGCCTGTGCGTCGGCCACCAGGACTGGCTTCTCGATGTCGGCGAGGATGCCCGCTGAGATGTCCATCCCGACGACCTGTAGGTCCGGCCGGTCCTTGTGCAGGCGGCTGACGAACTTGCCGTTGCCGCAGCCGACGTCGAGGACGATCCCGCGTGTACTGGCCAGCTCTTCGACGACGATCCCAGGCAGGTCGTACTGCGGCTGCTGCCACCGATAGATCGACTGCCGGGCGGCCAGGTGGCGCCCGTCGGCATAGGCGCTGTTTGCGAGGATCGCCTTGTCGGTGACTGCGGCGTCCTGCTGTGCGGTGTTGCTCGTCACTGTGGCAGCTCCGGAGGGTTCGTGAGTGCGGGTCGAGAGCAGGCTTCTCTGACATTCTCACGGAGACTCAGGACGATCGGGGAGCCTGCGTAGGCGGGCTCGGCGAGACGAGTGCTCAGCGCCCGAAGGCGGCTGGAGATGCTCGCTGTTCGCCGGTCCGGTGCGGCGTTCAGCACCACCGAGAGCTTCTCCTGTACGCCGTCGAGGTCACCGTGGGCGAGGTGGGCGTTGGCGAGGTCAAGGCGGGCGGCCAGCAGGTCACCGGAGGACTGTTCCTGCTGCGGTGCGGACTCGTACAGGGCGATGGCCCTGGAGGACGCCTCGATGGCGCGGTTCACATGTGGCCGGGTGCCCAGGGCGAGGAGCGCGGTGCCGGCGTAGGTCCACTGCTTGGCCTCGGGAAACGTGAATACGCCGGGAAGATCCACGGCGGCTACAGTGCTCCGCGCCGCCTCGGCAGCTTCCACGGCCCGTAGCGCGCTCGCGCTGTCGCCGAGCGCGGCGGTGGCCCGTGCTTCAAGGCTGAGCAGACGAGCTGCGATCGTCCCGCTGTCCGCGTACGGCAATCCGGCTCTGGCCAGCTCGGCGGCCTGGCGATGGTCCTGCTGCCAGTAGGCGATCAGGGACTGGACGGATCGGATCCAGGCCCGAAGACCGTTGTGGCCAGCTGACTCCGCACAGCGCCAGGCCGTTCGCGAATGGGTAGCCGCAGCTGCGTACTGGCCGAGGTCAAGGGCGACATGGGTGGCCAAGCCACAGAGGCGTCCGGCCTGGAGGTAAAGATGGCCTGTCTGGTAGGGGTGTTGGCGGCCTCGGAGTAAGTCGAACACTCCTCGCCGGAGGGTTCCGATGTCGTGGAAGAGCTCGGATACAGGCTTGCTCACGTAGTCCCCTGCCAGCCTCGCGATGTCCGCGTCGATCTGTTCAAGCAGCGTGTCGTCCACGTTGGACGCGCTCGCGAAGCGAAGGAAGAGTGCGGACTCTGCCGAGTCGGCTGCCACGGCCACTACGAGATCGATGTCGCGTTCCGTGCGCCGAGCAGGCACGGGAGGCGAGGCCTTGCCGACGCTGCTGGATTGTGGAACTGCTTCGGCGGCTGCAGGGGGTGCTGCCAGCAAGTCGGCCAACTGGTCGACCGAGAGTTCCAGGACGCGGGCGAGCTTCGGCCGCATCCAGGGCTGCGGGGCTCCCCTGCCGCTCTCCCATCGCCCCACCGTCGTACGGTCCACATCGAGGGCTTCAGCCAGGGATTCCTGGGTGTGGCCAACCGCCTCCCTGCGCTGGATCAGCCGGGACCTCCTGGATGCCATTCCGCGTCCTCCAGAGGTGCGTCAGTTCGCCTGCAGCCGTAACAGGCCAGGTCATGCCCGGGTTTGCAGCACGGATGCCTCGTTGTCGCCTCAATTCTGCTCTGGTTCACCCGCGTTGGAGACGGTTCTGTAGATACCTGCCGGGTGAATCCCGGCGCGAATCGGCCCGCTGCCGACCTCGTCCCGGTGAAAGGTCCGCGCTCATGTCCGTCGCCACCCGCCAAGTCATCACCCCCGCCCCGTTCGGCTTTCGCGTGCCGCCCAGTGCCGAGGCCGTGCCGGACGCCCGGCGGCGGGTGATACGGACCGTGCGCGGTTGGGGCCTGCCGCTGGCGGAGGACGCGCTCCGCGATGTCGAGTTGCTGTCCAGCGAGCTGATCACCAACGCCGTGTCCCACACCCACGCCCCGTGCGTCGTGTGCGTGTCCTGGGACGGTGAACGGCTGCGCGTTGAGGTGACGGACGTCGGCCACGAGCTTCCGGCTGTCGGCGGGATCGATCTCGACGCCACCGACGGGCGAGGGCTGTTCCTGGTGGCAGCGCTCGCGACGAACTGGGGTGCCGAGCCGGACCCCGCCGGCAAGCGGATCTGGTTCGAGGTCGGCACCACCGCCGCCGTCTCGGGCGACGAGCGACTCACCGCGCTGGTGAGGGCCGCGGCCCCGAAGGCACGGGACGTCGTCCCGACCAGTACCTGACAAGACTTCCTCCCGCCCCGACGCGGGCTTGGGGGATGCGGGTGGCCGCGCTGATCAACAGCTACGCGGCAAGAACACCTGAGGTTCCTTGCCAACGGCTTGCCCTGGCAACGGATCCATCGCTGCACCCACGACAGGGCTGGGCAGTCGGCCCGCCCCATGAAACCGAAGGAGTGCTTCATGCCCGAGAACCTGACGACCGGCACTGAGCTGGAGGGCGACGGCCTGCTGGTCGCCCGTACGAAGGTCGCCGCGGCCCGCTCGGACGTGCTGCTCGTCCGACCGCGCGGCCGGACGAGCAGCAGGAGGCCCCGGCCGCTGGCTGCGCGTCCTCGTGCGGGCATCAGCTGGGCCAGCTCCGCCGTGGGGCGCGGGCGCGGGCAAAGGACTCCTTACCCCACAACTTGCTCCGGCTGGCCGGGGCTTGGGGTAAGCAGTGCTTACCCCACAACTTGCTCCGCCTGCGGTTTAGCTCAGCCCTCCGTCGTGGCCTAGAGCTGGTGGCCGTGAGCTCGGCCATGGTGATCTTCTGGCCGCCGAGATGGCGTTGCAGTCGTCCCACTCGTTGCATGGCTGGTCAGGGTGGTACGGGTAGTGATCCAGGGACGGTAGGACTCGTTGCGGGGAACCGACCCGTCCCCGCCCTGAGCTGGGCGGGGACGGGTGGTACGGGTGGTGGTGGGTCAGGTGCCGGTAGCGGGTTGCTCGACGGGCTCCGGGCAGTAGCGGCTCCAGGGGTCGACGAAGCTGTTGCGGGTGAAGCCCTTGCGCTGGGTGTCGCGGTCGAAGCGGATGTTCGCTGAGCCGATGCCGTAGTCCTTGAGCAGGAGCTGTAGGCCGCGCGCCGTCAGGCCGTTGATGCCGTGCTCGGCCCAGGGTGCCTCGCTGTCGGCGTTCAGGGCGGTCAGGAGTTGCTCGGTGGACAAGGCGTCCGGGTTGCCGCCTGCGGCGAAGACGCGTCGGATGTCGGCCAGGATCCTGGTCTTCAGGCCGCCGTCCTCGTCCTGGCCGGACTCGTGCGCGGTCATGGCGCGGCAGGCCGCTCGGGCGCGGGCGGGCCAGTCGCCACCGGCGAGGTCGGCGACCGACACCAGGGGCTCCCAGGTGTCGGCCGCGCGGTCCTCGACCGGCATCGGCGGCTCCATGTCGGCAGCCGTGTCGGTCAGCGGCGCCAACCAGACTCGGAGGCCGTTGCGGTTGCTGTGCAGGGCTGGGGTGTCGCGCTTGGAGCGGAACGCGGCGACCTGCTCCCCCGGTGCGCGGCGGCGCATGCGGATGACCACCGAGCGGTCCATGATCGTGTCCGGGAGGTCTCCGATACCGGCCAGGGCCGCCATGGCGAAGGTGGGGAACTTCATCGGCTTGTGGTCTGGCCCGGATACTCGCAAGGTGGGCCGGTTGCGCTGGTGACCGGCGTTGAGCAGGCCGCGCAGGTCCTCGTTCTTCTCCGCGGCCTTGATGCTGCCGAACAGGGTGTCTGCCTCGTCCACCAGCAAGGTCGGCGGCTTGTCCGTGATCGACCGGAAGATTGCGGCCGGTGTGGCGTTGACCGTGATCAGCGGGTCGTGGACCGTCTCGGTGATCACATCGAGCAGCCGCGACTTCCCGCACCGCTTGGCCGGGCCGATCACCGCCAGACGCGGGGCGTGCTGCCACGCGGGCTGCAAGTGCGTAGCGGCCACCCACAGGGTCACCGCGTCCAGCGCGTGGGCGGACGGCAGGATGACGAACCGGGCGATGGCTGACCGTAGTTCGGACAGCAGTTCCGCGCCTGGGGTGGGCGGGCTGACCGGACTGACCGGGTCAGTGACCGGCTCGGTGGCGACCCGGTCGGTCAGGGCACCGGGTTCCCGGTCAGTCAGGTCGGTCAGTACGTTGTTCTGACCGACCGCCGGCCGATAGTGACCGGGTTGACCGGGGATGGCGACGGCGGGCCAGCCCTCTGCCGGGTCTCCCGACGCAGGCTGGTGGGAAGTAGAGTTCACGGTGAAGCTCCTCGCTGGTGCGCACGACCTCGACCGTCGCGCCGCCACCGGTTGAACTGATTCGCTGATCTGGGGACTTCATCCGGCCCTCGGTGTTGGTAGCACCGAGGGCCGTCGCGTTCCCGGCCCGTCGACCCGCCGAGCCGACTTGGCTCAACTCGCAGGCGGGTAGAGTGGGTTGCGCCGGTTTGCGACCGGCGGGCGACGCGACGATACGACCGCCCTGGCGGAAGATCCACTGCTCCAACGGCAGTCCTCTCACGGCAGACAAGCTCGTGATTCGACCTGCAGCCTTGTCGTCATGCAGCCGCACCGTCCGGCGCGACGTCGATGCCCAGCAGCCGCAGGAGGTCTGTGGTGATCACCCGGTACTTCTTGCCCAACCGCAGCACGCGGCACGGGTAGGCGTCCCGCCTCGCCAGCTCGTAGCCCTTGCTGCGGCCAAGGCCGATGGCGCGGTTGGCGGTGTCCAGGTCGATGGCGGCCGGCAACGCGAGCAATTCCGCCCGGCTCATGCCCGTGAGCTCCTGGTTACCCGTCTCAGTTCGCACAGCTGTCTCCATTCACAGGGGGCGAGCCCCGGTCGGCGGCCCCGGGAAGTCCGGGATCGAGGAGCAGCTTGCACCGCAATAAAGTGTTGATATGACACACAACGAAGTGGAATCTTGGTCGGCGCAGGTCACGAGAACCGTGATCGCCGAGGTTCGCAGGTGCCGGAAGGAGCTGGGTATGACCGCGCAGGACCTGGCCGACGCCTGTGACGAGCTGGGCCACCCCATCCCGCGCAACGTCATCGCGAACTGGGAGTCCGGGCGTCGGCTGACCCTCACCGTCCCGGAGCTGCTCGTGCTCGCCAAGGCAGTCGACACGCCGCCGGCCGCCCTGGTCTTCCCGCTCGGCGGGAGCACCAACGTGGACTGCCTCCCGCACGAGAGCCGAGACCCGTGGACGGCGTTCAGCTGGTTCACCGGCGAGGACCTGGACTTCGGCGACGCGGCCGTGTTTCGCGAGTACGCGGGCGTCGAGCACCGCATCCGGACCGGGCACCACGACGCCTGGCAGCTCCAGTTCTCCGGCGCGAGGGAGGACTGGCCGCACGGCGCCGAAGCCAAGCTCGGCCGCCTTGTGAAGGCCGTTCGCTCGGAGCTCGTACCGATCCGACACCGCATGCGCGAGCTGGGGCTGAATCCCCCTCCGCTCCCCGGCCACCTCGCATTCCTCGACACCGACCACAAGGACGACCAGATGAAGGAGGGAACACCGTGAAGGGCTCCACCTACCACCGCTGCTACTGCCGGGACGCCGATACCGGCAAGCCGCTCGGCAAGGCCTGCCCGAAGCTCGGCAGCCGCAAGCACGGCTCCTATGCAGTACGCCAGGAGCTGCCCAACCGCCTGGACGGTTCGCGCCGGTCCTTCAACCGCTCCGGTTACGAGTCCCGCAAGGCTGCCCAGGCCGATCTCGACCAGGTTCGCGAGCTGCTGCACATCCCGGACTCGGACGACCCCGAAGGCCTCGCACAGATAGCCGATCTGCTGGAGAAGGTCGCTCACGAGAAGGCCCCCGTGCCCGATGTCGAGGAGACCAGGCGCCGGCTCGCATCCGGGCAGGACCTACAGAACCGGCTCACCGTCGGCGAGTGGCTCGACCAGTGGCTGGCGGGCAAGCGCGGCCGCCAGACCGCGATCAGCCGCGACGAGAGCAGCATCCGGCTCTACATCAAGCCGCGGATCGGCCACATCCGGCTCGACCGCCTCCGAGTCCGGCACCTGGAGGAGATGTTCGCGGCCATCGAGGAGGCGAACATCGAGATCGCCGAGGCGAACGCCCAGCGGCGAGCCGCCATCGACGAACTCGCCCAGATCCCCTGGAAGGGCCAGGAGTTCCGCGCGCAGCGCAAGGCTCTCAAGGCCGCCATCGCCGGCATGGAGCCGTTCCGGCGGACCGTCAGCGCATCGACCTGCCAGCGCATCCGCTCCACGCTCAGGGCCGGCCTTAACGCCGCGATCCGACGGCAGATCATCACCTTCAACCCGGCGTCCCACGTAGAGCTGGAGGCCGCCAAGCGACCGAAGCCGCTCGTGTGGACGGAGGAGCGGATCGAGCACTGGGAGCTCACCGGCGAGCAGCCGTCCCCAGTGATGGTCTGGACCCCGGAGCAGACGGGTCTGTTCCTCGACCAGGCCACCGAGGACCGCCTCTACGCGCTGTTCCACCTGATCACCTTCCGAGGGCTTCGGCGGGGCGAGGCGTGCGGCCAGCGGTGGGCCGACACCAACCTGAAGGCCGAGCTCCTCACCGTGGCCAAGCAGCTCGTCGTGGACGGCTGGGCGGTCTACGAGGACGATCCCAAGACCGACGCGGGCGCCCGCACCATCGCCCTCGACTCCGAGACGGTGTCCGTCCTGGAGGCGCATCGCGAGCGGCAGCGAGCGGACCGCGAGAGGTGGGGCGACGCCTGGGTCGAGACCGGCCGGGTCTTCACCAAGGAGAACGGCGAGTGGCTGCACCCGACCGCCGTGACCGACCGGTTCCGCGAACTCGCCGAGGAGGCCGGCCTCCCGCCGATCCGCCTGCACGACCTCCGCCACGGCGCGGCCACGCTCGCTCACGCGGCGGGCGCGGACCTGCACTCGATCAAGGAGATGCTCGGCCACTCCTCGATCGGCATCACCTCGGACACCTACACAACCCTGCTCCCCCAGGTCGACAGGGCAATCGCTGAGGCAGCCGCCAAGCTTGTCCCCCGGGCGAACAGGCCGCGCAAGGATGCCCAGTCCATGGCCAACGCGAAGACGATCAGGCCATCCGCTCACGCATCGCTCACGCAAACGGCCTCGGACGACTCGTCCGAGGCCGGCGATGAAGCCCCCAGAAGGCCAAACCTGCAGCTCATCCGAGGTGGAAACGAGAGCCCCCTGTCGGGTTCGAACCGACGACCCCCGCTTTACAAGAGCGGTGCTCTGGCCAGCTGAGCTAAGGAGGCACGGTGGCCGTCCGCGACGGATCACGGCGGCACCGGGGGCAGTCTACCGGGCGCGGGTGGCGGGGTGGGGGGATATCCGGGGGTTGGCGGCCGGGGCGGGCGTGATGGAAACGATGCGGAAATCGGGCCGGAGGGGGGCTGACAAGCGGCGGGGGCGCAGGTAGCGTCGCCGGGAGCCGGTTCGTGTAGTGGTCCAGACCACTCGGCGGGTCGGTGAGACGAACGAAACCCCCCTTTACTCGGATCGTCCGGCACGTTCCTGCCGGTGAAGGAGAGCTCAACCATGGCTTCTGTCACGTACGACCAGGCGACCCGCGTCTACCCGGGGGCGGACAAGCCCTCCGTGGACGCGCTGGACCTGGAGATCGCAGACGGCGAATTCCTCGTGCTGGTCGGCCCCTCGGGCTGCGGCAAGTCGACCAGCCTGCGCATGCTGGCCGGTCTGGAGGACGTCAACAGCGGCGCGATCCGGATCGGCGACCGGGACGTCACCCACCTCCCGCCGAAGGACCGGGACATCGCGATGGTGTTCCAGAACTACGCGCTCTACCCGCACATGACCGTCGCGGAGAACATGGGCTTCGCGCTCAAGATCGCCGGCGTCAACAAGGCCGAGATCCGCACCAAGGTCGAGGAGGCCGCGAAGATCCTCGACCTCACCGAGTACCTGGACCGCAAGCCGAAGGCGCTGTCCGGCGGTCAGCGCCAGCGCGTCGCGATGGGCCGGGCGATCGTGCGCCAGCCGCAGGTCTTCCTGATGGACGAGCCGCTGTCGAACCTGGACGCCAAGCTGCGCGTCTCGACCCGCACCCAGATCGCCGGCCTGCAGCGCCGCCTGGGCATCACCACGGTGTACGTGACCCACGACCAGACCGAGGCGCTCACCATGGGCGACCGCGTCGCGGTGCTGAAGGGCGGCGTGCTCCAGCAGGTCGACACCCCGCGCAACATGTACGACAGGCCCGCCAACCTCTTCGTGGCCGGTTTCATCGGCTCGCCGGCCATGAACCTGGTCGAGGTGCCGCTGGTGGACGGCGGCGTGAAGTTCGGCGGCTCGGTGGTCAACATCTCGCGTGACGACCTGTCCGGCGCCGGCCTCGACAAGACCGTGACCGTCGGCATCCGCCCGGAGCACTTCGAGGTCGTCCCGGCCGGCGGCATCGAGGGCGTCGCGGTGACGGTCAACGTGGTCGAGGAGCTCGGCTCGGACGGCTTCGTCTACGGCACCACCAAGATCGGCGGCGAGGACAAGGACATCGTGGTCCGCGTGCACGGCCGGCAGATCCCGGCCCGCGGCGAGACGATCCACGTCGTGCCGATCGCCGACGAGACCCACGTGTTCTCCACCAGCACGGGTGCCCGCCTCAGCAGCTGAGCCGACGGCACTCCACCGGCACGGCGCAAGCGCGACACGAGCCCGTC
The DNA here is from genome assembly GCF_042887925.1 of Kitasatospora sp. NPDC057904. Classification (NCBI taxonomy): domain Bacteria; kingdom Bacillati; phylum Actinomycetota; class Actinomycetes; order Kitasatosporales; family Streptomycetaceae; genus Kitasatospora; species Kitasatospora sp. NPDC057904. The sequence goes on from NZ_JBHVOL010000018.1 coordinate 162,806, forward strand.
GGACCGCCTCCCGGTCCGGCGGGCTCCGTCCGTACACCCCCGCGTCAACACGGTGACGGGACGAACCCGGACACGTCGTCACTCGATGGTGTAACGGAGGGCGATCCGGGGCGCACCCACCGCTACGCTCCTGAGCGTGAAGCAGCTTTTGCGCCGTATCGGCCAGACCGTCGCCCTCACCCTGCCCGTCGTCCTGGTGACCACCGGCACCCTCGCCGTGACCCGGGTCCCGTGGGCCCCGCCGACCGGGCTCGACCAGCAGGTCGTCGCGGCGTCCAGCAGCGACGGCGCGGGCATCGGACGCACCGCGGGCGCGGCCGGCAAGACTCCCGACGGGCTGGCGCCGCAGGACGCGCTGCGCGTCGCGATGCTGGACGAGCTGCGCGAGCACAGCCCGGCCGCCGCGCTGGACCTGCTGGAGCGCTCGATGCGCGAGCAGCCCGCCCTGACGCCGTACTGCACCTCGCTCGCCACCGAGCTGGGCCGGGCGACGGTGAAGAAGTACCAGGGCGACGTCCAGCGGGCCCGTTCGTTCGCCCGCCCGGTCTGCGACGGCTCGTTCGCGGCCGGCATCACGGGCTGACGCCTACCCGCCAGCCCGCCGGCCCACCGGCCCGCACGCCCAAGCACCTGAACGCGCACCCGCCGCCCCGGCAACCGCGGCTCCAACCCCCGTCCGCGCGCCTATTGTTCAGCCATGAGCGCTGACTCCGGCCCCGCCGCCGACCCCACGTCCCCGCAGGCCCCGCAGGCCCAGCCGCCGCGGCCGACCACGACGCCCGTCACGCAGGCCGTCATCCTGGCCGGCGGCCAGGGCTCCCGGCTGCGGCCCTACACGGACGACCGCCCGAAGCCGCTGGTCGAGATCCCGGGCACGGGCACGCCGATCCTCGGCCACCAGCTGGCGTGGCTCGCCGCCGAGGGGGTCACGGACGTCGTGGTGTCCTGCGGCCACCTGGCCGACGTGCTGCAGGAGTGGCTGGACAAGGCGGACCTGCCGCTGCTCGTGCGCACGGTCGTCGAGGAGGAGCCGCTCGGGCGCGGCGGCGGGCTCAAGTACGCGGCCAGGGCGCTGCCCCGCCCGGACGAGCCCTGGTACGCCACGAACGGCGACATCTGGACCCGCTTCAGCCTGCGCGACATGGCCGCCTTCCACCACGAGCGGGACGCCGTCGCGACGCTCGCCCTGGCCCGGCCGCGGATCCCGTGGGGCGCGGTGGAGACCGACCAGTTCGGCAACGTGCTGGACTTCATCGAGGCCCCGCCGTCGCCGTTCCTCATCAACGCGGGCCTGTACGTGTTCAGCCCGGAGTTCGCCGAGCTGCTGCCGGACGTGGGCGACCACGAGCGCACCACGTTCCCCCAACTCGCCCGCAGCAAGCGGCTGGCGGGCTACCAGCTGCCGCAGGGCGTGTACTGGCGCGCGATCGACACCGCGAAGGACCTCACGGAGGCCGCCAAGGAGCTCGCCGCCGGCGCGGGCCGCGCCCCCCAGTAACCCATGCGAGAAGACCCCCCGGTAACCCATGCGAGAAGGCGGTCGGCCGGGTGCTCCCCCACGGAGCACCCGGCCGACCGCCTCTCCCGGACGGACCACCCGGTCAGGTCGCCGTCGGCGTCCCCGGACGGCTGGAGTGGCCGCCGCCCGACAGGTCGGCCAGCGGGCCGCTGCCGAGCACCCCGCCCAGCAGGCCGGAGCCCGAACCCGAGCCGCTGGGGCTCGGCTTGGAGCCCGTGCCCGAACCGGCCGGGGCCGGCGTGGAGCGCTGGGCGGGCGTCCCGCCGGCCGGCTGCGCGGCGGCCGTGGGGGCCGACGCCGGGGCCGAACTCTGGCCGCCCTCGGCCTTGGTGGAGTGCTTGGCGCTCGGCGTCGGGGTGGCCGGGTGCGAGGCCGCGGGCGAGGACGCCGCGGCGGTCGGGCTGGCCGCCGGGGTGGCCGGGCGGGAGCCGGCCGGTGCGGGCTGCGTGGACGTGCCCTGGCCGCCCGCGGCGCCGGACGGGGAGCCGCTCGGCCAGACCGGCGTGCCGTAGTCGCCGGTCGGGCGGCCCGGGGCCTGGTGCGGCCGGGCGCTGGTGCGCACCGCCGCGCCGAGCATCGAGCCGAGCAGCAGGGTCAGGCCGACGACGAGCGTGGTGACCACGGTGCCCCGCCGCAGCACCCGGCGGCGCAGCGCCCCGGGCGCGCCCGAGCCGTACCGCCGCCAGGCCTCCAGGTTGAGCCGTCCGTCCAGCGAGGCGAACGGCGCCCCGGCGATCAGCAGCGGGCTCCACGCGGCCAGGAAGATCAGGTCGGGGGTGTCGTACACCGGGACGGCCCGCCAGCTGACCGTGAACAGCAGCGCCGCGGAGAGCAGCATCGCCGCGCCGGCCGCGAGCCGCTGCCACAGGCCGAGGATGGTCAGCACGCCGACCACGATCTCGGTGAACGACACCACCAGGCCGGAGCCGACGGGGTGTGCCATGGCGAAGGCGAGCAGCGGCTCGGCGACCTTCCACGGGTGCAGCGAGGCCAGCCAGCGCATCATCGAGCCGCGTTCGCCGCCGTCGAAGTACACCGGGTCGCAGAGCTTGCTGAACCCGGCGTAGACGGACAGCGAGCCGAGGACGGCGCGCAGCGGCAGGAGCACCAGGCCGAGGTCGACCCGCCGGCCGGGGTACCAGGGCTGCTTGCCCTCGGCGTCGGCGGCGGAGACCTCGGGCAGCTCGCCGCTCGGGGTCCAGCCCTGCGGCGCGCCGATCGGGCCGACGCCCGCGTCGGTCGCGGTGCCGGCGCCCTCGCGCGGCTGGCGCGGGACGGTCCGGGCGCCCGCGAGGCCCGGGATCACCTGGGTGTCGTCCTCGGCCAGGCCGACGCCGCCCGGGGAGCCGCTGAGCCGCACGGCTTCCAGGAGCTGGGTGGCCGCGAGGTCACCGGGGGGCGCCTGGCCGGTCCACGTGACGGCGGTGACCCGCCCCTTGCGGCGCGGCGCCCCGCCCCCGGCGGCCCCCGCCATCGCCGGGACGGCGGAGGCGGGCACGACCACCTGCGGGGTGACCAGCGGACGACGGATCAGGCCCTGGCTCGCGTAGGGGTCCCCGAACGCGGCGCCGGTGGAGAGCGCTCCGGCGGGGGCGTCGATCAGTGGCTCCACGGGGGCGCCGAGCCGGAGCCGGAAGCTGGCCTGGGTGCTGCTGAGGCGGGCCGGGTCCGACTCCACCTTGACGGTGTTGAGGCCCGGGTCCGCGTCTATCCCGGTACTGCCGCCGCCGAACAGGGGCCGCCGTTGTGTTCTGGTGTCCACGCCCGTCTAACCGGGTGACGGCCGCTTAGGACACTCTCCCGGGTGGATATCCGGCGTCCACTTGAAGTGATCATGAGAAAAGCGATCGGACCCGGTCGGGCCCGATCGCTTCTCACCCGGTTCACGGAGAATTCGGAAGATCTCCTGCGCGCCGGTCACGTCCTGTGCTCTGCGCAACCGGCGGCCGGCGGCTCAGCGCTCAGCGCTTGGCGCCTCAGCGCCTCAGCGCCTCAGCCCTCAACCCTCAGCGCTTGGCGCGCAGCCGCGCGGCCTCGTACAGCACGATGCCCGCCGCGACGCCGGCGTTCAGCGACTCCGTCAGGCCCGACATCGGGATCCGCACCCGGATGTCGCAGGTCTCCGAGACCAGCCGGGACAGGCCCTTGCCCTCGCTGCCCGCGACGACCACGACCGGGCCGGTCAGCACGTCCAGGTCGCCCAGCTCGGCCTCGCCGTCGGCGGCCAGGCCGACGACCATCAGGCCGGCCTTCTGGTAGGCCTCCAGGGTGCGGGTCAGGTTGGTGGCGCGGGCGACGGGCAGCCGGGCCGCGGCACCGGAGGAGGTCTTCCAGGCACCGGCGGTCATGCCGGCCGCGCGGCGCTCGGGGATGACCACGCCGTGGGCGCCGAAGGCGGCGGCGGAGCGGACGACGGCGCCGAGGTTGCGCGAGTCGGTGACACCGTCCAGCGCGATGATCAGCGCGTCCTGGCCGGCGTCGGAGGCGTCGACCAGGAGGTCGTCGGGGTGCGCGTACTCGTACGGCGGCACCTGGAGCACCAGGCCCTGGTGGTTCATCCCGCCGGTCATCTGGTCCAGCTGCGGGCGCGGGGCCTCCATCAGCGGGATGCCGCGGTCGTTGGCGGCCTGGAAGGCGTCGCGGACGCGGTCGTCGGTGTCGATGAACTGCTGGACGTACAGCGCGTTGGCCGGCACGTCGCCCTGCAGGGCCTCGACCACCGAGTTGCGGCCGAAGACCAGCTCGGCGCTGCCCGCGCCGCCGCGACCGCCGCGACCGGCACCGCCGGCCCGGCGCATGCCGGCGCGGGCCTTGGCGTCGCGCTCGCGCTTGACCGCGGCGTTGGCCGCGCGCTGCTTGGGGTGGCCCTTGCGCTCCTCGCCGGGCGGGGTCGGGCCCTTGCCCTGGAGCGCCTTCCGGCTGTGCCCGCCGGTCCCGACAGACGCGCCCTTCTTCGATCCGGGGTTGCGGCGGTTCCTGCGCTGGCTGTTGCCGGCCATGGCTGTACTTCCTGTCTGTCCGGCATGCCCGGCCGCCCCGCTCTGTCCGGCGGCGGCTGACGGCATGCGCTACGTCATGCGGGAGGGCCGCACCGGTCCGGCACGGCCCACCCTCACCCCGATCGTCAGATGGGGTTACTGGTTGTTGATCGTCCAGCGCGGGCCGGACGGGGTGTCCTCGATCGCCAGCCCGGCCAGGCCGAGCTGGTCGCGGATGGCATCCGCGGTGGCGTAGTCCTTGCGCTCGCGCGCGGCCTGCCGCTGGTCCAGGACCAGGCGGACCAGCGAGTCCACCACGCCGTGGAGGTCCTCGCCGCGCTCCGTCCCGGCCCACTGCGGGTCGAGCGGGTCGAGGCCCAGCACTCCGAGCATCGCACGGACCTCGGCCAGACGCGCCACCGCGTTCTCCTTGTCGTCCGCGTTCAGGGCGCTGTTGCCCTGGCGGACGGCGGTGTGCACGACGGCGAGGGCCTGCGGCACGCCCAGGTCGTCGTCCATCGCCTCGGCGAAGGCCGGCGGCACCTCGGGCGCCGCGTCGACCTTCCCGAAGCGCTCGACGGTGCGCTGGACGAAGCCCTCGATCCGGGCGAACCCGGCCTCGGCCTCGCGCAGCGACTCCTCGCTGTACTCGATCATCGAGCGGTAGTGCGGCGCGCCCAGGTAGTAGCGCAGCACGATCGGCCGCCAGCGCTGGACCATCTCGGAGACCAGCACCGAGTTGCCGAGCGACTTGCTCATCTTCTCGCCCGCCATGGTGACCCAGGCGTTGTGGACCCAGAAGTTGGCGAAGTCGTCGCCGTAGGCCTTGGACTGGGCGATCTCGTTCTCGTGGTGCGGGAAGATCAGGTCCAGCCCGCCGCCGTGGACGTCGAAGGCGGGGCCCAGGTACTTGTGGGCCATCGCCGAGCACTCCAGGTGCCAGCCCGGGCGGCCGCGGCCCCACGGGGTGTCCCAGCTCGGCTCGCCCGGCTTGGCGGACTTCCACATCGCGAAGTCGCGCGGGTCCCGCTTGCCGGTCTCGCCGTCGCCCTCGGGCTGGCGCAGGTCGGCCAGCTTCTGGTTGGACAGGGCGAGGTAGTCCGGGTACGAGCGCACGTCGAAGTAGACGTTGCCGTCGGCCGCGTAGGCGTGGCCCCTCGCGATCAGGCCCTGCATCATCTCGATCATCTCGGGGATGTGCCCGGTGGCCCGCGGCTCGACGGTCGGCGGCAGGCAGCCGAGGGCCGCGTAGCCGTCGTTGAAGGCGCGCTCGTTCTCGTAGGCGATCTGCCACCACGGGGTGCCGAGCTGGCGCTCCTTGGCGATCACCTTGTCGTCGATGTCGGTGACGTTCCGGGCGAACGTCACCTGGTAGCCGCGGTAGGCGAACCACCGCTGCATGATGTCGAAGTTGAGCCCGGACCGGATGTGCCCGATGTGTGGCGCCGACTGGACGGTAGCGCCGCACAGGTAGATCGAGACACAGCCCGGTACAAGCGGGACGAAGTCGCGTACCTGGCGGGTGCTGGTGTCGTACAGGCGAATGCTCACAGCGTCAAGCGTAGTGGGCACGAGGGGGTGCCCCGCCACATTCCCGGTCACATTCCCGGTGAACGGCGGGCCGGCGGACCCGGAGGAGGGTCAGATGTTGCCGACCACCTTGCGCGGGCTGAGCCGCACGACCACCCGGACGTCGTCCGGCCCGTCGAACTTGTAGACCTCCTCGCCGCGGTACTTGCCGGCGAGCTCGTCGATCAGCTCGCGGCCGCCCTCGGTGGTCATCGTGACCGAACCGCGCACCTCGAAGTACTCGTACGGGCTCTCCGGCGGGTTGACCACGAGCGTGATGCGCGGGTCCTTGACGAGGTTGAGGTGCTTGCGGCGGCCCTCGACGGTGGAGAACAGGACGTCCTCGCCGTCGCGCTTGACCCAGACCACGGAGGACTGCGGGCTGCCGTCCGGCTGGATCGTCGAGACCACGGCGAAGCTCTTGGCGTCGATCAGGGCCTTGGCACGGTCGGAGAGTTGCGAAGCCACGGGGGAACCTCTTCTCGTCGGCGGCTGGTACGGGCCCGGCACGCGGCACTGCGCGGCCTGCGCGGGCCCGCATCGCACACTATCGACTCGGGCCCCCGCACGGCCTGTTGAACACTCGTCAGGCCCGGGTTATTCCCGGCCCGCCGGACCCGCCGCGCTCAACGCCGCTCGTACACCAGGGCGGTGGCGATCGCGGCCAGGCCCTCGGCCCGGCCGGTGAGGCCGAGACCGTCGGTGGTGGTGCCGGAGACGGACACCGGCGCGCCGGCCGCCTCCGACAGCGCGGCCTGCGCCTCGGCCCGGCGCTTGCCGATCTTCGGCCGGACACCGATCACCTGGACCGAGACGTTGCCGATCTCGAAACCGGCCTCGCGCACCAGCCGGGCGGCCTCGCCGAGCAGCTTCACCCCGGACGCGCCGGCCCACTCGGGGCGGTCGGTGCCGAAATGGGCGCCCAGGTCGCCGATCCCGGCGGCCGAGAACAGCGCGTCGCACGCGGCGTGCGCGGCCACGTCGGCGTCCGAGTGCCCGGAGAGCCCGAACTCGGCGTCCGGCCACTCCAGTCCGGCCACCCACAGCGGGCGCCCGGCCTCGAAGGCGTGCACGTCGGTGCCGACGCCCACGCGGGGAACGACGGGAGCGGTCCGGTCGGCAGGCACCGGCCCAGCGGACACCGGCTCTGCGGACAGCGGCTCAGTAGGCATCGGCGGCCCTCCTGCGGGCGAGTACGGCCTCGGCGAGCACGAGGTCCAGCGGACGGGTGACCTTGAACGCCTCCTCGTGACCGGGCACCACGACGACCCGGCCGCCGAAGCGCTCCACCAGGCCCGCGTCGTCGGTCACCGGCGGCACGCCGGTGCCGCCCGCGGCCTCCTCGGCCAGCGCCTTGGCGTGCACCTCGGCCAGAGTGGCCCGGTCGAAGCCCTGCGGGGTCTGCACGGCGCGCAGGGTGGCGCGGTCGGGCGTGTCGAGCACGGGCTCGGGCCCGCCCGGGTTCGGCTCGACCCGCTTCACGGTGTCGGCCAGCGGCACCGCGGGCACCACCGCCACGGCCCCGGCGCGGACGGCGGCCGCGACCGCGTCCACCACCTCGACCGGGACGAGCGGGCGGGCCGCGTCGTGCACGAGGACGATCTCGACGTCCTCCGGGATCGCGGCCAGGCCGAGCCGGACGGACTCCTGGCGGGTCGCGCCGCCGGCCACCACGCGGATGTCCTTGCCGTCCAGCCCGTGGCTGTCCAGCAGGGCGACGACCTCCGCCACCCCGTCGGCCGGTGCGGCGACCACGACCAGGCCGACCGCCCGGCTGCGGGCCAGGGCCCGGACGGCGTGCACCAGGAGCGGCACACCGCCCAGTTCCCGCAGGGCCTTGGGGGCGCCGGGCCCGAGCCGCTCACCGCGTCCGGCGGCGGGCACCACTGCTGCTGCGACTGCTGCTGACGCGTTCAGGTTTCACTCCTTCGGCGAAGTGGGTATGGCCATGGCGTGCACGACGGGCGCACGGACCCCTTCCGAAGAACCACCCGGTCCGCGGCCCACACGATCCGCAGAAACGGTCTTGCAGGCCTGGACCGGCTCGGGCGGGAGGCGTCGTCCGGACACGCCTCAGCGCCCGAAGTACCAAAGCACCGCTTCCCGGATACCTCCGGGAGCGGCGCGCCGGCACCGGGCGCTGTGAGCGTTGGGCGGCAGCCCGACCGCACTACGAGGCGAGGACCTCGTCGAGCAGCGTCTCCGCCTTGTCCTCGTTGGTGTTCTCGGCCAGCGCGAGCTCGCTGACGAGGATCTGGCGCGCCTTGGCGAGCATGCGCTTCTCGCCGGCCGACAGGCCGCGCTCGCGCTCGCGGCGCCACAGGTCGCGCACGACCTCGGCGACCTTGATGACATCGCCCGAGGCGAGCTTCTCCAGGTTCGCCTTGTAGCGACGGGACCAGTTGGTCGGCTCTTCGGTGTACGGTGCGCGCAGCACCTCGAAGACCCGGTCCAGACCTTCCTGGCCGACCACATCGCGCACGCCGACGAACTCCGCGTTCTCGGCGGGCACGCGGAGCGTCAGGTCTCCCTGCTGCACCTTGAGCACCAGGTAGGTCTTGTCCACACCTTTGATCTGGCGAATTTCGATGGCCTCGATCAGCGCGGCCCCGTGATGGGGGTAGACCACCGTGTCGCCAACCTTGAACGTCATGTGACAGGACCCCTTCCGTGGCTTTCCAGAATAACACGCTTTTCGGCGCACCCGAAGGGCGTTTTCGCAGGTCAGGGCGGGTCTCGGGGCTTGACAAGCACCCCCATGACGTGCTGCGACCGGTGTTCGACAGCGGCTTCCCGCAGGTCGGAGGCGGTTCCGGCGCCCGGCGAAACGTGTCGCAACACTCCCGAAACCGTGATTGGATCTTGAGTTTTCGCCGTTTATCGGGCCGTTTCCGGATCGTTATTCGATCTTGGTCGAAGCTTGTCCGCGCGTCGCCGCCCGAAAACGGCCCCCGGGGGCACCGCCCGAACGGCGCGATCACGTGGCGCGGGCACGTCACATTGCGGCCGGACGGACCCGCATACCGCCCCGGGAGTGCGACACGGGGACCACCCCGTGAGGACCGCATAAGTGAGGTCGATAATCTGAGACCTGACCTACCGACACGTGACCTAGGGAGAAGCCGCCGCCGTGAGCCGCAGCCTTCGACGCGGCAGCATCGCCGCCCTCGCCGCCTTCGCCATCGCTTCGCTGTCCTCCTGCGCGGCCGGCAACCAGCCGGACACCCTGCAGATCAAGCCGGACAGCGCCGCGGCGACGCTCGGCACGAACGTCCGGTTGAACAACATCGTCGTCGTCACCGCGGCCAACACCTCGGGCGACTCGACCGGGCCCGCCAACGTGACGGTGAACATCAGCAACACCGGGGCCGACCCGGTCGAGCTGCAGTCCATCACCGTCGGCAGCGGTGCCGCCGCCACCTTCGCCGATGCCGCGGGCGCCCCGCTGAGCAGCATCGTCGTCCCGGCCGGCGGCGCCGTGCTGCTGGGCGGCGGCGGCAACCCGTCCGCCAGGCTCGCTTCCGTGGGCGTCAAGGTCGGCGGCATGGTGCCGACGACCTTCGCGTTCAAGGACGGCCAGAAGGTCGACGTCCAGGCCGGCGTGAGCCCGGCCAACGAGAAGGGCCTCTACGACGGCTTCGGCCCGACCGCCTCGCCGGTCGCCGTCCCGGGCAAGGGTGCCACCCCGGGCGTCACCCCGTCCGCCCCGGCCACCGGTGCCACCGGTGCCGCCACCCCGTCGGCGGGCACCACCCCGACCGCCCCGGTCGCCCCGGTCGCCGGCACCCCCACCGCCGGTGCCACGCCGTCCGGTGCGGCCACGCCGTCCGCCGGCACCCACTGACGCTCCACACGCTCCACACCGCCCCCGGCGGGCCCGCACGGGCCTGCCGGGGGCGACGCGAAGGCCCCCTCCGGCGAGTGGGCGGGCTCTAGCGATCCCCGCAACACCCTGAGTTCAGGGAGTTGCGGGGATCGTGGATTTTGAGGGCTTGAAGGCGAGGTTCTTCGAGGCGTTG